>CANQAM010000021.1 GCA_947589325.1 uncultured Bacteroidales bacterium | reverse complement strand
TGTATGGGCAGCCCCATGACATTGAAGTAGGAGCCGCGTATGCCGTTTACCCCCACATAGCCTATCCATTCCTGTATGCCGTAGGCGCCGGCTTTGTCGAGCGGCGAGAAACGGCTAACGTAATAGTCGATTTCTTCGTCGGAAAGCGCGGCGAACGATACTTCCGTCGATACGGCAAACGACACCTCTTTTGCCCGCGTGCGTATCGTAACGCCGGTAATCACCGTGTGCGTTCTTCCCGAGAGGGCGCGGAGCATGACGCAAGCTTCGGCATTGTCGTGCGGCTTGCCATAGACGCGACCGTCGAGCCATACGATGGTGTCGGCGGTGATGAGCAGGGTGCGGCTCTCCAACATATTTTCGTAAGCCGCCGCTTTTTTGCGGGAGATGTAGAGGGGTATTTCCTCGTCTTGCAGCGTATCGGGATAACTCTCGTCGATATCGTGAAGTACGCACACGCGATAGGGTATGCCCAATCCGCCCAACAGCTCTTTGCGGCGCGGCGAATTGCTTGCCAGTACGATGTCGTAATTTTTCAGAAAATCCATAACTTTTTTATTACCAGCCGAAAGCATCGGCGCCCAACCATGTGCCCTGTGCTTTCATCACCTGCTCCAACACGTCACGTCCGCAGCCGTAGCCCCCTTTGCAGGGCGATATGTAGGCGGCAATGGCTTTTATTTCGGGTGCTGCGTCGGCGGGGCAGCAGGGCAGCCCCACCTGCTGCATCACTTCGTAGTCGGGAATGTCGTCGCCCATATAGAGTATTTCCTCCGGTTTCAGTCCGGTTGAATTTTTCCACTCCTCGAACGGGAGCGTCTTGATGCCGGCTCCGATATAAATGTGCCGTATGCCCAAGCCTTCGAAGCGTTTACGCACCGCTTCCGTGCGTCCGCCCGTGATGATGGCGACTTCGTAGCCTTTGCGCACGGCAAGTTGCAGGGCGTAGCCGTCTTTGATGTTTACGGTGCGGCACGGCTCGCCGTTGGGGTGCAGGGGAATGGTCTCGGCGGACAGCACGCCATCGACGTCGAAAGCGAAACCTTTGATAAGCGATAAGTCGTAAGCGATTTTGCTCATTGTTTATGATTGTTTTTCAGTGGCGAAACGATGTATTTCTTGGCTCAACAGGCGGTATATCTCTTGTGCCGCCGGGTCGTCGAGCAGGTCGAGGTGGCGTTGCATGACGCGGCGGTCGTAGCGCACGGCAGGACCCGTCTGCGCATCGGCGGGGGCAAGGCTCTCCACTTTGGCAGCCGTCTCGCGGATAAGCGGCAGCAGGGTGTCGAACGGCAGCCCGTGCTCTTGCAGCAGCTTGGCGGCGACGGCGTAGAGGTGGTTGGTGAAGTTGCAGGCGAACACAGCAGCCAGATGCAGGTATTTCCGTTGTTCGGAGGAGATTTCGGCGACACGGTGGGAGATGCGTCCTGCCACGCGGCGCAGCAGGTCGGCATCGGCGGCGTTGCCGGCTTCGATGAATACGGGTATCTCCGCAAAATCCACCATTCGGTTTTTGCTAAATGTTTGCAGTGGATAGAGCACGCCGCAGCGTGCGCACTTTCCGGCAAATACCGACATCGGCAGGCTTCCTGCCGTGTGTACCCACAGGGCGTCGCGGCGTGCCGACACGCGGTCGAGCAGGGGGGCAAGCGCGTCGTCGCTCACGGCGAAAACGTAGAGGTCGCCCGTGTCGGTAACCTCCTGCGGCTGTGTCGTATAGGCGCAGCCGATGCGGTCGGCAAGCGCTTTTGCCGACGCTTCCGTGCGGCTGTATATCTGCGCGATGTCGTAGCCCGCTCCGTGCAGGGCGACAGCCAGATGCGTCGCGATGTTGCCCGCGCCGACAAAGACGATTCGCTGTATGGAGTCGGGAGTTACCATTGACCGATATGCACTTTTTCCCACGCGGCTTTTTCGAGGTCGAAAGGTGTTTTTTCTTCGCCTTTGTGTCCTAAGGCAATAATGGCGAGCACCTGCATGGGCAGCGGAATGTTCAGCAATTCACGCACGTTGTCTTCTGCCGATTCGCCGTTTTCGTCGAAGCGGCTGCGTATCTGCACCCAGCAGCTTCCGAGCCCCGCCTCTTCGGCTTGGAGCTGTATCAGCGTGGCGGCGATGGAGGCATCTTCTATCCACACGTCGCTTTTTGTCGGGTCGCCAAGCACCACGACGGCGAGTTTGGCGCCGGCTATGAGTTTGGCGCCGTGCTCTTTGCATACCGACAGCCGTTCGAGCATGGCGGCATCTTCCACCAGCACGAACTCCCACGAAAGCGAACGTTTCGACGACGGAGCCATCAGGGCGGCTTCCATGATGCACTTTACATCTTCCGGCGAAATTTCTTTGTCGGTATATCTGCGCGTACTGCGCCGTGTTCTCAGCAATTCGTGAAAATCTTTCATATCGGTTGCATTTGGGGTTATGATATTGTTTTCGCAAAAATAACAATAAAATGTCGAAACTTTCCCGCCGTCCGGAAATATTTGCGAAAATCGGGCGCGCTCTGTCGGCGGCGACGGCCAGCCGATGCGCTTTTTTTGCAGACGGATATACTGAAACGCCCGAAATTCCGTTAAACATATAAGTTCATTGACGATACTATGTCTTTACGACACTGCATACTTTTTCTTTTGACTTTTTTGTGCCTTGCCGCGCAGGCGCAGCATCGTGTCGTCGTAACGGGCAGGGTAATCGACTCCGACGGCGTGCCGATGGATCTCGTTACCGTGTCGGCGCCCGCAGCGGCAGCCGGTACGTTCACCGACAAGAAGGGCACATTTACCTTGCATTTGGCAAAGACCGATTCGGTCGTACTCTCTTTTTCCTATTTAGGCTATCGCACCGAGCGGCGCGTGTTGCGCGACGTGCAGGACAAAACGTCGCTGACGGTGCGCCTTTACCGTAAAGACCGCTCGTTGAACGAGGTCGAGGTGCGGGAATACCGCCGCCAAATGTCCACGCTGCAAAAAATCGACCCGAAAGACTGGCAGCTTATGCCCGATGCTTCCGGCGGTTCCATCGAGGCGCTGCTGGCGACGATGCCGGGTGTGCACTCCAACAACGAATTGAGTTCGCAATACTCCGTGCGGGGCGGCAATTACGACGAAAACATCGTCTATGTCAATGGCATAGAAATATACCGTCCGCAGCTTATTCGTTCGGGACAGCAGGAAGGATTGAGCTTCATCAATCCCGATATGGTGGCGTCGGTAGGCTTTTCGTCGGGCGGCTATCCGGTGGAGTACGGCGACAAGATGTCGTCGGTGCTCGATATTACCTACAAGCAGCCGGAATCGTTTGAAGGCTCGGTGTCGGGCAGTTTCTTGGGCGCGAGCGCATCGGTGGGGCAGCGCACGAAAAAGTTTTCGCAGCTGCACGGCTTCCGCTTCAAAACCAACTCTTCGCTGTTGAGCACGCTCGATACCGAAGGCGAATACAAACCGCTCTTTTTCGATTACCAGACCTATCTGACCTACCGCATCAATCCCCGCTGGGATATAGCTTTCTTGGGCAATATATCTTCGAACAATTACAAATTCATACCGCAGACCCGTACTACCCGATACGGCAATATGTCGTCGGCGGCGCAGTTCAAAGTCTATTTCGACGGCAAGGAGCAGGATTTGTTTCAGACCTATTTCGGGGCGTTCACCGTCAATTACCGGCCTTCTTCTTTTACGCGGCTGTCGCTACTGGCATCGGCATTTGCCACGCGCGAGCGCGTATCTTATGATATTGCCGGAGAGTATTGGCTCGACGAGCTCGATATGGCTAACGGTGTCGATACGCAGGAATCTGCGGGAACGTTGGGGTATGGCGCTTATCGTGAACACGCACGCGACCGCCTGAATGCCGATGTTTATGCGATTGCTCTGAAAGGCGAGACCCGTATGGGGCGCCATACGCTGAATTACGGCGCCGACTATCGGCACGAACGCATACAAGACCGTATGCGGGAATGGGAGTCGCGCGACTCTTCGGGCTACACGCTTCCCCATACCGGTAAGGAAATTTCGCTCATCAGCAACCTCCGTTCGCTGCAACGGCTCGAAAGCAACCGCTTTTCGGCATACGCGCAGGAAACCTATACCCTCGAAAGCGAATCGGGCATTTACCGGTTTGTCGGCGGCGTAAGACTTTCGTATTGGGATTTCAACCGTGAGTGCATCGTGTCGCCCCGCATCTCGATAGGATTCAATCCCGCGTTTCAGCCCCGATTGACATTCCGCTTTGCAACGGGACTTTATTATCAGGCGCCTTTCTACAAGGAGTTTCGCGATACGGTGCAAGACCGCAAGGGCGATTGGGTGGTGCGGCTCAACAATCATATCAAATCGCAGCGTTCTATCCACGTGATTTTGGGCAGCGACTTTACGTTCACGGCGATGAATCGTCCGTTCAAACTCACGGGCGAGCTCTATTACAAGAAATTGGATCACCTCATTTCGTACGAAGTCGATAATGTGCGCGTGTGGTACAGCGGCGAAAACAATTCCGAAGGTTATGTGGCAGGTCTCGATGTAAAACTTTTCGGAGAGTTTGTGCCGGGTGTCGATTCGTGGCTTTCGTTTTCGCTGATGAGCGCCAAAGAGAAGATAAGGGGCGTGAAAGTACCGCTGCCCACCGAACAGCGGTACAGCGTGGGGCTTTTCTTTCAGGACTACATACCCCGTTTTCCGAAATTTCGTTTCTCTCTGAAAGCTATTTGGGCGGACGGGCTGCCTATGGCGCCGCCGCACAAAGGTCGTGCCGACGGCTATTTCCGCACGCCTCCCTACCGCCGTATCGACATCGGTTTTTCAAGACGTCTGGCGGGCGGCGAAGACCGTATCATGCACAAACCCTTTTTCCGTGCTTTCCGCAGTATATGGATAGGACTCGACGTTTTCAATCTGCTCGACTTCGCCAACGTCAATTCCTATTATTGGGTAACCGATATTTACGACAGCCAGAACGCCGTGCCCAACTATCTCACGGGGCGTCAGTTCAACCTGCGGCTCTCCTTTAATTTTTAGTGTGGACGATTATCCGTGCTCCGTCGGTGCGTATGCGGTGGCAGGGTATGCGCAGCCGCTTGCACTCCTCTTGCAGCGCGGTTTGCTGGAAGTAGGGCAGGCTGTGGGCTAAAATCACTTGTCCGATGTCGAACAGTTGCCGCACGGCATCGATTTTTCCTTTGAAGCCCGGACACACGATGGCATAATCGACATGCAGCCGTTCGTGCGTTGTCGCCTCTTTCCATCGGGTGTCGTCGAGCACGATGATGCAGTCGTTTTGAAATTCGATGAACGGCGCTTTTACTCGCAGATTTCCGTGCACGAGCGTGTCGCCGAAAGAAAGATAGGTAATGTTGTCGATGCCGTTTTTCAACCAAAAGCGTTCCGCTTCGCGTTCGGCATTTCCGGTCGATACGGTGTCGAGCCGCAGCAGCAGGTTGTCGCCGTTGTCGATGAAATTGAGCGTCGTCGAGCCGCTCTCCTGATATACCGCCCATACATTGTGCAGGGGCGGACGGCTCGCCGCTGTGTCGAATACCAAAAACGCCAGCACGAATGCAAGCAGCCCTATAAGCAGACGGGTGCGGCGGGTCAGAAGCCATGCGATGCCGCCGAACAGCACGACGAACAGGAAAACGACTTCGTGCGGTTCTATCCAGATATGTTGTATCGAGACAAAGTCGAGAGCGGAAATTTCGCGGGTGAGCCGCTCCATGCCTCCGGTCATGCCATCGAGGCAGCGGGTGAGCAGGGTAGGAGCCGCCCCCTCTGCCGATAGGGCGAGCCACAAAAATCCCACGACCAGCAGCACGGGCAGCAGCGGCACGACGATAAGGTTGGTAAGCAGCCCCAGCAACGGCAGTTCGTGGAAGTAGTAAAGCACCAATGGCAGCGTGCCGACTTGCGCCGCAGCCGACACGGCGACGCATGACCAGAGAAACCGGAGTATTTCCCGCTTGGGCGACAGACAGGAATAGAGGGGCGGATAGACGAGGAGTATCGTGAACACCGATAAAAAGCTGAGTTGGAATGCCGCTTGGAACAGGTAGTGCGGATTGTACAGCAACATAACGAAAAATGCGACGAACAGGCTGTTCATGGGCATCGCCTTCCGACCGGCAATGTTACCGGCAAGAATGATTGTCGCCATGACGCAGGCTCGCACCGTCGAGGGCGACAAGCCCGTAAGGAAAGCATATCCCCATAGAAACAACAGGATGAGCGCCGCCCGCACCCGCTTCATGCGCAGCCATGCCAACGGGGCGAACAGAAGTCCAAAAATCGCCCAGATGACACCCGTGTGCAGACCGCTTACCGCCAGTACGTGCGACAGTCCTGCCGTAGAAAATGCCGCCCGCTGTTCCGCGCTCAGGTTGTCGGTGCAGCCGAGCAGCAGGGCTTTCAGAATGGAGCGCGTTTCCGGCGAAAAGCTGCCGCTGTCGATACGTTGCAGGCACTTGTCGCGCAGGTGCAGGGCATACGTTTTCACATTCGTTTCCCTTGTTTGCCCGACAATTTTCCACTGTTTTGCCGGCAGGTATTGGGTATAGGTGAAGCCTTTGTGTCGCATCATCGATGCGTAGTCGAAAGCCTCCGGATTTTTCTTGTTGGCGATGGGGGCGAGGTGTTGCCGGAAAAGAAGCAGGTCGTTCCGTGCCGGCAACGCAGCCGAACTGTCGCGTTCGAGCCGCAGCACGACGGGCAGGGCTGCGGTCGTTTGACGATGATTTTCATCGACGAAAGCCGTGACGGTCGATTTTATGCCGATGCTTTTCGCTGCCGTATCATCGACTTCATCGACACGGGCGATAACATACGCATAGCGGCGCAGTTGTTCAGGTGCCGGCTCCGGTGTGCCGCTTGTCCGCAGCACGGCGCAACCGGCGGCAAACAGCAGCGCTCCCGCCGCTACGGCAAACAGATGCCGGTAGCGGTAACGCAGCTCGATGCGCCGCAGCGTATAAAAATGGAAAGCAAGAAAAAAGATGCCGACGATAAAAGCCGGCAACAGAAAAAATCCGGAGAAAATTTCTTCTGCCGCCACGCCCGTTGCAAAAGGTACGGCAACGCGCATGAACGGCGCTTTATCGAGTAGTCCGGCTCTTTCCATGATTTGTAGCAGTCCCGTCGAGGCGGCTGCCGGATTATAACTGTTTCAGTCGGGAGAGTGTTTCTTCGGGATTCGGCGAGGTGAAAACGCTGTGTCCTACCACCAAAATATCTGCCCCTGCCTCTATGGCGGCTTTGCCGGTCTCTTCGTTGATGCCGCCGTCTATTTCGATAAGGGCATGAGAATTTTTCTTCAATATCAGCTCTTTGAGGCGGGCGACTTTTTCGAGCGAATGCGGAATGAATTTCTGTCCGCCGAAGCCCGGATTTACCGACATGATAAGTACCATATCGGCGTCGTTCACAACATCTTCGAGCAGCGATACGGGCGTGTGCGGATTCAGGGTAATGCCGGCTTTCATGCCCGCTTCCTTTATTTGTGCCAGTGTGCGGTGCAGGTGCGGGCACGCTTCGTAATGTACATTCATCATGTAGATGCCGAGCGCTTGCAGGCGGTCGATGAATTTTTCGGGCCGGCACACCATCAGGTGTGCGTCCATCGGTTTCGTGCAGAGCGGCGCCAGCGATTTGATGACCGGAAATCCGAACGAGATATTCGGCACGAAAACACCGTCCATGATGTCGAGGTGCAGCCAGTCAGCCTCACTGCGGTTTATCATGGCTATTTCCGATTGCAGGTCGGCGAAGTTTGCCGACAGCAGCGAAGGGGCGATAAGCGGGGTCATAACGAGGAATCTTTGTATTTTTCTACAAAGATAAACGATACGTATGAATTAAAGAAGATTTTTCGCGAAAATCAATTCAAAACCCATTTGGCATTTTTTGAAGCGGCGTCGATGCCGTATGTTCGGGCGATTTGACGCAGGAGCATCAACGTGCTTTTGCGCGGACCGGAGAGGGTCGATTTTTTTTCGGAATCGGGTAGAAAAGGAGTAATGTTTTTTTCCATAGGCATTTGTTTTTTCGTGTTATATTATAGAAACGCGAATACCGGTAAATTATTATACATTTTATACAGATATTTTTCTTTTTTCCCGAAGACGATAATTCGCCTTTGGTAATTTGTTGTAAATAAATAATTTATGAAATTACATAAAAGGATAGTCGATGTTTTTTTCGAAAAAGTTTGTGTTGCGGGGCGAAAAAACTATTTTTACGCAGAAATTGAAATTTTTTACCATGAAACGTTATACTCTTTTGGCAATCCTGCTGCTGGCACTCGATGCGGCGGCACAACGGCAGATACACAACGGTTATCCGATTACGCCTGTACCTTTTACAGCGGTGAAAGTCTCCGACAGTTTTTGGGGCGACCGTCTTTCGGCGAACCGCACGGCGACGATACCGCTCGCTTTCGCCAAATGCGAGGAAAACGGCCGTTACGACAATTTTGTGAAAGCCACCCGCCCCGATACTGCATACGAAATCGGCGGATTCCCGTTCGACGATACCGACGTTTACAAAATCATCGAAGGAGCCAGCTATTCGCTTCAAACCTATCCCGATAAAAAACTCGTTGCCTATATCGATAGCGTGCTCACGTTGGTGGAGCGGGCTCAGGAGCCCGACGGCTATCTCTATACGGCACGCACCATGAATCCGACGCACCCGCATTCGTGGGCCGGCGCACGACGCTGGTCGGCGGTGGAAGACGGCAGCCATGAACTTTACAACTTGGGACACATGGTAGAGGGTGCCATAGCTCATTATCAGGCTACAGGAAGCCGTAAATTTCTCGATATAGCCATACGATATGCCGATTGCGTGTGTCGGGAAATAGGGGATAAGGAGGGGCAGATACTTGCCGTACCCGGACATCAGATTGCGGAAATGGCTCTTGCCAAACTTTATTTGACGACCGGTGATGAAAAATATTTGAAACAGGCAAAATTTTTTCTTGACCGGCGCGGGCGCACTTCACACGGCGGCGAATACAGTCAGGCGCACAAGCCCGTCGTCGAGCAGGCCGAAGCCGTAGGACATGCCGTGCGTGCCGTATATATGTATTCCGGAATGGCAGATGTGGCAGCCCTTACCGGCGATACTGCCTATATACACGCTATCGACCGCATTTGGGAGAATATCGTATCGCGGAAGCTCTACATTACCGGCGGCATCGGTGCCACATCGCACGGCGAGGCTTTCGGTCGGAATTATGAACTTCCGAATTTCTCCGCCTATTGCGAGACGTGTGCCTCGATAGGTTTCGTATTTATGAATTACCGCATGTTCCTCCTGCACGGCGATGCCAAGTATTTCGACGTGTTGGAGCGCACGCTCTACAATGCGCTGATAGCCGGTATATCGCTCGACGGAACCCGCTTTTTTTATCCCAATCCGCTGGCATCGAACGGCGGTTATAAGCGGGAGCCGTGGTTCGGTTGTGCCTGCTGTCCTTCCAATGTATGCCGCTTTATCCCCTCGCTGCCCGGATACGTATATGCCGTGTGCGGTGATACCGTGTATGTCAATCTCTATATGGCAAATAAGGCCGATGTGTCTGTCGGCGGAAAATCCGTAAAGATAGAGCAGCGCGGAAATTATGTATGGAACGGAGATGTTTCCGTTGTCGTGAATCCGCGCCGGAAACAGCACTTCGTCTTGAAGCTGCGTATACCCGAATGGGCGCAAAACAGGGTGCTCCCGAGCGAATTGTATCGTTATGCCGATGCTCGGACATCGGGCTATACCGTCGAGGTCGATGGCGAACCGGTGTCGGGCGTTTTGCAAAAAGGCTATTTGTGTATTGAACGTGCTTGGGAAAAAGGCGATTCGGTAACGCTCAAATTCGATATGTCGCCGCGGCTGGTAACCGCCCGTCGTGAAGTGTCCGCCGACAGAGGGCGCACGGCAGTGGAGCGCGGGCCGATTGTTTATTGTGCCGAGTGGTGCGACAACGAAGCCAAAATACCGCACGTACTTTTGAATAACCGTGCGGCATTCACCGAACAATTCTGCCCCGACAAGCTGCATGGCATCGTACAGCTCTCCACCGATGCAGCGCAGCAGCTCGCTTTCGACGAACAGGGAAAGCTGCAAGTTTCAGACGTTCCGCTTACGTTGATTCCCTACTATGCGTGGGCGCATCGGGGCGAAGGCGATATGGCGGTATGGCTGCCCTGCGAACCGGCTGCCGTGCAGTTGTTCCGAGAAGAAAAAACGTCCCGCTGAAACAGCAGGACGCTTTGTCGTGTTTTCCGGCGCGATAGCCGGCGGTGTGTTTATACTTTCAGAAAGAGAGTTGTATTTGGTGGTCTTCCGCCATTTTGCGGATATTCAGCAGCGCGTAGCGCATGCGTCCCAATGCCGTATTGATGCTCACTTTCGTGGCGTCGGCAATCTCTTTGAAACTCATGTTTTTGTAATAGCGCATGATGAGTACTTCGCGCTGGTTCTCGGGCAGGGCTGCCACCAGACGCCGAATGTCCGAGTGGATTTGGCGCGTAACCAGTGCGTCTTCGATGGTGCCTTCGCTCAGTTCTTTGCGGTTGAACAGGTCGTTTTCTTCGTCTTCGTCGTTCGATATCAGGTTTTCGTTCCGTTCCTGACGGAAGTGGTCGATAATCAGATTGTGGGCGATGCGGGTTACCCACGACGAAAATTTACCCGTTTCTACATAACGCCCCTGTTTGATGGTCATGATTACTTTCACGAACGTCTCTTGGAAGATGTCTTCCGTCAGGTCGCTATCCTTTACGGTATAATAAATATAGGAGTAAATACGGTCTTTGTATCGCGTGAGCAAAATATCGAATGCTTCATTATTACCCTCTGAATACAGAACTACCAACTCTTCGTCGGACAGTTTCATTAAATAATTCATCTTTTGTAAAATGTTGGTTCAGAGTAGTTTTCTTTCGATAGGCAATTCGTTTTTTTAGTGATACAATTTCGTTTTGATGCGACAAATATAGGGCATCTGTTTTTATAATGCAAATGTTTACGCGATTTTTTTTGAATTATTGTTTTCCGCACGCTCTTTTTTCGTTACGAAATGTTATATGCTTGTTGTACCGATGTTTATCGGTTTTGCACAAAAATATACCCGTGTGGAGCTTGCCGGTCGCGAGAAATCGTTATCTTTGCCGTATGAAAAAAACATTAAAAACGATTATCGCATGAAACCTACACTTTTTGTATTGGCTGCCGGTATGGGCAGCCGTTACGGCGGATTGAAGCAGCTCGACGGTCTGGGCCCGAGCGGCGAAACCATCATGGATTATTCCATATACGATGCCATTCGCGGCGGATTCGGCAAAGTGGTCTTTGTCATACGCCACATGTTTGAAAAAGATTTTCAGGAAAAGATATTGAAAAAATACGAAGGGGTGATACCCGTCGAATTGGTGTTTCAGGAACTCGATTACCTGCCTGCCGGATTTTCCGTGCCCGAAGGCCGTGTGAAACCGTGGGGCACCAACCACGCCGTGCTGATGGGCAAGGACGTGATAAAAGAACCTTTCGCCATTATCAATGCCGATGATTTCTACGGTCGCGACAGTTTTGCCGTCATCGCCCGTTATTTGAGCGGACTCGACGGCAAGAAAAACGATTATTGCATGGTGGGCTATCGTGTGGGGAATACCCTTTCGGAGAGCGGCTCGGTGTCGCGCGGCATCTGCGAAACCAATGCGCGGGGCGAATTGACCACCGTCGTGGAGCGCACCCAGATAGAACGTCGCGACGGACAGGTGATGTATAAAGACGGGGAAACGTGGGTGGCCGTCGATGAAAACACGCCCGTGTCGATGAATATGTGGGGATTCACGCCCGACTACTTCAAATACTCCGAAGACTATTTCATCGATTTCCTGCGCGAGAATGCCGGCAACATCAAAGCCGAATATTTCATACCGTTGCTCGTCAATCATTTGATAACGAACGGAATCGCCACGGTAAAAGTACTCGACACCACCTCGCATTGGTTCGGCGTAACCTATGCCGAAGACCGTCCGTCGGTCGTAGCCAAGATACGCGCCCTTGTCGATGCCGGCGAATATCCCGAAAAACTGTTTTGATAGAAACTTCTTGCAAATAGGAGAGTGCCCGACACGCCGACGTGTCGGGCACTCGTCGTTTCACCCGCTGCCCCGATGTCGCAAGATATTTCGACCGCTCGTTTTTATTTGCGTTTTTTGGTTGCTTTTTCAGACAAATTGCATTACTTTTGCACGATTATTCCGAAATCCCTGCGGGGCGCTTTCGGAAACGGAAAGATTTTGAAAAAGACAAAAGATGTTCAGAACAAAAACTTGCGGCGAATTGCGCCTGTGCGATGCCGGCACGACGGTAACGTTGGCGGGCTGGGTGCAGCGCGTGCGGAAAATGGGCGGTATGACCTTTGTCGATTTGAGAGACCGTTACGGCATCACTCAATTGACATTCAATCAGGAAGTAAACGCGGCTTTGTGCGATGCCGCCAATAAATTGGGTCGCGAATACGTGATACAGGTAACGGGTACCGTGTGCGAGCGGTCGAGCAAAAATCCGAATCTTCCTACCGGCGAAATCGAAATCGTCGCATCGGAACTGAATCTGCTCAACGCTTCCGCCACGCCGCCTTTCACCATAGAAGACGAAAGCGACGGCGGCGACGACCTGCGTATGCAGTTCCGCTACCTCGACCTGCGCCGCAGTTGCGTGCGCAAAAATTTGGAGCTGCGCCACAAGATGGCATTCGAGGTGCGCCGCTATCTCGATGCCCAAAACTTTTTGGAGGTGGAAACGCCCGTGCTCATTAAATCCACGCCCGAAGGCGCACGCGATTTCGTCGTGCCTTCGCGCATGAATCCGGGCGAGTTTTACGCCCTGCCGCAATCGCCGCAGACGTTTAAGCAGCTTTTGATGGTGGCGGGATTCGACCGTTATTTTCAGATTGTAAAATGTTTCCGCGACGAAGACCTGCGTGCCGACCGCCAGCCCGAATTTACGCAAATCGACTGTGAAATGTCGTTTGTCGAGCAGGAAGACGTGCTCAACATCTTCGAGGGCATGGCGAAACATCTTTTCAAATACATCAAAAACATCGACTTCACCGAACCGTTCCTGCGTATGCCTTACTGCGATGCCATGAAATACTACGGCAGCGACAAACCCGACCTGCGTTTCGGAATGCGTTTCGTCGAATTGAAAGACCTGACCGAAGGGCACAATTTCGGCGTCTTCGACAGCGCCGAATACGTGGGCGGCATTTGCGCCGAAGGCTGCGCGTCCTATACGCGCAAGCAGCTGGACGAACTGACCGAACTCGTGAAACGTCCGCAGGTCGGCGCCAAAGGACTGGTATATGTACGTTACGGCGAAGACGGCGTGCTGAAATCGTCGGTCGATAAATTCTATCCCCCGGACGATTTACAGGCGTGGGCAGAACGTTTCGGCGCCAAACGCGGCGACCTGATGCTCATTCTTGCCGGCGATACGGTGAAGACGCAAAAAGCCTTGTGCGAGTTGCGGTTGGAGATGGGCGAACGGCTCGGATTGCGCGACCGCAACAAATTCGCTCCCTTGTGGGTGGTCGATTTCCCCCTGCTCGAATGGGACGAAGAAACGCAGCGTTTCTATGCGATGCACCACCCCTTTACCTCGCCGAAGCCCGAAGACATACAATACCTCGAAAGCGACCCGGGTCGGGTGCGTGCCAATGCTTACGATATGGTGGTGAACGGTATCGAGTTGGGCGGAGGCTCCATACGTATCCACGACCGCGCGCTGCAAAATCAGATGTTCAAGCTACTCGGATTCACCGAAGAGAAAGCCTACTACCAGTTCGGTTTTCTGCTCGACGCCTTCAAATACGGCGCACCTCCTCACGGAGGCTTGGCATTCGGATTCGACCGCTTCGTTTCCCTCTTTGCCGGACTCGATTCGATACGCGACTGCATCGCTTTCCCGAAAAACAACTCTGGTCGCGACACCATGAGCGGGGCGCCTTCGGTCATCGACGATTCGCAGCTCGAAGAATTGAATTTGAAAATCGACCTCAAAGAACATAAATAACCCGTCTCTTTCGTGCCGAAAATATCCGACATACTGCAAGCCATCGAAGCCGTTGCGCCGCTCTCGCTCCAAGAGAGCTACGACAATGCGGGTCTGTTGGCGGGCAATCGCGACGACGAGGTGCGGGGCGTCGTGGTGTGCATCGACGTAACCGAAGAGGTCGTCGATGAAGCCGTGTCGTTAGGCGCCAACCTTATCGTAGCCCATCACCCGTTGATATTCAAACCGCTGAAATCATTGACCGGCAGCAGCTGCATCGAACGCACGCTGATAAAAGCCGTGAAAAACGATGTCGCCATTTATGCGGCGCACACCAATATGGACAATGTTGCGAACGGTGTCAATTTCAAAATGGCGGAGATGCTCGGCTTGCTCGATGTCTCCGTACTCGCGCCGATGTCTCACCGCCTGTTGAAGCTCGTTACATACGTGCCGGCCTCTGCTGCCGACAGTGTGCGCGAAGCCCTCTTTGCCGCAGGGGCGGGGACGATAGGCGAGTACGACCGTTGCAGCTACAACCTCGACGGATTCGGCACATTCCGCGCCGGCGAAAACGCCACGCCCTATTGCGGCGAAATAGGCAAGCTGCATTGCGAACGGGAAATGTGCATAAGCGTCATCGTGCCGCAGCACCTTCGCGCCCGTGCCGTGCAGGCACTGTTGCAGGCACACCCTTACGAAGAACCCGCTTTCGACCTGATACCGCTCGAAAACCTTTGGCCGCAGGCGGGCAGCGGCGTCGTAGGCGAATTGCTCTGTCCGATGGAAGAAATCGATTTTCTCGGACGGGTGAAGTCCGTTTTCAAAAGCGGTTGCGTGCGCCACACCGCTCTCACGGGACGGAAAATCCGTCGCGTAGCCGTGTGCGGCGGAGCCGGCTCGTTCCTCATACCCGCTGCCGTTGCCGCAGGTGTCGATGCGTTCGTTACGGGCGAAATAAAATACCATGAATTTTTCGGCTGCGAAGACTCCCTTTTGCTCGCCGATATAGGGCATTATGAGAGCGAACAGTACACAAAAGATATTTTTTGCGAAATAATAACAAAAAAATTTCCTACCTTTGCCTGCCATTATACCAAGGTAGAAACGAATCCGATAAATTATTTGTAAGCATGGCTACTGACAAAACAAAAGCAGAAAAAGAATACACCGTCGAAGAACGGTTGAAAACGCTCTACGAGCTGCAAACGGTGCTTTCGGAAATAGACCGCATCAAAACGCTGCGGGGTGAACTGCCTCTCGAAGTGCAAGACCTCGAAGACGAAATAGCCGGTCTCGAAACCCGAATCCAAAACTACCAAAACGAGATAGCCTCGTTGCAGGCAGAAACGGCCAAGAAGAAAGAGGAAATAAGAAATTCGCAGACGCTGGTCGAAAAATATACGGCGCAGCAAGACAATGTGCGGAACAATCGCGAATACGATTTTCTGTCGAAAGAAATTGAATTTCAGAATCTTTCGATAACGCTTTGCGAAAAACGCATTAAAGAGTTCACCGAGCAGGAAACGGCTAAGAAAAATGAAGTGGAAACGAGTAAAACGGCTCTTGCCGAGCGTCGTGCCGTCTTGCAGGAAAAGAAAGAAGAACTCGACGAAATCGTATCGGAAACTCGACAGGACGAAGAAAAGCTGCGGGAGAAAGCGAAAAAGTTGGAGCAGCAAATCGACGAGCGTCTGCTCACTGCATTCAAGCGCATTCGTAAAAACGCCCGCAACGGTCTGGCAGTCGTGTATATACAGCGCGATGCCTGCGGCGGCTGCTTCAACAAAATTCCGCCTCAAAGACAGCTCGACATCAAACTGCGCAAGAAAATCATCGTGTGCGAATACTGCGGTCGCATCATGATAGACCCCGAACTTGCCGGTGTCGAAGAAGACAAATAAATTTCGCGCGATTGCGCTCAAGAGATGCTTTTACCGGTCATGTGCTTTCGCTGCATGAAGTGAAACTTTATGTTTGGAAAAATGTCGCTGAAATCATTAGAGGATAAAATTCGCTCTACGTTGAAATCCGATGAAACGGAAAGTCGTTTTGAGATATATTTCACGCGCTCTTTTGGTTATTTGTGGGCACTTTTTTTCAAAAAATTGCACGTACACCCCAATGTCGTAACTATCGTATCGATAGTATTGGGCAGTGTGGCGGGAGTATTCTTTTATTACGATGATTGGCGTCTTAATCTCATAGGTATATTTTTGCTGATATGGGCTAACTGGTACGATTGCGCCGACGGACAACTGGCTCGTATGACGGGGCAGAAAACGCTGCTGGGGCGCATACTCGATGGCTTTGCCGGAGATGTATGGTTTTTCATAATATATCTATCTCTTTCTTTGCGTTATCGCGAAGAGTGGGGTATTTGGATTTGGCTTTTGGCGCTAATTGCCGGATTATCGCATGGCAAACAATGTTTGTTGGCAGACTATTATCGCAACATACACCTCCTTTTTTACAAGGGAACGGCGTGCAGCGAACTCGATACATTTTCGGACGTGCGGGCGAAGATGCGTGCATTATCATGGAAGACCGACTGGTTTCAGAAAATATATTTGTATTTTTACGGTAACTATGTATATGAGCAGGAAAAACTTACCCCCTCATTTCAGCAATTGCGCTCTTTTCTGCTGCATAACGGTTTCGGAGGCATTTTGCCCGAAAGTCAGGTAAAAAAATTTCGCTCTGCCGATCGTCCGTTGATACGTATAGCCAATATCATTACATTCGATACGAGATTTATATTCCTTTGCATCGTGTTGCTGTGCGGCGTTCCATGGCTCTATTTGGTATTTGAACTTACAGTTATGAATATTCTTTTTTTATATATGAGGTATGCGCATGAACGTTTGTGCCGAATGATAAAAAAAGATTTGGAACAGAAAAGTACTATTTTATGAAACAGGATTCCATACAGATAGCAGCTCTTATTTTGGCAGGAGGTATGGGAATCCGAATGTCGAAAGAGCGCCCGAAGCAATTTCTCGAAATCGGGGGGAAACCGGTTATTGCCTATACGATGGAGGCTTTCGAGCAGCATACGGATATAGAAATTCTTGCCGTCGTTTGTCGGCCGGAGTGGATAGATTATGTGAAAGAAACGGCTGCACAGTGTCGTATAACAAAATTGAAAACCTGCCTTGAAGGCGGTGAAAACAGTTTTGAATCGTTATGCCATGGAATAGAGGGATTGTTGGCAATTGGTTGTAACAGAGATACGATTGTGCTCGTTCACGATGCCGTACGTCCGTTTGTTTCGCAGCAGATTATTACCGGAAACATAGAAACCTGCCGTCGTTGGGGAAATGCTGTAACCGCTTTGCGTAGCGAGGAGGCATTCGCTTACAGCAGCGACGGGCATTTTTCTCAAAAATATCAATCGAGAGAAAATTTATACAGCATTCAGACACCGCATACTTTCAAATTGGGCGATATTGCAGATGCCTGTCGGCAGGCAAAGGCCGACGGTTACATACCTCAGTCGCTTTATACGATGATGGCTGAACAAGGGAAAAACATATATATGGCAAGCGGAGAAATCGGAAATTTCAAATTGACCTATTCCGAAGATGTCGCTTTTTGTCGGGCGATTATAGAAAAGAGATTGTTAGATTAAGTTCTGCTTTTTTTCGTTTTGTCGCATTTATTAATCTAAATTCTGTATCTTTTTTATTTAGAGAAAGAATCTTTTTATCTTTTTCTAAATATATATTATCTTTGCAGTCGGCAGCCGATTATTTTTGGAGATATGGGAAAAGAATCATCTGTTAGAATTCAAACTTCGCTACTCAACAATGTTGAGAAAAAACTTCTTGTTTGGCTTGCAAATAGGCAGCCCAAATGGGTAACATCGGATTTTCTAACCTATGTAGGTCTATTGGGCGCTGTTTTATGTGCCGTCGGTTTTATATTATCCAATATACATATAGAATTTTTATGGCTGTCATCGTTTGGATTGGTTGTTAATTGGTATGGCGACAGCTTGGACGGAACAGTGGCGAGAGTGAGAAAGGCTTCGAGACCCCAGTATGGATTTTTTATAGATCACTCCCTCGATTCCATAACCGTTACAATCATGTGCGTGGGAGCAGGTCTTTCGCCGATGTTCCGCTTTGATGTCGCATTATTGGTATTGACAGGTTATTTGGTATTGTCTATTTACACATATATTTGTACCATTGTAAAAAATGAATTCCGTTTGACTTACGGAAAGTTCGGCCCTACGGAATTTCGCTTGTTGATAATTATTATCAATACGATTTTTATTTATACCCATTGGCAGAATTTGAATTTCCATTTGAAAAATCAGACATTTGGAATATGCGATATATCTGGAATAATCATTGCGGCATGTCTTTTTATCATGTGGTTTTGTCAATTTGTCAAGGACAGAAAAATATTTTCAAAAAGTGATCCGCTCAAATAGTTTTATTCCGGAAATAGAATGTCTAAACGTTTCAAAACATTGATAGAGTATTCGGAATTTGTACTGACAAGAGTGTTCGGTACAGGTGTCGAAACTTTTATATTATGGATTTGTTCGGAATATTTATTTGAAAGTTATTTTTGGGTTTACATATTTTCTCCTGTCGTGGGGTTCGAGTTCGCTGTAATGAGCAACTTCTTGTTTTCTTATTTTTGGATATGGGGGCCACGGATAAAAAATAAATCTTTTCATAATTTTTTGTATCGGTTTTCTCTTTTTAATCTTTCTTCGATTACCGGTTTTTTGGTCAAGATGATATTTTTATTGATATTTGAGCGCATATTTGGCTGGAATGTGGTATATTGCAATCTTGTCGCTTTGTTGATTTCGGGATTGTTGAATTTCTTTCTGGCGGATATGTGGGTTTTCCGTAATAAAAAATCTGAAACCACATTTACGGAATAGACGATTGTACAAAGCCTGCCGACGTACACTGATACCCATTTCGATAAAAGCAAAAGCCGCCCGTTTTTTTCGGGCGGCTTTTTTGTACTTGGCAGGGGCGGGAGAGGTGGCGAAAAAAAGCGAGGCGGGTAAGTATGCCCGCCTCGCTCGTAAAAGGCTTCCGGTTTTTATAACCAGCCGCGTACATCCATCAAAATACGCACGATTTCGTAAGCCGAACGGGCTACCGGCGTACCGGGACCGAAGATGGCTGCCACGCCCATTTTGTAGAGCGCGTCGTAATCTTGTGCCGGTATCACGCCGCCCGCGATGACGATGATGTCTTCGCGGCCTAACTTTTTCAATTCGGCAAACACTTGCGGAATGAGCGTTTTGTGTCCGGCTGCCAGCGACGATATGCCCAATACGTGCACGTCGTTTTCGACAGCTTGGCGCACGGCTTCCGCCGGAGTTTGGAACAGGGGACCCATATCCACGTCGAAGCCGCAGTCGGCATAACCCGTTGCCACGACTTTTGCGCCGCGGTCGTGTCCGTCCTGACCCATTTTGGCTACCATGATACGCGGTTGGCGTCCCTCTTTTTTCGCAAATTGCTCGATGATTTCTTTCGCCTTGATAAAATCAGGGTCGTTCTTTGTTTCAGATGAATACACGCCGGAAATAGTTCTGATGATTGCTTTATAACGTCCTACGACAACTTCGCAGGCGTCGGATATTTCTCCCAATGTGGCTCTTACTTTCGCTGCCTTTACGGCAAGGTCGAGCAGATTGCCTTTTTTCGTCTTCACACATTCGGTGATGGCATCGAGCGCCGCTTTCACGGCTTTCTCGTCGCGATGCGCTTTCAGGTCTTCCAGACGGGCTATCTGCTGTTTGCGCACGGAGGTGTTATCGACTTCGAGAATGTCGATGGGCGCCTCTTTCTCCAAACGGTATTTGTTGATGCCCACGATGGTCTGTGCGCCCGAGTCGATGCGGGCTTGCGTGCGGGCAGCAGCCTCTTCGATGCGGAGTTTGGGTATTCCCGTTTCGATGGCTTTTGCCATACCGCCGAGTTTTTCAATCTCCTGTATATGTTCCCACGCACGGTGCGCCAGCTCGTTGGTGAGCGTTTCTACGTAGTAGGAGCCTGCCCACGGGTCGATTTCTTTGGTAACATACGTTTCTTCCTGTATGTATATCTGCGTGTTGCGGGCGATGCGCGCCGAGAAGTCGGTCGGCAGGGCGATTGCCTCGTCGAGGGCGTTGGTGTGAAGCGACTGCGTGTGCCCTTGTGCGGCGCCCATAGCTTCGATGCAGGTACGACCCACGTTGTTGAACGGGTCTTGCTCCGTAAGCGACCAGCCCGATGTCTGGCAGTGCGTACGCAGCGCCATCGATTTGGGATTCTTGGGATTGAACTGTTTGACGATTTTCGCCCACAGCATACGGGCGGCACGCATCTTGGCTATCTCCATAAAATAATTCATGCCGATACCCCAGAAAAACGAGAGGCGCGGAGCGAAGGTATCGATGTCCATGCCCGCGTTGATACCGGCGCGCAGGTATTCGAGACCGTCGGCAAGGGTGTATGCCAGTTCAATATCGGCTGTCGCACCCGCTTCCTGCATGTGGTAGCCCGAAATGGATATGGAGTTGAATTTGGGCATATATTGCGAGGTAAACTCGAATATGTCGGCGATGATACGCATGGAAAACTCGGGTGGATAGATGTAGGTGTTGCGCACCATAAACTCTTTGAGAATGTCGTTCTGTATCGTACCCGCCATTTCTTCGAGCTTCGCACCCTGTTCCAGTCCGGCATTGATGTAAAACGCCATGATGGGCAGCACGGCGCCGTTCATGGTCATGGATACCGACATCTTGTTCAAGGGTATGCCGTCGAACAGCACTTTCATATCTTCGAGGCTGCAAATCGACACGCCGGCTTTGCCCACGTCGCCTACGACACGTTCATGGTTGGCATCGTAGCCGCGGTGGGTCGGGAGGTCGAATGCCACCGAAAGACCTTTCTGTCCCGACGCGAGATTGCGACGGTAGAAAGCGTTGGATTCTTCGGCGGTAGAGAATCCTGCATACTGGCGAATCGTCCACGGACGCATGGCGTACATACCGCTGTACGGACCCCGTAGGTAGGGCGGAATACCGGCTGCGTATTCGAGGTGCTCCATGCCTTCGAGGTCGCTTTTCGTGTAGATGGCTTTTACCGGTATAAGCTCCGGTGTCAGCCAGTCGGCATCATTGTTTTTCAATACGTTTTTTCCGCTCTGTGCAAACGCATCGACGCGGATATTTATATTTCTGAAATCGGGTCTCATAGTTAAATGCTTTTCGATGGGATTCTACAATAATAAGGTGTTGAACTCTTTGAGCGTGTCGAGCACATTGCTGCGCACGTTGATGTAGCGGGTGATGCCCTGAGCTTTCAGCTCTTCCATGCACTCCGGTGCGCCTGCCACCACGAGAATGGCTTTGTCACCCAGCAGTTTGTGGGCTTCGGGCGCGAGCGTTGCATATTCTTCGTCGCTCGAACAGAGAACGACGATTTCGGCTTTTGCTTTCAAGGCTGCTTCGATACCGGCTTGTACGGTGTCGAATCCCAAATTGTCGATGATTTCATATCCGGCACAACCGAAGAAGTTGCCCGAGAATTGCGAGCGAGCCAGCCGCATGGCAAGGTTGCCGATGGTCAGCATGAACACTTTGGGGCGCTTGCCCGACCGTTCGGTAGCCAGCCGCAACGCCTCGAAATCGCTCGCCGCTCTCACGTAGCGGAGCGTCGGTATCTCGCCGGCAGCCTTTTCGTCGGCACCGCAGCAGCAGGTGTGCGCAGCGGCTTCTATTTTTTCGTTTGCCGTTTCGTGAACGTTCGGGTATTGGTTCGTTCCCAGCAGCACCTCTTTGCGGCGATCGACAGCCGTGTGGCGCGCTTCGGAAGCCGCATTGACGGTGTTCTGTACGAAGCCGGCTTTCAGTGCGGCGTGGAAACCGCCCATCTCCTCGACTTGCATGAAAAGTTTCCATGCCTCTTCGGCAATCGAGACGGTAAGCGTTTCGATGTAATAGGAGCCTCCGGCGGGATCGACGATTTTGTTGAAATGCGATTCTTCGCGCAGCAGCAGTTGCTGGTTGCGGGCGATGCGTTCCGAGAAATCGTCGGGCTGTTTATAGGTCGTGTCGAATGGCGTAACCGTGATGGAATCGACGCCTGCCAAAGCTGCCGACATCGTTTCGGTCTGGGTGCGCAGCAGATTGACGTGCGCATCGAATATCGTCAGATTGAATTGCGACGTTTCTGCGTGCATGGCGATTTTTGCGGCGCATTCGCAAGCGGGTTTGTAAGCCGAAACGATTTGCGCCCACAACATACGGGCGGCACGGAATTTGGCTATCTCCATAAAATAATTCGACGAGATGCCGAAGTTGAATTTGATGCGCTTGGCAACTTCATCGACCGACAACCCTTTTTCCGTGAGGGCAGCCAGCCATTCGTTTCCCCATGCGAGGGCGAATCCCAATTCCTGCGTAATGTAGGAACCGGCATTGTTGAGCAGTATCGAATCGACGCCCAATACCCGGTACAGGGGCAAGCCTTTGGCGGCTTCGACGACTTGGGCTGCCATATCGGCATAGCCGGCGAAATCCTGTCCGTGATTCAGCAATCTCTTGAACGGGTCGAAGTTGATAGAGCCTTTGGCTTTCTGTACATCGACTTTATTTTTGGTGAAATAAGCCGTCAGCATCTGTGCGATTTTGACGGAGTTTTTCACGCACGAAATGAAGTTCAATTCCACCTTTTCGGCATCGATGCCCTGCAACAGGGCGGCAAAACCCGCGTCGGTGATATGTTCCTCTTTTATGCGGAATCCCAGCGACGTAACCCCTTTGGTCAGCAGGTCGCGCGCTTTGGCGTTGGCTTCTTGCGGATTTTCTACGGTGATGTCTTGGCGCACGAGCCATTCGTTGTTGCATTTCGTACCTCTCACGAACGGATATTCGCCCGGAAGAGAATCGGTCGTTTTCAGTCCGGCGGTATCTTCGGCACGGTACATCGGTTGCACGTTGAACCCTTCGTTGGTGCGCCATACGAGTTTCTTGTCGAAATCGGCGCCTTTCAGGTCGGCAATCACTTTCTCTTTCCACTCTGCGGTCGAGACCGGTGGAAATTGGTCAAACAGTCTTTCTTTATCAGCTGCCATGTGTTTTTGTGTATATTAGGTTAAATCATTTTCGTGGTTGTCTGCGAAAATCAACCTCAAAGGTACGAATAAAAAACAATACGTGAAATTTTTTTCGTAAATTCCTAATATAAGGAGAGAAAAATCATGCGTGTGCAGGTACATCATGCGGGATTGACAGTGCGTTCGCCCAACTCTTTTGCCAGCGCCGCTTTCAGTTTGTACAAGTCTGTCAGTTCACTCATAAGCCGTTGCGTTTCCGCAGAATCTTTTTTGCCGGCTTTTATACGCGATTGTATTTCTTTGATGTTCTGATTGATAATGTTGCTTTTCAACTCGTACAGGGCGCGCGGCACAAGTTCCGTAAGCCTTTCTTCTTCGCTGGCTACGTGCTGGAATTTGGTGTGAACCTTGCTCAATTCGTATTTGTCGCTGATGCAGTTGAGGGCGGTTTCGCTGATTTCGCGATTGACGTGCTCTATGAAATAGCGAGAAAGATTTTTATTTTCTCGGAAAACCATTTCCGCCTCCTCGATGATGCGCTGGTACAAGGGGTTCGACAACGTTATTTCGTCGTTGCGCAGGTCTTCAAAAATGTACGGGGCGACTTTCCACATGGGCTTTTCCGCCTCGTCGCCGGTCGGTTCGTCTTTGGGAAACAGCTCTTTTTCGCCGTATCGTATGATGTAGCGTATCAAGGTACGTTCCACCATATCGTTGGCGTAGGTGGTGCGGGTTGCCGGCATCGGGGCGGGAGGGGGCGTTTCGGTTTGCGG
Source organism: uncultured Bacteroidales bacterium (assembly GCA_947589325.1). Taxonomy (GTDB): domain Bacteria; phylum Bacteroidota; class Bacteroidia; order Bacteroidales; family UBA11471; genus Caccoplasma. Next base: position 12,187 of record CANQAM010000021.1, on the reverse strand, counting down.
CAGCGTCGCCGTCTGCGGTTCGGAAGCGGCTGCCGTTTCGTTTGCGGCCGGCTGTGCAGCGGTGGCGGTACGCGCCCGCAGTTCCTCCTCTTTTTTGTTCCGAAACTCGTCGTACCGTATATTGTTGATTTCGCGCAGCAGCACGCTTTCGTCTATTTCCATCAGGCGGCTGCACTCTTTGGTATATACCGAGCGCTCGATGTTGTCGGGAATGGCGGCGATACTCTTTACGATATCGCTGATGAGGGAGGCTTTTTTTATCGGGTCTTTGCCTGCGCCTTCGAGCAGCAGGTTGGTTTTGAAGCGAATGAAATCGACCTCATGCTCTTTGATATATTGCGTGAATGATGCCGCGCTCTGTTTCTTGGAAAACGAGTCGGGGTCGTCGCCGTCGGGGAGCAGCACCACTTTGATGTGTATGCCCTCTTTGAGCAGCAGGTCGATACCGCGCAGCGAGGCTTTGATGCCGGCGGCATCGCCGTCGTAGAGAATCGTTACGTTATCGGTGAAGCGGTGTATGAGCCGTATCTGTCCGGGCGTGAGCGAAGTGCCCGACGATGCCACCACGTTTTCGATGCCCGACTGGTGCATCGACAGCACGTCGGTATATCCCTCCACCAGATAGCAGGTGTCCTGCTTCACGATGGCTTGTTTGGCATGATAGATGCCGTACAACTCGTTGCTTTTGTGGTATATCTCCGATTCGGGGGAATTGACGTACTTCGCCATCTTGTCGTCTTTTTTCAAAATGCGACCGCCGAAGGCGACGATTTTTCCCGAAAGACTGTACACCGGAAATATCACACGGCCGCGAAACCGGTCGGTTACCCGTCCGTCGCTGCTTTCGATGCACAGACCGGTGTCGAGCAAATACTCCTTTTTATATCCGCGTTTCACGGCTTCTTGGTAAAGGGCGTCGCGTCGGTCGAGCGAATAGCCCAGACCGAATTTGCGGATAATGTCGTCGCGGAACCCCCGTTCATAAAAATAGGAGAGACCTATGGCATGACCGTCGGGGTTGTTGAACAGCGTTTCTGAAAAATATTCCTGTGCAAACGAATTGATAATGAGCATACTTTCCCGTTTTCCCTGCGCCCGTTTTTCTTCGTCGGTCAGTTCCCGTTCCTGAATCTCGATGTTGTATTTTTTCGCCAGATACCTCAACGCTTCGTAATAGGAGAGCTGCTCGTGCTCCATGATGAAATGCACGGGGCTGCCGCCTTTGCCGCAGCTGAAACATTTACAGATGCCTTTCGAGGGCGACACGCTGAACGACGGCGTCTTCTCGTCGTGGAAAGGGCATAGTCCGACGTAGTTCACGCCCCGTTTCCGGAGGGTAACGAAATCGGACACCACCTCCAAGATGTTGGCGCTGTCGAGTATTTTATCTACGGTTGCCTGATCGATCATGCGATATGCTGAATTTTCGGTTACGAAGATACGCTTTCTTTGCCGTAAAGTCAAAGTCGAAAAACAATTTTTTCCGAAAAAATACTTGAAATATCGAAAGATTACCTTTAATTTTGCACTCTCAAAAAGCCGACAAGAGGCACAGACGCTTTTACAAAAGATTGCAAGTTATTGACAATAAAGCGAGTAATAATAGTAATAATCCATAAGAATGAACATTTCACAAGAAAACAAAAGCAATGTTTCTGCGGTCGTGAAAATAGAGGTCGCAAAAACCGACTATGAAGAAAAAGTGGAGAAGGCCTTGCGCAGCTATCGCCAAAGGGCAACGATACCCGGATTCAGAAAAGGCATGGTACCGCTCGGTATGTTGAAAAAAATGGTCGGCAAATCCATCTTGGCAGACGAAATAAACAACGTGGTTTCCGAGGCGTTGTACAATTATATAAAGGAAAACAACATCAATGTATTGGGCGAGCCGCTTCCTTCGGAGTCGCAGGAGAAAATCGACTTCGATACGCAGGAAAATTTCACGTTCTGCTTCGATGTCGCCATTGCGCCCGAAATTACCGTTTCGCTCACCAAGAAAGATAAGCTCAACTACTATCGCATAGCTATCGACGACGATATGGTCGCCAAACAGAAAGAGGCATTCTGCAACCGCTACGGCGTGCAGGAACCGGTGGAAGTTGCCGGCGAAAAAGACATCGTGAAAGGCAACTTCGTGGAACTCGACGAAAACAACGCGCCCAAAGAGGGTGGCATTTCGGTCGAGTCGCTGCTGACGCCCGCTTACCTGAAAGACGACGCCGAGAAAGCCAAATTCGTGGGCGTGAAGAGCGGCGAAAAAGTAATCTTCAATCCGGCTGTTGCCTGCGGCGGCAATGATACCGAACTGGCTGCCATGCTCCATATCGACAAGGAGAAAGCTGCCGACATGAAGTCGAATTTCGAGGTGGCCGTTACGACGATTCTCACGTTCAGAGCCGCTGAAATGGGGCAGGAGCTTTACGACAACATTTTCGGCAAAGATACCGTAAAGAGCGAAGAAGAATTTACCGCCAAGACCCGCGAAATGCTTGTCGCTCAGATGCAGCCCGAGAGCGATTACAAATTCGGCCTCGACGCCCGTGCCCTGTTGGATAAGAAAGTCGGCGAACTGGAATTGCCCGATGAAATGCTCAAACGCTGGTTGGTCGTAAGTGGCGAAAACCGGACGAAAGAGTCGGTGGAGGAAGAATATCCCAAAATGCTGCCCGACTTGAAATGGCAGCTGATAAAAGAGGCTATCGTGAAAAAATTCGCCGTGAAAGTCGATGATGCCGATATGCTCGCGATGGCGAAGAAAGTTACGCGCTCGCAATTCGCCCAGTACGGTATGATGAACGTTCCCGACGAAGTGCTCGACAAATACGCATCGGATATGTTGAAAGACAAAAAGACCGTAACCAACATAGCCGAACGCGCTACCGAAGAAAAGATACTCGCTGTCATCAAAGAACACGTTACCCTTACGGAAAAAGAACTCCCGATGGATAAGTTCTACAAACTGTTTGAAGAAAAATAACAATCCGTTTTATCTCCGATGAAAAAATCTGCCCGATGTCTCTCGGACAGATTTTTTTACGTTTTTAAGAAATATTCTCTTTCCGACGGAAAGAAAATTTGTAGGATTGATGTTTTATGTATATCTTTGTTTGAACAAAATTAACCACTAAAACCATATAACTATTATGGCAGACGATTTCAAAAAATATGCAACCCGCCACTTGGGCATGAACGCCATGGCACTGGACAAGTATATAGATATAACGAGCAATTATATTTCGCCGACGATTATCGAGGAGCGCCAGCTGAATGTGGCGCAGATGGACGTCTTTTCGCGTTTGATGATGGACCGCATCATATTCTTGGGAACGCAAATCGACGAATACACCGCCAACGTCATACAGGCGCAGCTGCTCTATCTCGACTCGTCCGACCCGGGAAAAGACATTTCTATCTACCTCAATACCCCGGGCGGCAGCGTGTATGCCGGTCTGGGCATCTACGATACGATGCAGTACGTATCGAGCGACGTTTCCACGATATGCACGGGCATGGCAGCTTCCATGGGCGCCGTGCTGCTCGTGGCAGGAGCGAAGGGAAAACGCTTTGCCCTGCAACATTCCCGCGTGATGATACACCAGCCGATGGGCGGTGCGCAGGGACAGGCGTCCGATATCGAAATTACCGCACGGGAAATACAGAAACTCAAAAAAGAACTCTATACGATTATCGCCGACCATTCGGGCAAATCGTATGAACAAATAGAAAAAGACTCCGACCGCGACTATTGGATGACTTCGGCAGAAGCCAAAGAATACGGCATGATCGACGAAGTGCTCGTCCGTTCAAATCACAAATAATGGCAAAAGAAACAGGAAGAGGCGGACGGTGCTCCTTTTGCAACCGTACCGAACAAGAAACAGGATACCCTTTATTGGCCGGATATTCAGGTTTGATATGCGTCGATTGTGCCGAACGCGCCGCAGAAGCCGTGCGCGAAATCAAACACCGGCAGCCCGACAATCGCTTTGTACTCGACGTTCTGCCCAAGCCCAAAGAAATAAAAGAGTTTCTCGACCTCTATGTTATCGGGCAGGACGACGCCAAACGCTATCTCTCCGTCGCCGTGTACAACCATTACAAACGGCTGATGCAAAAAGACAAGTCGGACAACGAAGTCGAAATCGAGAAGTCGAATATCATTATGGTAGGCTCCACCGGTACGGGAAAAACCCTGTTGGCGAAAACCATTGCCCGACTGTTGAAAGTGCCTTTCACCATCGTCGATGCCACCGTACTCACCGAAGCCGGCTATGTGGGCGAAGACATCGAAAGCATCTTGACGCGGCTGTTGCAGGTTTCCGATTACAACGTCGAAGCTGCCGAGCGCGGAATCGTGTTTATCGACGAAATCGACAAGATAGCGCGGAAAGGCGACAACCCGTCGATAACCCGCGATGTAAGCGGCGAGGGCGTGCAGCAAGGGTTGCTCAAACTCTTGGAAGGGTCGGTGGTGAACGTTCCGCCGCAAGGTGGCCGCAAGCACCCCGAACAGAAAATGATACCTGTCAATACGAAAGACATATTGTTTATTTGCGGCGGAGCATTCGACGGAATCGAAAAGAAAATAGCCATGCGCCTCAACACGCAGGTGGTGGGCTACGGCACCGACAAGAAACGCGAGATTATCGACCGCAACAACCTGTTGCAGTATATCGCCCCGCAAGACCTGAAAGCCTTTGGACTGATACCCGAAATCATCGGGCGTCTGCCCATATTGACCTACCTCGACCCGTTAGACCGGAAAGCCCTGCGCCAAATCCTTACCGAGCCCAAAAACTCTATCATCAAACAATACATCAAAATGTTTGAAATCGATGGCATCAAACTCACTTTCTCGGAAGAGTCGCTGGAATATATGGTGGACACGGCGATAGAATTCAAACTCGGCGCACGCGGCTTGCGCTCCATTGTCGAGTCTGTCATGATCGATGCCATGTTTGAAATGCCTTCGACCGACTGCAAAGAACTTCATATTACGAAGCAATACGCCGAAGAAAAGATGAAAAAGGCAAATATGCACGCACTGCATTAAAAAAAGCGGTAAAAAATTTGTTATATACAATTTTTGTTTTATATATTTGTCTTTGGGAGAAAGTCCGTTTATAAAAACTGCTTTTATGGCTACCAAAAACAATTTAACCGCCGCCTTAAAAAAACACTTTGGATTCGATACATTCAAAGGAAATCAGGAAGCAATCATCAAAAACTTGCTTGCGGGGAACGATACATTCGTATTGATGCCTACGGGAGGAGGAAAATCTCTTTGTTATCAGCTGCCTTCGCTTTTGTCGGAAGGCACGGCGGTAGTCATATCGCCGCTTATCGCCTTGATGAAAAATCAGGTGGACGCCATGCGTAATTTCAGCGAAGAAGACGGCGTAGCTCATTTCATCAATTCGTCGTTGAATAAAGCCTCCATCGATTTGGTGAAAGAAGACATTTTGTCGGGACGCACCAAATTGCTGTATGTCGCACCGGAATCGCTGACGAAAGAAGAAAATATCGAGTTTCTGAAACAGGTGAAAATCTCTTTCTATGCCGTCGATGAGGCCCACTGCATCTCGGAGTGGGGGCACGACTTCCGTCCCGAATACCGCCGCATACGACCCATTATCAATGAAATAGGCGTGCGTCCGGTCATCGCGCTCACGGCTACGGCTACGCCGAAAGTGCAGCACGATATACAGAAAAATCTCTGCATGATGGACGCGGCGGTGTTCAAATCGTCGTTCAACCGACCCAACCTCTATTACGAAGTACGTCCAAAAACGCAGAATATCGACAAGGATATCATCAAATATATCAAATCCCAGTCGGGCAAGTCGGGAATTATTTATTGTCTGAGCCGGAAAAAAGTGGAAGAACTGGCCGAAACCCTGAAAGTGAACGGCATCAGCGCGCTGCCCTACCACGCCGGTATGGACTCTGCCACCCGCACACGCAATCAGGACGCTTTCCTGCTTGAAGAAGTCGATGTCATCGTGGCGACTATCGCATTCGGCATGGGTATCGACAAGCCCGATGTACGCTTTGTCATACACTACGATATACCCAAAAGCCTCGAAGGCTATTATCAGGAAACCGGACGCGCGGGCCGCGACGGCGGGGAAGGACAGTGCATCACTTTCTATGTAAACAAGGATTTGCAGAAACTGGAAAAATTCATGCAGGGAAAACCTGTTGCCGAACAGGAAATCGGTAAGCAGCTCCTGCTCGAAACAGCCGCTTACGCCGAATCGTCCGTATGCCGCCGCAAATTGTTGTTGCACTATTTCGGTGAAGAGTACAACGAAGAAAACTGCGGAAACTGTGACAATTGCCTGAATCCCCAGAAACAAATCGAAGCCCAAGAGATGCTCTGTGCCGTTATCGAAGTCATTGTGGCGCTGAAAGAAAAATTCAAAGCCGACCATATAATCGACGTCCTTTTGGGAAAAGAAACGAACGAAATCGTATCGTATCATCAAGACGAATTGGAAGTGTTCGGCTGCGGACAGGGCGAAGACGAGAAAAAATGGTCTACCGTCATACGGCAGGCGCTCATTGCCGGCTATCTCGACAAGGACATCGAAAACTACGGACTGTTGAAAGTAACACAGGCAGGATATGATTTTCTCAAACACCCCGTATCGTTCAAAATCGTACAAGACAACGCTTTCGACGAAATCGAAGAAGAAGCCCCTATCAAAGGCGGAGGCGCGTGCGCTGTCGATCCCGTACTTTACGCCATATTGAAAGACCTGCGCAAGAAAATCGCCAAGAAACTGGAACTTCCTCCGTACGTCATTTTCCAAGACCCCTCGCTGGAAGCCATGGCGACGACCTATCCCATATCTATCGAAGAGTTGCAGAACATATCGGGAGTAGGAGCCGGCAAAGCCAAACGGTACGGCGAAGAGTTTGTAGAGGTCATCAAAAAATATTGCGACGAAAACGAAATCGAGCGGCCGGAAGATTTGCGGGTGCGCACCGTTGCCAACAAGTCGAAAATGAAAGTCTCTATCATTCAGGGAATCGACCGCAAAATAGCCCTCGACGAATTGGCGGAATCGAAAGGACTGGAATTTTCCGACCTGCTCGAAGAAGTCGAAGCTATCGTGTATTCGGGAACAAAAATCAATATCGACTATTTTCTCGAAGAGGTTATGGACGAAGACCACGTGGAAGACATATTCGAGTACTTCAAAGAAGCCGAAAGCGATGACCTCGAAGCGGCTATCGAAGAATTGGGACGCGACTATACCGAAGAGGAAATACGCCTCGTCCGCATCAAATTCCTTTCGGAATTGGGAAATTGATACAGAACAAGGGAGAGATTCCGACGCAGGAATCTCTCCCTTTAACGTCTGTTCAGAAAAAAAAGAACATGAAAAAACGCACGCATTTGGGAAATAATCCGTATCTTTGCGTGCAATAAATTTTCTATCTATGTCATTTATTGCCGATAAAATCGTAATGGACGGATTGACATTCGACGATGTATTGTTAATCCCCGCTTATTCAGAAGTGCTTCCGCGCGAAGTCGATTTAACCACCCGTTTCTCCCGCAACATTCAATTGAACATACCTTTGGTTTCGGCTGCCATGGACACCGTGACCGAGGCGCAGCTGGCTATCGCTATTGCTCGCGAAGGAGGCATCGGCGTTATCCACAAAAATATGTCGATAGAGGCGCAAGCCAAACAGGTGCACAGTGTGAAACGTGCCGAGAACGGTATGATTTACGACCCCGTAACCATCAACCGTTCGGCCACCGTATCCGATGCGTTGGCGCTTATGCACGAATACCACATCGGAGGTATCCCCGTTGTCGATAACGACGGGCGTCTGGTGGGTATCGTAACCAACCGCGACTTGCGGTTCGAGCGCAATGCCTCCCGCGCTATCGACGAAGTGATGACCAAAGACAACCTCATCACCACCACCCAATCGACCGACTTGCAGCAAGCCACCGATATACTGCAACAGCACAAAATCGAAAAACTGCCGGTTGTCGATAAAGATTTCCGTTTGGTCGGACTGGTAACCTATAAAGACATAACCAAAGCCAAAAACAAGCCCTTTGCCTGCAAAGACAAACTCGGACGTCTGCGCGTAGCCGCCGGAATCGGCGTAACGACAGACTCGTTGGAGCGGGCGTCGGCCTTAGTCGAAGCCGGTGTCGATGCCATTGTCATCGATACGGCGCACGGACATTCCAAAGGCGTGGTCGAGGTGTTGAAACGCGTGAAAGCCGCATTCCCTCAAATCGACGTCGTAGTGGGCAACATCGCTACCGGCGATGCTGCCAAATACCTTGTAGCGGCAGGCGCCGATGCCGTAAAAGTAGGAATCGGTCCCGGCTCCATTTGTACGACCCGTATCATTGCCGGAGTGGGAGTACCCCAGTTGTCCGCCGTATACGACGTTGCCAAAGCCTTGAAAGGTACGGACATACCGCTTATTGCCGACGGAGGAATCCGTTATTCGGGCGATATTGTGAAAGCCTTGGCTGCCGGCGGATACTCCGTCATGCTGGGCGGAATGCTGGCAGGCGTGGAAGAGTCGCCGGGCGAAACGATTATCTACAACGGACGTAAATTCAAATCGTATCGCGGCATGGGTTCGCTCGAAGCGATGGAAAAAGGCTCGAAAGACCGCTATTTCCAAGCCGGCGAAACCGATGTGAAAAAACTGGTGCCCGAAGGCATTGCCGCTCGTGTGCCCTACAAAGGTTCGCTTTACGAAGTCGTCTATCAAATGGTCGGCGGGCTGCGTGCCGGTATGGGATATTGCGGAGCTGCCAACATCGATGCCCTGCATCAAGCCAAGTTCACCCGCATCACCAACGCCGGTGTCGCCGAAAGCCACCCGCACGATGTCGCCATTACCAGCGAATCGCCCAATTATAGCCGCGGACAACAGTAAGGAAAATCTTACGATACTTTAATAACTTTATACAACTGTTTTGACGTTTCCGATATAATATTTTTTATATTTGAACCGTTAAAACAGATGTATTTTATAGGGAGATAGTTGTATTTCATAAAGAAATAAATTGTCAGATAAATTGTAAAAAACATACGATGAAAACCACCACACTTTTATTGACAGCGCTTTTGTTCCCTGCTTTTGCTTCGATGTCGGCGCAAGAAGCGGCAGACCCCGAAATCATGAATATTGCAGGAAAAAGCATACCGAAATCGGAATTTGAATACATCTACCATAAGAATTTACGACAACAAGTCGAAAAGACGCCGTTGGACGAATACGTTACACTCTTTTGCAACTATAAACTGAAAGTGGCGGAAGCCGAAGCACAGGGTATTGATACCACGAAGCAATTTCGCGACGAATACGAAGGATATTGCGAGCAGCTTGTAAAGCCCTATTTAGTAGATGCCGGTGCAGAAGAACAGTTGGCAAAAGAGGCTTACGACCGTTTGCGTGAAGAAGTCGAAGCCAGCCACATTCTTTTTGAAGTGCCCTCCACGGCTACGGCTGTCGAGAAAAAAGCGATTTACGAAAAAGCGATGTCGGTCAGAAAGCAGGCATTGGGCGGAGCCGATTTTGCCGAATTGGCGCGTCGCTATTCCGATGATCCCTCGGCCGCACAGAATGGCGGTTATTTAGGCTATTTTACCGCTTTCCGAATGGTATATCCTTTTGAAAAAGCCGCTTACGAAACTCCGGTAGGCGAAATATCCCTGCCGGTCGAAACCCGTTTCGGCTACCATTTGATTAAAGTTTCCGGCCGTCGTAAAACGCGGGCTGTCCAAGTTGCGCATATCATGCTGAAAGTTTCGCAGGACGCACCCGAAAAAGAACAAAAGGATAAAGAGAAAAAAATAAAAGACCTTTATGCAAAACTGCTCAAAGGAGCTGAGTTCGACGAATTGGTGCGTGCCAACTCCGAGGACACCTATACGGCAGAATCGGGCGGTGTATTGCCATTCTTGCAAACAGGGCAGTTTGTGCAATCCTTTGAAGATGCCGCGTTTGCGTTGGACTCCATTGGCGAAATATCTGCACCGGTACGCACGCAATTTGGTTGGCACATATTGAAACTCCTCGATGAAAAAACACCCGATACGTATGAAGCGCTGCATGATGAAATTGTTCGGAATATGGCTCGTGACGAACGTGCCGATGCCGGTCGCAAACAGTTTATTGAACATTTGAAAGCCGATAAGGGTTTTGCTTGGAACGAAACGACCGTGAACGATTTGGAAAAAGTAAACGGCGACTCCCTATTGGAGAACGTGCAAAAAATGGAACAGCCGTTGTTCGTTTTTGCGGGAACAGCTTATCCGGCATCGGGTTTGACGAAATATCTGAAAGCCGGTAAAACGACGGCGCTCTCCGAGTTGCGGAAAGCTGTCGATGCCTATTCTGTCGATGCCCTGACGGAATATGCAGCGGCCGAACTGAGCCAGACTAATTCCGAAATCAAGAACCTTTTGCAAGAGTATCGCGACGGAATGCTGCTCTTTGAGGTAAGCGACAAAGAGGTATGGAAAAAAGCTCCGCTCGATACGAAAGGCCTGAAAAAGTTTTTCAAGAAAAACAAGAATCAATATACATGGAGCGAACCGCGCTACAAAGGTTATATTATTTCAACGGACAGTACGGAGCGAACGAAAGCCGTCAAGGCGCGTTTGTCGCAAAAGACCTCTCTTTCTGCGGATAAGATGATACAGAAGTTATATCGGGAATACAACGACAGTATACGCCATATCGTTATAACGTACGGAGTTTATCGTCGGGGTGATAATCCGACTGTCGATTCTCTGGCTTTCGGTATCGGTGCCTCCGACAGCACGACGGCATTGCCGGCTTTGAAAGATATTTGCGGCAAAATAGTGATGCAGCCGGAATCGTATGAAGATGTGAAAGGCTTTGTAACGACCGATTATCAAAATTATTTGGAAGAAGAATGGATAAAAAAACTTCGGAAGAAGTATCCGATAACGATACATGAAGACGTTTTGGCTACGGTAAAATCCGAAGAATAGCGCTAATATGTAAATATTTATAATATGCGATATACGGTTTTCGCCACAATGACGATTCTATCGGCGGCACTATTTTCCTGCCGTTTGGACACGACCGAAATTCCGGGTGCGGTTGTGGGTATTGGCGAGCGGATTCTGACGGAAGACATGGTGCGTGAAGTCATGCCCGATGGTTTGTCGGGGACCGACAGCAGTGCGTTTGTCGAAGCCTATATCCGTCGTTGGGTGGAATCGGAATTGTTGTATGCGCAGGCGCAGAAAAACCTGCCCGATGTCGAATGCATCGACCGCTTGGTCGATTCTTACCGGCGGGATTTGTTCAATCACGAATATCAAAAACAGTTGTTGAACGAAAAACTCAGCGGCGAAATAGCCGAAGATGTCGCCCGTAATTATTATCGTACCCATGCAGGACAGTTTGTGTTGGCTGCGCCTATTATCAAAGGGCTGTTTTTGAAGGTATCGGAAACGACTCCACAAATCGGTGATTTGAAAAAATGGTATAAGACGGAATCGCAGACGGCTGTCGGGAATATCGAAAAGTACACCTTGCACAATGTCGTCAATTATGACTATTTTTATGACCGGTGGGTCTCTTTCGGCGAGGTGATGAACAATATTCCTTACCCCATAACGAATGTCGATAATTTCTTACGGACACACAAGCAGTTGGAAGTGAATTATGAAGGATATTGGTATCTATTGAATATCAGCGATTATCTGCCGGCGAAAGCCAATATGCCTTTTGATTTTGCCCGACCTCAGATAGAGGAGCTGTTGATGAATCAGCAGCGGCAAAAATTTTTGAAAGAAATAAACGACGAACTTTACGATAGAGCCGTAAAAGAACAAAAAATAAAATACTACGGGCGGAATTATCGTTGATTACAACATCGAAACATGAAGAAATACAGTCTGTTTATAGCGATTGCGGTTTCCTTTTTCGGCACCGCTGCGGCATCGGCTCAATCGATGTCGAAGTCCGGCGTTATCGATGAAATCGTGTGGATAGTCGGCGACGAGGCGATTCTCTTGTCGGAGGTGGAGTCGCAGTATCGTACCATGCAGACGCAGGGCGAGCGCATCAACGGCGACCCCTATTGCGTCATTCCGGAACAGTTGGCAATTCAGAAATTGTTTTTGAATCAGGCTGTTATCGATAGTGTTACGGT
>CANQAM010000020.1 GCA_947589325.1 uncultured Bacteroidales bacterium | reverse complement strand
TTGCACTTGTTTAGCTCTTTTTTTCATTTTCGTCTTTATTCGACTTCTCGAATATCAGATATTGCAGTTCCACGCTTTTTACTGTATTCTATGAATGTCCTTGTGGCAGCTGGGGGACACAAAATTTAATGACATGAAAAAATTACTGTCGATTACGATGTTGCTCGCATTTGCAATAGCGGTATATGCGCAGCAAGAGAAAGAGGTTACCCGGTTTTTAGGGATTCCCGTCGATGGGAGTAAAACCGAAATGATCAAGAAACTCCAAGCAAAAGGGTTTCAAAAAAGTGAAATTGGAGATTTGGAAGGAGAATTTAACGGAAAGGACGTTTATATCTTCGTCAAAACGAATAACAATAAAGTTTACCGGATAGTGGTAATGGATAAAAATCAAATTGATGAGACAAATATCAAAATAAGATTCAACAAACTTTGTTCCCAATTCGCCAACAATCCCAAATATATATCGTTACAAGATTTTACCATACCTGAAAGTGAGGATATATCATATGAAATGAGTGTAAACAATAAACGTTATGAAGCCGTTTATTGCCAGCGACTTTTGGCATCGGATTATGACAAAAGACTTGTTTGGTTTATGATAAGTGAGGGGGATTTACCTGGAACATATTGCATTCTCTTATTCTATGACAATGGATACAATCAAGCAAACGGAGAAGATTTATAATCTGTTTTTTTGCGGCGAGAGATAGCGGAATAATTTGTAGCATCCGGCGGTTTTTTCTATCTTTGTGCGGAATATGATTGCAAGATGAAAAAACTGATTTCGGATCTGCGTGTAACCGAAAACGTTGCGTTGCACGATCGTTATGTTTTGTTGAAGGCTGTGCCTGCCGACGGCACGCCGCTGCCCGAAATGCTGCCCGGACAGTTTGCCGAACTGCGGGTGGACGGTTCGCCGACGACTTTTCTGCGGCGCCCCATTTCCATCAACTATGTCGATAGGACGGCAAACGAAGTTTGGTTTCTCATACAGCTTGTGGGCGACGGCACGCGGCAGTTGGCAACGTTGCGGCAGGGCGGCACTCTCAATGTCGTTTATCCGCTGGGCAACGGCTTTTCGCTGCCGTCGGGCGATGAACGCCTGCTGCTCGTGGGCGGCGGCGTGGGAACAGCCCCGCTGCTCTATTTAGGCAGCGTATTGCATGAAAAGGGGGATGCGCCGCATTTCCTTTTGGGCGCGCGCTCGGCGGGCGATGTGTTGCAAGCGGAGGCGTTCCGACGCTTCGGCACAGTGGATATAACGACCGAAGACGGTAGCGCCGGCGAGCGGGGATATGTAACGCAGCATTCCTTGTTGCAGAAAGAACGTTTCGACCGCATTTACACCTGCGGTCCCAAGCCCATGATGGTGGCGGTGGCGCGATATGCCCGAGCCAACGGCATTGCCTGCGAAGTGTCGCTCGAAAACACGATGGCGTGCGGCGTGGGCGCCTGTCTGTGCTGCGTGGAGAATACCCGCGACGGACACGTGTGCGTGTGCAAGGAAGGTCCCGTATTCAATATAGAAAAATTGTTATGGCAGATTTAAGAGTAAATATCGGCAGGCTGTCGTTAAAAAATCCCGTGATGACGGCTTCGGGTACATTCGGTTACGGGGTGGAGTTCGCCGACTTCATCGACCTTTCCCGTTTGGGTGGCATCATTGTGAAGGGCACGACGCTGAAAGCGCGCGAGGGCAATCCTTATCCCCGTATGGCGGAAACGCCGTCGGGTATGCTCAATGCCGTCGGGTTGCAGAACAAGGGCGTGGATTATTTCGTTGAACATATCTATCCGGAAATCAAAGATATAGATACGCATATTATCGTCAATGTATCGGGCGCGAGCCTCGACGATTATGCCGAAACGGCACGCCGCCTATCGCCGTTGGAAAAGATTCCCGCCATCGAATTGAATATTTCCTGTCCGAATGTGAAGGAGGGGGGCATGGCTTTCGGCACTTCCTGTCGGAGCGCCGCTTCGGTGGTGAAAGCCGTGCGGGCGGTTTACGGTGGTACGCTCATCGTCAAGCTCTCGCCCAATGTTACCGACATCGCCGAGATAGCTCGCGCCGTAGAGGCGGAGGGTGCCGATGCCGTGTCGCTTATCAATACGCTGCTCGGTATGGCTGTCGATGCCGAAAGACGGCGTCCCGTACTCTCCACTGTTACGGGCGGATTGTCGGGCGCGTGTGTCAAACCCGTTGCGCTGCGCATGGTTTGGCAGGTGTTCCATGCCGTGAAAATTCCCATTGTGGGATTAGGCGGCATCATGAATGCGACCGATGCGGTGGAATTTTTGTTGGCCGGGGCGCGAGCGGTGGAGATAGGTACCGCCAATTTCATCGACCCGCAAGTATCGGTGAAAGTCATCGACGGCATCACAGCTTATCTCGACCGGCAGGGCTGCCGCTCGGTCGAAGAAATTATCGGCGGATTACAAGTATAACAATCTATAATACAGTGCGATATTGCGTGCGTAAAAATTCTTTTATGCACGCAATATTTTTTCTATTTCCGTCAGTTCTTCGTCGGAAAAAGCCGTGTTGCTCTGGGCGCGGAGGTTGATTTTCAACTGTTCGACGGAGCTTGCGCCTATCAACACCGATGTTACCCGCCGGTCGCGGAGCAGCCATGCCAGCGCCATTTCCGCCAACGACTGTCCCCGTCGGCGGGCTATTTCATTCAGTCGGGCGATTTGCAAAAGCCGTTCGTCGGTAATCTGTTCCCGTTTCAGCCTCCCCGTTTCCCGAGCCGCGCGCGAATCGGCAGGAATGCCGTGCAAGTAGCGGTCGCTCAACAGCCCTTGCGCCAGCGGCGAGAAGGCAATCATGCCGATGCCCGTTTCGTCCAGCACCGAAAGCAGTTCCGGCTCCACCCAGCGGTCGAACATCGAATAGCGCGCCTGATGTATCAGGCACGGCACCCCGCACGCCCGCAGCGCCTCGACGGCTTTGCGCGTCTGTTCGGGCTTATAATTCGATATGCCGGCATACAGGGCTTTTCCCTGCCACACGATGTCGGCCAATGCACCCATTGTTTCTTCAACAGGCGTTTCGGGGTCGGGGCGGTGCGAATAAAATATATCGACGTATTCGAGCCCCATGCGCCGCAGGCTTTGGTCGAGGCTCGCCATCAGGTATTTACGGCTGCCCCAGTTTCCGTAAGGCCCTGCCCACATATCGTATCCCGCTTTGGTGGAAATAATCAATTCGTCCCGATAACGCCCCAAACCGTTTTTCAGTATTTTGCCGAAATTTTCTTCTGCCGAACCGTAAACAGGCCCGTAGTTGTTGGCAAGGTCGAAGTGCGTGATGCCGTTGTCGAACGCCGTAAAGGCGATGCGGCTGTAATTGGCGTAGTCATCAACACTGCCGAAATTGTGCCACAGTCCGAGCGAGAGAGCCGGTAGCAAAATTCCGCTCCGCCCGCAGCGGCGGTAATTCATGGCATCGTAGCGATGTACGTCGGCGGTATATGCGTTTTCCATGTCTTTCTGTTTTTTGCAAATATACGAATCTGTTTGTAAAAACGGCAATCCGGAAAACACAAAAACAGCAGGCATCATTGCAAATGCCTGCTGTTCGGGATATCGAAAAGGGTCGGAGGAATTACAGCAGTTCCACCGAACGTTTTACGAATCGGCTCAACGCTTCGCCTTTCAGCATATTGTTGGAAATCAAAGCCAAGTCTATCAATTGACGGACGAGCTTGTTTTGTGCGGCGTAGTCGGAGAGTATCGTTTCCTCCTTTTTGCGCAGCGCTGCCGCTTCGTCCTCTTTGTTTTTGAGGGCATCTTTGTCGGCGACGGGAATTTTCTCGTCTTTCTTGCCTTTGGCAGCCTCTTGCAGCTTGGCGATTTCGTCGTTCAGCGATTTCAGTTGCGTGCGCAACGGCGTCAGATCGTTGCCGCAAGCCGTTTCGCTCTCGCTCAATACCCGTTGCGAAAGCGGGTGCAACGTATTGACGATGAGGTTGTAGCTGTCGGGCATCTCGCCGTAGAAGCTCATGCCGGGTTGCAGGGCGGACATATCTTTCATACGGCGCATGAACTCGTTTTGCGTGATGACGATAGGTGCGGCGGTTTCGCCAACAGCCTCGAACATGACCATGAACTCGGCTTTCTCCACCGTCGGTATCTGCGACTTGAATACGGTCGTGAGCATTTCGCGCTGTTCCGGCGTGAGGGCGACCTCTTTCTTATCCTCTTTGCGAATCAGATTTTCGACGGTGTCGCTATCGACGCGCACGAAACGGCTCTTTTCCAGCTTCTGCTCCAACATACCGATGAAAGGCACGTCGAGCTGTCCATCCATCAGCAGCACGCTGTATCCTTTGTTCTGGGCGGCTTCGATGTAGTTGTACTGGGCAATGTGGTCGGTGGCGTAGAGGTAAACCAGATTTTTATCTTTGTCGGTCTGTTCGCTCTCAATCAAAGTTTTGTATTCGTCGAGCGTATAATATTTGTTCGTCGTGTCTTTGAGCAGGGCGAATTTCTGCGCCTTTTCATAGAATTTTTCGTCGGAGAGCATACCGTATTCGATGAACAGCTTGATGTCGTCCCACTTTTCTTCGTACTGCTTGCGGTCGCTGTTGAAGATTTCCTGCAACCGGTCGGCGACCTTTTTGGTGATGTAGGTCGAAATTTTCTTCACGTTGGAGTCGCTTTGCAAGTACGAGCGCGATACGTTCAGCGGAATGTCGGGCGAATCGATGACACCTTGCAGCAACATCAGAAATTCGGGTACGATGCCTTCGACGGAATCGGTTACGAACACTTGGTTGCAGTAGAGCTGTATGCGGTTTTTGTTGATGTCGAAATTGTTACGGATTTTCGGGAAGTAGAGAATACCCGTGAGCTTGAAGGGGTAATCGACATTGAGGTGAATCCAGAACAGCGGTTCGTCCATCATGGGATAGAGGTCGCCGTAAAATTTCCGGTACTCCTCGTCGGTCAGATCTGCCGGCTTTTTCGTCCACGCGGGTGTCGTGTCATTGACGATGCGGTCTTTGTCGGTATCGACGTATTTCCCGTCTTTCCATTCCTGTTCTTTCCCGAACACGATAGGAACGGGGAGGAAGCGGCAATATTTTTTAAGCAGGGTTTCGATTTCCGATTTTTCGAGGAAATTTTTGTTTTCGTCGTCGATGTAGAGCACGATGTCGGTACCGCGCTCGTTCTTGTCGATGTTTTCCATCGTGTACTCGGGCGAGCCGTCGCAGCTCCACATGACAGCCTGTGCACCGTCCTGATAAGAGCGCGTGCGTATCTCCACCTTCTTCGACACCATGAACGACGAATAGAAGCCCAAGCCGAAGTGCCCGATAATGGCGTTGGCGTCGTTCTTGTATTTTTCGAGGAACTCTTCGGCGCCGGAGAAAGCGATTTGGTTGATGTACTTCTCTATCTCCTCGGCGGTCATGCCGATGCCGTGGTCGGAAACGGTCAGCGTCCCGGCCTTTTCATCGATCGATACGGTTACGTTCAGGTCGCCGAGTTCGCCTTTATAGTCGCCCACCGACGACAGCGTTTTTATTTTCTGCGTGGCATCGACGGCATTCGATACCAATTCGCGCAAAAATATTTCATGGTCGCTGTATAAAAACTTTTTGATGACGGGGAAGATGTTGTCGGTTGTTACCCCAATGGTTCCTTTTTGCATGGTTTTATGTTTTATAAGTTAATTCATAGGTTCGTCCGTAAAAAGACAAAAAAAATGCCAGACCCTGCGGTCTGACATTTTGACTTGTTTTTCGGAGTTTCTGTCAGAGCGGCTGCTCCAGCTGCCGTATCGAGGCGGTGATTTTCGTATCGCCCTCGCGGCAGTCGAGTACGATGGTGTCGCCCTCGTGCAGTTCGCCTTTCAAAATCGTTTCTGCCAATTCGTCTTCGAGGTAGGTTTGGATAGCCCGTTTCAACGGACGCGCCCCGAATTGCTTGTCGTACCCTTTCTCTGCAACGAAGTTTTTGGCGGCATCGGTCAGCTCGGCATGATAGCCCATTTCGGCAATGCGGGCGAAAAATCCTTTCAACTCGATGTCGATGATTTTATAAATCGCCTCCTTGTCGAGCTGGTCGAACGTGATGATTTCGTCGATGCGGTTCAAAAATTCCGGCGAAAAGGCTTTGTTCAGCGACTTCTGTATGACCGAGCGCGAAAGCTCTTTGTCGGAAACGGCGCCGGTATCGAAGCCCACGCCTCGGCCGAAATCTTTGAGCTGTCGTGTGCCGATGTTCGACGTCATGATGATAATCGTGTTCTTGAAGTCGATTTTGCGACCCAGACTGTCGGTAACGTGTCCCTCGTCCATGATTTGCAGCAGCAGGTTGAACACGTCGGGGTGAGCCTTCTCCAATTCGTCGAGCAGGACGACGGAGTAGGGGTTGCGGCGCACTTTTTCGGTGAGCAGACCGCCCTCCTCGTAGCCCACGTATCCAGGAGGCGCACCGACCAATCGCGACACGGTGAATTTTTCCATATATTCGCTCATATCCACCCGTATCAGGGCGTCGGGCGAGTCGAACAGATATTCCGCCAATTTCTTCGCCAAGTGCGTTTTGCCTACGCCCGTCGGGCCCAAGAACAGGAATGTGCCGATAGGCTTGTTCGGATCTTTCAGCCCGATGCGGTTGCGGCGTATGGCTTTGACGATTTTATCGACTGCCGTATCTTGTCCGATGATGTATTGCTTCAAATCATCGTTCATCTTCAACAGGCGCAGCCCTTCGGCTTGCGCGATGCGCTGCACGGGTACGCCCGACATCGAAGCTACGGTTTCGGCGATGTCTTCGGCATCGACCACTTCGCGCTGTTCCTGCATGGTTTTCTCCCAGTTGCGTTTCTCTTCTTCGAGCTCGCCTTGCAGGGAGGTTTCTTTGTCGCGGAACATGGCAGCCTCCTCGAATTTCTGCGCTTTTACGGCATCGAGCTTTTCTTTCCGGGTCGCTTCTATTTGCGCCTCCAACTCCTCGATGCGTTTGGGTACGACGATGTGGGTGATGTGTATGCGCGACCCCGCTTCGTCGAGCGCGTCGATGGCTTTGTCGGGGAAATTCCGGTCGCTGATATAGCGGTCTGCCAATTTCACGCAGGCTTCCAATGCGGCATCGGTGTAAGACACGTTGTGGTGTTCTTCGTAGCGGTCTTTGATGTTTTTCAGTATCTGCAACGTTTCTTCTGGCGTCGTCGGCGATACCATGATTTTCTGGAAGCGGCGTTCGAGGGCGCCGTCTTTTTCGATGCTTTTCCGATACTCGTCGAGGGTGGTGGCGCCTACGCACTGTATTTCGCCGCGCGCCAGCGCCGGTTTGAGCATGTTGGCGGCATCGAGCGAACCGGCTGCGCCACCCGCACCGACGATGGTGTGTATCTCGTCGATGAACAGTATGATGTTCGGATTCTTTTCCAACTCATTGAGAATGGCTTTGATACGCTCCTCGAATTGTCCGCGGTATTTCGTGCCGGCCACAATCGATGCCATATCGAGAGCGATGACCCGCTTGTCGAAAAGCACGCGGGATACTTTTTTCTGCACGATGCGCAGGGCAAGTCCTTCGACGATAGCCGATTTACCCACGCCCGGTTCGCCTATCAGCACGGGATTGTTCTTTTTGCGGCGGCTCAATATCTGCGCCAGCCGCTCGATTTCTTTCTCTCTGCCCACGACGGGGTCGAGGCGGTTTTCTTCGGCGGCACGTGTCATGTCGTTGCCGAAGTTGTCGAGCACAGGCGTATCGCTGCCCGATTCTTTCATCTGAATGGTGGAAGCGTTTTTCTCTTTTCCCGAAAAACGGCTGTCGTCCATTTCGTCGTCATCGTCGTCGGCAAAGTCGGCGCCCATGCGGGGCGAAGTATTCGTGTCGTCTGCCGTACTGCCTTTCGGTGTCGCTCCGTTTTTGACAAAATCGCAAATATTCTGATAATTGACGTTATAGGTGTTGAGCGCTTGCGCAGCCATAGTCGTGGGGTCGCGGAGTATCGCCAACAGCAGATGCTCGGTATCGGTAACTTCGCTTTTCAACAGACGCGATTCGAGCAGGCTCGTTCGCAGTACTTTATCGGTATTTTTGTTGATGACTATATCCTGACTGTTTTCGGTCGAAACCGTTTCGGCGCTGCGCAGTTTTTCTTCTACGGTATGTTTCAGCCGGTCTGATTCCACCCCTAAATAGTGCAGGGCTTCGACCGCCTTTCCGGCGCCGTCTCGCAAAATTCCCAGCAGCAGATGTTCCGGTCCGATGAACGGCGTTTGCAACCGTTCGGCTTCTTCCCGGCTGTAACCTAAAACATTACGTACTCGTTGCGAAAAATTTCTTTCCATAAATCACTATATTAATGTACAAATATACGAACTATTTTTTTGTAAAACGTCGTTTCTCGCTTTATTGTGTGCAAATAATATGCCGCGTCGCATTTTAACCGTTTAAGAAAATTATTCCTGCCGTTTTGACAGTTATAACTGTCGAGTAGGGCGCAATCGCAATTTTTGTGGAAAATAAATCGTCCGATGCCGTTTTTTCCGAACGAAAATTTTTCTAATCGGGAAGAAAGTCGTATCTTAGTGCGATTTTTCATGGCTGTATGCCATGAGCGAAAAAACAAACAAAACCGATTGAAAATACATGATTGAGCAAAACGACAGAATTTTGAAAATCGACATCGAGAAAGAGATGAAACAGTCGTACATCGATTACTCCATGTCGGTGATTGTAGCCCGGGCATTACCCGACGTCCGCGACGGTTTCAAGCCGGTGCACCGCCGAGTGCTTTTCGGAATGAATGAATTGGGAAATACCTCAGACAAACCCTATAAAAAATCCGCGAGAATCGTGGGCGAGGTGCTGGGTAAGTATCACCCGCATGGCGATTCTTCGGTATATTTCGCCATGGTGCGCATGGGACAGGAGTGGTCGCTGCGCTATCCGCTTGTCGATGGACAGGGCAACTACGGTTCCGTCGATGGCGACAGCCCCGCTGCCATGCGTTACACCGAAGCCCGCCTCTCGAAAATGGCGGAGGAGATGCTGCGCGATATCGACAAGGAAACGGTCGATTTCCAAAAGAACTTCGACGATACGCTCGACGAACCGGTGGTGCTGCCTACCCGCATTCCCAACTTGTTGATTAATGGGTCGTCGGGTATTGCCGTAGGTATGGCTACCAATATGCCGCCTCACAACCTTTCCGAATCCATCGACGGCATTATCGCCTACATCGACAACCGCGACATTACCATCGAGGAGCTGATGCACTACATCAAAGCTCCCGATTTCCCCACAGGTGGATATATATACGGTTACAATGGCGTAAAAGAGGCTTACGAAACGGGTCGCGGCCGCATCGTGATACGTTCGAAAGCCGAGATAGAAACGGACGGTCCTCACGAAAAAATCGTTATCTCCGAAATACCTTACGGCATAAACAAAGCCGAATTGATAAAGAGCATAGCCGATTTGGTGGAAGATAAGCGCATCGACGGCATTTCCAACATCAACGACGAATCCGACCGCGCCGGCATGCGCATCGTCATCGACATAAAGAAAGATGCCAATTCGAGCGTCGTGCTCAACAAACTTTATAAAATGACGGCGTTGCAGTCGTCGTTCAGCGTAAACAACATTGCGTTGGTGAAGGGTCGTCCCGTAACGCTCAACCTCAAACAGCTCATCGAGTCGTTTGTGGAACACCGCCACGAGGTGGTGATACGCCGCACCCGTTACGACTTGAAAAAAGCGGAGGAGCGCGCTCATATTCTCGACGGCCTGATTATTGCCTGCGACCACATCGACGAGGTGGTGCAAATCATTCGCTCGTCGAAAAGTCCCGAAGAAGCCCGCAACCGCCTTATGGAACGCTTCTCTCTCTCCGAAGTGCAGGCTACGGCAATCGTCGATATGCGTCTGCGCCAGCTGACCGGTCTGATGCAGGAAAAACTGCATGAAGAATACGACGAGCTAATGCGGCAAATCAAATATTTCCACGAAATACTTTCCGACGAAAACGTTTGTATGCAGGTCGTCAAAGACGAGCTGGTCGAAATAAAAGAGAAGTATGGCGATGAACGGAAAACCGAAATCATCTATTCTTCGGAAGAATTCAATGCCGAAGACTTCTATGCCGACGACGAAATGATAATCACCATTTCGCACATGGGCTATATCAAACGTACGCCCCTGACCGACTTCCGAGCACAAAACCGCGGCGGAGTAGGGGCGCGCGGCAGCGATACGCGCGAAGAAGACTTCATCGAATACATCTATCCTGCGTCGATGCACAACTATATGCTGTTCTTCACGCAAAAAGGAAAATGTTTCTGGCTTAAAGTCTACGAGATACCCGAAGGGGCGAAAAACTCGAAAGGCCGCGCCATACAGAACCTGCTGAACATCGACGCCGACGATAAAGTCAATGCCTTTATCCGCATCAAGCAATTGCAGGATCCGGAGTACAACATGACCCACAATCTGGTGTTCTGCACGAAGAAAGGCGTTATCAAGAAAACCCGCCTCGAAGCCTATTCGCGTCCCCGTACCAACGGCGTGAACGCTATCACCATACGCGAAGACGACCAAGTGATACAGGTGCGTCTGACCACCGGCGACAGCGAAATCATCATGGCGAACAAAGAGGGTAGGGCAATCCGCTTCCACGAAACGAAAGTGCGTGAAATGGGTCGCACCGCCACCGGCGTGCGCGGCATGACGCTCGACGAAAATGTGGGCGATGAAGTCATCGGCATGATTTGCGTCAATGATCCCGAGAAAGAAACTGTTATGGTCGTGTCGGAACAGGGCTACGGCAAACGTTCTGAAATAGAGGATTACCGTGTAACCAACCGCGGCGGAAAAGGAGTGAAGACATTGAACATCACGCCGAAGACAGGCAAGTTGGTCGCCATAAAGAATGTTACCGACGAAAATGATTTGGTAATCATCAACAAGTCCGGCATCACGCTGCGGCTGAAAGTGGCTGACGTGCGGGTTATGGGACGCGCCACGCAGGGCGTGCGGCTCATCAACCTCGAAAAGCGCAACGACGAAATAGCATCGGTATGCAAGGTCTTGTCCGATTCGACGGAAGAAGCAATGGAGAATGCAGAAGATACGAATCCTGTCGCCGAAACGCCAACTGAAAATAACAAATAATTAAAAATAAACGAAGATGAAAAAGATTTTTCTTTTTATTGCTATCGGTCTGATCGGAAGCGGGGCTTTCGCTCAGAAAAAAAACGTCAATTGGGCAAACAACGAGTTGAAACAGGAAAAACCGAATTACGATGAGGCGCGTGCCCGCTTGAACGAAGCCCGCGAAAATCCCGAATCGCAGAACGACCCGAAAACATGGTGGGTGTCGGCCGAAGTGGAAGATGCCATTTATAACCAAAACGACAACAAACGTATTACCAATCAGAAGTTTGATGCCAACGTTATGTACAAAGCGCTGGAAGACGAATACAACTACCTCGAACACGCTCTGTATTTGGATTCCCTGCCGAATGCAAAAGGTAAAATCGCTCCGAAATATTCCAAGAAAATCATCGACCGGATACAGCAAAGGCATCAGGGATTTTGGGACGCTGCCGTTATTTACTATAAAGACAAAGAATATAAAAAGGCTTGTGAAATGTGGGAAACCTATTTGGCAATACCCGAAAAATACGGCATCAGCAAAGAGCGTCAGGAATTGGTAAATAACGGATTCGTAGATAGTTCCTATATTTTCAGCCGCTATTATGTCGCTTTGGCAGCTTATATATCGAAAGATTACGATTTGGCGCTGCCGGCATTGATACGAGCCAAAGAAATGGACAATTACGACTCTTTCACCATATATCAATGCTTGGGTGAATTGTATGGGAATCTGAAAGATACTGCCAACATAATGGCTATATCGGAAGAAATTCTCAACCGTTTCGGCATCAATAAAGACACCGAGTTCTATCTCCAACAGATGATCAACATCTACATCGCTCTCGGAAAAACGGAAGAGGCTATCGCCTATTTGGACAAAGCCATTGCTGCCAGTCCGCGCGCCGAATATTGGAAAGTGAAAGGTCGCCTGTATGAAGAAATCAATAATGAAGAAGCGGCAAAAGCCAGCTTTGAAACAGCTCTGGAACTTGACCCGAATTTGGCTGACGTGTGGGCTGAATTGGGACGTTTCTATTATAATAAAGCAGTAGAAATAGGACAGGAAGTCAATAAAATCCAAAATGATGCCGAATACAGGAAAGCTCGTGAAGAACGTATCTTCCCGCTCTGTCGTCAGGCATTGACGTATTACGAGAAAGCCTATGAACTCGACCCGAATAATGCCGACTGCATTTTTGCTTTGAGAAGTATATATTATACTTTGGGCGATAACGAAAAACTGAAATCGTTGGAAGGCAAATAAAAATTCCGATTTTCGTACAAATGACAAAAGCCGCTTCCATGGAAGCGGCTTTTGTCGTATTTTCATTGTTTGTAAATTATGCTTTAAGCGTCAATTCGTCGAGGAGCGATTTCCATTGTTCCATGATAACCCGTTTCTCGAATCGTTTGCTGCTTTCGATGGCGTTTGCGGCCATTTTCCGCCGCTTGCCGGTATCGAGCATAAGCTCTTTCATTTTATCGGCATATTGCCGTAAATCGCCGTAAGGCACGATGTAGCCGTTTTCGCCGTCGGTTATGATGTCCGACAGCGAAGCATAGCTGTCGAACGCCAACGGTACGCAGCCCATTTGTTGCGCCTCGGTGAGTGTAAGTCCCCAGCCTTCAAATGCCGAAGTCATCATAAACAGAGAGGCTTCCCTATAATAGGGGTCTGGAATTTGCAATCCCTCGAACGAAACCCGTTTCAACCTGTTTCGGGCAACAAAACGACGGTATCTGTCGAGGTCATTACCGAGTCCGACGATTTTCAATTTCCAGTCGGAGAGGAGAGGGGCTTTTTCCAACTCTTTCCAAATTTTCAAGGCAAGTGAAATCTTCTTTTGCTTTTCCGACATTCTTGCCACTATCAAGACCGTTTTTTCCTTTTGACCGTATTCCTTTATATCGAAAAATGAGTTGAAAGATAAACTGTTATGTACTTCCCTAAATTTTGAGCTATCGGTTATTTTGCCCCATTTCATAAATTCTTTCATGAATTTACAGGAGAGCAGCACAACGCAATCGGAATATCGGTATGTCTTCCCGTAATTCAGGTGTAAACGGTGTGTAATTCGCCATTTGACAACAGGATAGAATATAAGATTCAAATAGTTTCTCAATAGCTTTTTTTTAAGTCTTATTTCTTGTAATATACCTGAAAAAGAGAAATTTCCGATTTCGTTTCCGGGGGCAAAATGATGACAGAAAATAATTTTGCATTGAGGGCGGACTGCGTTTACAATTTCACGGAAAAGCGAGGTGAGATAGAAATCACTTTGATTGATGATAATATCTATTTGATTTTCTATAATGAATGAGGATATTTTTTCTTTGAAATTTCGTGTACCGATACAGCAGGTTTTGACAAAGGACGTCCGCACAAAGGTATTTGCTATGGGTATCTGATAAATGGAATAACAAGCCGCCCCGTATTTTTTTGACAATTCACCGGCTATCGTAGAAGTAATGCGTTCTATGCCTCCTTTTTGCGGCGACACCTCCCAGCAAGTATAAAAGAGAATATTCATATTTCGCGTTTTACCGCACAAAGGTAGTACAAAAAATGATTAAAACGGAAAAGGAGGCGAATAATTGAAAAACATCGCGATTGAGGCGAACAGGATTGGGGGGGGGGCAGCGGAAACAGATGAATTAAAAAAATTTATCGTATTTCATTTGACAGATGAAATTAAAGTCGTACTTTTATGCGTCCGTTTGTATGCGGGCCGGATTCACGGCTTTATACCGGGAGCAAGCAGATATAATCGAGCCTGTGGTGTCGGAGCGTGCACCGGAGCATCGCAAGCGACCGAATCCGAGCGTGCATCGTCGGGGAAAACTGGTGTCTCCGCCGATAAAGGAGAAGGAATATCCTTTTCTGAACAAAAAAGAAGGACGACCGAATAAAAAATATTCCTTCCGCACAATGAAGCAGACAACGAACCATTTTCAAAGGAGAGAATTGCTGAAACGGGAAAAATCGAGCGTTTGGGATTAATATAATTCGCTGTCAATTCTTTTTGTTCGGCATATCGAAATAAAAAATAAATGAATTCGACAAGGGAAAAATTGATATGAAAGTTAAGACTACGATGCAGGGAAGTCTGA
The DNA here is from genome assembly GCA_947589325.1 of uncultured Bacteroidales bacterium. GTDB lineage: Bacteria > Bacteroidota > Bacteroidia > Bacteroidales > UBA11471 > Caccoplasma. The sequence goes on along the minus strand of CANQAM010000020.1, from coordinate 22,720 downwards.
TTACGACTTTTCGCTGCAACGCCCATTGCAATATGTGCAATATTTGGCAAAGTCCAACCAAACAGGAGGAAGAAATCACTCCGGAATTTTATAAGAAACTTCCCGATGGACTGCGGATTAATATCACAGGAGGCGAAGCAACGCTCAGAAAAGATATCGATGAGATATTTGAAATTCTGTATCCGAAAGCAACGTTGTTGGAGTTAAGCACTAATGGCTATAATACAGAAAAGATTGTGGAGCTTGCAAACAAGTATCCTAATATCCTTATCCGGGTCAGCGTTGAAGGACTTCCAAAACTGAACGATGAAAAGCGAGGAATAAAGAATGGATTTGACCACGCTTTGAGAACGATGCTCGAGCTCAGAAAAACCAAATGCAAAAACATAGGATTTTCTGTTGTCATATCACCGGATAACTATAAAGATTTAGTACCGTTGTATGAGCTTTGTGTAGCGTTGGGCGTAGAGCTTGGCAACTCCGTGGTACATAATTCATGGTATTTCCATAAAACAGATAATCAAATAACGAGCAACGAGGCTCTGGCTGAACATGAAAAATTTGTAAAAGCGCTATTGACCTCTAAGCGGCGTGGTTTGAAAAACAGACTGAAAGACTACGGCAGAGCGTATTTCAACAAGAGCATACACAGACGCTTACGCGGAGACAATTTCGGATACAGACCGCCTTGCGGAGCATTAAAAGATTTCTTTTTTATTGACCCATGGGGTAATGTGTCGCCATGTAACGGCTCGGAAGAAGAATGGATCATCGGTAACATTAAAGAGGATTCCTTTGAGAACATAGTAAACTCCGAAAAAGCCGAAGAAGCCGCAAAAAAAGTGGCAGAATGCCAGAGAAATTGCGCGTTTATCGTAACAGAACGCCACGATATGGTCAGAAGACCGTGGAAACCTGTCTGGTGGGTCATCAAGAATAAAATCAGAATCAAACGAGGAAAGGATATTTGTTGGTAAGCGGAGGCGTCTGCATGAAGGTGTGCGTTATAGGGACAAGAGGTTTCCCCGGAATTGAAGGCGGTGTAGAGAAACACTGTGAGTCACTATATCCTTTACTTAGGAAGGATATAGAAACAATAGTATTTTGCAGAAAACCTTATGCGAGATCGAACGATAGAACCTATAACAATATAACTTTTATCGATCTCCCATCAACGAAAATCAAAGGTTGGGAAACGGTTATACACTCGTTTCTTGCAACGGTAAGAGCATTGTTTATTAAGCCAGATGTGGTTCACTACCACAATATAGGTCCGGCTCTTTTCGCACCGTTGCTTAAATTTAGAAAAATACCTGCCGTACTTACTTTTCATAGTGCGAATTATGAACACGAAAAATGGGGCGTATTTTCACGAAACCTTTTGAAATTCAGCGAAATGGTGGCGTTAAAGTTTTCCGATCGCATTATCTTTGTAAATAAATACCAAATTCAAAAATATTCTCCTGATATTCAGAGAAAGTCTTTGTATCTGCCTAATGGTATCAATAAACCGAAAATATCCGAAAAGCGGGATTATTTGAATGAAATCGGAGTTGAACCTAAAAAGTATATTTTAAGCGTGGGCAGAATTACTCCGGAAAAAGGTTTCGATACGCTTATAAAAGCATATAAGCGTATTAAAAATAAGGCCTACAAGCTCGTGATAGCCGGGGGCGTGGAATTTGAGAGCGGATATAAAGACAAGCTCCTGAAATTGGTCGATGGCGAATCTGTTATATTCACGGGATATGTTTACGGTGAAAAATTAGCTCAATTATATACCAACGCTGCGTTATATGTTCTCTCGTCAAACAATGAGGGTTTTCCGCTGGTGCTATTAGAGGCTATGAGTTATAGGCTTGATATCATCGCAAGTGATATTCCTGCAGATCATCTGGCTAAGTTAGATGATAATGATTATTTCCCGAAGGGCGATTTCGAAGCATTGGCTACACAAATCGATAAAAAGCTAAATGAACCGAAATCTCGAAATTACGATTTGAGTGAATATGATTGGAAGCAGATAGCAGATCGTATATCGGGCATTTATGATGAAGTGAGTATCGGGAAAATAACGGATAGAGCAGAAATAAGATGCTGACAAACACCACAAAAGGGATAAGCGTATTATGGTAACGGACAGAACCTGCGAACTGAAAAAAAAGGAGGATCGAGAATTTTGGATCGATTACATAAAAGTTTTCGCTTGTGTTTTAGTTGTGCTGGGACATTTCTTTCAGTCAATGGTAAAGGCTGCTGTTCTGCCGGATAATAGTTTGTATCAGTGGTTCAACACTGTAATTTACTACTTTCATGTGCCACTGTTCTTTATTTGTTCAGGATACTTATATCAAAGATATAGTAGCGTAGATAATATTCTTTCTTGGGAGCACAATGTACTTAAAAAAGCCATGGCACTTGGAATACCGTATTTTGTATTTTCCTTTGCGACATGGCTCCTGAAAACGGTGTTTTCAGGCTCGGTGAACGGTCAAATAGGAGGATTAGGTGATACACTTTTTATTCATCCGACATCGCCCTACTGGTTCTTATATATTTTGTTTTTGATATTTCTTGTAACGCCTACAATTAAGACAAAAAAGGGCATAGAAACCTTATTATGGGTTGCGATATTGTGTAAATTCCTGAAAATCATCGTTGTGGGCGGCGGCGTATTACAAATCTATGCGGTATCAAACCTACTGTCAAATCTGATCTGGTTCGTGCTTGGCATGGCGATAGCTTTCGGAACGCTGCAAAAATATTTTTCAAAAATCTTGGGCGCAGTACTTGGAATAATCTTTCTTGCCGCGAGCCTTTGGTCGTATAGGACCGATAGCGCTTGGCTTTCATTTGCTATGGGTTTGATAGCATGCACTGCAGTTTTTATGGGGTTGGCGGATTGCAAAGAAGTTAGATTTCTGAATTGGTTTGCAAAATATACGATGCCAATATTCCTCATGCACACGTTGTTTGCCGCGCCATGCAGAGTATTGTTGATGAAACTTGGAATAACGAATGCGCCGATTCAGGTCGGAATAGGTATAGTAATAAGTTTCATCGGACCGATAGTAGCGGCTGAAATAATGACAAAATTGAAGCCGTTGGATTTTGTGTTTTCTCCCGTCAAGTACATCAGAGTAAAGTAATAGAGTAAAGGAGTTTACTATGAAAGTTTTAATGATAAACAAGTTTCTATATCACAACGGCGGTTCCGAGACGTATGTGTTGAAGCTGGGTGAATATTTACAAAAAGACGGACATGAAGTCCAATACTTCGGCATGGCTCACGAAGAACGTTGTGTAGGCAACAGGGTCAATGCCTATACGACTAATATGGACTTTCATAACGGCTCGAAATGGTCTAAGATTACATATCCTATTAAAACAATTTATTCTTCGGAAGCCCGAAAGAAAATCCGGCTTGTCCTCGATGATTTTCAGCCAGATGTTTGTCATATCAATAATTTCAATTTTCAGCTAACCCCAAGTATTATTCTTGAAATTGTAAAATGGCGCAAACAGACAGGAAAGAAATGCCGAATTGTCTACACGGCACATGACAGTCAGCTTGTTTGTCCCAGTCATATACTTAGAAATCCGAATACGCAGACAAACTGCGAGAAGTGCTTAGACGGTCATTTTTCGCATTGCATTCACGATAAGTGCATTCATGGCAGCACCGCAAAAAGCATTATCGGAGCAATGGAGGCATACTTTTGGAGAGCGGTAGGTGTATATCGCCATATTGATACCGTAATCTGCTGTTCCGACTTTATGAAAAAAGAGTTGTCAGCAAATCCCCAACTGAAAGGCAAGCTGGTTACGCTTCACAATTTTATAGACGAGCCTGCCGACAATGCTCCAGATGTCGTGAAAGGCGATTACGCCCTGTACTTTGGACGCTATTCGGAGGAAAAAGGAATTGAAACGCTGATCGAGGCTTGCCGACAATTACCGGATATTCCGTTCGTTTTTGCCGGAAAAGGTAATTATACAGAACAACTACACGAACTGCCTAACGTAATAAACGTCGGATTCGTAACCGGAGAGCCATTAGCCAAACTGATACGGGAGGCGCGCTTTTCTATTTGCCCGTCGGTTTGCTTTGAAAACTGTCCATTTTCGGTTATGGAGAGTCAGGCGGCAGGTACTCCGGTCATTGGCGCCGATATAGGTGGAATTCCCGAACTAATTCAAGACGGGAAAACAGGAAATCTTTTTGAAAGCGGAAAGCCTGAGTCTTTAGCTGCTGCTATCAAAGAACTGTGGAACAACAAAGAAAAGTTAGATAGCTATATAGAACAGTGCAAGAAGATGCATCACCACACTGCCAAATCATACGCCGAAAAACTGATTCCTATTTATGCGGGGGATAACTTCTATACGCTAATAGCTGAAGAAAACAAATAATTATTTTACGGCGAAACAATAGTGACGGTATTTATTTTAATTCTGAGCGGTGGAAGTTATGAAAGGAGGTAATGATATAATGAAAATATCAGTAATTACAAGACATGCGATAAGTAACTATGGCTCTTTGCTGCAGACAATAGCAACAAAAATGATAATTGAACGTCTTGGACATACTTGTGAAATAGTGGATTATATTCGGAAAGATGAGCACTATTATCATATCGATGAAACTTTGCTTCAAAATGATGCGAGGTGGAATGGTAACAGATTGAGCAGAATGTTCTATTTAATGATGAAGAAGCCAGTGACGATTCTTGCAGGAAAAAAATTCGAACAGATGAGAAAGCAGTATTTGAAATTGTCAAAAAGGTATACATCAATAGCTGAATTGTCTGCAAATAAGCCGGAAGCTGACGTCTATATGACCGGAAGCGACCAAGTGTGGGGTAAAATTGGAAACGAAAAATACGACGCAGCTTATTTTTTGACATTTACAAATGAATGCGACAGAAAAGTTGCGTATGCAGCGAGCTTTGGCAATTTGAATATTTCTGTTGAAACAAAAGAGATCTTTCGTAAAATGTTGAAAAGATATTCTATTATTTCTACACGTGAGATGGAAGCTGCAAAATTAATCGAAGGAATGGGATTGTCGGCCAACTATGTGTCGGATCCGACACTGATGCTTACCGCAGATGAGTGGAGTGAATTTTGTTCTCCGATTCGCGCGAAAAAGTATGTGCTTGTCTATCAGATTCATAATGACAATCGTGTCGGAAAATATGCGCTTAGGGTAGCAAAAGAAAAAGCATTGCCGTTATTGCGGGTTTCTTCCATGTTGCATCAGATTACCCGTGAAGGAAAAATTAAACTTTTACCAACGCCGGGCAAATTTTTATCCTATATTAAAAACGCCGAGTATTTTATTACGGATTCTTTCCATGGAACCGCATTTGCACTTATTTTCAACATACCATTTGTAGACATTCTGTATGATAATGGAACAGAAGGCAGAATTTCGGATTTATTAAAACAGGTAGGCTTATCGTCAAGAATTTTGAAAGATGAAAATCAATCGATATTAGATGAGAAAATTGATTTTGCACATGTAAACAAAATATTAGAGGATAATCGGGCGGCTTCCTTTGAAATACTCAATTCGATGCTGGAGGATAAAATATGACGGTATGTGAAAAAGATCATTGCACAGGGTGCATGGCATGCGTGAATATTTGCCCTAAATGCGCTATAACGATTAAAGATGATATACGTTCGTATAACGCGGAAATTGACGAAAATTTATGCATAAAATGCGACCTGTGCCACAGAGTGTGCCAAAATAATTACTCAATAGTTTTTAATCCCCCTCAACATTGGTTTCAAGGCTGGGCTGAAGATTCGGAATTGCGAAAGAGAGGATCGTCCGGAGGTGTTGCTTCTGCTATCATGAGCGGTTTTATAAAAAATGGCGGATATGTTTGCAGTTGCCTTTTGAAAGATGGAATCATTGGATTTGAATTAACAAATGACCCCGGTATCATACCATGTATGAGCGGATCAAAATATGTAAAAAGTAATCCTCAAAGCGTATATAAGGAAATAAAATCTTTGCTAAAATCCGGAGAAAAGATTTTGTTTATTGGGTTGCCCTGTCAAGTAGAAGGTTTGAAGCGATTTGTTGGCGATGATTTGTCAGAAAAATTATATACTGTTGATATGATTTGTCATGGCACACCATCCCCCAAAATACTGGATATATATTTAAGCCAGCATGGAAAATCTCTTGAAACTCTAAAAGATATTAAGTTCAGAAAAAAAGATCAGTTCGGTATGGATGATGGCTTCTCAACAATCACGAAATCCGGAATTCAGGATACCTATTTAATGGCATTTCTAAACGCTACAAGCTATACAGAAAATTGTTATTTTTGTAAATTCGCCAGAACCGAGAGAGTTTCAGATTTAACGCTCGGTGATTCTTGGAATAGTAAACTCGGATATCTTGAAGTAAAGAAAGGCATTTCGCTGATCTTATCTCAGAATGAAAAGGGAGAGTATCTTATAAAAATTGGGAATGTCCATCTTGAAAATGTCGATATTGAAAATGCAGTTGCAAATAATGCGCAGTTGAAACATACATCAATCAAACCCGTAGAAAGAGAGCGTTTTTTAAGCTCCGTACAAAGAGGAAAAAATATTGATAATACTGTAATGAGGCTGTTGCCTAAGCGGTACTTTAGGCAACTTGCGAAAATTATATTAATAAAATTGCATATAATAAAACGACGGGCATACTCTAATATAAACTAAAATAATATAGAGAAACAATATAGAAAGTGGGAGATAGTATATGAAAATATTACATTTTCTTTCGGCAGGAAATATAGGGGGAATAGAAACTCTGTGTAGCGATTATGCACTTTTTTCGCAATATGAAAATGTCTTTATATTTGTTTGGCAGAGCGGTTACTATGCCGACAAAATATCTAAAAGCGGAAATAGAGTGTATGTCATGAACGGATCAAAGAAACATCCGCTGCGGTTATGGAAACGTATACTATCTATCATTGTTGATGAGAAGCCTGATGTGTTGCTTGTACATCATGCAGATATATATATGCATTCCTATGCGATGATGATAAAGCGGAAAATAAAAAGTATTCATATTATTACATACGCACATGGTAATGCAGAGAATATGTGCCATGTTAGCCATAAAAATAGATTTTATTTCAAAAAGTGGGTTTTGAAAAAATCGTTAAATAAAGCGGATAGAGTAGTTGCAATTTCAAAAACGGTTAAAGAAAGTTTAATGAAATGGTTTACTCTGCCGTCTGAGCATATTTCTGTTATTTATAATGGCGTCAATACCGATAAATTTATATATACAGGAAAAAAATCAATAAGTACTAATTGCCTTAAAATAATCTATGTAGGTAGACTGATTAAAGGGAAAGGAGTTCAGATAACGCTTAATGCCCTTGCATTGTTGCCTAATGATTTGAAATATGAGTTTACCATTGTGGGGAATGGGGGATACAAATCGGAATTAGAACAATTAAGTGAATCGCTTGGGATAAACGACAAAGTATTTTTTGTTGGAGAACAAAGCGATGTTACCAAGTTCTTGGCAGAAGCGGATATTTTTATTCACATGCCGGTTTTGGAGGAAGGATTCGGTATTACGGTTATTGAAGCCATGGCTGCGGGATTGATCTGTGTTTGTGCTGATAGCGGTGCAATTCCGGAAATAATTACAGACGGGGAAGATGGTTATATTGTGCCTAAATACGATTCGAAAGAATTGGCGAATAAAATCATGGAAATTGTTAACAAGGGATATGTTCAGGATATAAGTCAGAGTGCACGTCGGAGAGCATTGGATTTTTCCATAGAAAACTTTGCTGCAAGGCTCGATGATTTGATAGAAAAGACAGTGGCAGCTCCGGAAAAAAGAATATAATTCGTCGAAATCGGTCGTTATGAGGCATCATTAAGAGATAAATAGAGATAAATTAGGAGATAATTCCGTTTTATCACTTAACATAATATTTATTATAGAACAAATGAAGATGAAAAAAATTATAGCTTTTACGGACAGTAACGATATATTATAAATGGAATTATTTGTCCGGAGAATAGGGTTCGAATGTATTGTCGGAATAATATACTATGATTTTTACGACCCGTTTATTTTCGCGTTGTTGCAAGTCGGCATTTTCTATCGATATATTGCCCGTTTTTGCTTTATCATCAGAAGTTTGTCTTGAATTACTGTCCGTTTTTAACCCCGAATCCTTGCCGTATTTGGACACATTCCCGTCATCTGGCCGGAATATTTCATTCTCAGAGGTGAAACTGAACGGATTTCGAGCCTGTTTTTTGAATGGTTCGCCTTCGCCATACAGCAGCCAATCGGTGGAGACATCGGGATAGGCTGTATGTATCTTCGATATGATTTCTTTACTGACGCCATTTGTGCCGTTCAGGCATTGCGACAGCGTGGAGCGGTTGGTCTGTATCTTTTGAGCGAACGCAGCATCGTTGAGATTGTAGTGGCGTATCAACTGTTTGATGCGTTCTTTCAGGTCGGTGTCCTTATCTTCTGCCATACTAATGTCGATTATTCCGGATTATTTTGCCATTTGTGCTTGCGTTTGCAAATATAAACAAAGAAATTCAATTTTCAAAATTCACAATCATGAACACCGACTACTTGACAACAGGAATATATGTTGCTCCGGATAGAAAAACGCCTGCAATTCCACTTCAATATTTATTGATATAAAATTGATTTATATACTATTACTTTATTTTTATTGTGTAAGTTCTCCTTTGTCTCTTTCGATATTTATTTTTATACGACCGTATTCTGCCGATTGCTATTCAATAAATTCAATAAATGGCTATATTCTGCTGGTTTATAATCGATAATGCGTGCTGACAGTTGCTTTTTGCATATTGTTTTTCAGGTCGTTTGCTTTTAATCGTCTACTGTTCCCAAATATAACCAAATGAATTTTTGCATGCTTGAATTTTTACAGAGAATTTATAGATGCAGCAAAATTTTGTTCATATATATGAACAAAATTTCTCGAAAGGGCTTCAACTCGTTTTTATTCGTTTTGTATCGTCAAATGGACATTCAAACGGAAATATGCCGGCCATTTGACGTTAAAATAGCCCATATTAACATTTAATTAAATGTGTTACAAGCGATTAAATGGATTTTAAGTCCCCTACTCTTTTGGGCCGTCGGAGAAAACCGTTAGTTGTGCATGATTTTGTAGAGCAGTTCTTGGAGCAATTCGGCGAGCGAGGTATCGGGAGCGCACTCCACTCCTTTCGAGCGGGCATCGTAGCGTCGTATATTCGAGATGATTTCGACGCATTTTCCGGCCTTGTATGTTTTCAATCCTTGCAGATAATCATCGGCGGCATACCAATTGACGCCCAATTCCGAAGCGATGCCGGCGGCGTTTTTTTGACAGGACGAATAGTGCAGCAGAAGCAGGTTGGCGAAATAGGAAAATAGCGAACTGAAAGCGATAAAAGGCTGGTCGCTTTTGGTATTGGCATAATATTGCACGATACGTCCGGCGCGGAGCAAATCTCGGCGCGCTACGGCTTTTATCAGCTCCGTGTTGTTAAATTCCTTGCTGATGCCGATATGCAGCTCCACTGTGTCGGCGGTGATTCGGTTCTGCCCTGCTGCCGACAGCAGTACGCCCAATTTATCGATTTCGCTTGTCAGGCGCGACAGGTTCGTTCCGATGGCCTCGCCCAGCATCGAGGCGGCATTATCGTCTATGGTCAATTTTTTATCGCGAACATAATCCGCGATAAACGCCGGCAATTGGCTGTCGTATATGCGTTTCGACTCGAATACCAAGCCGAGCCGGTTGGCTTCGGCAAGGATTTTTTTGTTTTTGAATGTACCGCTTTTATGATTCAGCACCAACACGGTGGTCGGCTGCGGATTCTGCATATAGTATAGCAATTCGTCGATGCTGCGCATCTGTTGCAGCTCCTTGACTACGACCAGCTGCCGTTGCGCCATCATGGGATAGCGGCGGGCGGCATTGAGTATGGTCGCCATATCGGTGTCGGCGCCGTAAACGATGGTTTGGTTGAAGTCGCGTTCACTGTCGGCCAGTGCGTTTTTTACGATTTCATCGGTAATCAGGTCGATATAGTAAGGCTCCTCTCCCATAAGCAGATACACGGGTTTGAACTCCTGTCGGCGTATGTCGGCAATGATCGAGGTATATTCGGCTGTCGGCGACTTTTTTGCCATGATTCGTGAACTGTGATTTGGCGGATTCCGCCTTTTTGTCTAATTTTGGAGGTAAAATTAGTGAATCTTATCGGTACGCGCAAATTTCCGACCAAGAATGATACCCTTGAATCTGCCGGCATATCCGTTCCGTCTGAAAGAGCAAGACGGCAAGACCTCGATATTCGATGCCTTGCGCAAGCGCTATGTCGCGCTCACACCCGAAGAATGGGTGCGGCAGCACTTCGTCGCTTATCTGATAAACGAGAAAGACTATCCGGCAGGCCGTATGGGCAATGAAATTTCGCTGCTGCAAAACGGCCGCAAACGCCGTTGCGACACGCTCATCTACGATGCCGAAGGTCGTCCGCTCGTCGTGGTCGAATACAAAGCCCCGCAGGTGGAAATATCGCAAGCGACGTTCGATCAGATTGTCCGCTACAACTCCGTATTGCAAGTGCGCTACCTGATGGTTACGAACGGACTTTCGCACTACTGTTGCGCCGTCGATTACGAGCAGGGTCGCTGCCGTTTTCTCTCCGATATACCGGCATACGCCGAGTTGTGAAAAATTTTCTTCTCCGAAAAACATTTTCCGTACTTGCTTGTTTTTAGGGTATATCAATCAATAAATCGTTATGAAAAAAGTTTTTTTCTGGCTGTTTTCGTTGAGTCTGTTATCGACGGCAGCCGCCGCACAACAACCGATGCGGCAAGATAACCCGCGACAGAAAGAGATGATGAATCCCGTGTGCAACATGACGGTGGCACAACTCGCCAAGGCGCGCACCGAACACATGACCACGCTGCTGCAACTCTCTGCCGATCAAAGCAAAAAGATTCATTCCCTGCTTTTGGCGCAAGGGCGTCGGGACAGCATCATTTCCGGCGAAATCAACCGGCTGCGCACCGAGCAGATGAATCAGTATTCCATGCAGAACGACGAGATAAAGAAAATACTTACGCCGCAGCAAATCGCCGCGCTGAATGCGCTGCCGGCTATGCAAAACGGCACCGGCGAGATGATGCACGGCGAAATGTCGCAATGCTGTCCGAGCGGCAAAATGAAACCGCACGATGCACATAAGGCAATGATGATGACGAAAGAAGACAAGCTCAATTCGCCACGCGATATGAAAATGAAACAAAAGTCAAGATAGATAGGTTCTCAATTATGTGTTTCCGGTTCCGACGCGACAGTGATGCCGTGTCGGAATTTTTTATATATAAACGGTCGTAAATTTCCGTATTGCTTACATTTTATTACTTGTCGGTATAGTAGACAAACTTTATGTTCGTTTTCTATTCCTATTCTTTTTTAATGATTATCTTTGCAGTCGAAACACGAGCATGTTGTCCGTCGATAGGTGCGGGCGATGTAAGAAACGAACCTTATGGCAAAACTCAAAACCGTCTATGTCTGTACGCAATGCGGCGCCGAATCGCCGAAATGGTTAGGGAAATGCCCTTCCTGCGGCGAATGGAACAGCTATGTCGAAGAGGTAGTCAGTGCGAAACCGGCTACCCCCTCTCCCGTTTCCGCTTCGGAATACGGACACAGCAAGCCGTTGCGCCTCAATGAAATACCGGTGTCGCAGGAAGAACGCATCGACCTGCACGATGCCGAACTGAACCGTGTGCTCGGCGGCGGTCTTGTGCCCGGCTCCATGGTGCTGATAGGCGGCGAGCCCGGCATCGGCAAATCGACGCTGGTGTTGCAGACCGTGCTGCGCCTCACCGACCGCAAGGTGCTTTATGTTTCGGGCGAAGAGAGTGCGCGCCAGCTCAAAATGCGCGCCGACCGCTTGGGCAAAAACGTCAATCCCGAATGCTTTATCGTGTGCGAGACCTCCCTCGAAGAGATATTCGTGCATATCCGTAACGTCAATCCCGACCTCGTCATCATCGACTCCATACAGACGATTTCCACGAACCTCGTCGAGTCGTCGCCCGGCAGCATCACGCAGGTGCGGGAATGTGCCGCTGCCATACTGAAATTCGCCAAAGAGAGCCATACGCCGGTGCTGTTGATAGGGCATATCAACAAGGAGGGCAGCATAGCCGGACCGAAAGTCTTGGAGCATATCGTCGATGCCGTTCTGCAATTCGAGGGCGACCGCCATTATATGTACCGCATATTACGCTCGATAAAAAACCGTTTCGGCAGCACTGCCGAACTGGGCATTTACGAGATGTTGCAAAACGGGTTGCGCGAAGTGTCCAATCCGTCGGAACTCCTTTTGACCCAAGACCATGAAGGGCTGAGCGGCGTTGCCATTTCGGCGGCAATCGAAGGCGTGCGCCCCTTCCTTATCGAGGTGCAGTCGCTGGTGAGTACGGCGGCTTACGGCACGCCGCAGCGGTCGGCTACGGGCTTCGACCTGCGCCGCATGAATATGCTGCTGGCTGTTTTGGAAAAGCGGGTCGGCTTCAAGCTGGCGCAAAAAGATGTCTTTCTCAACATCGCCGGCGGATTGAAGGTGAACGACCCCGCCATGGACTTGGGTGTCATCAGCGCTATACTCTCGTCGAACATGGATATGGCTATCGACAAGAGCATCGCCATGACCGGCGAAGTGGGGCTGTCGGGCGAAATTCGCCCCGTAACCCGTATCGAACAACGGGTGCTCGAAGCCGCCAAATTGGGCTTTACGCGAATCCTTATCCCTGCCGGAAATCTTAAAGGATTCGATACGAAACGCCTGAAAATAGAAATCATACCCGTGAAAAAAGTCGAGGAGGCTTTTCGACAACTATTCGGATAACCATGATACAGGAACTTGCCTTGCGATTGTTGCCATGTCAAGCGGCATCGGAAACTGCCCTGCGGGAGTTTCTCGTGCGGGAGTATGCGCTCGACAGTAAGGCCATAGAGGCGGTGCGCATACTGAAACGCTCTATCGACGCCCGCAAAAGGCAGGTCATGGTGAATCTGTCGGTGCGCGTTTACGTGAACGAAAAGCCGCAAGACGATATATATCAACGCATTGAATATCAAAATGTCGCATCGAAACCGGCGGTTGTCGTCGTGGGTGCCGGTCCTGCCGGACTGTTTGCCGCCCTGCGCCTGATCGAATTAGGGTTGAAACCCGTCGTACTGGAACGGGGGCAGGACGTGCATACCCGCCGGAAAGACATCGCCCGCATTAGTCGTGAACACCTCGTAAACAGCGAATCGAACTATTGTTTCGGTGAAGGCGGAGCCGGCGCATTTTCCGACGGAAAGCTCTATACCCGCAGCAAAAAACGCGGTTCGGTGGAGCGCATTTTGAATATCTTGTGCCAGCATGGTGCTAGCACCGCTATCTTGTCGGACGCCCACCCGCATATCGGCACCGACAAACTTCCGGCGGTCATCGAGAATATCCGACGCACGATTCTTACCTCCGGAGGAGAAGTGTATTTTGGGACAAGAGTAGATGAACTTCTATTTGATAAAGAGTGTGTTATCGGCGTTAAAACTTGTTGCGGAAAAATATTTTCGGGTCCGGTGATTCTGGCAACGGGACACTCTGCCCGCGACGTTTACCGTTACCTGCACCGTAGCGGCATCGAGCTGGAAGCCAAAGGATTTGCCGTAGGCGTGCGGCTCGAACACCCGCAAGAGCTGATAGACCGCATACAGTACCATAGCCCCGACGGTCGCGGCGAGTATCTGCCTGCGGCGGAATACAGCTTCGTTACCCAAGTCGAGGGGCGCGGCGTCTATTCGTTCTGCATGTGTCCGGGCGGTTTTGTCGTGCCGGCAGCCAGCGCTCCCGAGCAGATAGTCGTCAATGGCATGTCGCCCTCGAATCGCGGTTCCAAGTGGGCAAATTCGGGCATGGTGGTCGAAATACGGCCGGAAGACCTGCCGAATTATAATAAAGATAATGTATTGGCGGGACTGGAATTCCAAGAAGAATTGGAACATTGCTGCTTTGTGAACGGCAGCCGCCAGACGGCGCCGGCACAGCGCATGACCGATTTCGTGAACCGGAAAAATTCATTCGACCTCCCCGCCTCTTCGTATGCACCCGGAGTGCTTGCCTCGCCGCTCCACTTTTGGATGCCCGAATTCATCACCGGACGGCTGCGTCAGGGCTTTTTGCATTTCGGCAAGCTGTCGCATGGATTCCTTACCCGCGAAGCGCTGATGATAGGTGTGGAAACCCGCACCTCTTCGCCCGTCCGCATTCCGCGCGACGGCGAACAGTTGCACCACATTCGTTTGGAAGGGCTTTACCCCTGCGGCGAAGGTGCCGGATATGCCGGCGGCATCGTTTCGGCAGCTATCGACGGCGAACGCTGCGCCGAAGCATTGGCAGGAAAAATATTCAATAATTACATATCGTTATGATTTCCTTTTGTATTTCATTAGTCGTTTTGATTGCCGGATTTCTCATTTACGGCAAATTCGTGGAAAAGGTTTTCGGCATAGAGCCGAACCGCAAGACGCCGGCTGTCGCCAACCCCGACGGTGTGGATTTCGTTCCGCTGCCGGCATGGAAAATCTTTATGATTCAATTCCTTAACATCGCCGGACTGGGTCCGATATTCGGCGCTATCATGGGCGCGAAATTCGGTACGTCGGCGTTTCTCTGGATTGTCTTCGGCACAATCTTCGCCGGAGCCGTACACGATTATCTCGCCGGTATGATTTCCCTGCGGCACAACGGCGAGAGTCTGCCCGAGACCATCGGCCGCTATTTGGGCATTACTGCCAAACAAGTGATGCGGGCGTTCACCGTGATACTCATGATACTCGTGGGCGTGGTGTTCGTGGCCGGGCCTTCCGACCTGTTGGCGATGCTTACGCCCGAAACGTTCGATGCCCGATTTTGGATATTCGTCATCTTCGCCTATTACATTCTGGCGACTCTTTTCCCGATAGACAAAATCATCGGGCGCGTCTATCCGCTTTTCGCCATAGCCTTGATATTCATGGCCATCGGCATTCTCATCATGCTGTTCGTTACCTGTCCCGACATTCCCGAACTGACGGACGGTTTGGGCAACAAAAGCGCTTCGCCCGAAAACAATCCCCTCTTTCCCATGCTGTTCATCAGTATAGCCTGCGGTGCCATTTCGGGATTCCACGCCACGCAGTCGCCCCTGATGGCACGCTGCATGACCAACGAGCGGCAAGGTCGCTACATCTTTTACGGCTCCATGGTAACCGAAGGCGTCGTGGCGCTGATATGGGCAGCGGCGGCGACCTACTTTTTCAGTCCCGAAGGACAGGCGTTTTTCGGCGTTACCGAACCTGAAAAAGTGAACGGCAATTCCGCCGTCATCGTCAATCTTCTCTCCACCGGCTGGTTGGGAGTCGTCGGCGGTGCACTGGCGATACTCGGCGTAGTGGCAGCTCCCATTACCTCCGGCGATACGGCATTCCGCTCGGCACGGCTCATCGTTGCCGACTTCCTGCATCTCGAACAGCGCAGCGTCGTCAAACGGCTGATGATTTGCATACCCATGTTCATCGTGGCTATATTGATATTGATTTACAGCCTTTCCGACCCGGCCGGATTTGAAAAAATCTGGCGTTATTTCGCATGGAGCAACCAGACGCTGGCGACCTTCACCTTGTGGGCGATTACCGTGTATCTGGCGCAAAAGAAGAAACCCTATTGGATAACGCTCATACCCGCCCTCTTTATGATGTCGGTCGTACTCACCTACATTCTGTTCGACCGTTCGGGCATAGCCCTCTCCTATACGGTATCGGTAACGACAGCCGTTGTCGTTACCCTGTTGTCGGCAGTGTGGTTTTTCCTGCGTCTGCCCAAGATGCAGGACGTCGATAAAATATAACTGCGACAGGGTTTTACGATATAGAAAGCCGAAGAAAATTTTTCTTCGGCTTTCTTCTTGTTATTTTATTCTGAATGTCAGATGAATTTTGTACCTTTGCCCCGATTTTTCAGAAACGCTATTCAAAAACAGATATGAGCAAGAAATTTACCGAGTATTCCGGATTCGATTTATCGGAGATAAACAAAGAAGTGTTGAAGAAATGGGATTCCGAACAGCTCTTTCAACAAAGCATGAAAACGCGGGAAGGATGCCCCTCTTTCGTCTTTTATGAAGGACCTCCTTCGGCGAACGGTATGCCCGGCATTCACCACGTCATGGCACGTTCCATTAAAGACATATTCTGCCGCTACAAAACGATGAAAGGCTTTCACGTGAAACGGAAAGCCGGTTGGGACACGCACGGACTGCCGGTGGAACTCGGGGTGGAAAAGGCATTGGGAATCACCAAAGAAGACATCGGAAAGAAAATTTCGGTGGAAGACTACAATGCCGCCTGCCGCAAAGACGTGATGAAATTTACCAAAGAGTGGGAAGACCTCACCCACAAAATGGGATACTGGGTCGATATGAAAGATCCCTACATCACTTACGACAACCGTTACATCGAAACACTGTGGTGGCTACTCAAACAGCTTTACGGCAAAGGGCTGCTCTACAAGGGCTATACCATACAACCCTACTCGCCTGCGGCGGGAACAGGGCTTAGCTCGCACGAGCTGAACCAGCCGGGCTGCTATCGCGACGTCAAAGACACGACCGTTGTTGCCCTGTTCAAGATGAAAAATCCGAGACCTGAAATGGCGGCATGGGGTACGCCCTGCTTCATCGCATGGACGACGACTCCGTGGACACTGCCTTCGAACACGGCATTGTGCGTCGGTCCGCAAATCGACTACGTTGCCGTACAGACCTATAACGGATATACGGGCATGCCTATCACCGTCGTTTTGGCAAAAGCCCTCTTAAACGCACATTTCAATGCCAAAGCCGCCGAATTGCCGCTCGATGCCTACAAAGCCGGTGATAAGCTGATACCCTACAAAGTGGTCGGCGAATACAAAGGCAGCGACTTGGTAGGCATGGAATACGAACAGCTCATACCTTGGGTGAAGCCGGTCGATGTCGATAGCGAAGGCAATTGGTCGGTAAGCAGCAAGGCATTCCGCGTCATTCCGGGCGACTACGTTACGACCGAAGACGGTACAGGCATCGTGCACATCGCTCCGACTTTCGGTGCCGACGACGCACAGGTGGCAAAAGCTGCCGGCATACCTTCGCTCTTTATGATAAATCGCAAAGGCGAAACCCGCCCGATGGTTGATCTCACCGGCAAATTCTATCTCCTCGACGAACTCGACGAAACGTTTGTGAAAAACTGCGTCGATGTCGAACGGTATAAAGAATATCAGGGAGCTTGGGTGAAAAATGCCTACGACCCGAAATTCACCATCGACGGCAGATACGACGAGAAAGCGGCGCAGGCTGCCGAATCGCTGGATATCGTGCTCTGCATGATGATGAAGCAGCGCGGGCAGGCGTTCAAAATAGAGAAGCATACGCACAACTATCCGCACTGTTGGCGCACCGACAAACCGGTGCTCTACTATCCGTTAGACAGTTGGTTTATTCGCTCCACCGCTTGCAAGGAGCGCATGATGGAGTTGAACAAGACCATCAACTGGAAACCGGAATCCACCGGCACGGGACGATTCGGCAAGTGGCTCGAAAACCTGAACGACTGGAATTTGAGCCGTTCACGTTACTGGGGCACTCCCCTGCCCATTTGGCGCTCGGAAAACGGAGCCGAGAAATGTATCGGCTCGGTGGCGGAGTTGTATGCCGAAATCGAAAAATCCATCGCCGCCGGCTTTATGAAAGCCAATCCCTACAAGGAAAAAGGTTTTGAGCCGGGTGTATATACCAAAGAAAATTACGACAAGATAGACTTGCACCGTCCTTACGTCGATGACATAATTCTGGTGTCGGACGACGGCGAACCGATGAAACGGGAAAGCGACCTGATAGATGTTTGGTTCGATTCCGGTGCGATGCCTTACGCGCAGATACACTATCCGTTCGAGAACAAGGAATTGTTGGACAACGGGCAGGTATATCCCGCCGATTTCATCGCCGAAGGCGTAGACCAGACGCGCGGGTGGTTCTTCACCCTGCACGCCATTGCCGCCATGGTGTTCGACAAAGTGGCGTATAAAGCCGTCATATCCAATGGCCTCGTGCTCGACAAGAACGGAAACAAGATGTCAAAGCGGCTCGGCAATGCCGTCGATCCGTTCTCGGCAATCGATAAATACGGCTCCGACCCCCTGCGTTGGTATATGATTACCAACTCGTCGCCGTGGGATAATCTGAAATTCGACGTCGAAGGTGTGGATGAAGTGCGCCGTAAATTCTTCGGCACGCTTTACAACACCTATTCGTTCTTTGCCCTTTACGCCAATGTCGATGGCTTCACGTTCTCCGAGCCGGAAATACCGGTAAACCAACGGCCCGAAATAGACCGATGGATTATATCGCTGCTCAATACGCTGGTCAAAGATGTCGATGGATATTATAACGATTACGAGCCTACGCGCGCCGGTCGTGCCATATCCGATTTCGTAAACGACAATCTCAGCAACTGGTACGTGCGGCTGAACCGTAAACGCTTCTGGGGCGGAAATATGGACGCCGACAAACTGTCGGCATACCAGACGCTCTACACCTGTCTCGAAACGATTGCCGCCCTGATGGCGCCTATCGCGCCTTTCTTCGCCGACCGCCTCTATACCGACCTGACGACGGCGACCGGACGCGACACGCATTCCGTGCATTTGAGCTTCTTCCCTGCCGTACACGAAGAGTACATCGACAAACCGCTCGAAGAGCGTATGCAGATAGCCCAAGACATCACCTCTATGGTGTTGGCGCTCCGCCGCAAGGTGAACATCAAGGTGCGCCAGCCGCTGACCATGCTGCTCGTGCCGGTGCTCGACGACCGGCAGCGTCAAGATATAGAAAGCGTAAAAACTTTGATTCTCAACGAAGTAAACGTAAAGGAATTGAAGTTTGCCGACAATGCCGCCGGCATACTGGTGAAACGGGTGAAGCCCGATTTCAAAAAGCTGGGCCCGCGCTACGGAAAAATCATGAAGCAACTGGCAGACGCCATTACCCGTATGGAGCAAGCCGACATACTTCGATTCGAGAAAGAAGGCAGCTTCACGTTCACGATAGAGGCGCAGCAGGCAGTCGTGGAACTTGCCGACGTCGATATCATATCGGAAGACATACCGGGTTGGCTCGTTGCCAACGAAGGCCGTCTGACGGTGGCGCTCGACATTACGGTAACGGAAGAACTGAAACGCGAGGGCATCGCCCGCGAACTGGTGAACCGCATACAGAATATCCGTAAATCGAGCGGATTCGACATCACCGACAAGATACACGTGCGCATAGCCCGGCAGGCGGAAATAAACGATGCTGTCGAAACTTTCGGCGACTACATCGCCCGACAGGTATTGGCAGACTCTATCGTTCTGTGCGACAGCCTCGAAGCCGAAAGTACAGAACTCGATTTCGAGACGTTCACCGTACGCCTGTCTGTTATAAAAGCGTAAATAAAACGGATATGCCGTATTTATTCACAAATATGATTTAATTTCGCATCGAACAAATAATTCAAGCTATGGGAACAAAAAAACGCTACTCAGATGCCGAATTGGAGGAATTTCGCGCTATCATTCAGGAAAAGCTCGAAAAAGCCTACAAAGATTATGATTTGTTGAAAGCCTCCGTGATGAATGCCGACGGAAACGATGTTACCGATACCTCCCCCACATTCAAGGTTTTGGAAGAAGGAGCCACGACGCTCTCCAAAGAAGAAGCCGGGCTGTTGGCACAACGGCAGATGAAATTCATACAGAACCTGCAAGCCGCTTTGGTGCGCATCGAAAACAAGACCTACGGCATTTGTCGGGAAACGGGCGAACTGATACCGAAAGAACGCCTCTATGCCGTGCCTCATGCCACGTTGAGTATTGACGCAAAGAAAGGCAGAAAATGACGGGGAAACGCAAGGCCGCCCTGCTCACCGTATTGCTGATACTTCTTATCGACCAGATTTTCAAAATCTGGATAAAGACGCATTTCACGTTGGGCGAGAGTATTTCCATAACCGGTTGGTTCAAGATACTTTTCGTTGAAAACAACGGTATGGCATTCGGTATCGAAGTATTGGGCAAACTGTTTTTGAGCCTGTTCCGCATCGCCGCCATTGCGCTTATCGGCTATTTTCTTTACAAACTGACAGAAAGAAAAAGGTCGTACAAGTACGGTTACATCGTATGTATCGCATCGATATTCGCCGGCGCGGCAGGCAATATCATCGATTCGCTTTTTTACGGACTTCTGTTCAGCGAATCGACCTATCGCAGCGTAGCGGTGTTTCTGCCGTCAGACGGCGGCTACGCGCCTTTCCTTTATGGAAAAGTGGTCGATATGCTTTATTTTCCGTTGTTTGGTTTCTACTGGCCGCAGTGGGTTCCTTTTATCGGCGGAGAGTATTTCGAGTTTTTCCGACCGGTATTCAACATAGCCGACTCCGCCATATCGGTAGGTGTAATCGCTTTGATACTTTTCTATCGGAACACTTTTTCAAAATCGTTTTCAGAACTCTTCCCTGCCAAATCGAAATAATGCGAATCGTAAAAACGCTCTGCTTCGGGATATTGCTTGTCGGTATTGTCGCTTGCGAAAAAATACCGTCGCACATCATACGTCCCGATAAAATGACGGAAGTGTTGGTCGATATACACAAGGCGGAAGCCATATCCGAAAATATCCGAAAATATGCCGATTTCGAAAGTAGAGCGGCATTGAAACAGTCGATATACAAAAAACACGACATTACACAGGAAGAGTTCGATACCTCTTTGGTGTGGTACAGCAAACACATGAAGAAGTATTCGGAAATATACGAAACCGTTTCTTCCATACTGAGAGCGGAAGATGACGAGGTAAAAGTCTTGCTGGTCGAGAAAAAGAGTGCGCCGCTTTCGAGCCCGGGCGATTCTGTAAATATATGGAACAAAGAGCCTTTTTATCTTTTTGAGCCGCGCAAGCACCGTCGTGTTCTTACTTTCGATATACCCTCCGACGACAACTACCGTGAAGACGATATTTTCCAACTCACCGTCGATTTCGGAAAACTGCCGGCAAATATTCCCGAAAACGCCCGCATGACGCTTATCATCAAGCACCGTAACGATTCGATAGCGACGGTATCGGCCGATGTGCTGCACGACGGCATTACGCAGATACAGGTACAGGCACGGAACAATCGTGTCGCCCGTATCATGGGCAGCATCGAAGTGCCGGCTTATCCGGCATGGCAAACCTCTTATGCCAATCATATCTCGCTGCTGCGTATTCGCTACAAATATCGCCCCAACCTTCCTAAGCCCTAAGCGATGCACCGCTCTTTCTTGGCTCATTATATCTGTACGGAACAAGGCGTGTTCGAGCAATCGATATTGCGTATCGAAGGGACGGCACGGCAAATTTCGGTTTCCCCCTACGAGAAAGAAACGTCCGATACCCGCTTTTGCGACGGCGTATTATTGGCGGCCAACTCATTATTTCAGACAAAAAAACAAGAGATTCTCGATGCGTTGAACGAGAGAGAGTACGATTCGCTGCACGACGTGGCGCACGCTCTCTCCATGTCGCCGTATTTGTCGGAAGTGCTAATCCCGCCCCTCACTTCCCTTTATTCCTTGTATTTCGATGCGCGGACGCATCGCTTATATTGGCAGGTGGTTGCCTTATTGTAAACTACTTGCATGCTGCGTGCCTCTGCAATGAAAAGATAAAAAAGAATTAAAATCATCGATATTGGAATGTAAAAATGTTTGTATTTTTATCGAGAATATATACTTTTACATTCAAAATCTATTCTTAAATAATTTTTTGTATGAAAAGACATTTTTTATCGATGATGATGATCGCTTGCATGACCTTGATAGGTGCAAGTTGCACAGACAATGACGACGATCCCGCTGTTTCCAATGTGAGCAAAGAGGCGTTGTATGATCTCTATCCTGATGCAAGCAATGTTACATGGAGTGTTAGAGGAAATTATGTTGTCGCCGATTTCAGCGCGGAAACGAGCCGATATACGGCATGGCTCGACAACGCAGGGAATTGGTATATGACCGAAAGCGATATGCTGTTCGAGCAGCTTCCACAAGCTGTGAAAGAGGCTTTCAAAAGCAGCGAATATGCCACGTGGAGAGTCGATGATGTAGACAAAATCTTCCGCGAAGGAGCGGAAACGGTTTATGTCATCGAGGCGGAAAGTATGCAGAATGGCGTAAAAACGGAAATAGACCTCTATTATTCCGAAGATGGCGTGCTGGTAAAGAGCGTAGTCGATGCCGACGATGATTACGATTACAGCGACTTTATTCCCGCACCCTCTGCCGGCAGCATAGAGGAGTTTATCGCAAAAAATTATCCGGCTGCACGTATCGTGGACATCGACAGCGAGAACGGTATGACGGAGGTTGAAATTTTGGACGAACGGATATGCAGAGAGCTGCTCTTCAACGCTTCCAACGAATGGGTGCACACCAAAACAGAAATAACCCTTGCCGATGTACCTACCCAAGTAATGGAGGCATTCAAAGCGTCGTCCTATGTAAATTATTATATCGATGATATCGATTATTA
>CANQAM010000019.1 GCA_947589325.1 uncultured Bacteroidales bacterium | reverse complement strand
CTTTTCTGCTTTGCTGCAAGATGTGGAACAGATATTTTCTATCTCCTTTTGTTGCACTTCTATCTTGACTGAACAGTTAAAAATTTTTTATACCTTTGTCGTCCGGAAATCTGTTTTTATTTTTTACCTAAATACCCTAATTATGTCCACACTTCGATTCAGAGTCGTAGAGGCGGCTTTCAAGAAAAAGCCCGTCGATGTACCGGTTCCGTCGGAATTGCCGTCGGAGTATTTCGGAAAATATGTATTCAATCAGGAAAAAATGCGGCAATACCTGCCGACGGAAGCCTACACCCATTTGATGAATGCCATTTGCAACGGTGCGCCGCTGGAACGCGCCATGGCAGACCGCATAGCCGAAGGCATGAAAACATGGGCGGTGGAAATGGGCGCGACGCACTATACGCACTGGTTCGCCCCGCTTACCGAAGGCACGGCGGAGAAGCACGACTCCTTTATCGAGCACGACGGTCGCGGCGGTGTGATACAGGAGTTTTCGGGAAAACTGCTGGTTCAGCAGGAACCCGATGCGTCGAGTTTTCCGAACGGCGGTATCCGCAACACATTCGAAGCGCGCGGATATTCGGCATGGGACCCGTCGTCGCCCGCATTCATCGTCGATGACACGTTGTGCATACCGACGATTTTCATCGCCTATACGGGCGAATCGCTCGACTACAAGGCTCCGCTGCTGAAAGCCCTTCGCGCCGTAGATAAGGCAGCCGTCGAGGTGTGCCGCTACTTCAATCCCGATGTGAAAAAGGTCATCGCCTATCTCGGCTGGGAACAGGAATACTTCCTTGTCGATGAAGGTCTTTACGCTGCCCGTCCCGACCTGCTGCTTACGGGTCGCACGCTGATGGGGCACGAAAGTTCCAAAAACCAGCAGCTCGAAGACCACTACTTCGGTGCAATACCCACCCGCGTGGCGGCATTCATGAAAGATTTGGAAATCGAGGCGCTCAAATTGGGAATCCCCGTAAAGACGCGCCACAACGAGGTGGCGCCCAACCAATTCGAGCTGGCTCCCATTTATGAGGAGTGCAACCTTGCCAACGACCACAACCTGCTCATCATGTCGCTGATGCGCAAACTGGCGCGCAATCACGGTTTCCGCGTGCTCCTGCACGAAAAACCGTTCAAGGGGGTAAACGGTTCGGGAAAACACAACAACTGGTCGCTGGGCACCGATACCGGCATTCTGCTCATGGCTCCCGGCAAGACCCCGACCGACAACCTGCGATTCATCACGTTCGTCGTGAATACACTGATGGCGGTATATAAGCACAACGGACTGCTCAAAGCCTCCATTTCGAGTGCGACCAACGCCCACCGTCTGGGGGCGAACGAGGCGCCTCCCGCCATCATATCGTCGTTTCTCGGCACACAGCTCTCCAACGTGCTCGCCCACATTGAGGAGAGCGACGACAACGATTTTTCGGCGCTGAGCGGCAAGCACGGCATGAAGGTCGATATTCCACAAATACCGGAACTGCTTATCGACAACACCGACCGCAACCGCACATCGCCTTTCGCTTTCACCGGCAACCGCTTCGAGTTCCGCGCCGTCGGCTCGGAAGCCAACTGCGCTTCCGCCATGATTGCCCTCAATACGGCTGTGGCGCACCAGCTGACGCAATTCAAGAAAGATGTCGATGCGCTGACTGCCGAAGGGCTGAGCCTGCACATCGCCATACTTCACGTGCTGCGCCGCTACATCAAAGAGTGCAAACCAATACACTTCGACGGCAACGGTTACAGCGACGAATGGAAAGCCGAAGCCGCCCGCCGCGGACTCGACTGCGAAACGAGCGTGCCCCTGATTTTCGACAACTACCTCAAAGAAAGCTCGGTAAAAATGTTCGAGGAAATGGGCGTCATGAACCGCAAAGAGCTGGAAGCCCGCAACGAAGTGAAGTGGGAAACTTACACGAAAAAAATACAAATCGAAGCGCGCGTATTGGGCGACTTGGTGATGAACCACATCATACCCGTCGCCACCGCCTACCAATCGACCCTCATCGACAACGTATATAAAATGCGCGACCTCTTCCCCGCCGAAAAGGCTGCCCGCCTCTCGGCGAAGAATCTCGAAATCATCGAGGATATTGCCGAACGGGAAATCGCCATCAAAGCCAAAGTCGATGAACTCGTGGAGGCGCGGAAAGTGGCGAACCGCATCGCCGACATACGCGAAAAGGCTATCGCCTACCACGACATCATCGCCCCCAAGCTCGACGAAATACGTTATCACATCGACAAGCTCGAACTTTCGGTGGACGACCGGCTCTGGACGCTGCCCAAATACCGCGAACTGCTGTTCGTGCGCTGACCGTCGATTTTCATCTTTCAAAAGCCTGAATGCAAAAGACATTCAGGCTTTTTTGTTTTGAGAACGCCACCGGTGCCGACCGTCGCCGAAAACTTTTTTTACCTGCAAGGCGTTATGCGTGTGTTTAATAAAAATGATTATGATGAAACATGGATTGTTCGCGGCCGCTCTGACAGCGGTCGCTTTATGGGGAGCGGCAGGCACGCCGAGCGATGCCTGCACCCGCGCCGTGTATATCGGCGAAAACGGATTGGTGATTACAGGCAGGACGATGGACTGGCGGGAAAACATACCCACCGACCTCTACCTGCTGCCGCGCGGCGTAACGTATGCCGGCTACGACAGAGGAAGCACCGTGCGATGGACGTCGAAGTACGGCAGCATCGTGGCGGTAGGCTACGACATGGGCGTGAGCGAAGGCATGAACGAGCGGGGACTCGTGGTAAATCTGCTCTACCTGCCCGAAACGGTCTACTCCCTGCCGGGCGATACCCGTCCCGTCATGGGCGTCAGCATCTGGGCGCAATACGTGCTCGACAATTTCGCAAGCGTAAGCGAAGCGGTAGCGGAGTTGCAGCAAGACCGTTTCCGCATCGATGCTCCCGCCATGCCCAACGGTTCGGCATCGACCCTGCACATGGCTATCACCGACACGACGGGAAACAGTGCTATCATCGAGTATCTCGACGGCAAAATTTCGATACACGAGGGCAAACAGTATCAGGTGATGACCAACGCGCCGAGTTATGCCAAACAGCTTGCCATTAACGAATACTGGCAGAGTATCGGCGGGTTGAAAATGCTGCCCGGCACCAACCGTTCGTCCGACCGTTTCACGCGCGCCGCATTCTACATCGGGGTGCTGCCCCGCACGGCAGACGACCGTATGGCACTCGCTGGCGTGTTCGGCGTCATGCGCAACGTGTCGGTGCCGTTGGGCATCAGCACGCCCGACCAGCCGGAAATTTCCTCGACGCTGTGGCGCTCGGTCTCCGACCAAAAAAACCGTGTTTATTATTTTGAATCGACCCTTAGTCCGAATACTTTTTGGGTAAACCTGAAAGCGTTGAAATTCGACACCAAACAAGGAGTACGGCAGCTCTCGCTGTCGAACGGCGAACTCTATTCGGGCGAAGCCAACAAGTATTTCAAACCGAGCAAGCCTATCGGTTACCTGTTCCGACTGCCTTGACGTACAAACGCATTTATCTCCTATCCCACCATCAACGCCCGCCGATACCCGACGGGCGTTTTATTTTTCATTCGACAGAAAAAAACGGGGCGGAATACAATTTATAACGGCTTTTTGAGTTTATAGAATATGCGCGATACGCGCATACGCCGTATGTATAAAACGACTCGATACCTGCTTTTGCTGTTTGTGCTTTCGTGCGCGATGCCGTCGCGGGCGCAGGACGACACGCAACTGAGCCAGTATTGGGCGATGCCCACCTACTACAACGCAGGAGCGGCGGGCAGCTACGACAAACTGAATATCCGCGCCGCAACACGCCAGCAATGGGTCGGTATGCCGGGTGCTCCCAAATCGTTTCTGATTTTGGCGGATATGCCTTTCCGCATAGCAAAAAGCCGACACGGCGTAGGGGTGTTGTTGGGCAACGACAGCTACGGTCTGTTCAAAACGATGTCGCTCGGCATACAATATGCCTATAAAGTGCGATTGTGGGGCGGACAGTTGAGTCTCGGCCTGCAAGTGGGAGTATTGAGCCAAACGTTCGATGGCACGGAGGTGTTCATTCCCGAAAGCGACTACCACCAGACGACCGACGACGCCATACCTTCGACAGAGGTGAATGGGTCGGCATTGGATATCGGATTCGGCGTATATTATACACACAAATATTTCTATGCAGGATTATCGGCCACGCACCTCACCCAACCCACCATTTCGTTCGACGATACATACGAAGGGAGCATCGCCCGCATATTTTATTTTACTGCCGGAGGCAATATTCCCCTGAAAAACCCGTTATATGAATTGCAACCGGCAATGATGCTGAAAACAACTTTTCAAATGTTGCAAGCCGAACTCTCTCTGAGACTGAAATATAACAATTTCATTTGGGGCGGTTTGGGGTATCGCTGGAAAGAAGCTGTCATCATCATGGCCGGAGCCGAATATAAAAATTTCCTGCTGGGATATTCTTACGATTATTCCACATCTGCCATACAAAAAGCATCGAGCGGCAGCCATGAAATATTCTTGGGATACAGCATGAAACTCAATATGTCGAAAGGCAAAAAGAACAAACACAAAAGTATCAGAATATTATAATTCATGTATATGAAAAAATATATTTCATTCCTCGCACTCGCCGCACTGGCAAGCGGTTGCGCCTCGACAGGGGGCTCCAACGGCGGAGAACTGACCGGCGTGGGCGGTATGGCTTGGGGCGAACCTACGCCCTACGGCATGGTATTGATAAAGAGGGGGTCTTTTGAAATGGGCCGTGCCGAGAGCGACTCGCTGTGGGGCACGCCCTCGAATGCCCGCAGCATTTCGGTGGACGCTTTTTGGATGGACGATACGGAAATCACCAATTCCGAATATAAACAATTCGTAAACTGGGTGCGCGACTCCATCATTCGCGAACGGCTTGCCGACCCTGCTTTCGGCGGAAACGAAGCCTTCAAGATAGAAGAAGACCGCGAAGGCAATCCCGTCACGCCGCACCTGAACTGGGCGAAAGCCATTCCTTGGAAAAATCCGAGCGAAGACGAAGCGCGCGCCATAGAGAGCCTCTATCGCACCGACCCGATTACGGGAGCCAAATCGCTCGACGTCGGGCAACTGAATTATCGTTTCGATGTCTATAACCACACCGAAGCGGCCAAACGCCGGAACCGGCTCGACCCCTCCCGTCGGGTATTGAATACGGACATCGCGCCGAGCAATGAAGAGGTGCTTATCTCCAAAGACACGGCATTCATCGATGACGACGGACGCATCGTTTCGCAAACAATCATTCGCCCGCTCCAAAGCGAATACGACTTCCTCAACACGTATATCATCAACATTTATCCCGACACGACGGCGTGGATCAACGACTTCGACAACTCCTATAACGAACCGTATATGCGTATGTACTTCGCACACCCGGGATATAACGATTATCCGGTGGTAGGAGTATCGTGGGAACAGGCAAATGCTTTCTGCACATGGCGCACGAACCTCTTGCGCGCATCGGCAGGAAACCGCTTCATCGAGCCTTACCGTCTGCCCACCGAAGCCGAATGGGAATATGCCGCCCGCGCCGGTAAAAACGAGAGCAGCTATCCGTGGGACGGCGACGATACCATGGCAGACAAGGGCTGTTTCTATGCCAACTTCAAACCGCTGAAAGGCAACTATGTAAAAGACGGCAACCTGATTTCATCGCGGGTAGGCACCTATCCGCCCAATGAATTCGGTTTGTACGATATGGCCGGCAATGTGTCGGAATGGACTTCGACCGCCTACACCGAAGCCGTCGATCAATACACGGGCGACATGAATCCCGATTTCCGCTACAACGCCGCCAAGGAAGACCCCTACCGCATGAAACGCAAAATCGTGCGTGGCGGCTCGTGGAAAGACGTATCGAATTTCGTGCGTTCGGATATGCGCATGTGGGAATACCAAAACGAACAGCGGTCGTACATCGGATTCCGCTGCGTGCGCACCCAAGTGGGCTTTGCCAAAGGGCGTAAAAACTGATTGAGAACCTGTTAATATTTTACCGTCATGGGAAAATACAAGAGATATAAAAACCGTATTGAAAAGTTTTTGTCGGGTGATTCCGGAAAACGTTTTTTCAATTTTGCATACAGTATCGGCGCCGCTATCGTGATATGGGGTGCGCTGTTCAAAATCCTGCACCTGCCGGGCGGCAATCTCATGCTCTCGATAGGTATGGGCGTGGAGGTGCTGATGTTCGTACTTACGGCATTCGACCGTCCCTCCAAAGAGTATCACTGGGAAGAAGTATTCCCCGTGCTTGACACGAACAATCCCGACGACCGTCCTGAATTTAACGGCGGTGGCGGCGGAGTCGTCATCAACGGCATGGCATCGGGCGCCGCAGGCGGCGTTACCGTTTCGGGTGCCGATGCGCGCCACATAGCCGGCATACCGTCGAACATCGACGTGAGCGAGGAAGACACGCGCAACCTCTCCGAGAGTATTCAAAAGCTGTCGGCGGCAGCCGAACAGATTTCCCACATGGCGGAGCTGACGGAAGCGACTCAAAACTACCTCAACCAAATGGCAGCCATCACGGAACAGATGACGCAGTTCCGCCAAGCCACGCAATCGCTTACCGAAGTGTCGGACACGCTGCTCCGCTCCTACCGCAGCATCACCGACAACAGCGACGGCATAGGCAACAACACGCAGGGCTACATCACCCAGATGGAGGCGCTCAACCGCAACATTTCGGGTCTGAACACGATTTACGAAATACAGTTGAAGAGCATCAGTTCGCAGCTCGACAACATCGACCGCGTAAACGCCGGTCTGCGCAATATTCGCGAAATGTACGAAGGTTCGATGCAGGACAGCTCGCGCTACTGCGCCGAAGTGGAAAAGATGACGCAATACATGGCACAGCTCAATTCGGTATACCGCAACATGCTCACCGCCATGACGGTGAATATGTACACGCCGCAGCCGACCCGTCCGGTGCAGCCGGAAAACCCCGTCGCACCCGCCGAATCTGCCGGAGAAAACGCATAAACCTGATTTTACACGAACATGGCATCACACAATTCCAATTTGTCGCCCCGTCAGAAGATGATAAACTTGATGTATATCGTCCTGACCGCCATGTTGGCACTCAACGTATCGTCGGACGTACTGAACGGATTTCGGCAGGTTGAGGAGGGTTTGGTGCGCACGACCGAAAACGTGGCGGTGCAGAATGCGAGCCTGTACGACGAATTGACGACCTATAACAGAAACAACCCCGAAAAATCGGGCGAGTGGTATCGGAAAGCGACCGAAGTGCACGGACGCACCGATTCGCTCTACAACTACATCGCCGACCTGAAACTGCGCATCGTGCGCGAAGCCGACGGCAAAAACGGCGATGTAAACAATATCGAGCGGCAGGACGACCTCGAAGCGGCATCGTATATCATGCTCTCGCCCACGACGCGCGAAGGGCGCAAGCTGCGCGAAGCGCTCGTGTCGTACAGCGAAATGGTGGACGAAATGATAACCGACAGCGTGAAACGCCGCCTCATCAACGAATACCTCTACCCGCGCACCCATAAAAGCGCCGTTGTAGAGAAAGAGACATGGGAGGAGGCGAATTTCGAGAATATGCCCGTCATCGCCGCCATTACCCTGCTGACAAAAATACAGAGCGACCTGCGCTCTGCCGAAGGCGAAATACTGCACACGCTGCTCACCAACATCGACAAAGACGATGTGCGCGTAAACCAACTGAACGCTTACGTCATACCGGAATCGCGCAGCGTCATACGCGGCAGCAAGTATTCCGCACACATCGTGCTGGCTGCCATAGACACCACCATGGCGCCCGTCATCAACATCGGCGACGAAAGAATCACCGACCGCAAAGACGGGCTGTACGAGGTACTGTGCACCCGCGCCGGCGTGTACAACCTCGACGGTTATCTCGAAGTGCCGCACGGCGACGGGTCGGCAACGCGCCACCCGTTCAGCACCACCTACTCGGTCATCGAGCCGATGGCTACGGTGTCGGCGACGATGATGAACGTGCTGTATGCCGGCATCGACAACCCGCTGAGCATCTCCGTGCCGGGCATTCCCAGCCACGAAGTGTCGGCGACGATAAAGGGCGGCAGCCTCACGCGCTCGGGCGCCATTTGGAAAGTGCGTCCCGCCAAGGTGGGCGAAGACGTTACCATTACCGTTTCGGCTATCATCAACGGACGGAATCAGGTGGTGAACAGTTCGACGTTCCGTGTACGGCAGCTTCCCGACCCCATGCCCTACATCGCCTACAAAGACGAGAAAGGCAACGAGCAGCGCTACAAAGGCGGACGCCCGTTCCCCAAAACGCGGCTGCTGGCAGCACCCGGCATCGAGGCGGCTATCGACGACGACCTGTTGAATGTCGAATACAAAGTGTTGAGCTTTGAAACGGTATTCTTCGACTCGATGGGCAATGCCATTCCCGAAGTTTCCGACGGCAGCAAATTCTCGCAGCGGCAGAAAGACAGTTTCCGCCGCCTCTCGCGCGGAAAACGTTTCTACATATCGCGGGTGAAAGCCATCGGACCCGACGGCATCGAGCGCGACCTCTCGCCCATAGAGATCATTGTAAATTGATTGTAAATGCAAATGATATAGACGATTATGAAAATCACGGTAAAACACCTATTCGTTATACTCGGTCTATGCGCTTTGATGCCGACCGGCGAAGCGCAAAACACGGTCGTGCGGCGCAGCAGCACGGAGAATGCCCGAAAAACCGACAATACGGGGCTTACGGTACGCGCCCAAACCCAATACGGGAATCACGCCGACGCCGGCGAAAATGCGCCGTGGACGCGGGGTATATACCGGCAGCTCGATTTGCAAAAGAAGAAAAATCTGCCGCTCTATTTTCCCGAAGAAATCATCGACGGGCAGAAAAACCTGTTCCGCATCTTGCTTGAATTAGTGGCGTCGAATCAGATAAAGGTGTATGAATATCTCGACGGTCGCGAGATTTTCAACGAAGAATAC
This sequence comes from uncultured Bacteroidales bacterium, assembly GCA_947589325.1. Taxonomy (GTDB): domain Bacteria; phylum Bacteroidota; class Bacteroidia; order Bacteroidales; family UBA11471; genus Caccoplasma. Next base: position 35,728 of record CANQAM010000019.1, on the reverse strand, counting down.
GAAGTGAAAACGGAGGATATGTTAGACCGCTTCCACATACTCTACGAAGTGAAAGAGGGTCGCACCGCCCGCCGCAACACTTATATTATCGAAGAGAGCGACGTGCCTTGCAACGAAGTGCTTTCGTATTACGTGAAAGAGAACTGGATATTCGACCCGCAGGCATCGACCTGCCGTCCCGTCATCGAAGCCATCTGCCCCGTGCTGCACCGTGTGGGCGACTTCGGAGGCGAAGCCGTGCGTTACCCGATGTTCTGGGTGAAATACGACGATGTGCGTCCGTTCCTTGCGCAGCAGTACATCATGAGCAACGATTTCAACAACGCCCGCACCTATACCTACGACGACTTTTTCACGCTGCGTATGTTCGACGGCGAAATATACAAGACGCAGAATCTGCAAAATATGTCGCTCATGCAGCTCTATCCTACCCCCGAAGCGCAGGACAGCGCCCGCAACGCCATAGAACAAGAGCTGCGGCAGTTCGACAAATCGCTGTGGGTAAGCAACCCCGATAACCAACCGAAACAGACGAAGCAACAGGCAAGAGCCGCCAAGTCGGAAACAGAAACGGAAGCTGCACCTACCGCAGAACAGGCAAAAGAAAAATCGTCGTCGGTACGCTCGTCGCGCGGCAGCTCGCAACCGGCTGCCCCCAAGAGCAAACCCGCCAAGACGAAAACGCCGAAAGCCTCTTCGGGCAGAAGCAGCGGCGGCAGTGCGCCTGTACACTCGGTGCGCCGCACGCACTAAATTTTCCTGCGAAGTAACAAATTCTTCGCGGGAGAATTGCTATTTTTGCACAAAACAAGTGAAATGGAGAAAAACATAGCCGTCATTTTAGCCGGAGGCATCGGTTTGCGTTTAGGTGAAACATTACCCAAACAATTCTTGAAAATCGCCGGCAAAAAAGTGATAGAACATACGATAGACGTATTCCAGCGGCATCGGCAAATCGACGAAATCGCAGTGGTAGTACATGCCGACTATGTGCGCGATATGGAAGAAATCGTATTAAAAAATCGTTTTTCCAAATTGAAAAAAGTCCTGATCGGCGGGAGTGAACGGTATCAATCGAGTTTGGCAGCCATCAACGCCTACGACGAAGACGTGAACCTTATTTTCCACGACTCCGTGCGACCGTTGGTCAATGAACGCATCATCAGCGACTGCATCGAAGCGCTGTCGCATCATCATGCGGTAGACGTGGCGGTACCCACAACCGATACTATCATACAGGTAAACGAACGCAACGAAATCGTACATATTCCGCCCCGCGCCCTGTTGCGGAACGGACAAACGCCGCAAGCATTCAAACGTTCGATCATCAAAGCCGCTTACGAAAAAGCGCTGACCGACCCGCATTTTCAAACGACCGACGATTGCGGCGTCGTATTGAAATACCTGCCCGAAGAACCCGTATATGTAGTACAGGGAGAAATGTTCAATATGAAACTTACCTACAAAGAAGATATTTTCTTGCTGGATAAGTTGTTCCAACTGCGAAGCATTCCCGATTACAGCAACGTCGCTCCGGAAATAACGGAAGAACAGATGAAAGGAAAAGTCATCGTGGTTTTCGGCGGAAGCTATGGCATCGGAAAAGAGGTATGCGAATTGTGTCGCCGATACGGTGTATCGCCTTACTCATTCAGCCGCTCGTCGGGAGTCGATGTTTCCGATAAGGATACAGTGCAAAAAGCATTAGCCGACGTATATGCCCGAACAGGTCGCATCGACTACGTTGTCAATACCGCCGGCATATTGGACAGACAGCCCCTCAACGATATGGACTACAAAACCGTGAAACGAAGCATCGACACCAATTATTTGGGGTGCGTAATCGTTGCTAAGGAAGCCTATCGCTACCTGAAAGAGAGCCATGGTGCCCTGCTGTTTTACACAAGCAGCTCTTATACGCGGGGACGTTCGCTGTACAGTCTGTATTCTTCGGCAAAAGCCGCCATCGTCAATTTCGTACAGGCATTGAGCGAAGAGTGGTTCGACGCCGGCATACGCATCAACTGCATCAACCCCGAACGCACCAAAACGCCCATGCGGATAAAAAATTTCGGCAACGAGCCGGAAAACACGCTATTAGACCCCAAAACCGTCGCTGTGGCATCGGTCAATACGTTGCTGTCGAAAATGACCGGAGAAGTGATAGATGTAAAAAGAAAAGGCTAAACTCATGGAGAATCCATATTTAGAGACCTATAAAAAACAAACGCTGCGGCTCTGCCAGCTGAAAGAACTTTCCATTCTCGAAGAAATCGTGCGCATCTGCGAAAAGCACGATATAGAATACTGGCTCGACGGCGGAACACTATTAGGCGCGGTACGGCACGGCGGATTCATTCCATGGGACGACGATATAGACATCGGCATGACGTGTGCAGGGTTGGAAAAATTCAAACAGGTGGCTCCGGCGGAATTGCCGGAATACCTGTTCTTGCAAACGCCGCAAACCGATTCGGACAAAAAGCCGATTGCCAAAGTCCGGGACTTGAATTCCTTTTTCATCGAAAAAGGAGATTTTTTCAATACCGATTACCAAAAAGGCATCTTTGTAGATATATTCCCTTTCATGGACTACCCGACCCTGCCCCGCCCCATTATAAAAAAATTGACAAGAGGGATATGGTTGAGTTACCTCATACTACATACCCAACACTTCTATACGCTGCGCTCTTTTGCCGAATTTTTTTATTTCAGTGCCAAATATCTGTTATGTCTTTCTATCTGGCGGCTGGTATGCCTATTAGGCAAAAAAGGTGTTTATATGGGAAATATTCCACATAACAGCACGTATGGAGCTACCCACCGTAAAGATTCCATTTTTCCGTTATCCGAAATTGTCTTTGAAGGAAAAAAATTCAAAGCTCCCGCCAATCCCGATTTATATCTAAAAGATTTATATAAAAATTACATGGAGATTCCGCCCAAAGAAAAGCAGGTTATTCATGCCTTCTATATTCACACCGAATTGATAAAAATGTCATGAAACCATCTTCTGGTCGTCGATGATGTTCAGTTCGGGGCTTGCCATCATGCCGACCCGCAACATGATCAATAATGTGGGCATATCAGCGGACTCCACCCATTTTTCAGGTTCGGTACACAGCCAGCCGCGGGCACTCCGCCGTATCTACACCAAGAAACGGAATGAAACGACATTTCTGCTAAAACACCCGCATTACGTCATCGAAAATGTAGGGCATATAAAAAACGTTTACCGTATTCTCGGTTAGAGGCACCCTACCGATGTAACGCGGAATTGTTCTCATTTATCGAATTTATGCGCGAGTCGTTACCATAACAAAGCCAACAAGGCTAATTGTGGTAACATCTCGGACATATTCGATATTTTTCAATCGTCATTTTATCTCAATTTATGTACGAGTTATTACCACAACATATTAAAATTACCTGATTCTGGTAATAACTCGTGTTTGGAATAATATGTTTTTCAAAGAAATTTTATACCTTTACCCAAAATTCAATAATATGACTGACAGACTAATTGCTCGCCAACAAGAGTGTGATAAACTTCAAAAGTGTTTGGAGTCCAGCGAATCGGAGTTTGTTATAGTGTGTGGCAGGCGAAGGATTGGAAAAACTTTTCTCGTAGAGCAGTTTTTTGAGGGAAAATACGATTTCAAATTTGTAGGAGGTCATAATCTGCGCGCTCGTGAGCAACTTAGCAATTTTACCAAAGCGCTTAAAAACTACTCCGGAACGAAACAGCCTATATTCAAAAATTGGTTTGATGCATTTGACGCTTTGAAAGCGTATCTTATTTCTTTGCCGGACGACAAAAAGAAAGTCATATTTATAGACGAAATGCCTTGGCTTGATACCCAACGCTCAAACTTTGTTCGTGCATTGGAGTATTTTTGGAATAGTTGGGCTGCCAGCCAATACAATATCGTGTTGGTCGCAACCGGCTCTGCAACCTCATGGATGACAGACAAGCTGTTAAAAAATCGTGGTGGATTGCATAACCGAATAAGGCATAGAATCTATTTGAAACCCTTTACACTGAAAGAGACCGAAGAGTATCTGCAAAGTTTGTCTGTCAATTGGGATCGTTATCAGATTATGCAATGTTATATGCTGACCGGTGGCGTTCCATTCTATCTCAAAATGATGGAACCGCAATTAAGTCTTGCGCAGAATATTGACAATCTCTGTTTCTCAGATATGGGAGCATTGAAGATAGAGTTTGATGAACTGTACAACGCCATCTTCCCCGGTGCAGACTCTTATGTAGATGTCGTGAAAATGCTGTCTGACAATAAATCCGGACTCACAAGAGCGGAAATCAGTGAGAAGACAAAAATATCCGGAGCTTATCTTACCCGTATTCTCACAAACCTTGAACGGTGTAGTTTTATTGACAAGACCGGGATCTTCAACAACCGTCGCAGAGATGCCATTTATAGACTGGTCGATTTTTATACGTTGTTCTATTTCAAATTTATCGAAAAGAATCTTTCCAAAGATGAACATTGGTGGACACACCATATCGGAACAAGCAACATCTATTCGTGGATGGGGCTTACATTCGAGTTGATATGTATGATGCACAATGTACAAATCAAGAATTCGCTGGGTATCTCCGGAATGGCAACCTCCATCTCCACGTGGCGCAGTGTGCCGGATAAGGAACAGGGTACGCCGGGAACTCAAATAGACATGATAATCGAGCGTGCCGACCGTATCGTGCACCTGTGCGAAATGAAATTCAGTGAAGGTGTATACAACATTACAAAAGATTACGAAACCAAACTGCGTAATCGCCAAGATATTTTCAGGGTCAAAACAAAAACCAGAAAAAACCTTGTCAATACCTTTGTAACGACCTTCGGGGTTGGCGAGGGAAAGCACCACAGCATTGTTCACAGCGAAGTAACAATGGACGATCTTTTTAATTCGTAAGTATGAGCATAGCAAACATACCCCCGCTTGCAGTCGGTGAACAGTGTTCTGCCGATGATCGGTTTACATTTGATGAAACGCGGGTGTTGTCAGAATTCTATCGGGATTTCAACGACACGAACCGAATTGTAACGGACGCAATGACAATGTCCCATGAAGGCGCAAGTCTGCTTATGGATATTACCCGACGTTGGTGTGGCGGCGTTCTTTGGCGGCTTCGAGCACGTTTACTACGTAGTCGCCCAACTTCTCGCTCTCGGAAATCATATCCATGAAATAGATGCCGGCTTGGTAATCGTAGCGTTTCTCGTTGATGTTCTGAATGTTGATAGAACGCATGTGGTTGCGGAAGTTGTTTATCTCTACCTCTTTTCCGTAAGCGGCATTCAATTCGGCATCGCTCACTTCGATGCGGTCGAGCGCCGATACCATGTTTGTCAGAGCTCCGTTCACGAGATCGACCATGTGGTCGATGTTTTCGACAATCTGGTCGTTGAAGTCGATAGAGGCGTCGCTCTTGCGCTGCAAGGTGCGCGCCATATTGTAGCAGCAGTCGCCGATGCTCTCTATCTCGGAAGTCATGGTGAGCATGGCGCTGATTTGGCGTTTACCGATTTGACTGAGGCGTCCGTCGGAAACTTTTGCCAGATAGTCGGCAATTTCTATTTCTATGCGGTCGCAGGTCATTTCGTATTTTTCTATGCGGTTGTATATTTTGGTGTAAGCCTCCGAGCCTTCTTTTTCGTGGAGGAGCGAGTGCACCATTTCATACATGCGGCTCGTGCGTTCGGCATACAGGGCGATTTCCTTGCGCGCCTGCAAGAGCGACAACTCCGACGTGGAGAGCAGCCCGCGACTGATGAATTTGAGCTGGAAGCCTTCGTCTTCTTTGTTTTTGACTTTGACGAGGGAGGTGAGTATTTTTACATACACCTTGACAAACCATATCATGATAGAGAGGTTTATCAGGTTGTAGAGGGTGTGGAATATGGAAAGCCCGAACGATACCGCCAGCTGCATGGAAAGGAAATTCCGCATTTCGGGGGAGTCGGGCGACAACAGCCCGTTATTGAGTTGATTGATAAGTCCGGGCGAGGTCTGTTCGAGGGTTTCGGTATAGCGATAGAGCGTATCGGGGTCGCCCTGCCCTACCACGCCGGTGAGCCACGCCGAGAGATCGACGAAAGGATAGAACACGCACATCAACCACACGGCGCCGAACAGGTTGAACAACAGATGCGCCAAGGCTGCCCGACGCGCGGCGACGTTGGCACCTATCGACGCCATCAGCGGAGTGATGGTGGTACCGATGTTACCGCCGAGTATGATGGCGCAGGCTATGTCGAACGAAATCCACCCTTTGCTGCACATAATCAGCGTAATGGCAAACGTTACGCTCGACGACTGCACGATAAGCGTTACGACGATGCCCACCACCATGAATATGAATATGGAGCGCACACCCATGCTGGCGTAACGGGTGAGGAAGTTGAAAAGCTCGGGGTTGCTTTGCAGGTCGGGCACGGAACGGTTGAGGTAGTCGAGCCCCATGAAAAGAAGGGCGAAGCCCACAATAAATTCGCCCCACGACTTGCGTTTGTTATTTTTGGAGAAAATCAGCGGAATGGCAATGCCTATCAACGGGAGAGCGTAGAGCGATATTTCAACTTTGAAACCGAACAGGGTGATAATCCACGCCGTGGCGGTGGTACCCACATTGGCACCCATGATGACACTGATGGACTGCGCCAGCGAAAGCAGACCGGCATTGACGAAGCTCACGACCATCACCGTCGTAGCCGACGACGACTGCACCAACGCCGTAATGAGGATTCCCGTGAATACTCCCGTCAGCGGATTTTTCGTCATGACGGAAAAGAAACTCCGCAGGCGGTCGCCGGCAACTTTTTGCAAACCCTCGCTCATGACTTTCATTCCGTAAAGGAACATTCCCAACGAGCCTATGAGAATCAAAAAGTCCAAAAATGTATAATTCATCGTCGTTATTTAGGTTTAGCGTTGCTTTATCGGGAATTATTTTATATCTTAGCTTCCTGTTTCGAGATATTTCGATGCAAAAGTAAAAAAATAAACTGCCGGTACAAGTGTTTCGTTGTATTTTTTATTAACAGATAATCAACATTCGGATACCGGATAATGTTTTCAAAAAAACGGAATATGAAAAAACAAGTGGAAATCAACTGCCTGAACAACGGCAAAACATTTTTGGTCGAAGAAGGCTCCTCGTTGCAGGAGATATATGAAGCGTCGGGGTTGAAGCTGCCGCACGACATCGTATGCGCGCAGGTGAACAACGAAACGCAAGACCTGTCATACCGCGTGTATAATCCGAAACAGATTCTGTTTCTCGACATCACCCACACGCGGGGCATGCGCACGTATATCCGCTCGCTGAGTTTCGTATTATATAAAGCGGTGTGCGACGTGCTGCCCGAAGGCACGCGCCTGCGCATCGAACACTCGGTGTCGAACGGCTATTTCTGCTGTCTGAACCGGCGGGAGGAAATCACCAAAGAAACGGTGGAGATGTTGAAAAAGCGCATGAGCGAAATCATAACGCAGGACATTCCTTTCGAGCGGGTGGAAACGACGGCCGAAATTGCTATGGAACGGTTCCGGAAACAGGGCATGGACGACAAAATAGCCCTGCTCGAAACGCGGCACCCGCTGTACGAAACCTATTACAAGCTGGGCGACATATATGATATGTATTACGACTGTTTAGTGCCTTCGACGGGCTACCTGCGGGTGTTCGACCTGATAAAGTACCACGACGGCATGCTGCTGCTGCCGCCGCAGCAGGAGAATCCCGACGAGATGCGTCCGGTCATACGGCAGGACAAAATGTTCAACGCTTTCAAGGAGTATATCGACGTAAACAAAATCGTGGGCATGAACAACGTGGGCGACATGAACCGCGCCATACGCAACCGCCATTCGAGCGACCTCATCAAAGTTACGGAGGCGCTGCACGAGAAACAGATTTCGCGCATCGCCGACCGCATAACCGCCCGTCACAACAGCCGAGAGGGCGGCGCCCGCATCATTCTCATATCGGGTCCGTCGTCGTCGGGTAAAACGACGTTCTCGAAACGGCTCTCGATACAGCTCATGACCAACCTGCTGCGCCCTATCGTCATTTCGCTCGACAACTATTTCGTGGAACGGGAACAGACGCCGCTCGACGAACACGGGGAATACGATTACGAATCGCTCTATGCATTAGACCTCGAACTGTTTAACCGTGATCTCAACGACCTGCTTGCCGGAAAAGAGGTGAAAATGCCGACCTACAATTTCGAAACGGGCAGCAAAGAATATCGCGGCAATACGCTGCAACTGAAAGAGTCGGACGTGCTGGTGATGGAGGGCATTCACGCGCTGAATCCCGAGCTGACGCCGCACATCGACCCGCGCCAGAAATTCTGCATCTACGTGTCGGCGCTCACTACGCTGTCTATCGACGACCACAGCTGGATTCCCACTGCCGACAACCGCCTGCTGCGCCGCATCATTCGCGACGAAAAGTATCGGGGCACGTCGGCGCAAAAGACCATAGCCCGCTGGGCGAGCGTGCGGCGTGGCGAGGAAAAATGGATTTTCCCCTATCAAGAAAATGCCGATGCCATGTTCAACTCGTCGCTGCTTTTCGAACTGGCGGTCATCAAGCAGCAAGCCGTACCGACGCTGCTGGCTGTTCCCGAAAGCTGCCCCGAATACGACACGGCGCGGCATCTGCTGCAACAGCTCTACTATTTCCTGCCGCTCGACGAAAAGGAGATTCCCTCGACGTCGCTGCTGCGCGAATTTCTCGGAGGAAGCAGTTTCATCTATTAGACACCTATAATAATATGAGAACCGATATAGACGCTCTGTTTTTCGATTTCGGCGGCGTGCTGCTCACGCTGCACTTCGACCGCTGCATCGAGGCTTTCAAACAATTGGGCGCCGACGCTTTGCAGGAAACGCTGTTTCGCAGCGAGGCATTCAACGAGGAATTCGTCCGGCTCGAAAAGGGACTGATAACCACCGGCGAATTTTTCGCCACGCTGCGCCGGCTCATGCACTTCACCGCAACCGATGCCGAGATGCTCCGCGCATGGAACCTGATTATCGGCACCGTACCGCTGCCCAAACTGCAACTGCTGCGGGAGCTGCGCAGCCATTACCGCATCTATATGGTGAGCAACACCAACACGCCGCACTTCGACTATACGCGCGAAGCGGTGTTCCGCGACGAGGGACTGACGGTCGATGACTATTTCGACAAACTCTACCTCTCCCAAGAGCTGCATACGCGCAAGCCGCACGAATCATTCTACCGAAAAGTGCTCGACGACTGCGGCGAATCGCCTGTCCGCAGCTTTTTCTTCGACGATCTGGCTGCCAACATCGAAGGCGCCAAACAGGCGGGATTCCATACCTGCCTGATAGACCCCGAAGAAGATCTGCGGAAAAAGATTCTCGAATTGTTGGCGTAATCGAAGAAAATGCCGTACCTTCGTTACTGAAAATTTTTCATGCCGCCATGCTCAGACAGGAACAGAAACTGCAACAACGACAAACGCTGTCGCCTCAACAAATACAGGCGATACGGCTTATCGAACTGTCTGAAATAGAGCTTGAAGAGCAGATAAAGCAGGAGCTTATCGACAACCCCGCGCTCGAAGAAGCCGAAGACTTCGCCACCGCCGACAACACTGCCGAAACCTCGCCCGATGCCGACGAGACCGCCGGCGGCGAGGAGAGTGCGGAAGAGCTGCTGATGGGCGACTACCGAAACGAAGACGATATGCCGGCTTACCTCGACCGCGACTCCGGCAGCGAGAACCGCCCGCACGACGAGATACCTTTTGCCGGCGAAACGAGTTTCCACGAACACCTGACGGAACAGCTGCAGCTGCGGGATATTTCGGAAGACGACCGAAAGATTGCCGAGTACATCATCGGCAACATCGACGACAACGGCTACCTGCAACGCACCCTACCGGCGATAGCCGACGACCTGCTGTTCCAGACCGGCACGGAAACACCGGTCGAAAAATTACAGGAACTGCTGCAAATCATACAGGATTTCGACCCCGCCGGCGTGGGCGCATCGAATCTGCAAGAGTGCCTGCTGCTGCAACTGGAACGCAAGCGCGGCACCGACGCCATACGGCTGGCATACGACATCATCGACAAGGCTTTCGACGCATTCGGCAAACGCCACTACGAAAAAATAGCCCGCCAATTCGGCATCGGTGAAGATGCGTTGAAAGCTGCCATACAAGAGATTGCACAACTCAACCCAAAACCCGGAAGCAGCTGGAACGATGCTTTTGCGGAGAATATGAACCGCATCAGTCCCGATTTCTTCGTCGATGAAAACGACGGCGAACTGACGCTCAGCCTCAACAACAGCCACATTCCGGCGCTGCGCATCAGCCGCAGCTACAACGAGATGCTGGCAGACTACACGGGCAACAAAGCCAACCGGACAAACGAACGCCGCGACGCCCTCCTGTTCATCAAACAGAAAATCGACGCCGCCCAGTCGTTTATCAACGCCGTGCAGCAGCGGCAGCAAACGCTCTCGGCGACGATGCAAGCCATTCTCGAACGCCAACGCGATTTCTTTCTCTCTGGCGACGAAAGCCGGCTGCGCCCCATGATTCTGCGCGACATCGCCGAGCGCACGGGCTACGACATATCGACCATATCGCGCGCCACAAGCAACAAATATGTACAAACCGCTTTCGGCATCTACCCGTTGAAATATTTTTTCTCCGAATCGATGCAGAACGATGCCGGCGACGAATTTTCGACACGGGAAATAAAAAAGATTCTGAAAGAGAGCATCGAGGGCGAAGACAAACAGTCGCCCCTCACCGACGACCGGCTGTGCGAACTGCTGCGCGAAAAGGGCTACGCCATAGCCCGCCGCACGGTGGCGAAGTACCGCGAACAGCTCGGTATTCCGGTTGCCCGCCTGCGCAAATTTCTGTAACGCCATGAAGACAACCGCCCGCATATTTTCACTCCTGACACACCCCTGCCTCCTGCCCTTTTACGGCAGCATGATAGCCGTCGAATGCAGCTATATCGGCGAATTGGCGCTCATTTTCAAACTGTTCATCTGCGGCGGATTTCTATTCTTCGCCGGCGTGCTGCCCGCCATTTTTCGGTTGCTGCTCCGTTTTTTCCTCCGCAAGAAAAAAGACGATGGCGGTTTTCATCAAACAGAACTCTTCTTTTATGCGACGATGTTGTTGTTTTGCTGTCTGTTCGCCTCGCGGCTGAATCTGCCCATGTGGTTTCAGAACTACACGACCGGCGCATTCGTGGCGGCAATCATCACGAGTATCATCAACTATTGCGGCTGGCGCATAAGTATTTACATGACAAGTTTCGGGGCATTGTGGGCACTGACGTATTTCATGCGCACCGCCCTGTTGAGCATACCGCTCGGCGTACTCATCGTCCTTATATTGACGACCGGTGCGACAGCCACTGCCCGTATGCTGCTCGACAAAAACAACTTGTGGCAAATTTCCGCCGGTCTGCTTTGCGGATTTCTCTGCACGCTTCTGTTACCGATTTTACAACTCACACTTATAGCTATTTTCCAATGAATCCTATCGTCAGCATCATCATGGGCAGCACTTCCGACCTGCCCGTCATGGAGAAAGCCGCTCAACTGTTGAACGACTTTGAAATTCCGTTTGAAATGAATGCCCTCTCTGCCCACCGCACGCCCGAAAAGGTGGAACACTTCGCCAAGGAGGCCGAAGGCAGAGGGGTGAAAGTAATCATCGCCGCTGCCGGCATGGCAGCGCACCTGCCGGGCGTCATTGCGGCATCGACGCCGCTGCCGGTCATCGGCGTGCCTATCGACTCCACCCTCGACGGCATGGACGCCCTGCTCGCCATCGTGCAGATGCCTCCGGGCATTCCCGTCGCCACCGTCGGCATCAACGGCGCTCTCAATGCCGCCATACTTGCCGTGCAGATGCTTTCACTCGAAGACAAACGAATTGCCGAACGACTGAAAACCTACAAAAAAGATCTGGCGAAAAAAATCAGCGATGCCAATGAGAAACTCGCGCAAGTGAAATATCCGTTCAAGACCAATTAACCGGTACGCATACACCATCATGGACTTTTTCAATTACCGGCGTCGAAACAGCACGACGACGCACATAGGCAATACGCCTCTGGGCGGCGACAACCCCATACGCATACAGTCGATGACCAACACACCCACGCACGAAACTGCACCGAGCGTGGAGCAGTGTATCCGTATCATCGATGCCGGCGCCGACTACGTGCGCCTGACGGCGCAGGGCACCCGCGAAGCGGAAAATCTCGCCAATATCGAGAACGAGCTGCATCGGCGAGGATACCATACGCCGTTAGTGGCAGACATACATTTCAATCCGCACGTCGCCGAAGCAGCTGCCGCCATTGTGGAAAAAGTCCGCATCAATCCGGGGAACTTCATTGACAGCGCGCGCACCTTCAAACACCTCGAATACACCGACGAAGAGTATGCCGGCGAACTGGCGCGCCTGCGCGACCGGCTCGTCCGTCTGCTCGATATATGCAAGGCGCACGGCACCGCCATACGCATCGGTGTCAATCACGGTTCGCTCTCCGACCGCATCATGAGCCGGTACGGCGACACGCCGGCAGGCATCGTGGAGTCGTGCATGGAATTTCTGCGCGTGTGCCGCGACGAGAATTTCAACGATGTGGTACTGTCGATTAAGGCATCGAACACGGTCGTCATGGTGCAATCGGTGCGTATGCTACTGGCTGCCATGGAGAAAGAAGATATGCACTACCCGCTGCACTTGGGCGTTACCGAAGCGGGCGAAGGCGAGGACGGCCGCATAAAATCGGCCGTGGGTATCGGCACGCTGCTTGCCGACGGCATAGGCGACACCGTGCGGGTATCGTTGAGCGAAGCGCCCGAAGCGGAAATTCCGGTCGCCCGCAAACTCGTCGATTACATCACTGCCCGTGCGGGACACGCTTTCATCGAGGGAACACCGGCCGCCGATTACGATTTCACCGCCATGCAGCGTCGCAAAAGCCGTACCGTCGGAGAAGTAGGCGGCGACAAAGTGCCCGTTACGATAACCGACCGACAGCCCCATACGGGCATGCCTGCCGACTACTCCTGCCATGCCGACGGCGACGGAATACGCATCGTACCTTGCGAAAAATACACGGGGCAACCCGATACGTTCCCGCTCTTTACGACGGCGGAACTTGCAGCGCTTGCCGCCTGCCGGAGCGAGAAAAAATTTTTGATGCTTTCCTACCCGCAACTCGATACGGCGGTGTGGAACGTGCTGGATTCGGACAAGAGCGTCATCGCCGTGCTGACAAGCCGGCATGCCAATCCGGTGGGCGAATGCCGCGCCTTTTTCCACCGGCTGCTGCGGCGCGGCTGCACCGTTCCGGTGGTCGTACAGCTCTCTTATAAAGAAAACGAGGTCGAAGACCTGCAACTGAAATCGGCAGCCGATTTTGGGGCTCTGCTGCTCGACGGCTTTGCCGACGGCATCTGGCTGCGGAACGAAGGCACCATTTCCGACGACAAAATCACGGGCTGCATGTACGGCATTTTACAAGCCGCCCGCCGGCGCATGAGCCACACGGAATACATATCGTGTCCGGGTTGCGGCCGCACGCTTTTCGACCTCGAAAAAACAATCGCCCGCATAAAGGCGGCAACATCGCATCTGAAAACATTGAAAATCGGCGTCATGGGCTGCATCGTAAACGGTCCGGGCGAAATGGCGGACGCCGACTATGGGTATGTGGGCGCGGGCAGAAACCGCGTCAGCCTCTACAAAAACAAAACGTGCGTACTCAAAAATATTCCCGAAGAAGAAGCCGTAGAACACCTCATCGCCCTCATCAAGGAAAACGGCGACTGGACGGAACCTTAACCCATTCACCCGCCCCGAAAAAAAACTTTCGCTCCGAACGATTGTTATAAAGGAAAATCATAAAAACATTTTTCAACAATTATGGAGACAAAATTTTCTTTTTGGGGTAAAAGCCGCTATTGGTGGGCGGTATTGACGGTAGGCGTATTGCTGATACCGTGCGGTATATGGTTCATGTTCAGACCCGCAGCCGGATATGCTATCATTTCGATGCTGCTGGGTTGGGCATTAGTAGTGCTGGGGGCGATACAGCTCGTCATTGCGGGCGACGTAGAGCGCAACCGCAGCGGGTGGGGCTGGTGGCTCGCCGGAGGCATATTCGACCTGTTCATCGGATTTCTGCTCATCAGCCACCTGCTGTTGAGCGAAACGCTGCTCCCCTACTTCTTCGCTTTCATATTGCTATACAGGGGAATAAAGTACATCGTGTCGAGTCTGGCGCAAAGCCGGCGAAACAAAGGGTGGTGGCTCTATCTGCTGAACGGCATTCTGCTCCTGCTGTTTTCGTTTTTCTTTTTCTTCTCGCCGCTGGCGGCAGGCGTGGTCATCGTTTACCTGTGCGCCATCGCTTTCGTCTATTGGGGCGCGATGCTTATCGTCTTCTCCCTCGATTTGAAACCCGACAAAAACGACCTGCACCGCAAAGGAACGGAAATAGCTATCGGGTGAAAAAAACATTTATGTCCTTAAAAAAGCGAAAAACGCCGGATAATTCCGACGTTTTTCGCTTTTATTCACAACTTGTTTATGATTTTTTGCTTACATCTTTTTATCTTTGTATATTCGATTTCACTTAAACGTTCGCGTCCGATTTCCATCTAAAAGAAAAGCGCGAAAGCGTGCATGAAAGGAGAATGATTATGAAAACCGCAAACCGCATCGGAATGTTTCTGCTTCTGTTCGTATTGCCCGGCATCGCCGCCGGTCAATACTACGACGACCTGTACATACGCCCGAGCGATAAAAAGCACAAGGAGAAAAAGGTTGAAAAGGTCGAAAACGTACAGCCAAAACCTGCCGCAGAAGTCATCGTCGAAACCGAACCTGCCGACGACAACGCCATCGACAGCGATTGGAATGTCGATGCCTACAACCGCCGTTACGCGACGACAGACACCTCGCTCGCCACGCTGCCCGCTGCCGAAACCGAAACGATAAGCGGCGACGGCTATTATCTGCACGGATTCAACGGCTCGCAAAGCGACTTGGAATATGCCGAACGCATACGCCGTTTCCACAATCCGCGCTTCACCATACACATCACCGACCCCGCCTACACCGATATATATTTGTTGGACTCCTACGACTGGAACGTATATATCGACAGAAATTTCGCTTTCGTTACTCCGACATGGACGAATCCCTATTACTGGGATTATAGGTGGGCGCCTTACAGCTGGTCGTGGTCGTGGCGATGGGACCCGTTTTATTGGGGATTCGGTTATACGCCCTACGGATATTGGGGCAATCCCTATTGGGCATGGAACTATCCGCCATACCATGGCGGGTGGTATGCACCGCCGGCACCTCCCCGTCCCGACTATCGTCCGCAACCGTCCCGCCCCTCGCACAACCCGGGCGGGTGGAGCAGCCGCCGTCCTGCGTCCGTGCAGCCGAACAGGGGAATGTCGGGCAACCGAATCATTACCAACCAACAGGGACAACGGGTGCGCACGGGCAATACTTCGCGCTCGGCACAGCGGCAAAACAATCAATCCGCTCCGCGTCAAAACAATTATAACAGCAACAACAACCGTCAATCCTACACGCCGAGCTACAACACCGGCACCCGCAGCGGCAGCATGAGCAGCGGTGGAGGTGGCGGAGGCAGCAGAAGCGGCGGCTTTTCTTCCGGAAGTGCAGGCAGTGGCGGCAGTCGCAGCCGAAGATAATTCGCTAAAAACCACACACGTGACCATGAACAAGATTCTAAAAAATATATCGCTCGCCCTGTTGTTCGCAGCAGGAAGCACGGGCATCGGACAGGCGCAATCGGCAACGGAAGCGTTGCGCATGAGCGACACCGACCTTTTCGGGTCGGCACGATTCGTGAGCATGGGTGGAGCTTTCACCTCGTTAGGCGGCGACATCAGCAGCCTGTCGCAGAATCCGGCAGGCATCGGCGTATTCCGTTCGTCGGAAGTCGCCGCCACGATGAACATCGCTATTCAATCCACCCAAATCGACAACCTGCCGGGCAACTCCGACCTGCATTCTTCGCGCGTACTTTTCGACAACATAGGAATCGTGGGAACGATGCGTTTCGGCGAAAACGCGACGGTTGCCAACATCAACTTCGGTGCCGCCTACAACCGGCGGCAGCATTTTTCGCAAAACTACCGTATAAACTACGCAGCCCTGAACGGCTCGCTCTCCAACTCCATTGCAGGACTGTGCATCGACGCACCCGCCAACCTTACCTATTCTTCCGGCGCTGCATGGCTCGACGTACTCGCATACGACAATTTTCTGACCCGTGCCGTCGGTCAGGCAGCAAACGGAACTTGGATTTACGAAGGGTTGTATGCCGACGGAAAGACGAGCGGCAGCGGCTTTCTCGATATGCAGGAAAGCGGCTACGACAACGAATATACGTTCAACTTCGGCGGCAACATCGCCAACCGGCTGTTTTTCGGCATCGGGCTGGGTATCGACGATTTGAAATACCAAGTGGTGTCGTATTACGAAGAAACGCTTGCCGGCACGCAGGGCGAAACGGAACTTATCGATGACGACGGCAGCACGAATTCCTACCCGATTACCGCTTCCGACTACTCGCTGTACAACGAGCGTTCCACACGAGGCACGGGTGTAAATTTCAAGGTCGGACTTATCGGCTACATCACCGACTCGTGGCGGGTGGGCATCGCCGTGCATACGCCTACCTACTTTTCGCTCACGCAGACGGCTTACGGCGACATCGTGAACGATTACATTTATACCGATGAGGAGGGTGAAGTTTCGACAAATGCGGAAGGCCACACGCCGGTGTCGGAAACGGACTTCCGCCTGCGCACACCGATGAAAGTTCTGGTCGGCACGTCTTACATGTTCGGCACGAAAGCCATTTTGAGCGTCGATTACGAATTTACCGCCAACAAGCGCATGAAGATGTTTGAGCGCGACGGATTTGAATATACGTATGACAATCAAGATATTAAGGATTATCTGAAAAACAGCCACACCGTGCGGGTGGGGGCCGAATACCGCATTCTGCCGCAATTGAGCGTGCGTGCCGGATATACCCTTACGACCACGCCCGTATCGGACGCTTGGCTCGACAATACCGTCTATGTGCCGACAGCCGGCACGCTGCCGCATTATACGCTGAACCGCTCGAAACAAGCCTATTCGGCAGGTTTGGGTTACAGGTTCAGACGAGTCTATATCGATGCCGCCTACCAACACCGACGTAACATAAACGAAGTAATGGCATATTCGGCTGTTCCCGACAAACAAATTTCAGGTGCAAAAAATGCTCGTTCGATAACGAAAAATAACAACATAATTATTACCTTTGGAGTAAAATTTTAGACACAACGGCTTCTGCGGTCTGTCAAACACATCGGGAAGCGAAGAGACAAACCTTTCTATAAAAAAAACATGAAGAGATTTATTTTCCTCGCCAGTCTGCTCATAACAGCAGTTTTTGGCAACGCACAAATGCAAGATCCGGTTCATTGGAGCTTCTCCGTAACCGATGTATCGCAAACAGAAAAAGAGCTGCATTTCACAGCAAAAATCGACGACGGGTGGCACATGTACGGATTGCATATTCCCGAAGACGGACCGAACCCCACCTCTTTCACTTTCGCCGAAATAAACGGAGCGGAATTGGTCGGCGACGTAACTTCGCCGTCGAAGTTGATTACCAAATACGACGACACATTCGGTATGGAGCTGAATTGGTACGAACACGAAGTAACGTTCGTACAAAAGATAAAAATCACGGGCGAAACTTTCGCCGTGAAAGGCTATCTGCGCTACATGACGTGCAACGACCAGTCGTGCCTGCCCCCGACGACCGAAGATTTCGATTTTGCCGGAAAAGGCGTGGCAAAAGCTCAAACGCCGCCGGCTGCCGCCCAGAAACCCATGAAAAAAACAGAGCCGAACAAAATAACAGATTTACCCGCAAAATTACCGGCAAAAGTTGAAAAGACCGAAACAGCCTCTCCCGAAAGCGAAAAGACGGTAACGCCTGCCGCAACACTTGTTCCGGCAGAGGAAATTCCGGCGGCAACGTCCGAGCCGGAGGAAACTGATTTGTGGACTCCGGTCATCGACAAACTGCAAGCTCGCGGAGAAACGACGGCTGCCGACGATACGTCGATGTGGTTTATTTTCTTTTCGGGATTTCTCGGCGGTCTGCTCGCATTGGTTACGCCCTGCGTATGGCCTATGATACCGATGACGGTAAGTTTCTTCCTGAAACGTTCGGGCAACCGGCGCCGCTCGATACGCGACGCCGTCATTTACGGTCTTGCCATTATCGTCATCTATGTAGGCTTGGGCTTGCTTATCACCGCCATATTCGGCGCGAGCGCGCTGAACAGTCTGGCGACGAACGCCGTGTTCAACATTCTTTTCTTTGCGCTTTTAGTGGTATTCGCCATATCGTTCTTCGGTGCGTTCGAACTGACGCTGCCGGCATCGTGGACGACGAAACTCGACAGCAAAGCCGACTCCACGAGCGGACTGTTGAGCATCTTCTTCATGGCATTCACACTGGTGCTGGTTTCGTTCTCGTGCACGGGTCCCATTATCGGCACGCTGCTGGTACAAGCCGCGTCTATGGGATTGACGGTAGGTCCGGCAATCGGTATGTTGGGATTTGCACTGGCACTTGCCATACCGTTTGCGGTGTTCGCCATCTTCCCGTCGATGCTGCAATCGCTGCCCCGCTCGGGCGGCTGGCTCAATTCGGTAAAAGTGGTCTTGGCCTTCCTCGAATTGGCATTCGCACTGAAATTCCTCTCGGTTGCCGACTTGGCATACGGCTGGCATATTCTCGACCGCGAAACTTTCGTCTCCCTCTGGATTATCATCTTCGCCCTGCTGGGCTTCTATCTGTTGGGCAAAATACGTTTCCCACACGACAGCGAAACGACGCACGTTTCGGTGCCTCGCCTTTTCCTTGCCATGATTTCGCTGGCGTTTGCCGTGTACATGGTTCCGGGTCTTTGGGGTGCACCGTTGAAATCGATCAGCGCTTTCGCTCCGCCTTTGACGACGCAGGATTTCAATTTGTACGAAGATGAAGTGCACGCCGCATTCACCGACTACGACGAGGGCATGGCTTATGCCAAGAAAGTGAACAAGCCTGTATTGATAGACTTCTCGGGCTACGGTTGCGTGAACTGCCGCAAAATGGAGGCTGCCGTGTGGACGGCTCCCGAAGTGAAAGAGGTTATCGAAAACGATTACATCTTGATAACGCTCATGGTCGATGACAAAACGCCGCTGCGCGAACCGGAAAAAATCGAAGAGTACGGCAAAACGCGCACGCTCTATACCATAGGCGACCGGTGGAGCTACCTGCAACGGCACAAATTCGGAGCCAATGCACAGCCGTTCTACGTGCTGCTCGACACCGACGGAAATCCCGTAGGTCCCTCCTATTCTTACAAGGAAGATGTGCCCGCTTATCTCAACTTCCTGAAAAACGGCGTCAAAGTTTTCCAAAACGAAAACAAGTAACCGCCCATACCGAAGACAAAACAGACCCGCACCGAAACTTTCGATGCGGGTCTGTTGTTTTACCTGCACTGACTAAATCATACGGCTTATGAAAAATTTTTTCGTCCGGCTTCTGCCGCTGCTGTTTTGCGGAATCGTGTTTTCGGGGTGCGACAAAAAAGAGGACATCGCTCTTGAAAGTCTCCCGCAGGAGAGCCGCACGTTCATTTCGACCTACTTCGAGAATGCGTCGGCAAATCAAATCGAAAAGAAAAAAGAGGAACCGCGCTACCGCGTGGAACTGAATACGGGATTTACGCTTTACTTCTACGGCGAAGGGGGCTGTCAGTGCATCGACGGCAACGGAAGCGGCATACCGCAAGGCGCGGTGTATGCGCTGCTGCCCGGAAGCATCACGACCTACGTGTATGCCAACTATCCCCAAACGACGATTACCCTTATCCGCATCGAAGATTACGGCTATTATCTCGAACTGGGCACCCGTCCGGTCGTCGCGCTCAAATTCGACCGCGAAGGCGGTGTGATAACACTCACCTACCGCAGCTAACGCCGCTCATAGGTAACGAAAGAATAGGGATAGGCGTGCCGCTCGTCGGCAGGGAAATCCTCCCGTGCCGTCTCCTGCCACACCGTTTTGTCTATCGGCGGGAAAAAGGCGTCGGCATCGGGAAAGGTGTGGTGAATCTCGGTGATGTAGAGCCGGTCGGCTTGTGGCATAAACTGCCGGTACACGGTGGCGCCGCCGATGATGAACAGCTTCTCATCGGGCATTGCCAAATCCAAAGCCT
The DNA here is from genome assembly GCA_947589325.1 of uncultured Bacteroidales bacterium. Classification (GTDB taxonomy): domain Bacteria; phylum Bacteroidota; class Bacteroidia; order Bacteroidales; family UBA11471; genus Caccoplasma. Next base: position 15,336 of record CANQAM010000019.1, on the reverse strand, counting down.
CCTGCAACGAACGGCATACGGTAACGGTGTCGGGCAGCGCGTGCGGCTGCGAGGTGAGCACGACGTTGCGCCGGCGGGGCAGCGCGCCGCCCGGAAGCGACTCGAATGTACGCCGCCCCATGACGATGGTATGGTCGAGGGTGAGCGACTTAAAATGTTTCAAATCGGCAGGCAGATGGCACAACAGTTCGTTGTTGCGCCCGATAGCCCCATCGGCAGCCACTGCGGCAATCAAGGATATTTTCGGCATAGTCTGTTTTTCAGACGGCTACGACGCCTTTTATATGCGGGTGCGGGTCGTAATCGGTAAGGGTGAAATCTTCGTATTGGAAATCGAATATCGAACGCACTTCGGGATTGAGGTGCATATGCGGCAGCGGGCGCGGCTCCCGCGTGAGTTGCAACCGCACCTGTTCGAGGTGGTTTTTGTAGATATGGGCATCGCCGAGCGTGTGTACGAAGTCGCCGGCTTTCAACCCCGTAACCTGCGCCATCATCATGAGAAGCAGCGCATACGAGGCGATGTTGAAGGGCACGCCCAAGAATATGTCGGCGCTGCGCTGGTAGAGTTGCAGGCTGAGTCGCCCGTTGGCGACGTAGAATTGAAAGAAGGCGTGGCAGGGAGGCAGATTCATGCGCGAGAGGTCGGCGACATTCCACGAGCTGACGATGATGCGGCGCGAATCGGGATTGTTTTTGATAGTTTCCACCGCCTCCGTTATCTGGTCGATATGCCCGCCGTCGTAGTCAGGCCACGAGCGCCACTGGTAGCCGTAAATGTGTCCGAGGCTGCCGTCGGGGTCTGCCCACTCGTTCCAGATGCGCACGCCGTTGTCCTGCAAATACTTCACGTTGGTGTCGCCTTTGAGAAACCACAGCAATTCGTAAATAATGGATTTGAGGTGCAGTTTTTTGGTGGTCAGCAGAGGAAACCCGTCGTCGAGGTTGAATCGCATCTGATGCCCGAACACGCTGATAGTGCCCGTGCCCGTGCGGTCGTTTTTCTCCGTACCCTCATCGAGTACCCGTTGCAAAAGTTCGAGATATTGTTTCATGTGTTCAATACGGTTAATAGCCCGCGCGGTATTTTCCGTCGGTGCTGTCGTCGATAATGCTCAAATAACTGGCATAGCGCGAGCGGCTGATGCGCTGCTCGTCCAACGCCGCCAAGACGGCGCAGCCCGGTTCGTGCCGGTGGGTGCAGTTGCTGAAACGGCAATCGTGCGCGAAGCGGAATATTTCGGGAAAGAAATGCGCCACTTCTTCGGGGGCGAAGTCTATCGTGCCGAATCCCTTGACGCCGGGCGTATCGATGATGTAGCCGCCTTCGGGCAGCGGGAACATTTCGGAAAAGGTGGTGGTGTGCATACCTTTGTGGTGCGTTGCCGATATTTCGCCGGTTTTCAGGTGCAGGTCGGGCAAAAGGGCGTTGATAAGGGTCGATTTGCCGACACCCGAATTACCTGCCACCAACGTGATTTTTCCTGCCAACAGCGCCCGAACGGCGTCGATGCCCTCGCCCGTCGCCGCCGACACGGAATGGCATTCGTACCCGATATAGGTATATAGGTCGGAAAAACCTTTCAGCAGCTCGGCATCGTCGCCGGTATAGAGGTCTGTTTTGTTGAATATCAGTTTCACCGGCACGCGGTAGGCTTCGGCGGTCGCCAGAAAGCGGTCGATGAATATCGGATTGGTCTGCGGAAAATCGACGGTAACGACCAACAGCGCCTGATCGAGGTTGGCAGCCAGAATATGGGTCTCTTTGGAGAGGTTCGACGCCTTGCGCACGATGTAGTTGTCGCGCTCCTCGATGTCGGTGATGAAGGTGATGCCTTCGCGGTTTTCCTCGATATACACGCGGTCGCCTACGGCTACGGGGTTGGTGCTGCGTATGCCTTTCAGCCGGAAGTTCCCTTTGATTTTGCATTCGACAAGCGCCCCGTCGTCGGTACGCACCGCATACCGACTGCCCGTGTTTTTTATGACCAATCCGTGCCGCATATCGTTTCCGTGAAAAAAGAAAGCCGCTCCGCCGCTGTCGGGTGGAACGGGCTTTCGATTCCGATTTTATACGGTAAGTATCTCTTTTTCCTTGGCGGCAAAGATTTCGTCGATTTTCTTGATGTATTTGTCGTGAATCTTCTGCACTTCGTTTTCGCCGTCTTTTTCCACGTCTTCGGGCATACCGTCTTTAATGGCTTTTTTCAAACCTTCGATAGCGTCCCGACGGGCGTTGCGCACGCTTACTTTGGCATTTTCGGCCTCCTGTTTCGCCTGCTTCACCAGATTTTTGCGGCGCTCTTCGGTAAGCGGCGGCAGACGCAGGTAGATGACTTCGCCGTTGTTTTCGGGGGTAATGCCTATTTCCGAATTTTGCAGGGCGCGCTCCACTTCCTTGAGCATGGATTTTTCCCACGGCTGTATGGCAATGGTTTTGGCATCGGGCGTAGATACGGTGGCAACATTGCTTATGGTTACCTTACTGCCGTAATAATCTACACGCACGGGGTCGAGAATGCGCGGGTTTGCCTTTCCGGCGCGTATCGATGCCAGTGCGTCGTCGAGGAAAGAGACACTGAGGGTCATTTTTTCTTCGGCATCGTTGAGGTAAGTCTTAACATCTGTCATAGCGTATAGATTTTTTGTTTTCGAGATAACAAAGATAATTTATTTTATCGAATCGGCAGCACGCCGCCGGTTCAATATACGAGCGTTCCGATATTTTCGCCGTTCATCACCTTGCTGAGGTTGCCGACGGTGTCCATATCGAACACGATGATAGGCAGATGATTCTCTTTGCAGAGGGTGGTGGCGGTAAGGTCCATGACTTTCAGTCCCCGATTGTAGATTTCGTCGTAACTGATTTTGTCGAACTTCACTGCCGAAGGGTCTTTTTCGGGGTCGGCGGTGTAGATGCCATCGACGCGCGTGCCTTTGAGCATCACTTCGGAGCCGACTTCGACGCCGCGCAATGCCGATGCGGTGTCGGTGGTGAAGAACGGATTTCCCGTGCCGCCCGATATGATGACGATTTCGCCGCGCGACAGCGACTCGATGGCGCGTGCGGGGCTGTAATGTTCGCCTATGGGGTGCATGGGAACGGCGGTATATACGCGGGCTTTCTGCCCGAGCGTTTCGAGAGCGGAGCTTAGCGCCAGACTGTTGATGACGGTTGCCAACATACCCATTTGGTCGCCCTTCACGCGGTCGAATCCTTTCGAGGCGCCGCTCAATCCGCGAAAAATGTTGCCGCCGCCGATGACAATGGCTATCTCCACTCCCATGCCGGCTATCTCCTTTATCTGCGCGGCATACTCCTGCAAACGCACTTCGTCGATGCCGTACTGCTTTTTACCCATCAGGCTCTCGCCGCTGAGTTTCAATAATATTCTTTTATATTGTGCCATATCCGTTTATTGTTTCACGTTATCTGCAAAGATAAAAATTAAAAACGGAATTACAATAGCCCTATCCCAACTTCCGTACTCTCGATTTTTCTCGGACGCTCAACATTTGCTTTTTTATTCACCGTCGGCACACGCGCTGCGAATAACAAAATAAAATCTACAATAGACCGACATATTACGAATTTTTTTGTATTTTTGTATCTTGATTGAAGATAAGACTCTATTTTGAAATAATTTCATAAAAAGTGATGGTTATGTATAAACACATTTTATTAACTATTGCAATGGTAATGGCTGTTAATTTAAACATCTATTCCCAGCAAAGATTACAGCATCTTATAAATGAATTTAAATCATCTATAGAGTTACCACAATATTATAAAGGGGAACAACTAGGAACTCTAACTCCAAATGAAGTACGAAATATGAATATTGAAAATGGCATTTTAACTTTTCAATACACTTTTGGGAAAATATCCCCCCTCAACTACTATTCTATCAAAATAGATTTAAGAAAAGTAGAAACTAAAAAAGGAATAGAATGTGATTACAATGCTTGGTTTGCAGGAAGTATTGTTGTTTGTATAACAAGAAATGAGGGGACAGAAACTATATTGGTGGATTGGTTCCCTTTTTCCTGTAAATCAGAAAGTATGAGAGATCGGATATATAATGAATTAGTATCTATGCAAGCCCCTTTTAAACCACAAACAAAAACAGTTTCTCAAACAAACCGCAAAAAAACAGATTTACAAACTCGCTCAGTTTCAAAAAAATCAAAATCGGGTAAATATGCACAATAAAATTCTCTATATACTTTTGTTGTTTATGATCTGTTTGGTATCATGTAACAACGGAAATATCGCATCTAAACACTCCATGCCTATTGTTGAATTTTTATCTGATACATTGTTAATTGATAATGTATACAATAAAAATATCTCCATATCTGTAGAAAATGAAAATGTAATGTCTTTCAATGGAAGAGAGAAATTGATATCTATATCACTGCTTGATGTTGTAAGAAAATGTAAAGATAAGTGTGAAACCGCTTTACGGGCTTTAAAGAATAATAATGTATTGCAAATTAAAGTCGTTATAAAAAACGAAATTGATACAATCTACAATTACAATATATCACCTATTTATGATGAAGACAACGCATTCTCAATTTCAGGACAATGTGCTCCATTAACATCCAAATTTTCTAACTCGACACAAACTGTTGATATTAAAAAGTGGTTATTTCGAAAAAAAGAACATTTGGATAACGAAAACATTCATGTATTATGCAGGTTAGTTAATCAATTATCCAGAACTAACACGATAGAATATGTAACAAATTCTATTATCCCTGTAATTCATAGTTTCTCCGGGCTGAAATACAAAGTAAACTCTTCAATTACAGCAGATTATTATGTGTTGTACGCTTGCTCTTCCACAAAAGAAATTGATGAATTTATAGAAGATATTATATCCAACGATTTTGACCTATGTGTAAGAACACTTAATGAAGAAATGGACTGTTATCGACAATCTGAAAGTAATGGATATAAATGTATCTGTTTGATTGCCATAAACAGTGATTGGAGTTACAAAATACAACCATTAGGACTTATAGTCATAGATAATTTAGCTCCTGTTACTGATATATTTTCATATGTTAATAGTAATGCCGTTTCAAGCCTTTCTTTCCCGAATAATGTATCGGTTCTATTCCCCTCTAACATACCACAAATTGATGGATTTTGCAATGTTAAAGTTGTTCATTGGGCTGGAAGTGGTATAAGTTGTAATTGCACTTTTTCTATTGACTTTTCTGGTGATATAAAATCGGTTGTTATTCACCGTAGAAATAAATTAGCTAAATATCTTACTACAGAAAAAAAGACAATAGAATTAAATAAGGTAAGTGTACCATATATATTTACATATGAATTACATCTAGATGATGGCGATAACTTTATACCTATTACAATTTATGATTATCACGGTAACAAGACTGATTATAAAATTAATATTAGGGCGGAATTTGTATATAGAGATTCTCCTGATATAAATATTGATAATAATATAGATATAGATATATATTAACTACTTTTTAGCCATTATGGAATATCAAAATGAATATAAATAGCTCAAAAATTCACTATCCCAAAATATTATATAAATATCGAGATTGGGACAATGAGTTACATAAGAAAGTTCTTTTAGAAAACAAATTATATTTGGCTTCCCCTAAAGATTTTGAGGATATATTTGATTGTAACCTCCCTGAGAAATTTCCACGAAAGGATGAATTATATAATTTCTTTATCGATAAAGCAAAAAAAAATCCGTCTTGGTCAAGACAAGTGCGTCGAAAATTTGCAAGAAATTGGTGCAAGAAATCGCCTTTAGCAAATCCTGAATTGCGTTCAACTTTAATTAATAATATTCATCAAGAATTCAATTCTCGTTTTGGGGTATTAAGCATGACTGCAGACTGCAATAATGATGTGATGTGGTGTAAATATGCGAACAATCATCAAGGTATTTGTATTGGATTTGATACTAGTTTGCTTTTCAAATATGTTGGAGGTGGTGGCAAAGTTCAATATGTTAAGGAACTCCCTCCTATAGACTTTGCAAAAGATGATTTCAAATCAAAACATACCAAGAATATATTTTATAAGGAGGAGAAATGGAGTTTTGAAAAAGAGTATAGATTGCATAAAATGTGGAATCATAATGTAACAAATGATGAGCGAAATATAGAATTACCCAATAATTGTATAGTAAAAATTATTTTAGGAAAAAATATGACACTTCATATGAAAGACGAAATTAAAAAGTTAGCCAAGACTAAATATCCAAATGCGGAGATTATAGAAAATAACTAAGCTTTCAAACAAATGAGAACAGAAAACAATGCCCTACCATTCATTATTGAATGGTAGGGCGTTAGTATTTTCCAAAGTTATATATTTATCCCCACAAATAAACAAATCAAGATACTGTTCCAAAGTTACAGAAAGGTTTTGCAAAACGGCAAGGGTAAAAACAATCGGGCTGCGCCGTGTGGCGCAGCCAGATTATCGAACAGGAAGAACTGTTTTCTATCCGAGGAATCCGAGCAGGATACCGGCGGCGACTGCCGAACCGATGACGCCTGCCACGTTGGGACCCATAGCGTGCATCAGCAGGTAGTTGGAGGGGTCGTATTCGAGACCGAGTACCTGCGAAATGCGTGCGGAGTCGGGCACTGCCGATACGCCGGCATTACCGATAAGCGGGTTGATTTTGTTGTCTTTCCGCAAAAAGAGGTTGAAGAATTTGACAAACAACACGCCGGCTGCGGTGGCAATGACGAACGACACAGCTCCCAAAACGAATATCTTGATAGAGTTCGCGGTAAGGAATTGCGAGGCTTGGGTGGAGGCTCCGACCGTTACGCCGAGCAGAATGGTGATGACGTCGATCAGCGGACCGCGCGCGGTTTCTGCCAAACGGCGGGTAACACCGCTCTCTTTAAGCAGGTTGCCGAAGAAAAGCATTCCCAACAGCGGCAGACCCGACGGCACGAGGAAGCAGGTGAGCAAGAGTCCGACAATGGGGAAAATGATTTTTTCGGTCTGCGACACGGCACGGGGCGGACGCATACGGATAAGCCGCTCTTTCTTGTTGGTGAGCAGCCGCATGATAGGCGGCTGTATGACGGGCACGAGCGCCATGTAGGAGTATGCCGATATGGCAATGGCTCCCATGAGGTTGGGTGCGAGTTTCGAGGAGAGGAAGATGGCGGTGGGACCGTCGGCGCCGCCGATAATGGCAACGGCTCCTGCCTGACTGGGGTCGAAGCCCATAGCCAGCGCGATGGCGTATGCGCCGAAGATTCCGAACTGCGCGGCGGCTCCGACAAGCATCAATTTCGGATTGGAAATCAATGCCGAGAAGTCGGTCATCGCCCCGATGCCCAAGAATATCAGCGGCGGATACCAGCCTTGCACCACGCCTTGATAAAGGATATTCAGCACCGAATTTTCTTCGTATATGCCCAACTGCAATCCGGCATCTTTGAAGGGTATGTTACCGATAAGGATACCGAATCCGATAGGGATAAGCAACATCGGCTCGAACTCTTTGGCTACTGCCAAATAGATGAAGACACAGCCGAAAAATATCATTACCAGATTTCCTACGGCTACGTTGGCGAAACCTGTATAGGTAAGAAATTCATTTATGTTCTCACCTAAAAAACTGAAAAACTCTCCCATACGTCTTTATCCGATGACGACGATGTCGGCACCTTCGAGCACCGAATCGCCTTTATTTACTTTTATGTCGGTTATTTTACCGTTTTGCGTGGCAGCGATGATGTTTTCCATTTTCATGGCTTCGAGCACAGCCACTTTTTGTCCGGCTTTCACTTCGTCGCCCACTTTGACGCTGATTTCGAGAATCACGCCGGGCAGCGGAGAGCGCACGGCACCTGCCACCGACGAAGCGGCGGGACGGGTTACGACGGGGGTGCCGGCAGCGGTTACGGGGGCTGCCTGCGGACGGGTAAGCGGTTTTATCTGTTTCTTCGCCGGTTTGTCCAACTCTACCTGATAGGGGGTGCCATTGACTTCGATATTGGCGATGTTTTCTTCTATCCGGTTGATGTTTACGGCGTAGAGATTTCCGTTGATTTTATATTTGAACTCTTTCATGTTGCTGGTTGTTTGGGTTTATTTTTTGTTGGGAATCTGCCGCAGTCCGTAAATTTTGGAGCTCCACGGCGAGTAGGTGCGTTTAACCTGTTTGACGGTGAGGATAGCCTCCTCGTAGTCGTGTTCGGCTTCCTGATACTCGTAAATCGCCATGGAAATGGCGGCGAGTACTTCGCCGGGTATGGAGGTCTCGCTCTTGGCGGCGGAAATGGTATCGGCAACGCCGGCTTTGACGGCGCGGTGCGCACTCATGGTAATCGACGCCTTGCCTACGCATTTGAAGGCGAAGAAGAGGATTATCAATGCTATAAACACGACCGACATGGCGGTAATCGCCATAGAAACGCCGAAGGGGTCTTTTTCGCTGAACTTATCGACTTTCGGATTGGTGTTCTCGACATGATTGGCAGCTTCGGGGGTCGGGTATTCCAACACCGTGCGCTCGCCCTTGCCGTCGAGGGAAAAGCCGAAACTTCGGTCGGGCGCGAGAGCGGGCACGTGCACTTCGTCAATCAGATTTTTACCGCTGGCGTCGTAGAGTCCGATGTAATTCTCCTCTCCCGCTTTCAGGCTGAAATTGGTATGGAAAGTGCCGTGGTGCGCCTTGCCGTCAGCCCAAAGGATAACGACTTGGTGGGGTCCGATTTTGGTTTTCAGGTCGCCTTTGGAAATCATGTATTTCTTGGGGTTGGCGGGGTCGTCGGTGATATAGCAGCCGGCCATTTGCACCGTGCCGGCGGAGCTGTTGTATATCTCTATCCACGCACCGCGATTGCCGAAGGGGTCGATATAGTTGTTCTCGTTTGCGGTCAGTACTTCGTTGATGCGCAATGCCATAGGCGACTGTGCCGCAGCGACCATCGCCACACACCACAACGCCAATGCTACTCTTATTTTGCGTATGTTCATCGTTACGGAATTTAAGAGTGAATTACAGGGGTATATTTCCGTGTTTCTTTGCCGGATTGACCACCTTCTTGGTCTGCAGCTGCGCCAGTGCGCGGCATACGCGGAAACGGGTGTTGCGCGGCTCGATAACGTCGTCGATATATCCGTACTTGGCTGCGTTGTAGGGGTTGCCGAAGAGTTTGGTGTATTCGGCTTCTTTCTCTGCCAAAAATGCTGCCGGATTTTCCTGCTCCTTGGCTTCGCGGGCGTACAACACGGCAACGGCTCCGCTGGCGCCCATAACGGCGATTTCGGCGGTAGGCCATGCGAAATTGACATCGCCGCGCAACTGCTTGCAGCTCATCACGATGTGCGAGCCGCCGTAAGACTTGCGCAGGGTTACGGTAACTTTGGGCACGGTGGCTTCGCCGTAAGCGTAGAGCAGTTTGGCTCCGTGCGAAATGACGGCGTTGTACTCTTGTCCCGTACCCGGCAGGAATCCGGGGACATCGACCAGCGAAACGATGGGTATGTTGAAGGCATCGCAGAAGCGGACGAAACGTGCGCCCTTGCGCGAAGCGTTGCTGTCGAGCACGCCCGCCATTTTGCAGGGCTGGTTGGCAACGATGCCCACCGACTGCCCGTTGAAGCGGGCAAAGCCCACGATGAGGTTCTGGGCGAAGTCGCGGTGTACTTCGAGAAATTCGCCTTTATCGACAATGGCGCCGATGACTTCGTACATATCGTAAGCCTTGTTGGGCGAGTCGGGTATGATTTCGTTCAACGAATCTTCGAGGCGGTCGATCGGGTCGTCGCAGGGAACGATGGGCGCTTCTTCGAGGTTGTTTTGCGGAATGAAGCTGAGGAGGTTGCGGATAAGTTTGAGTCCGTCTTCCTCCGTATCGACAGCGAAATGCGCCACGCCCGATTTGGAAGTGTGCACGGAGGCGCCGCCGAGCTGTTCGGCAGAAACGTCCTCGCCCGTAACGGTTTTCACCACGGCGGGACCGGTGAGGAACATATAAGAGGTGCCTTTGGTCATCAGCGTAAAGTCGGTAAGAGCCGGACTGTACACGGCACCGCCGGCGCAGGGTCCGAAGATACCCGAAATCTGGGGTATGACGCCCGACGCCAGAATGTTGCGCTGGAATATTTCGGCATAGCCGGCGAGGGCGTTGATGCCCTCCTGTATGCGGGCGCCGCCCGAGTCGTTGATACCGATGCAGGGGGTTCCCATTTTCATGGCGAGGTCCATGACTTTGCATATCTTCATCGCCATGGCTTCGGAGAGCGAGCCGCCGTTTACCGTGAAATCCTGCGCAAAGACATACACCAGCCGACCGTCGATCGTACCGCTTCCGGTTACGACGCCGTCGCCGAGATAATGTTTCTTTTCCATGCCGAAGTTGGTGCAGCGGTGGGTTACGAACATGTCTATTTCCTCGAAGCTGCCTTCGTCGAGAAGCATGGAGATACGCTCCCGTGCGGTATATTTACCTTTTTCGTGCTGTTTGGCAATGGCTTTTTCGCCGCCGCCCAAACGCGCTTCTTCACGCAGAGCTATCAGCTCTTTTACTTTTTCAAGTTGATTACTCATATTCTATTTCGGATTGGTGTGTGTTATTGGTTATTCAGCGGGTTTCTCGCACAGTTCGGTGAGTACGCTGCAAGTCGATTTGGGGTGCAGGAAAGCGATGTTCAATCCTTCGGCGCCGCGACGGGGAGCTGCGTCGATGAGGCGCACGCCTTTGCCCGAAAGTTCGGTAAGGGCATTTGCCACGCCGTCGGCTACGGCAAAAGCGATGTGGTGTATTCCTTCGCCGCGTTTTTCGATGAATTTGGCGATGGTGCTCTCTTCGGAGGTCGGTTCGAGCAGTTCGATTTTGGTTTGTCCGATTTTGAAGAATGCCGTTTTCACTTTTTGGTCGGCGACTTCTTCGATGGAATAGCACTTCAATCCCAAAACTTCTTCATAGTAAGGCAGGGAATCGGCAATGCTTTTCACGGCAATGCCCAAATGTTCAATGTGTGAAAGATTCATAGCGTATAGATTTTTTATGCCTCCGCTTCGGGAGACGGTTTTTTACTTGTGGCAAAGGTAATAATATTTATTGAATCAACCTACTTTTACGAAAAAATAGCCTCGCGGCGAAAAAAATTTTTTCTTCGGTTTTCGGGTCGGAATATTTCCCCTGCCCTGTCTGAAAAAACAAAAGCCCCTGCACATCGTCAAACCACAACTTTTTTTTGGAAAATTTGAAAAATATCGTATATAAATTTTTGCTAATATAATACAAATAAGTAATTTTGCAAAAACTATCATCATATTATGGCACAAAATTATTCTTCTTCAAACGGAAAGAAATCTTCTTTCCTCAAAAAAACGGCAATTGCCGGACTATGTATCATCGCTGTTTTCGTTATGGCAATATTGACTTCCACAAAGGGATTATCCTCTGAAAATGACAGAGGCAAACTATATCTTGACAGCGAGAATTATACGGAAACGGTAACTTGGTGGACAAAAACTGAAAAAGCAGGCGACGCCGAAACTCAATTTATAAACGGCTGTCATACTGACGAACAGAGCTTAACCCAAGACGACGAAGAGGTAAAAAAATATCGCCAAGCGGCGGAACAAGGCGATGCCGATGCTCAATACAATTTGGGCTTTTGCTATGAACACGGACAAGGCGTAACCAAGAACCGCTCGGAAGCGATGAAATGGTACCGTAAAGCCGCAGAGCAAGGTCATGCCTATGCTCAAAGCCGGTTGGGCTTTTGCTATAAATACGGACGAGGTGTAACACAAAACTACACGGAAGCGGTGAAATGGTGGCGCAAAGCAGCTGAACAAGGCGATTCCGGAGCTCAATGCGGTTTGGGCATTTGCTATGAAGAGGGACAAGGCGTACCGCAAGACTATCAAGAAGCGGTGAAATGGTACCGTAAAGCCGCAGAGCAAGGTAATACCTATGCTCAAGAAAAAATGAACGACTATAAAACAAAACAGTCAAATACATCTACTGCGGCAAGACAATCGACGAACAACAATACCACCACAACAGTAAACGCCCGTTCGTTAGTCGAAACGGGAATGCGTCATTACAATGCAAAAAATTATGCCGAGGCGGTGAAATGGTTTCGCAAAGCCGCTGAACAAGGCAATGCCGGAGCTCAATGCGGTTTGGGCTTTTGCTATGAAGAGGGACAAGGCGTACCGCAAAACTATCGAGAAGCGGTGAAATGGTACCGCAAAGCGGCAGAACAAGGCGATGCCGGAGCTCAATATAATTTGGGCGTTTGCTATTATCTCGGACAAGGTGTAACACAAAACTACACGGAAGCTGCGAAATGGTTTCGCAAAGCGGCAGAACAAGGCAATGCCGGAGCTCAATATAATTTGGGCGTTTGCTATTATAAAGGAAACGGCGTACCGCAAAACTATCGAGAAGCGGTGAAATGGTACCGCAAAGCGGCAGAACAAGGCGATGCCAATGCTCAATACAATTTGGGCTATTGTTATGAAAACGGAAAAGGTGTAACGCAAAACCGTTCGGAAGCGGTAAAATGGTGGCGCAAAGCCGCAAAGCAAGGAGAAACATACGCACAAGAATGGTTGAGAGATTTAGGCGAATCGTGGTAATTCGCGGCACGCCCCGCTCCTTTTTCGGGGCGGCACGATTAAAAATCGACTTTTCGTCCTCACGTTTTTCGGCTGGGAATCGGGCTTTCGGTCCGGATATTCCCTGCCGAAAGCTTTTTGTGCCGGCGGTAAACGGGCAAGTTTCGGGGCAAAAACTGACAAATCGGCAGATTGTTCTGACAAAGATTTGGTAAAAAACCGCTTTATCCTGCCAAAAGATGAAAATAATTTTTCCCGCGCCTTTGGCACAGGATTTGAAGAATGTCGGGTGTCGAGGTCGCAGAACCGACACACTCCCCGACGGGAGCGCCGACGTCCCGCGAGCGCGGCACGGAAAGCCCGATGCTTTCCGGAAAACCTTATTTATAAACAAATTAAAAACTGAAATACAATGGGAAAAATTATCGGTATCGACTTAGGAACGACCAACTCGTGCGTATCCGTAATGGAAGGCACCGACCCGGTCGTTATCGCCAACAGCGAGGGTCGTCGGACGACGCCTTCGATCGTGGCATTCGTAGATGGCGGCGAACGTAAAGTGGGCGACCCCGCCAAACGTCAAGCCATCACCAACCCCACCCGCACCATTTTCTCGATAAAACGGTTCATGGGTGAAAGTTTCGACCGCGTACAGGGCGAAATAGCCCGCGTACCGTATAAAGTGGTGCGCAGCGACAACAATATGCCGCGCATCGACATCGACGGTCGGCTCTACTCGCCGCAGGAAATCTCGGCGATGATTCTGCAAAAAATGAAAAAGACTGCCGAAGACTATCTGGGTCAGGAGGTAACGGAAGCGGTAATCACCGTGCCGGCATACTTCAACGACTCGCAGCGCCAAGCCACCAAAGAGGCGGGCGAAATAGCCGGACTGAACGTGCGCCGTATCATCAACGAGCCTACGGCTGCGGCACTGGCTTACGGTCTCGACAAGTCGAACAAGGATATGAAAATCGCCGTATTCGACCTCGGCGGCGGTACGTTCGATATTTCGATTCTGGAATTGGGCGACGGCGTGTTCGAGGTGAAATCGACCAACGGCGATACGCACCTCGGCGGCGATGACTTCGACCACGTAATCATCGACTGGCTCGCCGACGAATTCAAAGCCGAAGAGGGTGTCGATCTGCGTCAAGACCCGATGGCGCTGCAACGTCTGAAAGAGGCTGCCGAAAAGGCTAAAATCGAACTGTCGAGCTCGACGTCGAGCGAAATCAACCTGCCGTACATCATGCCCGTAAACGGCGTGCCCAAACACTTGGTAAAGACGTTGAGCCGCGCCAAATTCGAGCAGCTGTGCGACAAACTGATACAGGCTACCATCGAGCCGTGCCGTCAGGCATTGAAAGATGCCGGACTGTCGGCTTCGGACATCGACGAAGTGATACTCGTGGGCGGTTCCACCCGTATTCCCGCCGTGCAAGCCATCGTCGAAAAATTCTTCGGCAAAACGCCGTCGAAAGGCGTCAATCCCGACGAGGTGGTTGCCGTAGGCGCTGCCATACAAGGCGGCGTGCTCACCGGCGACGTGAAAGACGTGCTGCTGCTCGACGTTACCCCGCTTTCGCTCGGTATCGAAACGCTCGGCGGCGTGATGACCAAACTCATCGAAGCCAACACCACGATTCCTACCAAGAAATCGGAAGTATTCTCGACAGCCGTCGATAACCAGCCGTCGGTCGAAATCCACGTGCTGCAAGGCGAACGCTCCATGGCGAAAGACAACAAGACCATCGGACGCTTCCACCTCGACGGCATTCCCGCTGCCCCGCGCGGCGTGCCCCAAATCGAAGTTACCTTCGACATCGACGCCAACGGTATTCTCACCGTATCGTCGAAAGACAAAGGCACGGGCAAAGAGCAAAGTATCCGCATCGAGGCTTCGAGCGGACTGAGCGAGGAGGAAATAAAACGCATGAAAGACGAGGCTGCCGCCAATGCCGACGCCGACAAAAAAGAGAAAGAGCGCATCGACAAAATCAATCAAGCCGACTCCATGATTTTCCAGACGGAAAAACAGATGAAAGAGTTGGGCGACAAATTCCCCGCCGACAAAAAGGCGACCATCGAAACCGCTCTCAACAAACTGAAAGACGCGCACAAGGCACAAGACATTGCCGCCATAGACACGGCAATGGCAGAACTCAACAACGCCCTGCAAGCCGCCGCACAAGACCTTTACAACGCGCAAGCGCAGCAACAGGCAGGCGCACAGCCCAACCCGGGCGCCGGTGCGCAACCCAACGACAACGCCGGTAAAAACGACGGCGGCGTAACCGACGTCGATTTCGAGGAAGTGAAATAAAAATTACTCGTAATCTTCATAGACACAGGCGTGTAACCGTTGAGTTACACGCCTGTTTTATTTTTGCGTTTTTTGATTTCTATATTTGTTTTTGCGATTTTTCCATAAGGGAAGTTGCAAGTTTGGGCATCGGGAAGACCAAATTTATTACGCATTCCAAGATGAGCTGCAAGGCAACATTTCTTTGAACCGGACAACAACTCAGTTCTTTAATTTCTGTCCTACCTTTACAACCGTAAAAACAAATCGTAAAAACAACAAGTAAGAAGGGAATAACTTTATGAAAGTTCCAGAATATACCCAATTAAAAGAATTACTCAACGATTTTTTATATCTTTGCACGGAATATGGGACGACTGGTAGCCATCGACTGCGGACGCAAACGCACGGGCA
>CANQAM010000018.1 GCA_947589325.1 uncultured Bacteroidales bacterium | reverse complement strand
TTATCAAAGCCATAAGCCTCCATTACGGCAGCATCGTTGGCACGGTGTGCTTGCAGCAACTCCGGAAACAGAACCATATTGCCATACATATCGGCAAATGAAGCCTCAGAGTATTTTTTTCGAGCGTCCAATATCGCCTGTGCCGTCTGTTCTATCTTTTCCCGTTGCCGAGCAGAAACTGCCGGCCATGGGAAATTATTATAAACAATATCCTTTGAATAACGGCAGTCGCTCTTTAATCGTCCGCCAATAACCCGATTCCACACATTGTGTACCGAAGATGTCAATACTCCGAAATGGTATAACGTGGCATTAGGGACAAGATGCACTGCATCACTACACAAAGTATCCGGATTCATAAATCCAATAGGTATATAACATCTCTTTTCCGACGATACTCGTGGTATTAAAAGATAATTCATTTTAGGCATATTTTCGACTTGAAAACGGGTGGGGTGGTCTGCTAATTTGACTGTTCCCTTACGGGTTCTTGCCCGTCGAAATTCGCGTACAGCATTTACCCGCTTCATACATTCGGGTAGTTTCAGCAATTCCACAGGATTCACATCACCCACATCACCGAGCCACAGACACCAACGCGGACGCCGGTTGATAAATTCATCGGAACCATACCAACGTCTGAAATATTTTTCAGACGCCGGCTCCTTACGAACAAATTCATCTTTCTCTTCATCGTCGAAAAGATAATTTCCGTTATCAATCGGTTGGTTTCCGATACAGATTTCAGGAACATCACACAACGGTTTCGAACGGCTTTCCACAAAAACGTTTGCATCGCCAATCAAGTAGGCATTTATATTGGAAACTTCATATATGTTTCCGTCCTCAAATATTTTTCGTTTGGTTTTAGACAAGCACGCCGAGAAACCGATAATCACACAATGAACATGTGCTTTCTGTGCGGCTTCGCTATTCCATATAAAAGTCCGCCATGCAAAATCGATATGAATACCCGATTCCATCAACGGCTTCCACAGATTCGCCACCTGTTCGCCTTGCGTAACGGAATTGGTAGATACAAGTGCTGCCCGAATAGCTGTATTCTCCAACATCATCGCTTGCGATTTCTTGTACCACCCCGTTACATAGTCCATATTGCCAAGATTTTTCCAACGTTCCCCGAAGACAAAACGCAAATCTTCTTTCTGTCCGCCCGACATGATCCGTGCTCCCGAAAACGGCGGATTCCCCATAATATAGTTCAGGTCAGACGCCGGTATCACTTCATTCCAATCCATTCGCAGGGCATTGCCCTCGTGAATATTCGTGTATTTCTTCAAAGGCAGCGGATCGAGATCGAAACCTACTATATCGTTGGTTTCCTGCAACATTTGCGCTTCGGCAATCCAAAGAGCTGTTTGTGCCACCGCGCAGGCAAAATCGTTGATTTCAATGCCATAAAATTGGTTAATGGAAACTTTTATCGGGTTGGTCATTCCACCCATGAACCGTCCGCCTACGAGCCGCTTGTTACCGGATGTGAGCCGCTTGTTACCTATGATACGTATCGCTTCGTTTTCAAGTCGGCGGAGCCATATATAGGTTTCTGTCAAAAAGTTTCCTGAACCGCAAGCAGGGTCAAAGAATGTAAGACCGGCAAGTTTATTTTGGAAAGCGATAGCTTTTTCCCGCTTGGTTTTCGCCACAGCAGTGGCATTGATAGCGGCGAATTCCGCTTTCAAGTCGTCGAGAAACAGCGGGTCGATAACTTTGTGTATATTTTCGATAGAGGTGTAGTGCATACCTCCGGCACGACGTGTTTCCGGATTCAGGGTCGATTCAAATACCGCACCGAATATGGTCGGCGATATTCCCGACCAGTCAAAATCTTCACTTGCCTTTTGCAGAATCAAGCTCCTGATCTCATCATTGATGAGTGGAATTTCTATATCGCCCGAAAACAAACCGCCATTGACATACGGGAATGCTATTAAATCATTATCATACTTGTATTCTTCTCGATCTTCGGGTCGCGTATCGAGGACTTTGAACAGTTTTTTCAATCCCCAATGAAATACCGATGCAGGGAAATTCTCCATATAGTCATGAAACATATTTTTGTTTCCGAAAATACCGGCATCTTCGGCATAAAGACAAAATACCAAACAAACGCATAATTTATTCAGAGCCTTTTGGCTTTCGAGGCTGTTTTTGTCTATATATTGCGCTCCTATTTTGTCATATAGTAAACCTACGATTTTTCCGGCATCGATGCTTACCTGCTCCTCTTTTTTGATAATTGTTGAAACATCATTTTTCACAAGAGGTTGCAGTCTATGGTATTCTTTGGGCAAATCGGACAACAAAATGATTTCCGGTTTGTTGTCCATTTTCTCCATGTCGTAAATATGAAATTCTTTGAAATTGCAAAGGACTATCCAGCGCGCTTTTTCAGAATATTTCAATTCATTATTATAACGCTTGGCTTGTTCGTATGGGGTAAGCATTGTCCCGTCGCTTTGCAGAATCCTCTTGTTCAGGTCGATACAGATAGACTTTTGCTCAATAAGTACGTGCGTAGGCTTGATATAGGCGTCGATAAAACTTGTTTTGTTGAGTTTTACACGGTTTTCAAAAGATATAATCTCGACATAATTTTTGATACCAAATACGTGTTCCAAGAGATCACACCAAAACTTCTGACTTTCGCCCTTTTCATATCCTTTGTCTTTCCATCGATCGGAAAATTCTTTTGCCTCTTTCTTTCGAATTGTGTTAGCACTCATAATCGTTGCCTTTAATATTCAAATAACAAAGATAATCATTTCGGAGATTTATGTCAAATCGTCTCATTTTTTGTTAAAGTCGCGGGAAGGAAATTCCAATAAGAAGTGCAAAAAGAGATTTGGACATTTTGGAAGAAGTACGAAAAAAAATGTCAAAACCTTTGCGGGATATAAAAGAATCGCTACCTTTGCCACGCTTTACAGGCCCAGATGGCGGAATCGGTAGACGCGCTGGTCTCAAACACCAGTGGATTCACTTCCATGCCGGTTCGACCCCGGCTCTGGGTACGCAGAAAATCGCTAATAATCAGCAACGTAGATTATTAGCGATTTTTGTTTTGCCGATTTTCCCACACATACAGGCAGCAGCAAGCGGCAACATGGTGCGCGATATTCCGATTGTCAATTCAAACAGCAAATTCATCTGTTTCCACGTTCGCTGTCAATTATTTTCTCATCACATGGGATCGACGTCGTAGTAGAGGGTGAGGGTGCGGAAGCGCGGGTCGGCGGCGAGGTGTTCGTGTGCGAGGTGCAGGGCTTCGCGCACTTTGCGCACGGAAGCGGCGGTTTCCACTTTGAGCATGACGCGGCGTATGTAGCTGTTCTGTATGCGGGCTACGGGCGGCGTGTGGGGCGACGAAAGACGGCGGCCGAAAACGGGCGCCGCTTCGCGCACGTAGGCATCGGCGGCTGCCTGCACGACGGTTTCATCGCGATGTTTGAAATAGATGTAGATAAGGCGTGAAAAGGGCGGATAGGCAAACTGTTCGCGTTCGGCTATCTGAGCGGCGTACATGGCGGCGTAGTCGTGGCGCACCACCTGCGCGATGACGGGGTGCTGCGGGCAGGCGGTCTGCAAAAGCACGGTGCCCTGCCGGTTGCGTCTGCCGGCGCGTCCCGCCACCTGTTCCATCATCTGGAAGGCTCGCTCGTGAGCGCGGAAGTCGGGATAGTTGAGCAGCATATCGGCATTGAGAATGCCCACGACACTCACGTGGTCGAAGTCGAGCCCTTTCGTAACCATCTGCGTGCCGATGAGTATCCGGCTTTTCTGCTGCTCGAAGTCGGCAATCATCTGTTCGTAAGCCTTGCGCGAACGGGTGGTGTCGAGGTCCATGCGCGTAATGGCAGTGTCGGGGAAAGCGCGCTCCACTTCCTCCTCGACACGTTCGGTGCCGAAGCCCCGTATCTCGATGCTCGCTTCACCGCAAGAGGGGCACACGCGGGGCAGCGGCTGCGTGTAGCCGCAATAGTGGCACACGAGCGCACCGGCGTATTTATGGTAGGTAAGGCTCACGTCGCAGCGCTCGCAGCGGGGCGTCCACGCACAGAGGCGGCACTCCGCCATGGGGGCATACCCGCGCCGGTTTTGGAAGAATATCACCTGTTCGCCTTTTTGCAGGGCGTCGCGGCTTATCTCCACGAGTTGGGGCGAAAGGTTGCTGTCGCGGGCAAGGCGGCGTTTGCGGCGGAGGTCGCCCGTATCGACGACGAGTATGCGCGGCAGCTCTATTTCCTCGTAACGGACGGCGAGCTCCACCAACCCGTATTTTCCGCTTCGTGCATTGTAATAACTCTCGACCGAAGGGGTCGCCGTACCCAAAAGGGTCTTCGCTCCGTGCATCGACGCCAGCACGATAGCGGCGTTGCGGGCATGGTAGCGCGGCGCCGGCTCCTGCTGTTTGTAGCTCGTTTCGTGCTCCTCATCAACGATGACAAGCCCCAAGTCGCGGAACGGCAGAAAGACTGCCGAGCGCACGCCGAGCACAATTTGTATTTCGCTGTCGTGCAGCAGGTTGTTCCATATCTCCACCCGCTCGCCGTCGGTGAATTTGGAGTGGTAGACCGCCAAGCGCCGTCCGAATACCCGCTGCAAGCGCGATGCCAGCTGCGTGGTGAGCGCGATTTCGGGCACGAGGTAAAGGACTTGCCGCCCCTGCCGCACGACGGCGTCGATAAGGTGCATATATATTTCGGTCTTGCCGCACGAGGTAACGCCGTGCAGCAGGGTGACCGACTTTCGGGTGAAGCTCTCGACGATGCGGTCGTAAGCCTCCTGCTGTACGGGTGTGAGCCGGTGCAGCGGTTCGGTGCGCAGCGTCTCCTGCGCAAAGCGGCTCACCTCCTTGCGGTAGCACTCGAAGATGCCTTTTTCCGTCAGGGCGGCGAGTATCTGCGGCGACACCTCCGCGCACTCCAACAACTCCCGCCGCGACACTTCGCGCAGCGCGTCGCGCCGCATGAAGCCCGACATATCGAGGTAGGTCATCAACAGACGTATCTGCTTCTTCGCCGACTTCAACGCCTCGAACGTTTCACGAAGTTTTTCCCGCTCCTCGCGGGCGATGCGCACCCGCACATACACTTCGGTACGGGGTTTGTAGCGGTACTGCATCTCCTCCGAAATGAGAATCGCTCCCCGTTCGAGCAGCGTCCGTATCACGGGAAGGGTATTGCGCAGCCCGCTCTCCCGCTCCAACTCCTGCACGTTCATCTTGCCCTTTTGCAGGAGCGTGTCGAGCAGGAGCGACTCACGCTCTTTGAGCAGCGTGCCGTCGGCGACGTATTCGGGATTGGGGGCGACCTGCGTTTCGCTCTCGATTTTCAGACCCGATGGTATCGCCGCCTTGAAAACATCGCCCACCGCGCAGAGGTAGTAATCGGCTATCCACTCCCAAAACTGCAATTGCGGACGCCGCAGCACGGGCTGGGCGTCGAGCAGGGTCGAAATCTCTTTCGTTTCGTAATCTTTCGGCGCGAGGTTGTGCGTGTGCACGACTATCGCCGTGTAAAAACGGGAGCGCCCGAACGGCACGACGACGCGGCTGCCCGCTACGAGGCTTTCGCGCCACGCCTCGGGTATGCGGTAAGTAAAATATTTCGGCAGCGGCAGCGGCAGTATGACGTCGGCAAAAAGAGGCATATCGCGAGCGGGATTAATGTTTCAGATGCTTGTCGAGGAATTGCAGCACTTCCGCCTGCATGGCACGGTTGAAGGTGTGCGGCGTGTCCCAGATTTTGGTTTGCAGCCGGTCGGCGACGTGTTGGCTCTGCCACGTCTTTTCGAGAATATCGAATGCATCGCGCGTGCCCTGCACGGGGAAAAGTTTGTCGTATGCGCCGTTGAACATCAGAAACGGTTTCGGGCAGATAATCGACGCCACGTGAGGATAGTCGAGGTGGTTGCGCAGCTCGGGCACTATCATCGAATAAGCCGACTGTCCCTTGCTCTGGTTGTTGTTCACGGAGAGCAGGTATTCCGACGTGTTGAGCCAGCAAATGGCGGCGGTGGCATATACCTTGTCGGTCATGGCGGAGAGCATCCATGCCCGATGCGCCCCCATCGAAAAGCCTACTGCACCGATAGACTTGGCATCGACGAACGGCAGCGTCGCCAGAAAATCGACACTCGCCACGTCGTCGTATGTAATATAGCCGCACCAGCTCATGCCCATTTGCAGAAAATTGGCGGACACGGCTTCCTGCGCTTCATATTTCACGCCGTCCTGACGTCCCCGTTCGCCCCAAAAGAAAGCATCGATTGCCAACACGACATAGCCATGCGCGGCAAAAAAATCGCCCACGAACACGCCTTCGTAACAATTTTCCGCCCAGCGGCAGGCGTCCTGCATCACGGCATCATCGACCCCGAAGGGACGCACATTCTTCTCTTTGCCTATCGAGAAATGCGCCCCGTGGTCGTGCAGCACCACCAATGCGGGAAACGGGCCCTCGCCGTCGGGCACGAGCAGGTAGGCGGGTATGCGGGTGTAGGCAGAGATATTGAACTCTATTTTCTCGGCGCGATAGCCGTCGCGCTGTTCGGTGGCGACAACCTTGTAATCGAAATCGTCGGACGGACGCGGGGCGCGCTGCAAACACTCCGTAAGAATTTTCCGCGCCTCCCTACGCCATTTCGGGAACGACTTTATTCGCGAATTGCCCCATGCGTCGGGAAAGGTCAATTCACTGCGCAGGGTTTCGTAATAGACCGGCATGTTTTTTATCAGTTCGTAACGCCCCTCCGTTTTCTTCTGCGCCGACAGGCACAAGGCAGAGGCAATGAACAGCGACAAGACGACAATTTTCCGTTTCATGGCAAACTTGCATTAAGAATACAAATATAGAAAATTTTTCTTTTTTATCCGCTTTTTTCCGACGTGTGGCAAATAGTTTGTACTTTTGTCTTGAATTATGGCTATGCAAAACAAGAAATCGGCATATTTAGCAAAAACAGGATTTTCCCGAATCGACCTGCGGGCGGTGCTCATCGACATGGACGGCGTACTCTACGACTCGATGCCCTACCACGCTGCCGCATGGTACGAAGCCATCGCCTCGATAGGCATACCCTGTACGCGCGAAGAATTTTTCATGTACGAAGGGCGCACAGGCGCTTCGACCATCGACCTGATTTTCAATCGCGAATACGGGCGCGATGCCACCGACGCCGAGAAAGAGTCGATATACCGCCACAAAACCGAACTGTTCGCAGCCAAAGGTGTTGCCCGACCCATGCCGGGCGCAGCCGACTTTCTGCGCGAAGTGAAAGCGCACGGACTTATCCCCGTGCTAGTTACCGGCTCGGGACAACAGTCGCTGCTCGGAAAGCTGAACCGCGACTACCCCGACATTTTTTCACCGCAAACGATGGTTACGGCGTTCGACGTGAAATACGGCAAACCCCACCCCGAACCCTATCTGATGGGCTTGAAAAAAGCCGGCGTGGAGGCTTGGCAGGCTCTCGTGGTGGAGAATGCCCCGCTCGGCGTGGAAGCCGGTACGGCGGCGCACATTTTTACCATTGCCGTCAATACGGGTCCGCTCGCCGACAAGGTGCTGCTCGACGCCGGCGCCGATATGCTCCTGCCCGACATGACGACGCTGGCAGCCGACTTCGATACGATATACCGTAATCTCAACCATTGAACGATATGGCACAACAAGTTCTTTTCACCCGAAATATCGCTGCCGCGCTCGACGAAATCGTAGCGGGCTGTGCGCACGACCGTCTGTTCATTCTCACCGACGACAACACGGGGCGCCACTGCCTGCCGCTGCTCTCCGAGAGCCGAGCTCTCGCCTCCGCCCGTCGCATCAACATACTGCCCGACGACACCCACAAGACGCTCGAATCGCTGGCATCGGTATGGCAGGAACTGAGCACCCGCCACGCCACCCGACATTCCCTGATGATAAATCTGGGCGGCGGCATGGTTACCGACTTGGGCGGATTCGCCGCCTCCACGTTCAAACGGGGAATCCGCTACATCAACATACCCACCACCCTGCTGGGCGCCGTCGATGCGGCGGTAGGCGGAAAGACCGGCATCAACTTCAACGGATTGAAAAACGAAATCGGCGCTTTCGCTCCCGCAGAGGCAGTCCTTGTTTCGACCGCATTTTTTCGCACGCTCTCGAAAGAACATCTCCTTTCGGGATTTGCCGAAATGTTGAAACACGGACTTATCAGCCGGCGCGAAATCTACGAACGTCTGTTCGACACCGACCTTGCCTGCCCCGACAGCGAAGCGATGCTTGCCCGCCTCGAAGAGTCCGTCGCCGTGAAACAACACGTCGTCGCCGAAGACCCCTTCGAGGTGAATATCCGCAAATCGCTCAATCTCGGGCACACGGTGGGACACGCATTCGAGAGCCTTTCGCTGCAACGCAAACGTCCGGTGCAGCACGGCTATGCCGTGGCGTGGGGGTTAGTGTGCGAACTGCTGCTATCGCACCGGAAACTGCAATTCCCGCTCGACACCCTGCGCCGTTTCGCCGAATACGTGCGGAGCAATTACGGTGTGTTCGCCATCACCTGCAACGACTACGAATACCTGTACGAACGCATGACACACGACAAGAAAAACAATGCCGACACGGTGAACTTCACCCTCTTGTCGGACATCGGGCAGGTAATCATCGACCAGACCGCCACGCGCGACGAAATATACATCGCCCTCGACCTTTACCGCGACATGTTCGGGCTGTAACCTCTCCCCTGCAATTATTCCGAGCGACGATGAACGAAATAAAAAGAAAATTGTATTTTTGTAAAAACTATTTCAAAAACGGATACCGCCATGATACGCAAATCGACTATTCTCTTTTGTCTGCTGGCTGCATGGATATGCGTGCCCGTAGAGGCAGAACGCAAATCGACAAAAATCGAATTTGAAAAGCTGGTGCACGACTTCGGCACGATATACGAAAAAAATGGCGATGCCGCGTGCACATTCCGTTTCGTAAACACCGGCAAATCGCCGCTGGTCATCATTCGGGCGCAAGCCTCCTGCGGCTGCACGGTGCCGAGCTATCCGAACAATCCCATTGCCCCGAACGATACGGCGGAAATAAAAGTCGTCTACAAAGCCAAAGGGAGGCCGGGCGAATTTGTCAAAAACATTTACGTCTATACCAACACGAAACCCGACCGCACCGTCCTGCAAATACGGGGTGTCGTGCAACCCGAAAACCGTTCGAACAGCGACGACGAACAACCGGCAGCTACTCTGCGATAAAATACTACCCGCATGGAACACATCGAGAACAGCGACAAATATGCCGGACTATCCGTCAATAAAGGCGTGAGCCAGCCCCCTTCGGTCAATCCCTATCTGGCAGCCCGCATGAAGTGCCGGAGGCAGGAGTATTCCGCCGCCGAATACGTGGAGCAGATACGCAAAGGCAACATCACCGTGCTGAGTCAGGCGGTAACACTGATAGAAAGCCAACTCGCCGAACATCAGAGCGTGGCGCAGGAGGTCATTGCCAAATGCCTGCCATACGCGGGAAAATCGGTGCGGATAGGCATCACCGGCGTACCCGGCTCGGGAAAAAGCACCTCTATCGACGCTTTTGGACTGCACGTACTGCAACGCGGCGGCAAGTTGGCGGTGCTGGCAATCGACCCCAGCAGCGAACGTTCGAAAGGGAGCATCTTGGGCGACAAAACCCGCATGGAGCGCCTCTCGCAGCAGAAAGAGGCATTCATACGCCCTTCGCCTTCGGCAGGTTCACTGGGCGGGGTGGCGCGCAAAACGCGCGAAACGATTATCCTCTGCGAAGCAGCCGGCTTCGATACCATTTTCGTGGAAACGGTGGGCGTAGGGCAGTCGGAAACCGCCGTACATTCGATGGTCGATTTCTTCCTGCTCATACAGTTAGCGGGCACGGGCGACGAATTGCAGGGCATCAAGCGCGGCATCATGGAGATGGCCGACGGCATCGTCATCAACAAAGCCGACGGCAACAACATCGAAAAAGCCAAACTCGCACAGGCGCATTTCCGCAACGCGCTGCACCTCTTTCCCATGCCGCCGTCGGGCTGGCAGCCGCAGGTGCTTACCTATTCGGGCTACTACGAAATAGGCATCGGCGAAGTGTGGAAAATGATAGACGACTACATCGCTTTCGTAAAGAAAAACGGCTACTTCGACCGCAAGCGCGTGGAACAGTCGAAATACTGGATGAGCGAAACGATAGACGAACAATTGCGGGCGCACTTCTACCGCAACCCGCACATCGCCCGTTTGCTGGCTGAAAAAGAAGAATTGGTGCTCCGTTCCGAACAAAGTCCGTTCCTCGCCGCCCAAGAAATACTCGACAGCTACTTCGAAAATAAATAAATACAGAGGCATGACCGACGCAAACGACCTTTTTTATCCGGCGACAGACCTGCTCCGAAAACTGATAGAAACCCCCTCCGTCAGTCGGGACGAAGGAGCGACCGCCGACATCATAGCTGACTACCTGCACAAAAACGGATTCGAACCGCACCGCACAGGCAACAATGTATGGGCAATGGCGTCGGGATATGAAATGACACGCCCCACCCTGTTGCTCAATTCGCATCACGACACCGTGCGGCCGGTCGAAGGGTGGCAGGGTCGCGCCTTTGAAGCACGCGAAGAAGACGGTCGCATCTACGGCTTGGGAAGCAACGACGCCGGTGCTTCGCTGGTTTCGCTGCTGCACGTGTTCATGGCTCTGTCGTACCGCCTGCAACCCTATAACCTTATTTTTTTAGCAAGCGCCGAAGAGGAGGTGTCGGGCGAAAAAGGCGTCGCCCTCGCCCTGAAAGAGCTGCCTCCCATTACTTTCGGCGTAGTAGGCGAACCTACGGGTATGCGTCCCGCTATCGGAGAAAAAGGCTTGATGGTGCTCGACTGCGTGGTACACGGAAAAGCGGGGCATGCCGCCCGCAGCGAGGGAGTAAACGCCATTTACGAAGCGCTGCCCGTTATCGAGGAATTCCGAAACTTCTCTTTCCCGAAAGTATCGAAAATGCTGGGCCCCGTGAAACTCACCGTTACCCAGATAAAGGCGGGGACGCAGCACAATGTCGTGCCCGACCGCTGCGAATTTGTGGTCGATGTGCGCACCAATGAACTCTACCGCAACGAAGAAGCCTTCGTGCTGCTGCGCGACGCCATAGCCTGCGACATCACCCCGCGCTCGTTCCGTCTCAACTCGTCGCGCATCGACCGCGACCACCCTTTCATGCAGCGCGCCGCCATGCTGGGACTCGAACCCTTCGGCTCGCCCACGCTCTCCGATCAGGCGCTAATGCCCTTCACTACGGTGAAGATTGGGCCGGGCAGCTCGGAACGCTCGCATACCGCCGACGAATACATCGTCAAAGAAGAAATCCGCGAAGCCATAACTCTCTACATGAAACTCCTCGACGGTCTGCCTCTCTCATAATCTCCATGACGGCAAATCTTCTTCCTGTATTTGCATCTCAAAAACGATGTAAATAGCTAAATCAATGCACATTAAAAAGAAAATATAAAAATTAATTTCATGCAGCAAGAACAAATTTGTTTTTAGACGCAAAAGTAAAATATGAATTTTCTTATTTTATTTTCCGCGATTAAAGTATAATAAGAATATTTTTATTGTATTTTTGTACCTAAGAAAATAAGGATTATATGAAAGAAATAGAAAAATTCAATGCCGGACGCTATGAATCGGGATATGGATATAAGTATTTTATTCCTGAAACGATAAATAATCAATGGTGTTGGAAAGATCCGAGCATTAACAAGCTATTGGAAAAAGCCTCTATTAAATTGGGCGAACTAAATTCTTTTTCACGATTAGTTCCCAATATCGATTTGTTTATTCAATTACACGTTGTCAAAGAAGCTGTTGTTTCCAGCCGTATTGAAGGTACTCAAACACGAATGGACGAAGCGTTCTTACCGGCAACCGAAATACAACCAGAACGCCGTAATGATTGGAAAGAAGTAACAAATTATATCAAAGCAATAAATAGTGCCATAGAAAAATTGCAACAGCTTCCTATCTCCTCCCGACTCATCAAATTGATCCATAAAGAATTATTGAACAGCGTGAGAGGAGAACACAAACTCCCCGGTGAATATCGAAAGAGTCAAAATTGGATAGGAGGAATTTCTCTTGCCGACGCAAAATTTATTCCTCCCTCGCATCAATATGTGGAAGAATTAATGAGCGATTTGGAAAAATTCCTCAATAATGAAGAGTCAGATATTCCGGCTCTAATAAAAATTGCCATAGCCCACTATCAATTTGAAACAATTCACCCTTTTTTAGATGGTAATGGACGTATCGGTCGATTACTGATAACTCTGTTTCTCGTCAAAGAACATATCTTAGACAAACCGCTTCTTTATCTTTCCTCGTATTTTGAGCAACGCAGGGACTTATATTATGACAATTTGAACAATACTCGGGTAAAAAACGATCTCTTGCAGTGGATTAAATACTTTTTAGTGGGCATCGAGCAAACATCTCAAAAAGCAGTGGAAACGTTATCTTCGATTATTCAACTGAAAGAAAAATTAGAACAGTTATTTCAACAGACGTATGGGAAAAGAAGTAGAAACGCAATTATATTGCTTCATGCGTTATTTGAAAATCCGTTTATTACAATCGAACAGGCAGCCAAAATCTGCCAAGTTACTTATAAATCTGCCAATGACTTAGTAAAGTTGATGCAGAAAGATTCTATTTTAACCGAAATGACAGGACAAAGCCGAAATCGCCTGTTCGTTTTCAACTCCTACATATCTTTGTTCAATTAACTATGTTTTTGAAATCAACGCATAAATAAATCTCATTTGATGCCGGCAATTTGCCGAAAGCAAATACTCTTCTTACGCGAGGCGGAGGTGCAGACGACGGGCGGCAATGAAGCGCCACAGGCGGCTCTCGCGACGGCGACGCCACGCAAGGAGCTTGGGCAGCGTATCGGTGGCACGGCTCAACCGGCAGCAGAAAGCGCCGTAATCTGCTTTGGGCAGCGGATAGAGATTTTCTTTCGCGAGGGTGTCGAGCGCGTTTTTTACTTGCGCCTCGTCGTATGGTTTCACGATGAGTATACGCAGGGTATCGACCGTGAGGTCGTAAAGTTTGCGATCAAGACCCGTTTCGAGCTGCGGGTCGCAAATGGCTTCGCGCATACGCTTCAAGCCGGTTATCACCGTAAGGCGGTCGTGCATGAGGCGTTTTTGGTGGTCGGGGTCGGGAATGTTGCTCAATCCCGATTTATTCTGGTAATAGTAATAGTAAAGCTGTACGGGCAGGAAAGTTACCGTGTCGGCGCGGCTGAACACGCGGGTAACGAAATCCTCGTCTTCCAACACGCATTTTTCGAGCAGCCGCACGTTCGACGCCAAAAGGAAAGAACGGTTGAACAGGTATGCCCACAGCACGCCTGCCAACGGATAGCGCGCCATGTAATCGGCCCCCGACATATCGCGGCAATAGGGCTGTACCGTCGGATAGTAGGGCGACTCCGCGCCCTGCACATCGACCTTGATGCAGTCGAGCCCGATAATCTGGTGGCGGTAGAGCGGCAGCAGCTCCTGCACGAAGCGGGCGAACGCCGCGGAATGTATGCGGTCGTCGGCATCGACGAACATGATGTAACGTCCGTGCGCATAGTTTATGCCTAAATTCCGCGCCCCGCCGGGTCCGGCTTTGCGGCGGTGATAGACGTGCAGGTTGGGTATCTTGGCTTCCAATGCCTGCAACTCCGCCAGCGAATTGTCGGTCGAATTGTCATCGACCGCGATGATTTCGTATTTGTCGTCCGGCAGTCCCGACTGCACAATCGAGTCGATGCAGCGACCGATGTACGCCACCGCATTATATACCGGTATGATGATACTTACTTCGAGCATGATATTTTCGATTACCGACGCAAAGATACGATTTTGAAAACAATCTGCAATAATCGCGGCTCGAAGTATTCCCAAAACTGTTTGGCGGTTTCAAACCATTTCGTCCGAATAATGTTAATTAAATGGAAAACGATATCTTTTCTATTTCCGGAATAGGGCATATAACAAATTTGCTATATATTTGTACCGTCAATAAACACATTGACGGCATGAAATGGAATGAACTGCGAAAAATTGCCGAAACCAACGGGTGGTATTTGTGGCGGCACGGTGCCAATCACGACGTCTATCGCCACCCTGACAAATCATACCCCATACAAATAGGTCGTCATGGCACGGAGGAAATAAAAAACGGAACATTCAACAAATTGAAAAAACAAATAGGATTCTGATTCCAACGCAATAAAAACACACCGACATGAAAACAATCGCTTTAATAGAAAAAGGGAAAGACGGAACTTTCGGCGTCTATACGCCGAACATCGAAACGACCCTCATCGGCGAGGGCGCCACGGTTGCAGAAGCAAAAGCCGATTTCAAAAATTCGGTCGAAGAGGTGTTGGCGGCTTATCGGGAATCGGGAGAACCGCTGCCGGAAGAATTACAGAACATCGAGTTTGAATATAAATACGATGTAGCGTCGATATTCGACTATTTTGACTTCATCAACATTACAAAATTTGCCAAACGGGCAGGCATCAACGCGGCATTGATGCGTCAATACAAATCGTGCGGCACCTACATTTCAGAAGCCCAAGCCTCCAAAATAGAAAAGGCTTTGCACGCTATCGGCAAAGAATTGTCCGCCGTTTCTTTGTAAGAGATTTTCAATCGAGCAGGCGGAATAGAATTTCGGCGATGCGTGCCGTTCCCCGCACGCCACGGCTTATCAATTTATACCCGCAAAAGCAAATCAGGCGCATCGCCGGACGATGCACCACCCGCGCACGGACTTCGCCATAAAGCCGCTCGCCCTCTGCGCTGCCCTCGCGCGCATAATTGCCTGCCAGCATGATGCGTTTGTATTCGAGACAGTCCGAAAGAAGGGGGATATCTTTTCGTCCCGAATTTGCGATGACACGTGCAACTTCGTCCATAGCAGTCTCCCAAAGCTCCGCCTTATCGGAGTAGTTGCGCCCCGTTATCGAGTCGGCATGGGCATGCACCAGCACCAAAGGGTGCGGCGTCGAAAGTTTTACTGTGCGCGAAGTCGTCAGCAGCAGGCGCACGCCCAGCTCCCAATCGTCCCACCCGAGCAGCTGTGCATTCCACCTGCCGGCAGCCTCTATCACCGTCTTTCGCACGATATAACGCAGCGTCGAAAGATAGGCATGGAAAATGTTGCTGTACAGAATATTTTTTCGCGGAGCGTATTTTATGCAGCTTGTGCCGTTCTCGTCCGAAACGATTTTCTCGTCGGTATAAACTATGTCGGCTTGCGGATTATCCGCAATCGCCACTGCGTAACGTTCGACCAGCGACGGCGCCATTTCGTCGTCGGAATCGAAAAACATGACCCACTCCGACGCCGCCTCATCGAGTCCTCTGTTGCGGGCGGCGGCAGCTCCCCGCACCGATTCGGCGCACACCGTTACCTTGAAATCGGGCGTCTCATACTCCTGCTTGAATTGCCGCAGCAACTCCGGCGATGCGTCGGTCGAACCGTTATCGACAAGCACCACGTGCAGCGGTCGGTAAGTCTGCACCAGCACCGACCGCAGCGTGCGCATCAGCACCTCCGCCCGATTATACACCGGTATGATAATCGTTATCGATTGGTCCATGTCATTCCATTTCCGCAAAAATACAAAAAGCGCCCTGCATTTCCTTTTTTTAGGATAAAAAAAGTATATTTGCCAATCCAATTTTACGACCTCCGTAATGAAAAAAAAAATACTCATCGTATATTTCGATACGATTATTTCAAATGACAACCTGTATGTACGCTCCTTGTACGAGGAATTGCTACGACAAGGTTGCCCTATCGATTGCAGCATCGACTCGTTCTGGGACACATCGAAAAAATACGACATCATTCATTTCCAATTTCCGGAAGTCATTTTCAAATGGCGTACCCCTTCTGAAAAAAATCTTCGACAATTACGGAATCGCATCGATGAATTAAAACGGCAGCACACAAAACTCATATATACCCGACACGATTCCGTCCCCCATTACAGCCATACCGCAAAAACGGAACTGTATCGCATCATCGAAACAAGCTGCGACGCCATAATACATCTGGGCGAATACAGCCGCCAAGAATACAACACCCTGTATCCGCAAAACAAAATCGAACATTTCATTGTCCCGCATCATATATACGACCGGTGCGGATACACATCGTTTTCTCGAAAAGAAGCGCGGGAAAAGCTGCATTTACCTCTCGATAAATTCATTATTCTTACTTTCGGAAGTTATCGCAAAGAAAGCGAACGGGAATTTATCGCCGCGTCATTCCGGCAATTGCCCATGTCGGACAAGTTTTTATTGGCTCCGGGCTTTTACAACGGTTGCTTTGTCAATCGCAGAACGCCCCTGCAAAACTTTCTGCACTACCATTCGCTGAAAAGCAAATATCACCCGAATCCAAACGAAAGCCGGTTACAGCACAAAAAAATCGACAATTCTGAATTGTCTTATTATTTTTCGGCTTCCGATATCGTACTGATACAACGCCAAGAGATTCTCAACTCCGGAAATATACCTATGGCATTTCTCTTCCACAAAGTCGTGGCGGGACCCTCTTCGGGAAATCTAAACGACCTGCTGACACAAACAGGGAATCCCGTTTTCAATCCCCACGACAACGAATCGGTAATAAATGCTATCATACAGGCACGACAATTTGCAAAATCCGAACTCGGAGATAAGAATTTCGCGTTTGCACAGCAAAATATGGGAACTGCCCATATCGCTCACAAAACCATTATTTGTTACAACAATCTGCTGAAATTATGAAAATTCTGTTGTTGGGAGAGGCAAGCAACCTCCACTGGACATTGGGGGAAGGACTGCGGGCATTGGGACACGACGTCGTAGTGGCATCGGGAGGAAGCGGATTCATGAACAACCGGCGCGACATTTCGCTGGTGCGCGGCGCCGGACTTCACGGCGCCATACGCTACGTATTCGACGTAGCACGACAACTGCCCTCATTTCGCGGATACGATATCGTACAGATACACAACCCCATATTTTTAGATTTACGTCCCGGGAAAAACCGTGTCATATACGACTATCTGCGGCGGCACAACAGAAAAATATTCCTCGATGCCCTCTCCACCGACTATTACTATGTAAGGGCCTGTCAAGAAGGGCTGTACCGTTACTCCGATTTCTTCGTCGGTAACCGAATGCGCAACTATGCCAGCTGTCGGGAAGAAATCGAAGCATGGAACGGTCGTCTGTTAAAAAATCAATGCCAATACGTGGCCGAGACCTGCAACGGCATCATCGCCTGTCTATACGAATACTACATCGCCTACGAAAAAGAATTCAAAGAAAAACTCGCCTACATTCCCATACCCATACAGCTCGACCGCTACATGGTGCGCCCGATGAACGATACCCGCGAAAAAGTGCGCTTCTTTCTCGGAATACAACGTCTCCGCAGCCAACTGAAAGGTACGGACGTATATAAAGAAGTGTTGCAGGAGCTGCATGCGCGCTATCCGAAAGAATGCGAAATAAAAGAGGTGGTATCGGTACCGCTGGACGAATACCTGCGCCTCATGCGTTCGTCCGACGTCATTCTCGATCAGCTCTACTCCTACACGCCGGCTACCAACGCCCTGCAAGCCATGGCACAAGGTCTGGCTGCCGTAAGCGGAGGCGAGCCAGAATTTTACGACTTCATCGGCGAGAAAACGCTGCGCCCCATTATCAATGCACGGCCCGATGCCGAAAGCGTATATCGCACGCTGGAAGAGGTGATACTGAAACGGGAAGAGCTGCCGCAGCGGTGCGCCGACAGCCGCACTTTCGTGGAAAAATATCATAACTACACCGACGTGGCGCAGCAATATCTCGATTTCTGGGAGAAACACTAACCGAGCAGCCGTTTTTTCAGCGACCACAACGCCCAAAGCGATACCGCGACGGCACACGCCACCGCGCCATACAGGGCATACGGCAGCGACGACCTGTACAGCCACGATACGACGGAACAACCGGCCACCGTACCCGCCAGCACGAAATACCACGTGCGCCCGTAGCGCAAACCGTACCGGCGGCGGCAAACCGTCCACATCAATACGCTGTACAGGAAGAAGTCGAGCAAATAAGCGACACCCGCCCCTTCCAAGCCGCCCCAATAATATCCGCCGGCAGTAAGCAGCAGTCCGGTAACGCCCGAAACGGTTTCCGTAATCAAAAAGGCGATGCCGTCGCCTTTCGCCAGCAAAATGAAACCCATCGCCCACGAAACGGCTTTGAACAGCACGCCCACCATCGCCCACGAGAAGTAAACATCGACGCACAAGAAATCAGCCGTATAGAGAATGCGTATCACCCACTCCTGCAACAATAGAAAGAAAGAGACGATAGGAGCCAGCATCAGCAGCGCCGTTTCAGACTGTCGGGCTACCTGCTCGCTCAACGCCCGCGCATCGTTGCCGAGAGCCGCCAAGCGCGGGTAATACTCCGTAGCCATAGCCGCCAGCACCAACCCCACATAACGGGTAACGATGGTGTAGCCCGACTGATAATATCCCAATTCGGTTTCACCGCCGACACGGTTGATAAAATTCACCAACAGGTAATTGAACAGCGTCGTCAGAAATCCGCTTATCGTCATATAGACCCCGAGCACGACCATCACTTTTCCGCGATGCCATGTTTCCCGCATCGTCACGGGAACTTTTCCCGACACGGCTTTCCTCCGGTACAGCGCCGTAAAAAAGAGCGTTGCTGCCGCCGACAAAATAATCGAAGGCACGATACCGTCGAAACGGAAGAAATAGTAGAGCGGCAGCGACAGCAGCAAGGCGACGGCGTTGCCCGCCAGACAGGCGGACGAAAACTTGCGCAGCCTGCCGATGCCCTGCAAAACCGATTGGTCGCTTGCCGTCAGAGCGTTCAACAACAAAGCGCACGAAAGCCAGACGTACCCCCACAAATGCGCCTCATCGCCGAAAGTGAAACGGCTCAACAGCGGAGCGAACGACAGCATGATTACCGCTCCGAAAAGTCCGGCAATCCAATTCCAGCGCCGCACGACGGCAATCGTTGTTTTCAGCCTCCGTTCATCGCCCGCTGCGTGTGCCTGCGAAATATCGCGCACCGCACTCTGCCGCAATCCTAACGACGTCAGTGCGCCAATCATCTCTATCGCGGCATTGTAAAGCCCGATGATGCCCACCCCTGCCGCACCGAGCCACAAGGCGATGCACTTGTTGCGCACGACGGAGCAGAGTATGGAAAACACCTGCACGCCGCCCAACAGTCCGGTCGCCTTTACGATGCGGCGATACATCGATGTCGATTCGTTTTGCACCATTTTCAAATCGTCAATTTGTATGTTTCATACACGACACCGCGTCCGCCGAATCCCTCCTTGTTGGCAATAAGACCTTCGTTCAAAAAACGTCCGCCGTCTTCGTTGGACGTTCCGAAATCGAAGTATCGGAAGCGGGAATCCTGTGCATAATGTTCAATAAGAGAAAGATATAAAAAATCGAGCACTTTATTTTTCTTTCCTTCCGGCGTGGCATGACCATATTGCACATGAACAACAGGCGCAGCCTCGTAAACGACAGCACCTGCCACCGCCTGCATCGTGCCGTCTGCATCATCGTGTATGGCAAGGAAACAGCGGATATTGTCGGGAAAGCGGCTTTGCAACAACTGCATTTCGTCCAACGTATGAACAGGTGCAACCCCGTAGCGCGTCCGTAAATTTTCAACCATAATCGGCCAAAAGTCCGAAAGCGGAGCATCGCAGCAGAGGCGATAACCGGAATTTTTCGCCTTCCGGCAATAATAAAAATTATTGGCTGCCGCAGCCTGTATGCGACTTTCTTCCAAAAGTACCGTACTCGAAATAAGGCAGGCGCACATCTGCGCCCCGTACCGCCAAAGGGCATAGCCGTCTTCCTGCGCGGGATAACGGTGATATATCGTGGGTATTCTCTTATAATACAATGCGGCGAAACCTTCGCCTTTCAGGTAATCGAGCAGCGCGCCGAAAAGTTGCATGACCTCCGCCATACGGCTATGCAGCGAAAGCAGGAAACCTCCATACGTCAATCCCTGATGCGAATAATAAACCCGCTGTTCCGCTCCTGCCTTTTCCTCAACCGGCTCCGTCGCTTCATTGCCGGGCAGCAGCGCGACCAACCGCTCTTTTTCGTCGAAAAACAGCAGCGAATGGTCACGGAAACGGTCGGCATGATAATCCATATATTCACGAAAGAAAAGGAACGTGGCGTTTTTGGAGCCGGCGACAAAAGCGTTCCACAACGCTTTGTCGGCAGGGGCATATCGACGTATCCGTATCATAACAGCGTGTTTTTCAAATTAAACGTTCCCATGCAGCGGATTATTGCTTCAACCAAAGTTCGGGATTCAAAGTCGCTTCACCCTTGCGAAGTTGGAAATGCAGCACCGTGCGATTGTCTTCTTCGGGGTCGGAATAGATAAGACCTATATTCTGACCTGTCTTCACTTTGTCGCCTTTCTTCACGTAAAGTTCGCTCAGGTTGGAGTAAATCGTCAGGTATTCGCCATGCCGCACGATGACCGACGTATTGTAGCCCGGAACGACGAAAACCGCCGTTACCGTACCGTCGAACACGGCACGGGCTTTTACCCCCGCCGTCGTTTGCAGGTCGATGCCCTGATTGTTGATTTTGACATATTTCAAATCGGGGTGCTGGTGAGTACCGTAGTGCGAAACGATGCGGTAGCGACCCGACAAGGGGGTAGGCAGTTTACCTTTGTTCGCGGCGAAATTCTGTGAAAGATTGATTTCGTCCTGCGACATCTTATATCCCGCCGATGCATTGTCGCTCTTACCGGCCGTTTTCTTTTCGGCAGCCGTTTTCTCGGCGGCTTTACGGGCTTCTTCCTTGATAATTTCCTGTATGCGCCGCCCCAATGCTTCGGCTTGCCGCTGCTGTCGTTTCAACTCCTGCTGCAACTCCTTTTCCTTTTTCTTCAATCCGGCAATCAGCACATTTTGCTCTTTTTTCTGACGGGTAAGACGGTCTGACATGCGGGTGCGTTGCAGCAGCGCGAATTTGCGCTCGTTCTGCATCTGCTTTAAGGCGCTGCGCTGCCGGTTTATCCCATCGCGTTGGGCGGCTATCTCATGCGCTTCCTGTTTGCGCCACGCCGAAAATTCCTGCAAATAGCGGAACCGGCGATACGCCTGCTCCAACGAATGCGCCGAAAAGATGAACATCAAAGCATCGAAACGGCTGTCGCGCCGAATTGTCATGGAACGAATGGCATTGGCATAACTCTTTTTCTTCACTTCGAGATTCCGCTCCAATGCGGCCACATCGCCCGCCAGTTTCCTTTCCGCTGCCGACAGGTCGGTAATTTCCGCATTCAGTGCGCCGATGCTGTCGTTTACTTGCGCTATTTCCGCCGAAAGAGCTTCCAACTTATGCAAGGCGCTTATTTGCGATTTCTTGGTTTTTTCTATCTGTTTACTGGTATTTGCTATTTGCTGTTTGGTCGTCTGCTGCTGCCGTTTGAGTGACTGCACCGACTTGGAATCTTTCTGCGCCACACCCGCAAAAGATATTCCGAAAAGCAACAATGCGATGAACAGATGCCTTATTACCGAAGCAAGGTTTTTATCCATGACTCCAAATCCGTTTTTTTATAGCGTGCCGACATGCCGGTCGAAAACGGCTGCGGCTCATTCCACACAAAAGACATTCCGTCGAAAGCCAGCATGACTCTTTCCGGTGAAAAACCGTCGAACATACAGACGATGCGCCGGGGCGCAATTGCATCGTCGTGCTGCATATAGTCGGAATACCGGCAGAAAAATTCGCGCGCGTTTCCGGCATTCCGTATATTCGCACCGACAAGGCACGCCCGCCGGTCGCCCTCGAAACGGTATTCGTCCGATGAAAGTGGCGGGGTATAGGTGTATATGTAATTTTCATCTTTTTCAGCAATATCGAAAAGCAGGACGTCCTGCGGCACGATTTTCCGCTGCGGGAGGAAGGGCTGCGAAAGCAGCAGCGACTGTACCGCCGCAAACGAAATGCCCGACGGAATAAGCTCGGCAACGGCATTCGCCGATTCCGCCATATATTTCTTATGGAAACGGTCTACAACATACAGCGAATCGGGCGTAAGCGTTATCCGGCAAACTTCTACGCCGAGCAGCGGCACCACCGAAAACTGTACGACGGAATCGCGCCGCCAGCGTATCTGCACCTTTCCCCGCACCGTATATTTCCCGAGCGACAGGTATGCCGTCGATTTGACGAAAGCGGTCGTATCGGCTTCGTGGCAGACAAACATCTCGGCAAACAGGGCTTGCGGCGAGCCTTCCTGCCATACCGCCGGAGCCGACGTGCCGGACAGATTCCTGCCGCTGCGGCAACCGCTCAACAGAGCCAAGACGAGCAAAACGTACAGTGCGCACCTTTTCATTCCGTGATATATTTCTTTTCCGTAATTTTACGCTGCAACAGCTCCGAGCCGCCGCCTGCCGCCGCCGACTTTTTCCACCACTCGACCGCTTCGGTTTCGTTGCCCGTTACCGCCAACACGTCGCCGTAATGTTCGTAGAGTTCAGCGCTGGGCTGCTTCGTCAGGTCGATGGCTTTTTTCAAATACACGCGCGCCAACGTATAACGCTCCTGTCGGAAATAGACCCAGCCGTACGTATCGAGATAAGTAGCGTTATCGGGTTCGGCTTTCACCGTTTCGCCGCTCATGCGTTCGGCTTTGACGAGGTCGCGCCCGTCAAGCGCCAGATAGTAGCTGTAATTGTTGAGCGCACCGTAATTCTGCGGATTGTATTTCAACGCCTCTTCGTAGCGGGCGTAGGCTTCGTCTTTGCTTCCCTGCCGGTAGAGTATGTCGGCCGACAATGCCAAAAATTCGGAGCGCATCAGCGGGTCGGCGATTATCTCAGGCACGGCAAGCCCCGCCTCCACCGTTTTTTCGGCTTCGTCGTTATCTCCTTCCATCAACAGCGTCGATGCCGCAATCAGGTAATAACGCCCCTTCGCCGGATTCTCCCGCATAGCCCGCCGCGCATACTCCAACACGGCGGCATTGTCGTTTTTCTCGAACAAA
The DNA here is from genome assembly GCA_947589325.1 of uncultured Bacteroidales bacterium. Classification (GTDB taxonomy): domain Bacteria; phylum Bacteroidota; class Bacteroidia; order Bacteroidales; family UBA11471; genus Caccoplasma. The sequence continues at coordinate 22,072 of CANQAM010000018.1, read as the reverse complement.
AGGCCGAACAGGAAATTCCACAATTCTTCGTCGGGAGCGATGTCTATCGCCACGAGCACCTGTTCCTGCGCCTCGTCGTACTTATTCCATTTCACCAACAATTCGGAATAAATCTTTCGCAAATCGACTTCGTTGGGATAGCGCTCGCACAACCGCTTCAAAAGGTCGCCGAGCGAGGCGGTATCTTGTGCAAGCACCGGCACCACGTCGGTCACGAGCGAAAGTTTATCGGCAATATCCATGTCCGACTGCAACAGCAGCGTATCGGCTTGCGCCTTGTACGCCGCCTTGTCGTTTCGGAGGCGATAGTAGTTGAGCAGCGACAACCGCACGGCTTCGTTATCGGGGTCGATAGCCCGCACCCGCATATAGGTGCGCCATGCGTCGTCGTAACGGGCTGCATCGAGATAGAGGTCGCCCAAGAGCGTGATGTATGCCGTATTGCGGGGCTGTTCGGCAATCAGGCGTTCCATCTCTCCGTAGCTGCGCTCCTTTTCCTGCATCAAGTGGTAGATGCGGGCTTTCTGCAATATCGTCGTTTCGTTGGCGCCATACTGCTGCTCGAAACGGTCGTAAGCATCGAGCGCCTTTTGCGGCTCGCCTTTCAACAGACAGACGTCGGTCAAGCGGTCAAGCATCTCCATATCCGACGGTTTTTCCCGTAAAAGGGTTTCATACAATGCTTCCGCCCGCGTATAGTCCTGTACCTGCATGGCACATTGAGCGGCCGCCAACGCATACCAACGGTTGTCGGGGTCGTACTTCACCGCCTGCAACAATGCCCTGTAACCCGAGCGATTATCACGCCACAAAAAATAGAACGGCGCTATTTCGGAATGTGCTGCCGCCAGTGTGGAGTCGAGTACAAGGGCATGGCGCAGCAGATCGAAAGCCGCCGCCCGCTGCCCCATGTTTTTGAGACGGACAGCCTCCATGTAGGCATACGCCGCTTTGGCTGAATCGGTCGGTTGCGAAACAGCCTCTTTCGTTCTTCCCCAAACCATCGGGAACAATCCGAGAAATATCAATAAGAAAATATATCGTTTCATAAAATCACATTCCGGTATGACCGAATCCGCCCGCACCGCGTTCGCTATCGGCAAGGGTTTCCGTCTCGACCCACGCCACGCGGCTATGAGGCGCCACCACCATCTGGCAGATGCGTTCGCCGTCGGTTACGGTAAAATCTTCGGTCGAAAGATTAATCAGTATCACGCCTATTTCCCCCCGATAATCGGCATCGATGGTTCCGGGAGTATTCAGCAGGGTGATGCCTTTCTTCAACGCCAGACCGCTGCGGGGACGCATCTGGGCTTCATACCCGACTGGCAGTTCAATGAACAGTCCGGTGGGAATGAGCGCACGCTGCATCGGTTTCAGCGTAACGGGGGCATCGAGATTGGCACGTATGTCCATACCCGCCGACTGTGGCGTTTCATAAGCCGGCAGCGGGTGTTTAGAGCGGTTGATGATTTTTACTTTCGTTTCCATATACTCTGTTTTATCGCACGAAAATAACGAAAAGTACCGAATTATACGGCCTGTTTTTTCTTTTTTTATTTTCGTTCCGAAAATAAGCGGCTTCGACGAAAGGGGTAAAACGGGAGCCGGCTGCCGCCTTTGAGGGTCGGGAAAGGGCGCTTCCGTGTTTTCCGTGTGCGATACCGCCCCGATGTACAAAGGATTTTGCGATTCAGAAATAGGCAAAAACAAAGAGGAGCTTTTTCGCAAAAGCTCCTCTTTATAGGTTTTCAATAGGTATTAATTTTTTAAGGTAAAAAAGATTGTTATAGGTTACAGTGCCAAAGGTAGGGCTTTTTCGGCTACCTCCAAATCTTTGCATTATGTTTTACAACCTATTTTTTAGTGTAAAAATTACCCTTAATACCCTTAATTTATTTTATTTCAGTCTATTAATCGTATCTTGCTGGAATAAAATATTTTGCATTTTCGTGTGCGAACACGGTGTTTTTTCATTTTTTCTTCGTGTTCGCACACGGTTTTTATTTTTCCTTCTGCAATTGCAACACCATCGCCGTACGGGCGGGCAAATACAATTTGAGCCACTCTTTCTTATCTTTTTTATAGAGCGGGTCGAATTGGGTGAAGTGCACCACCCCGTCGTCGATGCGGCCGAAGCCGCCGAACCGGGCGCTGTCGCTGTCGAGTATGCAGCGGTAACTGCCGCGCGGAGCAAGAATGCCGAAGCCCTCGAAAGAGCGTGTCGGGTTGAAATTGAAGACGAATATCAAATCTTTGCGCATGAACGCTAGCACTTGGTCTTCGCCGCTGTCCCACAATTTGACGACGGGTCGTTTTTCAAAGCCTTTCGTGCCGCCGACCAATCCGATAATGGCTCGGTCGAATGCGGCAAGATAGCCGTATTTCAAATCGGCACGATCGACAAGGCTCCACTGCCGGCGGGCATATTTATATGACCAACCGTTTCCCTCGCGCGGGAAATCTATCCATTCGGGGTGCCCGAACTCGTTTCCCATAAAATTGAGGTATCCGCCGTTAATAGTCGCCAGTGTTACAAGGCGTATCATTTTGTGCAGCGCCATGCCGCGCGCCACCATGCCGTTGGTATCGTCCTTCATCATGTGCCAGTACATTTCGGCGTCGATGAGACGGAAAATAATGGTCTTGTCACCCACGAGCGCCTGATCGTGGCTCTCGGCGTAGTTGATGGTCTTTTCGTCGGCACGGCGGTTCGTCAGCTCCCAGAAAATGCCCGTCGGGTGCCAATCTTCGTCTTTCTTTTCTTTGATGATTTTTATCCAGAAATCGGGAATGCCCATCGCCATGCGGTAATCGAATCCGATGCCGCCGTCGTCGATGCGGGCGGCAAGTCCGGGCATACCGCTCATTTCTTCTGCAATGGTGATGGCGTGCGGATTGACCTCGTGTATCAGCCGGTTGGCGAGCGTAAGGTAGGTAATCGCATTCTCGTCCTGTCCGCCGTCGTAGTAGTCGCCGTAGCCGCCGAAAGCCTTGCCCAGACCGTGGTCGTAGTAGAGCATGGAGGTTACGCCGTCGAAGCGGAAGCCGTCGAAATGGAACTCTTCGAGCCAGTATTTGCAATTGGAGAGAAGGAAATGTATGACGTCGTTTTTGCCGTAGTCGAAGCAGAGCGAATCCCACGCAGGGTGCTCCCGTCGGTGGTCGGGATAGAAAAACTGGTCGGGCGTGCCATCGAAACGCCCCAAGCCCTCGACTTCGTTTTTCACGGCGTGCGAATGCACGATGTCCATGATGACTGCGATGCCGTTGGCATGGGCCTCGTCGATAAGCTCTTTCAGTTCGTCGGGCGTACCGAACCGCGATGAGGGGGCGAAGAAGCTCGACACATGATAGCCGAACGAGCCGTAATAGGGGTGCTCCTGCACCGCCATTATCTGTATGGCGTTGTAGCCGGCTTTGATGATGCGCGGCAGCACGGTTTCGCGAAACTCCCGATAAGTACCCACCCGCTCGTCTTCCTGCGCCATGCCGATATGGCATTCGTAGATAAGCAGCGGAGAGGTATTGGGCGTGAATTTCTTTTTTTTGAAACAGTAGGGATTTTCCGGCGCCCACACCTGTGCCGAAAAAATGTAAGTCGTATCGTCCTGCACCACGCGGGTAGCCCATGCCGGCACACGCTCGCCCTGCCCGCCGTTCCAGTGCATGGAGAGTTTGTAGAGGTCGAGGTGGTGCAGGCGGTCGGTTTTGAGTTTCAATTCCCACACGCCATTCGGTCGCGCCTTGAAACGGTATTCGGGCAGCTCTTTCCACTCGGAAAAATCGCCTATCAGATAGAGGTCGGTCGCATTGGGCGCCCATTCGCGCACCAACCACTCGCCTTTGTCGTTACGGTGCAACCCGAAATAGAGATGTCCGTTGGCAAAATCGGAGAGTGTTCCTTTTCTGCCGCAAAGCTCTTTTTCTTTTTTCAATGCCAAATCGTGCCGGCGTTCGATGACCGGTGCATACGGTTCGAGCCACGAATCGTTTTTTACCAAGTTGAGCATACCCGTAATTTTTTAATAAAACAAATCGGAAACAAAATCGGACGGCGCGCTTCGCTTGCCGTCCGACCCGTGTTTTTATCAGATTTTTACTTTTACGATGACTTTGCGGAAATTGCCTTCGGCAATACCCGGAGCATGACCGTCTTCGGGAAAGAAGATGGCGAACTCGCCGGGCTGCACGGCGACGTAGGTCGTCGGTTTGTCGGCAAAGAACGTAATGTCTTTTTCGGGATTGTAGGGAGCCGTCGGCTCTTTCAGGTCTTTCGTAGCTTTCCAGCCCATCGTCTCGACTGCCGTGAGCGGCATCTGTATGTCGATGTATTTGTCGTGGGTTTCCATACGGGCGGCTTCTTTGGTTTTGCCGGTCGGTTCGGCAACGGAGAGATAGAGCTTGTCGCCGTCGAGAATGGTTTTTCCGGCAGGCACTTTGGAGAAATCGGTGGCTTTGAGGTAATCGAAAGCCTTTTTGAACAAGGGGTGCAGCGACTCGATAGATGCAGAGTCTTTCAATGAGTTGAGAATCATGATACTTATTTTTATAGATTAAATCACGACAAAGTGGACGGGCGTTTCCCGTCTTCATGCAAATTTAATAAAATTATCGAGATGTTTATCTTTTCCGACAAGAAATTTTCACCATACGGGCAAATTTGTCTTTTCGGGACGGTAGCCGCTGCGTATGCGCCACTCCTGCGGATAGAGGTTGTTGAGGCGGTTCCCGAGATGATTGCCCCAGCCCAGCGGCAGCCCGCCGGAGAGAATCAGCCGCAGCCCACGCCGGTCGGAGGCGGTAAAAAGGCTCTCCCGCCGCAGGTAGGCAATGGCTTCGTCGGGAGTAAGAGAAAGCATATCGAACGCCGTGCGGTCGAGACAGGCCGATAACGCCAGCGCATGTTCGGGCTGCCACTCCCGACCTTTGCGCTCGGCAAGCGGTATGCCCCGATGCAGCACACGGAAACGGCCGCACAAAAAAGCCAGCTCGGCAGCATAGGCGGCAGGCAGCGCGGCGGCCTGCCGGTCGGAAACCTCGAAAGCGAACGCTTCGGGCGATTTCAGCCACGACCGCATTTCGGCAGGGAGGGGCACCGATTTCTCTTTCCCGTTTTTCCGACAGGCGCGCGACAGCCACGCATCGCGCTCGCATTCATCGGGCGAACCCGCCTTGCGCAGCACGGCGACGAAAAGACCCTCGCCCCGCGTTCCGTGCGGCATGAAGCGGCATGCAGGCACATCGCCGGTCAAAGCAGGGAATATGCCCCACACCGCAGGCGGCTCCACCGTTAGCGGCTCCGCGCCGAAACGGCTTCGAAGCCACAACACCGTATCTTCGTTCTCTTCCCGATTGTAGGTGCATGTGCTGTAAAAGAGCAACCCGCCCGGACGCAGCGCGTCCCACACGTCGGCAAGAATGGCGCGCTGGCGCTCGGTACACGCACCGACTTGTGCAGGCGACCATTCGGCAACCGCCTGTTCGTCTTTGCGGAACATGCCTTCACCCGAACAGGGAGCATCGACGAGCATTGCGTCGAAATAGTGGTGCAGCGCACCGAAATCGGCGGTCGTATTGTTCGTTACGACCGCAAAAGGATTACCCCATTTGATGATATTTTCCGCCAGCACATGGGCACGGGTACGCACGGTTTCATTACATACGACAAGACTGCCGGCCGGCAGTGCGTCGAGTGCTACCGTCGATTTGCCACCCGGCGCAGCGCACAAGTCGAGAAAGCGCACCGGACGGTCGATGAATCGCCGCAACAGATACGAGAGGAACATCGACGACGCCTCCTGCACGTAATAGGCGCCGGCGTGCAGGCGCGGGTCGAAGGTGAACGCCGGTCGCTCCGGCAGGTAATACCCCTCATCGCACCACGCCACCCGCTCATACGAGGGGCGGGCATCGGGCAATTTTGTGCGATTGAGGCGCAGACTTACCGGCGGCTCCTTTTGCAGAGCAGCTTCAAAAGCGGGAAAAGCATCGCCCAAAAGGCATTGCATGCGCTTCACAAATTCGGCAGGCAAATTCATATTTCGTTCAGGAAACGGATTTGTCGGCAAAATTAGTTATTTTTGCCGACAAATCGCATTCGTATGCAACCGAGCGCCGCACTTTATCTCATACCCTCCACGCTGGGCGACACGCCGCCCGAGCGCGTACTGCCGCCTTACAACCACGAAATAGTCGCCGGCATACGCCATTTCATCGTGGAAAATGTGCGCACGGCACGCCGCTTTCTCCGCCACTGCGACCCTGCCGCCGACATCGACGCCATGACTTTCTACACCCTCGATCGCCACACGCCCGTCGAAGACATCGCAGGATTTCTGGCGCCGCTCGCCGAAGGGTTGCCCGTAGGGGTGATTTCCGAAGCCGGCTGCCCCGCCGTTGCCGACCCGGGTGCCGACGTTGCAGCCATCGCACAGCGCAAAGGCTTTCGGGTCGTTCCGTTAGTGGGCCCCTCCTCCATTCTGCTGTCGCTCATGGCATCGGGATTCAACGGACAAAGTTTTGCCTTTCACGGTTACCTGCCCATCGACGCTGCCGAACGGGCAAAGGCATTAAAACATTTCGAGCAGCGCATATACCGCGAAGACGAAACACAGATTTTCATTGAAACACCCTACCGCAACAACAAAATGGTGGACGACTGCATTCGCTTCTGCAACCCGCAGACGCGCCTGTGCATCGCCATGGGCATCACCTGCGACGAAGAAAATATCCGCACCCTCCCGCTCGCTGAATGGCGCCGCCGCAAACCCGACCTCCCCAAAACGCCCTGCATCTTCCTTCTTTATAAATAAGGTATATATCCTAAGAAATAACCGATAACCGGCCGACATGCAAGCCGGAGGGTATTGTATTTTCCCGTTTTGCAAAAAAAATTCTTTGAAGAACGAATCGAAAATAAATTTTTATACATATATTTGCACCCTCAAAAGAATAAATATTCGGACATGAAAAACAAAACAAACAGATTGGACGCTATCAAAGCCATTGTGAGCAGCAACCGCATAGGAGGGCAGGAGGAGCTGCTGGGACAACTGCGCCGCAAAGGGTTCGAATTGACGCAGGCCACGCTGTCGCGCGACCTCAAATCGCTGCAAATCGTGAAAATAGCACACCAAAACGGTGGTTATCAATATATCTTGCCCGAAACTGTCGGGCTGGCAAGCCGAAAACCGACCGACAGCGACACTACTCCCCTGACGGCAGCAAATGGATTTTTCTCCATTGCTTTTTCGGGTCAGATAGCTATCATAAAAACACGTCCGGGCTATGCAGGCGGTACGGCTTTCGAGATAGACGCCCATGCTTTTCCCGAATTTCTCGGTTCGGTAGCCGGCGACGATACGGTGCTGCTCGTCCTGTGCGAAGGTGTATCGCACGAAAAAGCGCTTTCTGTACTTCGCACAATCATTCCGAACATTACATTATAATCTCGGTTTTTTTAGAAGAAATGGACATTCCTCAAATAGACGTCATGGTAGCCGACGCTTCACACGAAGTGTACGTCGATACTATACTACAAACCATCAGAGAGGCAGCCAAAGTGCGGGGCACCGGCATTGCCGAGCGCACACACGAATACGTCGCCCAGAAAATGAAAGAAGGCAAAGCCATCATCGCCCTGTGCGGCGACCAGTTTGCCGGATTTACCTACATCGAATCGTGGGGCAACAAACAGTATGTCGCCACGTCGGGACTTATCGTGCACCCCGACTATCGGGGATTGGGGCTGGCAAAACGCATCAAACAGGCGTCGTTCCAGCTCGCCCGCCTGCGGTGGCCGTGGGCAAAAATATTCTCCCTCACCAGCGGCGCAGCGGTCATGAAAATGAACACAGAACTGGGTTACGTGCCGGTAACCTTCAACGAACTCACCGACGACGATGCTTTCTGGCGCGGTTGCGAAGGGTGCATCAACCACGACATATTAGTGGCGAAGAACCGCAAATTCTGCATCTGCACCGCCATGCTCTACGACCCGAAAGACCACGAAAAAGATAACAAATAAAACGATATAGTATGGAGAAGAAAAAGAAAGTCGTCGTAGCGTTCAGCGGCGGATTGGACACCTCTTTCACCGTCATGTATCTGGCAAAAGAAAAAGGTTACGAAGTGTATGCCGCCTGTGCCAACACGGGAGGGTTCAGCGCAGCCCAACTGAAACAGAACGAAGAAAACGCCTACAAACTCGGCGCCGTGAAATACGTAACGCTCGATGTTACCCGCGAATATTACGAAAAAAGTCTGAAATACATGATTTTCGGGAATGTGCTGCGCAACGGCACCTATCCCATTTCGGTAAGCTCGGAGCGCATCTTTCAGGCTCTCGCCATTGCCCGATACGCCAACGAGATAGGAGCCGATGCCATAGCGCACGGCTCTACGGGCGCAGGCAACGACCAAGTGCGTTTCGACATGACTTTTCTCGTACTTGCTCCCAACGTCGAAATCATCACGCTCACCCGCGACATGGCGCTCTCCCGCCAGTATGAAATCGACTACCTGAACAAGCACGGTTTTGCCGCCGACTGGACAAAAATGAAATATTCCTACAACGTAGGTCTGTGGGGCACCTCCATCTGCGGAGGCGAAATACTCGACTCGCGGGAGGGTCTGCCCGAATCGGCATACCTGAAACAGGTCACCAAAACCGGCAGCGAACAGCTCCGCCTCCAATTCAAAGAGGGCGAACTCTGCGCTGTAAACGGCGAACATTTCGACGACCCCATCAAAGCCATACTCAAAGTGGAGTCGATAGGCGCCGCCTACGGCATCGGCCGCGACATGCACGTGGGCGACACCATCATCGGCATCAAAGGCCGGGTGGGTTTCGAGGCTGCCGCACCCATGCTCATCATCGGCGCACACCGCTTCCTCGAAAAATATACGCTCAGCAAGTGGCAGCAATATTGGAAAGACCAAGTGGCAAACTGGTACGGCATGTTCCTGCACGAGAGCCAATACCTCGAACCGGTGATGCGCGATATCGAAGCCATGCTGCAAAAGTCGCAGCGCCACGTCAATGGCACCGCCATTCTCGAACTGCGCCCGCTGTCGTTCTCGACAGTAGGCGTCGATTCCGCCGATGACTTGGTGAAAACCAAATTCGGCGAATACGGCGAAATGCAGAAAGGCTGGACGGCAGAAGATGCCAAAGGCTTCATCAAAGTAACTTCCACCCCGCTGCGGGTATATTACACCAACCATAAAAATGAGGAGATTTAATCATGGCAACAAGTAAAAAACTGTTTCGTTCGAGTACGAACAAAGTGATTGCCGGCGTATGCGGCGGAATAGGTGAATATTTCGACATCGACCCTACAATCGTACGCATCGTATGGGCTTTGTGCATCGTCATTGGAGGTATGGGAGTCCTCGCCTATCTCATTATGTGGCTCATTATGCCCAAACAACGGTAATAACTTTATAAAAGAACGTATGATAAAAGTCGGAATCATAGGAGGAGCAGGCTACACGGCAGGCGAACTGCTGCGGCTGCTCGTGAATCACCCCGATGTGGAAATCGTATTCGTAAACAGCGCCAGCAACGCCGGGAACCGCGTTGCCGACGTGCATAGCGGACTGCTCGGCGACACCGAACTGGTATTCACCGACGAACTGCCGCTGACGGAAATAGACTGCCTTTTCTGCTGCACGGCGCACGGCGACACCCGTAAATTCATCGAGGCGCACACGCTGCCCGAAGAGTTGCGGATTATCGACCTTTCGATGGACCACCGCATCGAAAGCGAAGAACACGACTTCGTTTACGGACTGCCGGAACTGAATCGCAAACGCATCATACGCGCCCGCCACGTGGCAAATCCGGGCTGCTTCGCCACCGCCATACAGCTCGGACTGCTGCCGTTGGCGAAAAACCTGCTGCTCAACAAGCCGATACACATCACCGCCATCACCGGCAGCACGGGAGCGGGACAAAAGCCGTCGGCAACGTCGCATTTCAGTTGGCGCAACAACAACATTTCGGTATATAAACCCTTTACACACCAGCACCTGCCCGAAATACGGCAGAGCCTCACACAGCTGCAAAACAGCTTCGCCGCCGAGCTCGATTTCATTCCGATGCGGGGCGATTTTACGCGGGGAATTTTCGCGGCGATGTACACCGACTGTTCCATCGACCTCGACGAAATACGCCGCCTCTACGACGAATATTACGACGACCATTCGTTCACGTTCGTAACCGACGGCGAACTCGACCTGAAACAGGTCGTCAATACCAACAAATGCCTGCTGCACCTCGAAAAGCACGGAGACAAGCTGCTTGTGCTTTCGGCTATCGACAACCTGCTGAAAGGAGCGTCGGGACAGGCGGTACACAATATGAATCTCTTGTTCGGGCTGACCGAAGTCGCCGGATTGAAACTGAAACCGTCGGCTTTCTAAGGCACGAACGCAAAAACATAACATCGTGAAACTATTTGACGTATATCCCCTTTTCGACATAAACATCGTGCGGGGCAGAGGCTGCCGCGTGTACGACGACAAAGGTACGGAATATCTCGACCTCTACGGCGGACACGCCGTCATCTCGGTGGGACACACCCACCCCTATTATCTCGAAAAAATCAGACGGCAGGCGGGCGAACTCTCTTTCTATTCCAATTCGGTGGTGAACAAGCTCCAAAGCGAGTTGGCAGAGAAGCTCGGACGGCTGTCGGGTTACGACGATTACAGCCTCTTCTTGATAAATTCCGGTGCCGAGGCAAACGAAAATGCCCTGAAATTAGCCTCGTTCCACACCGGCAAGAAGAAGGTTGTATCGTTTTCACACGCCTTTCACGGACGGACTTCGGCGGCGGTGAACGTTACCGACAACGCGAAAATCATCGCCCCGATAAACGGCACTTTCGAGGTCGTGCGCCTCGCGCTCGGCGACATCGACGCCGTGCGGCGCGAGCTTGCGAAAGGCGACGTGTGCGCCGTCATCATCGAAGGCATACAGGGCGTGGGAGGCATACAGATTCCTGCCGACGACTTTTTGCGGCAGCTGCGTGAAGTCTGCACCGAAACGGGCACGGTGCTGATACTCGACGAAGTGCAGTCGGGCTACGGACGCAGCGGCAAATTCTTCGCCCACCAATACGCCGGCATACGCCCCGACATCATCACGGTGGCAAAAGGCATGGGCAACGGATTCCCGATAGGAGGCGTCCTGATAAGCCCCCTGTTCACTCCCGTTTACGGTATGCTGGGCACGACATTCGGCGGCAACCACTTGGCTTGCACCGCCGCCATCGCCGTGCTCGACATCATGGAGAAAGAGCGCCTCATCGAAAACGCCGCACGGGTGGGTGCATGGCTCATGGAGCAGTTGAAAGCGCTGCCGGGCATCAAAGAGGTGCGCGGTCGCGGTCTGATGATAGGCATCGAATTCGAACAGCCGATTACCGACATACGCCGTGCGCTGCTGTTCGACGAAAAAGTGTTCACGGGCGTGGCGGGCACGCAGGTGATACGGTTGCTGCCGCCTCTTGTGCTGACGCTCGACGATGCCGCCGAATTTATGGAACGATTCAAACGTGTCTTAAATCGAAAATAGTATGAAAATAGCCGTCATAGGAGCCGGAAACATGGGCGGTGCCATCGTGCGCGGACTGGCATCGGGCACGAAAGTCGCCCCCGAAAACATCTGGGTGTCGAACCCGTCGCAGCCGAAGCTGGACGCACTGAAAACGTGCTGTCCCGCCCTATCCGTTACGACCGACAACCGGCAAGCCGCCGAAGCCGCCGACTACATCGTCTTGGCGGTAAAACCGTGGCTCGTGGGCGAAGTGCTCGGCGCTCTCTCCTTGCGGAAAGAGCAGGTACTCCTCTCGCTGGCGGCGGGGGTAACATTCGACCGGCTCGCCGAATACGCCGGAACGGAACGGACGCTCTTCCGCGTCATTCCGAACACCGCCGTTTCCGAACGGGCAAGCATGACGCTAATCGCCTCGCACAACGCCACGCCGGAGCAGGAAAAGACGGTGCTTTCGCTGTTCGACGAACTGGGACTGGCAATGCTTATCCCCGAATCGAAAATGACGGCGGCGATGATACTCGCCTCCTGCGGCATCGCCTACGTGTTGAAATATATCCACGCCGCCACCGAAGCGGGCGTGGAAATGGGCATCGCCCCCAAAGACGCCATGAAAATGGTGGCACAGTCGGTAGAGGGAGCCGCCCGACTGATACTCGACAACGACACGCACCCCGCCGTCGAAATCGACAAGGTTACCACACCGGGCGGCGTAACGATAAAGGGGTTGAACGAACTCGATCACGCCGGATTCGCCTCCGCCGTGATTCGCGCCATGAAAGCCTGTCTGTAAACAAGTTGCCCAGACTCGCGATAAAAAATTTTTATCGCAAATCATAAAATTTTGCATTACACGCACATTGTATTATCTTTGTGTCGTGCAAAAAATCAACAACTATGTCTGTCAATAAAGTAATTTTGGTTGGAAACGTGGGCAAAGACCCCGAAGTAAGGTATATCGACAACAATGTATGCGTAGCTAATTTTCCGCTGGCGACGACCGAACGCGGCTACACCACACGCGCCGGCGTGCAGGTGCCCGAACGCACGGAGTGGCACAACATCGTACTGTGGCGGGGGCTTGCCGAAACGGCGGAAAAATATGTCCGCAAAGGGTCGCAGCTCTACATCGAAGGACGCATACGCACCCGCAACTACGAAGCCGACGGCGTAACCCGTTACATTACAGAAATCTACGCCGACAATATGCAAATGCTCGGCAAAAGAGAACAGCAAGGCGATGCCGCTGCACCGATAAACGCTGCTACGGGACAACCCGCTGCCGTTGCACCGGCTGCCGCTCCGAGCGCTCCCGCCTTCACGGCAAACGACGCTTCGGACGATCTGCCGTTCTAATGTCTAACCAACTTTCCCCGATTTGGACTCAGATAGTTTTTTATCCGGCTTTGCCGTAACATTCGGACAATTCGCCTTGACGTGGGGCGACTTGCTCGCCCTGTTTTTCCTGCTCGTATGCCTCGCCGTATCGGCATTCGCAACAGCGGCAAAAGCAGCTTTTTTCTCGCTCTCGACCGCCGAGCTGGTGGAAATGGAGGAGAACGGCGATGCCAAAGACAGCCGCATCGCTTCGCTCCTGTCGCAACCCGATACCCTGAAAGCGACACTGCTCCTCATCGACAACATGGCAAACACGTGCGTCGCCGTGCTGGGCGTCGTAGTGGGGCTGCACCTGCTGCCCGACTGCTGCCCGCAGTGGCTCGCCACGCTGTGCCTGTTTTTCGTACTCACCCTGCTGATACTCCTTGTCGGTGAAATAGCGCCGGCAGCCTGCGCCTGCAAAAACGCCGCAAAGACCGCCCGCAGAACCGCAGCAGCCGTCATGGCGGGCAAAAAACTTTTTTACGGCTTTTCCCAAGCGGCGGCACGTTCATTGACCGCGGTCAATCACGACGAAGAGGAAAGCGACGATACCGAAACCGCCGCATCGGAAACCGAACCGAGCGAAGCCGATGAAGAAAAGGAATTGATGCGCGGCGTGCTGCGGCTCGGCGACAAAACGGCGCAAGAGGTCATGACGGCGCGGGTCGATTTGACCGACGTCGATATCCACACCGACTTCCGCACCCTGTTCCGCCTCTTTCTCGACAGCGGCTATTCCCGCATACCCGTGTACGACGGCACGCCCGACAACATCAAGGGCATCATCTACGTCAAAGACCTGCTGCCCTACCTCTCGCGGAAAAGCGGCTTCGACTGGACGAAGTTGGTGCGTCCGGCATATTTCGTTCCCGAAACGAAAACCATCGACGAGCTGTTGCGCGAGTTTCGCCGTCAAAAAATACACATGGCGGTCGTGGTCGATGAATTCGGCGGCACGTCGGGCATCGTAACGCTCGAAGACGTGCTCGAAGAAATCGTGGGCGAAATCAGCGACGAATACGACGAAGAAGAACCCCTCTACATCAGAGTGAACAACTCGCAATTCATCTTTCAGGGGAAAACCCCGCTGGAAGACTTTTTCGAGGCGGTGGAGGCGTCGCCGTCGGAATTTAAGATAGACGACGAGGTGGAAACGCTGGCAGGGCTTATCCTGTCCATAAAAGACGAATTTCCGAAGTCGAAAGAAAAATTCCGCTACGGACGCTTTGCGTTCCAGATTTTGAAAATCGACAAATACCGCATCGAGCGGGTGAAAGTTACGATAGAGGCGCCGGAAGCTGCTGATGAAAAGAAAGCGTAGTCATATCGTTTGGCTCTTGTGTCTGCTGCTTGCCGTGTCGGGGTGCGGACGCCGCAAAAGCGGGATTCCCCGCCCCGAAGGATTTTTCCGCATAGAGCGCAGCGACACGACCTACCGTATCGCCGAGCCGGCATTCCCGCTCTCTTTCGAGGTGCCCGCCTCGTCGCGCGACGTACAGCCGGACGGAAATCCCTCGTGGATAAATATCGTCTATCCCGCCTATCGGGCGACGATATGGTGCAGCTACCTGCCTCTTACACCGCAAAACAAAGAACGCCTGTTCCGCGAAAGCCGCGACCTCGTGTATCGGCACACAGCAAAGACAAGCGCCATTACGGCGCAAGGTTATGCCGACGAAGCCGCAGGCAAATACGCCGTACTCTACACGCTCGCAGGCGATGCCGCCACGCCGCTGCAATTCGTCGCGACCGACAGTGCGACCTACCTGTTTCGCGGGGCGCTCTATTTCGACACGCCGGTACGCGCCGACTCGGTGGCGCCGGTCGTCGGGTATATCGCCGACGATATGCGCCACATTATAGAAACCCTCCATACACGCCGCTGATGCCTTTTCACGCTGTTTCGACTTTCGGAAATGTGCGGGTCGCCCTGTGGCGCCCGGACGAAACGAGCGAAATGCTCCTGTCGCAAGCCGCTCCCTCCCGTCGGGCGGAATACGAAGCCGCTATCGCCGGAATGTCGGAACACCGGCGGTGCGAACGGCTGGCGGTACGCCTGCTGCTGGAACGCTTGGGCGTCGATGCCGCCATCGAATACCGGCCTTCGGGCAAACCCGTATTGCGCGGCGGCAGCCGCTGCATCTCCATTTCGCACACGAAAGGGTGGGCTGCCGCAGCCGTAGCCGACACCCCCGTCGGGCTCGACATAGAACGGTGGAGCGACCGTGCGTCGCGGGTGGTGCGCCGCTTCCTGAACGAAAAGGAGCTGCCGCTCCTACAAGGCAGCGACCCCGACCGCATGGCAACGCTGCTGTGGTCGGCAAAAGAGTCGCTGTTCAAACTGCTGGACGCGCCGGCAGTCGATTTCGCCCGACACCTCTGTATCGAGCCGTTCCGATTTCTGCCGGAGAGCGGCAGCGGTACATTCGCCGCACGGGAACGCCGCACCCCGCAACAGCGGGAATGCTGCGTAACCTATGCCGCTTACCCCGATTTCGTATTGACACTCGCCGCATTCTCCTAACGATTTCTCCCGTCAGGTGTTATGAAAGAATAAGTTTTTTCTAAAAATGACACTCAAAACAAAAGGTTCCTTATACGGCATCATCGCCGCCGTGAGCTACGGCACCAACCCGCTGGGCGCACTTTATCTGTTCAAAGCCGGATTGAACGTCGATTCGGTGATTTTTTACCGGTATATTCTGGCGGCTGCCATGCTGGCTCTCCTTATGAAAATCAAAAAAATTCCATTCGGCATTTCATACAAGGAGCTGGGTATCATCGGCGGTTTGGGCGTCCTTTTCGCCACGTCGTCGATAACTCTCTATATGAGTTTTCTGTATATGGACGCCGGCATCGCCTCGACGCTGCTTTTCGTCTATCCGATTATGGTCGCCGTCATCATGGCGATATTTTTCCACGAACGCATAACCCTGTCCGCCGTTCTTTCCATAGCCCTTGCCCTGAGCGGCATCGCCCTGCTCTACAAAGGCGGCGACGGAGCGACACTCAACGGGACGGGCGTACTGCTCGTCATGCTCTCCTCGCTCTCCTACGCGCTCTACATCGTCATTGTCAATCGTTCGGGTATCGTCATGTCGTCGATAAAATTCTCTTTCTTCGTACTGTTGTTTTGCGTACTTTCAACTGTCGTCCACTCCGCTTTCTCCGAAAGCTATCGGCTGCAGCCGCTCACGACGCCGTATGCGTGGTTTTTCGCACTGATACTCGCGCTCTTCCCCACCGTCATATCGCTGGTTACGATGACGCTCGCCGTGCACGCCATAGGTTCCACGCCCACCGCCGTACTCGGAGCCTTGGAGCCGGTTACCGCCGTCGCCATAGGCATCATGGTATTCGGCGAATCGTTCACCCTGCGGCTGGCTTGCGGCATCGTGCTGATACTCGCCGCCGTGATACTCATCGTGGCAGGGAAATCGCTGCGGCCGGTACATCTGACCCACTTCATCGCCAAAACCCTCTCCCTCCGCAAAAATCAACGGGAAAAAGAATTTTGACCCGTGCCGCCGGTTGAAAAACTTATGCGGCGAAACGGCATACGAAAAACGGAAATATTTTATACCTTTGTCCATTGAATTTTGAATAAAAACATAATCTCGCAATTTCTATGAGAGAAATCGTCGTTAGCGGTATCCGTTCCACCGGAAACCTGCACTTGGGCAATTACTACGGAGCGCTGCGCAATTTTGTGAAAATGCAGCACGAACACGATTGTTATTTCTTCATCGCCGACCTGCACTCCCTGACCACGCACCCCGACCCCAAGATGCTCCACACGAATGTAAAAAGTATTCTTGCCGAATATCTGGCTGCCGGTCTCGACCCCGAAGCCTGCGCGCTCTTTGTCCAAAGCGACGTGCCCGAAGTAGCGGAACTCTACCTGCTGCTGAATATGCACGTGTATATCGGTGAACTGGAACGCACCGTATCGTTCAAGGAGAAAGTGCGCAAACAGCCCGAAAACGTAAATGCCGGACTGCTCACCTACCCCTCGCTCATGGCCGCCGACATTCTGCTGCACCGCGCCACCAAAGTGCCGGTGGGCAAAGATCAGGAGCAGCACCTCGAAATGACGCGCCGCTTCGCCCGCCGCTTCAACACGATATACGGCACGGAATTTTTCCCCGAACCCGCCAGCTACAACTTCGGCGCCGAGTCGATAAAAATTCCGGGTCTCGACGGCAGCGGCAAAATGGGCAAGTCGGAAGGAAACTGCATCTACCTGCTCGACGACGAAAAAACGCTGCGTAAAAAAGTGATGCGCGCCGTTACCGACGAGGGACCGAAAACGCCCAACGCTCCGAAATCGGAACCGGTGGAAAACCTCTTTACCATCATGCACATCGTTTCGGAGCCGGACACCACCGCCTATTTCGAGGAGAAATACAACACGTGCGAAATACGCTACGGCGATATGAAAAAACAGCTTGCCGACGATATTCTGAAAGTTACCCTCCCGATACGCGAACGCATATTGGAGATACAAAACAACGACGAATATATGCGCAAAGTGGTGGCACAAGGGGCGGAAAAAGCCCGCGAAAGTGCTGCCAAGACCCTGAAAGAAGTGAAAAAAATCATGGGCTTCCGCCCGTTTTGATTTTTGCCATACCTTAAAAACAGACTGCCATGCCGCACGAACATGAACACGAACATCACGGGCACCACCACGCACATGCCATCGACACTGCCCATCTGAACAAGGCTTTTCTTTGGGGCATCGGGCTGAACGTGGCGTTTGTCGCCGCCGAAGCCGGTGCCGGATTTTGGTACGACTCGGTGGGGCTGCTCTCCGATGCGGGGCACAATCTGAGCGACGTGATAAGTCTCGTGCTGGCGCTGCTGGCATTCCGTCTCTCCAAAATAAAACCGTCGGACGAATACACCTACGGATTCCGAAAAAGCACCGTCCTCGTGTCGCTGCTCAACGCCCTCATTCTACTAGCGGCAGTGGGGCTTATCATCGCCGAGAGCATCGAGAAACTGCGGTCGCCCCGTCCGCTGGAAGGCAGCGTCATCGCTTGGGTCGCCGGTATAGGAATCCTTATCAACGGCATCACCGCCTGTCTGTTTTTTACGGAAAGAAAACACGACCTCAACATCAGGGGGGCTTTCCTGCACATGGCTGCCGACACGCTGGTAAGCGTGGGCGTCGTCGTGTCAGGGCTTGTCATCGCCGGCACTGGCTGGTATGTCATCGACCCGATAATCGGATTGGGCATCGCCGTCATCATACTCTTCTCGACATGGGAGCTGCTGCGCGACAGCGTGCGCCTCTCGCTCGACGGCGTCCCTGCCGGCATCGACGCCCGCGAAATACAAAAAATTCTGCTCGACGACCCGCGTGTGGTATGCGTGCATCACCTCCATATATGGGCTATCAGCACCACACAAAACGCTCTGACGGTACACCTCGTGGTAAAAAATTTCGATGAATCGGAGAAGATAAAACACGACCTGCGCCACCGGCTGCAAGCCGAAAATATCCGCCACGCCACGTTTGAATTGGAGCTGCCCGATGAACACTGCCCCGACAGCCATTGCGACACCTGCGGCGAGTGCGAGAATTAACGGCCTTCAAACGCGGTGTTGTATCCCCAACAAAAGATATTATTTCCCGATGCCTTGCGTCATCTGCTCCATTTGGGCAATAGCATACAGCGGACAAATGCGAATATGTCGGACTTCGGAACAATCCTCTTTATCTACATAATCGAACTTGCCGAAATTCTCCATCGAGCATCGAATGGCAAAATGCAGTTTCTTCTCCCGCATAAATAACCAAAGGCTTTTCATTCCGCCCTGCTTGTCCGCTTTCACTTCGATAGGCACGACTGTTTGTAAATAATTCGATATGTAATCTATTTCCGCTTGGGAATTTTTCTCATGCCTTACCCAATAGAACAAATCGTGTCGTATATTCGGACTCATATGATGCAGCATTTCAAGTCCTACGAGCAATTCTGCCATAGGGCCTTTATTTGCCAAATCAGCCGCGCTTGCAGTTAAAATTTGTTCCGTCAATTCCGATACATCGCCTAACGACATATTTAATAAGCGCAATAACAAACCGGTATCGAGCAACAGCATCTTCTGATATGACTTATCTTCTTCGCTGCCTAACGGCAATCCGTTGGCATCGGTATGGGTTACCGGGTGCAGGATTCCGGCAAGAACCAGCAATTCTACGGCTTTTTTGACTTCTGCGGTCTTATAATCCGAGCCGACTTTTGAATATACGAACTTCTTTGTGGTTTGAACCGCAGCACTGCGCAGGGTTTGACGCAGTAATACCGGATTTACATTTTTCTTGTATTTTGGGAAATCATCTTCGTATGTAACGACAATATCATCTTGTACTTCCTGACATCTTACATAATCGTGATACTCGACCCACGTCTTGACGGCTTCCGGCATTCCGCCCACCAGCATATAGGTGCGAAACAGCTCCACCAGTTTGTCATGCAGCGGTGCAGGCAGCGGATTATCTATCGAGGATTGGTTGCGGGCTTCGAGCAGCAGCTGCTGTCCATTCGCTTCGAGAAATTCATCAAAGGTCATCGGATACATGAACATGGAATGTATTCTTCCGACACCAAATGTGGGGAGCTCTTTCAGTGCGAATTCAAGGAGAGAACCGGCGGCAATTATATGCAGGTCGGACATCTCCTCTTTGAAAAAGCGTAAAGCCATTATCGCTTGGGGGCACTCCTGTATCTCATCAAAGAACAAAAGCGTCTTGCCCGGCTTAATCGACGTCCCATACATGGCAGCTATTTGCGGAACGATACGCTTTACATCTAAATCATCTTTGAACAGCGCTTTGTATTTAGGCTGCTTTTCAAAGTTTATCTCAACAAACGTTTCAAACTTCTTAGATAGTTCTTGAACAGCCGTCGATTTCCCTACCTGCCTTGCTCCTCTAAGCAACAGGGGTTTATGGGTATCTCTCGATGCCCATTCCCATAGATATTTGTCGATAAGTCTTTTACAATACATACAAGCCGTTTTATATCTGCCTGCAAAAATAGAAAAACGAAATTATCCAAACAAATAAATTGGCGTAAAATGAAAAAATCCAAAGAAATAAATTGCCGAAAATAGGAAAAATCCAAACAAATAAATTAGCAGAAAATGAAAAAATCCAAAGAAATAATGTCGGGAAATGCCCGCGCAGGCAAAAAATAAAACCCACGGAGCAGCGAAATCGCTGCCCCGTGGGTTTCAAGGACGACCGTCGAAGTCGGTGGCTGTCCGGTATGCAAAAGCATCAATATACCCACTCGAACTTATCGATATACATTTCGTTATCGCCACCCGTGAAGTAGTCCCCGCGGTTGCTCGTTGCACAGGATATCACGAGCGAGAAGTTTCCGTCGGCTGGTTTCGCTGCGGTATCATACCAGTAGAAAGGTATCTCCACCGTGGTGAAATCCTCCTGATTTTCCGTGATTGCCAGCGAAGCAAAGCCCAGTATGGCACCCTCCTCGACAGACGTCATGGTGCAGGGGTCCCACGTACCTTCCGCTGCCCCCATACCTGCGGCAACGTTATGTTGTGCATTCCAGTCTACCACAGCAACATATATACGCATTGTGTCCGGACTGCCTATCAGCGGTTTCTCGGCACCGGAGGCGTACTTAATCTCACCGACCGTACCCTTGTAAATCACCCGCAAGGCTTTCGGACGAGCCGTCCACACATACGGCTTACCAAAATTCACACTGCCGGACATACCCGCAAATTGGAAGTCTCCCGTAAACAGGTTACCTGCGCCAAAAATACCCATCAAGGCAAGATCAGTATAGGGTTTTAGATGCGCCGCCACGTTTTCTTCCGATAAAGTATCCGGAATACACAAATTTGCCATAGGATTGTTCCCACAGCCCCAGAAACTCTCCCCTTCCTTGTTCGGAGAAGGCAAATTTTCGTTCGTAGACCAGTCGGTCATATCCCCGTTGGGTATCGTGTCGCCTGCCTTGCAGACTATCGCTGCAGGGTACTCTTTTTCGCCAACCAGCAAGTCATACGTCTTGCCTGCAAACACACCGGTACCGGCTTTCGGTTGATAGACTTCGTTGCCGTTCATTTCCGACTTTTCCCACACAGGAGCTATCTTCCATGTTCCATCTTCCGATGCTTCGGCAGGAATCCATACCTCGGTGCCCTGCTCGCGGTAGGAAACAGAAGCCACCTTGCTCGGAATCGTTACCGTCGCACTGTTCGCCCAAAGATTCACGTCGGACACCGACGGTGTCGTCTCAGCCACTCTGCGAAACACGCAGCTTTGCGTAAAGAACTGATCGGCTTTATCGGTTACCGTAACGGTGAACTTGTGGAGCCCTTCTTCGGGGGTCAGTACGTTAATCAACGGCACGAGAGCCGACAGATCGAGCGTATACGAAGTTTGGTCCACAGGACTTTTACCGTCGGTCCATATCATACTCTCTACGATAGTCTTTATATCTTCTGCCGGATTGATAAGGTCTATTTGCGTGATATGCATCGTATTATTAAGGACATCGGACTCGACATCGACCACGAACGTCTTAATGCCTGCCGGTGCCTCGATCGTAATCTTCACGTCCATATCATCTGTAATATCCTGCTGTGCGAAATCGGGGTTCGCCGCCCATGTCATCGTGGGAGCGGGAAGTTTTGCGTTCTCGTTCTCATCATCACACCCTGTCATTGCCATTATCAGGGCAAGACAGAGCCCACTAATTTTCCAAATCTTTTTCATTTCAAATTAAAATTTAGGGTTTTCTATTGCGCCGCAAAGATAAAAATTCTCTATCTTAAAAACTAAATTTTTTCGATTTTTTTTGCACATTGTAAAAATAAACTTTTTCTAATTTCAAACTAAAATCAGCAATTTTCGTTCTCCTTTTGTTGCACTTCTGAACAGACTTAAATTCCACCGCACGGTAGGTAAAGCAAAAAGCAGAACGCTGGTGTCACCATTCAGGAAATGGCTCCGCCGACGGTTGGCAGCCGGATAAAACAAAAGCCGCTTCCTCGTGCGAGAGGGAGCGGCTTTTCGCTATGCAGGGAACCGGCTCGGTCAGAAGTCGGTTACGCTTTTACGGTTGGCAGCCACACGGTCGA
>CANQAM010000017.1 GCA_947589325.1 uncultured Bacteroidales bacterium | reverse complement strand
TTTTTTTGGGGGGGGGGGGGCAAAAATCCTCCCCGTTTTTGTATTGCCGGTTGATACTATATTGTTCGTCAAGTTTTCCGCACTCAATCCTTTCTGCTTTGCTGCAAGATGTGGATACAGATATTTTTCTATCTCCTTTTGTTGCTCTTCGATTTTGACTGAACACATAACTATATGTGCTATGTTAATGTGAATGATTTAGCAAATCCTATACGCGAGATCCTTTTGGGCGAAGATTCCCAAAAAGCACAGACAGTAGCGAACATATTAAACGTAATCATTACAAAGAACAAATAAACTATTTGCATTTGATTGTATGGCAGAGATAACCACTGTGATTAAGAAGGTCTTTCGCGACTAAAAATAGTTCCTTGTTGCAAATTCGTACTGCTCGATAAATATCTGCTTGAAAGCGGCAATATTGTTCTGCTCGTAAAACAGCAGCATGGCTTTCTTGTAATCCACCGAATCGACCGTACGAAACGACAACGGACAGTACCCCCACGCCAACAGTATCGCATTGCCCGCAATTCGTGCCGTGCGCTTATTGCCGTCGGCAAACGGTTGAATATATGATAATAATACAATCGTAAGCAGCGCCTTTTCAAATACGTTCTCTTTGCCGTTTATAAGCGCACAGCTATCTTCCAATGCCTCCCTAATCTGAAATTCGTTGTCGAGAGGACGATAATTCGTGCCGGTTATACCCACGCGACGAGTCCTGATGCCACCGCCGATGCCCAGCTCTTTGGTCAATATGGCGTGTATATCCTCGATGCGCCTTACGGTTATCTTTTTCAGGTAGTCCGGGTTTTCAAGCACGAAGTCGAGAGCCTCTTTATGGTTGAGCAGCATAACGGCTTCGTCCTTAGTCTTGCCCGAAGCGGTCTGTTTCTCACGCAAGAGCCGCTCGGTTTCGAGCAAAGAGTAGGTATTGCCCTCGATCTGCGAAGATTTCCACGACAGGTCGACACCCAACCGCTCCATCTCTTTGCGATACTCCACCGCCGAAAGGGTCTGCATATTGGCGATGAACTTCCGGTGTGCCGCATCGAGACGCTGCAATTCATCATCGGTAAAGAGTACGACTCTCGGCAGGATATCGCACACGAGGTCGAAATTGAATGACTCCTGCACCTTGCGCTCGTCGATGTCTTTGAGAAAATAGGTATCGATGTCGAGCGGCATCATCAACTGTGCTTGCGCCGAAAGCGAATAGCGAGTAGCCTTGCCTTTACCGGCTACGACTACATCTCCACGTTGTACGGCATCAGCAATCATACGCTTAAGTGTCCTTTCGTTGGGGGTATCACTCAAAGCAGCAGCAATTTCAACCCTGCTCGATAACGGGTTGAAATGCAGAAATTGCAATATCTCTACTTGTGTAGTCATACACTAAAAATTTTTATTCGGGACAAATATAGCGATTTTATCTTGAAATACGGGACAACAGCAACGCTATAAGTCCCGATTATACTCGCATTGTGTCCCGAATCGTTTGAAGAAAGTGCATCGGCCTTGTTTTTTTCGCATCGCCACGTCATTGCGTCGGGCAATCGGACAAAATGGCAGTGCCCGCCCCGATGCCTAATCGGAAGTTTTTGTGCCGATTAACATTCCGGTGGTTTTCCGGCAGTGTCGTTTTGTCATATTAATCGATTGATAAACAGACGAATTGTCGCATTTTCGACATGGCATTTTCTTTGCGGATAGAAAAGCAAAATTAAGTTGAAAAAAGAAAGGAGAACGATATATGAACTTCAACAATTTCACCATCAAGTCGCAAGAAGCCGTGCAGAAAGCGGTGGAGTTGGCGCGCGGGCAGAGCCAGCAAGCCATCGAGCCGTCGCATCTGCTGCGGGGTGCCATGGAGGCGGGCGAGAGCGTTGTTTCCTACCTGTTCCAAAAGTCGGGGGTAAACGTGGCGATGCTGAAATCGGCGCTCGATCGCGACATCGCGTCGCTGCCGCGTGTGAGCGGCGGCGAGCCTTATCTCAGTCAGGACAGCGAAAAGGCGTTGCAGAAAGCCGTCGATTATTCGTCGGGATTGGGCGACCGCTTTGTACCGCTCGAAGCCGTCGTCATGGCGATATTGCAGACAAAGTGCCGCGCATCGGTGTTGATGCAGGACGCCGGCATATCCGAAAAAGAGTTGGGCGCCGCCATTGCGGAGCTGCGCAAGGGGCAGAGCGTGAAAGAGGCGTCTGCCGAAGACACCTACGACTCGCTGAGCAAGTATGCCATCAACCTGAACGAGCGCGCCCGCTCGGGCAAGCTCGACCCCGTCATCGGTCGCGACGAGGAGATACGCCGCGTCTTGCAGATATTGAGCCGCCGCACCAAGAACAACCCCATACTCATCGGCGAACCCGGTACCGGAAAAACGGCTATCGCCGAAGGTCTGGCGCACCGTATCGTGCGGGGAGACGTGCCCGAAAATCTGAAATCGAAACAGATTTTTTCGCTCGACATGGGGGCGCTGATTGCCGGCGCAAAATACAAAGGCGAGTTCGAAGAGCGGCTCAAAGCCGTTGTCAATGAAGTGATAAAAGCCGACGGCGAAATCATTTTGTTCATCGACGAAATACACACTTTGGTGGGTGCCGGCAAGGGCGAGGGCGCCATGGACGCCGCCAACATTCTGAAACCGGCACTGGCACGGGGCGAGCTGCGCGCTATCGGCGCCACCACGCTCGACGAGTACCAGAAGTATTTCGAGAAAGACAAGGCGCTCGAGCGGCGGTTCCAAATCGTCATGGTCGATGAGCCGGACGAGTTGAGCACCATTTCCATACTGCGCGGATTGAAAGAGCGCTACGAAAATCACCACAAGGTGCGTATCAAAGACGACGCCATCATCGCCGCCGTGCGCCTGTCGGAACGGTACATCACCGACCGTTTCCTGCCCGACAAGGCGATAGACCTGATGGACGAAGCCGCCGCCAAACTGCGCCTCGAAGTCGATTCGGTGCCGCAGGAGCTCGACGAAATATCCCGCCGCATCAAGCAGTTGGAAATCGAACGCGAAGCCATCAAACGCGAAAACGATACGGCGAAAATCGAATCGTTGGGAAAAGAAATAGCCGACCTCAAAGAGGAGGAGAGCCGTTACAAAGCGCAGTGGAAAGCCGAGAAAGAGCTGCACGAAAAGATACAGCAGAACAAAATCGACATCGAAAATCTGCGCTTCGAAGCCGACCGCGCCGAGCGCGAAGGCAACTACGAAAAAGTAGCGGAAATACGCTACGGTAAAATCCGCGCCAAAGAAGACGAAATAAAAGCGGTGCAGGAACAGCTGCGCCAACATCAGGGCGGCAGCGCCTTGATAAAGGAGGAAGTCGATGCCGACGACATTGCCGACGTCGTGTCGCGTTGGACGGGAATCCCCGTAAAGAAGATGATGCAGAGCGAAAAAGAAAAACTGCTGCACCTCGAAGAAGAACTGCACCGTCGGGTCGTGGGACAGGACGAAGCCATACGCGCCGTTGCCGACGCCGTACGCCGCAGCCGCGCCGGACTGAGCGACCCGCGCCGTCCTATCGGTTCGTTCATCTTCTTGGGAACGACCGGTGTCGGAAAGACCGAACTGGCGAAAGCCTTGGCGGAATATCTGTTCGACGACGAGAATATGATGACCCGCATCGACATGAGCGAGTATCAGGACAAGTTCAGCGTAACCCGCCTCATCGGGTCGCCTCCCGGATACGTCGGCTACGAGGAGGGCGGACAGCTCACCGAAGCCATACGCCGCAAGCCCTATTCCGTCGTGTTGTTCGATGAAATCGAAAAAGCGCACCCCGACATCTTCAATATCCTGCTGCAAGTGCTTGACGACGGACGGCTTACCGACAACAAAGGGCGGTTGGTGAACTTCAAAAATACGATTATCATCATGACCTCCAACATGGGTTCGCAGCTCATACGCGAAAACTTCGAACATATTAACGCCGCGAACAAAGAGGAGATTATCGAACGGACGAAAACGCAGGTCTTGGAGTTGCTCAAACAGAGCATACGCCCCGAGTTCCTCAACCGTATCGACGAGACGATTATGTTTACGCCGCTCGACAAGGACGAAATCCGCGAAATCGTTTCGATGCAGCTTCGCGGCATCGCCAAGATGTTGGAGGCGAACGACGTGAAACTCGACGTTTCGCCGGCGGCGCTCGACTTCATCGCCCGCGAAGGCTACGACCCGCAGTTCGGTGCGCGCCCTGTCAAACGGGTTATTCACCGCTATGTACTCAACCAACTGTCGAAAGATTTGCTGGCACAGAAGGTCGATAAGAGCCGGCCTATCGTCATCGACGCCGATGCTACCGGACTGGTATTCCGCAACTGAAACTCTACCGTGTCACAAGTTTCAGGCAAATATAGGAAAGCAGGGTACACTCCATACGGGTGTACCCTGCTCTGTTTTATGGCATAGGCATCGAATTTCGGATAGCAATGTTAGGGCTATAAAAATTTGAAACCGAAATAAAGAACAAAAAAAACTTTTTGCATTCCGCAGGTTTGCACTATCTTTGCACCGGTTTTTGATAAGGGATTAATGAAAAACGGGGACCATTCGTGGAAAGGGCACGTTGCCCTGCTTGCCGCCAACATCATTTGGGGGCTGAATGCGCCGATAGGCAAAGAGGCGCTGCTCTCGCTTTCGGCAAACGCCGTTACCGCATACCGTATGCTCGGGGCGTGCGGCGCCTTTTGGATATTGTCGCTTTTCCTCCCGCACGAACATGTGCCCCGTCGCGACAAGATTCGCTTCATCTTCGCGGCGCTTTTGGGCATCACATTCAATCAGGGCATGTTCATTTACGGACTTTCGCTCACGTCGCCCATCGATGCCTCCATTATCACCTCCACGCCGCCCATCATCACCATGATACTGGCTGCCCTGTTCCTGCGCGAACCGATTACGTGGAAAAAAGTCATCGGCATCGCACTCGGCATATCGGGCGCGCTGATACTCATCGCGGGTAATGCCGCCCACGCCTCCGGCGGCAATGGCAGCAGCACGCTGGGCAACCTGCTCTGTTTCTTGGCACAGGTAAGTTTTTGCATCTATCTCACGTTGTTCAAAGGACTTATATCGCGCTACTCGCCCGTAACCGTGAGCAAGTGGCTTTTTCTTTTCGCCTCGATTTTCTTCCTGCCCGTTTCGGCGCGCGACATCGTGGCGGTCGATTACCTCGCCATGCCTTTCTCGCTTTGGTGGCGTGTTCTCTACATCGTGTTCGGAGCCACGTTCCTCTCGTATCTCTTTATGACGACAGGGCAGCACCTGCTGCGACCCACCATCATCAGTATGTACAACTATGCCCAGCCCGTCGTGGCGACCGTCGTTTCGGTGGCGATGGGGTTGAGTGTCTTCGGCGTGAAAAGCGGTATGGCGGTGCTGCTTATCTTTGCCGGCGTCTATTTCGTTACGCAGAGCAAGTCGCGCGCCCAACTCGACAGCGAGCGAAGTGCCGCGTGATTTTTCCGCCCGCCGGCACGCTTCTCGAATAAAAAAGTTTCCGCACCGTTTGTATATGCCGTGCGACTTGCGTATCTTTACCGTCGGAAATAAACTCTACGACTATGTCCCCGAAAAAAGACGATTTGTTTGAATACGACGAAGATGCGTCGGTAGCCTTTATCCGCAGGAAAAATCCGTCGCTCGCCCTTACCGACGACGAGATAAACTATATCATCGACTTGGTGTACGACTATTACGAGTCGCGCGGATTGCTCGACGAAAACACCGAACAAGAGGTGGACATCGTCGATGACGAACTCACGGAGTATGTGGCTGCGCAAGCCCGAAAGGAGGCGATATACACGCTCTCCGACGACGATATTGCCACCGTCGTGCAGGGCGAATTGGATTATTGCGAATCGCTTGGAATTTTTGAAAACTGACAACCGATGCGCCGCCTGTTCTTTTATCCGGTTCTTACCCTTTTGCTCTGCCTCCTGCCGATGACGGCGCAGGGGCAGAAAACGAATGTGCCTTTCGCCGCTCCGCCGGCGTCGGCGATAAACGGATATATAGCGCAGCTCACGCTTACCCCCAAGACCAAACCCGCCGTGCGGGCGCGTATGCAGCAGGAAATCGAGCGGCTAACATCGCTCTGCGCGGGCGAAGTCGTTGCCGTGCGCGACAGCGTGATAGCCTGCGTCATCGTGCCGTCCGCCCGTCTTTTCGCCGGCGGCGACACGGCGGTAAGCGATGCCGGCAAAATCTTGCTGAAAAAACTTCTGCCTCCGGTTGCGACCGACTGCCGCATCGTCGTGGCGGTGCATACCGACGACACAGGTTCGTCCGACTACTTGCAGCAGCTTTCCGACCGGCGCGCCGAGTCGGCTGCCGCCTTTTTTGCTGCCGCCGGTATGGAAGTCGCCGCATTGGGTCGGGGAGCCGGCGAGCCGCTTGCCCGAAACGACACCTATCGCGGGCGCGAAACCAACCGCCGCACCGAAATCTATTTCATTCCCTCCGACGCTTTGGTACGCCATGCGGCACGCCGCCGGTAATACCGCGAAAAATAATTTCCCGTTCGGAAAAATCTTGGCGCATCTTTTTGTACCTTTGCACGCCGAATGAAGATGAAAATATAAAAACGATATGGCAACAGAATTGAAAGACCTGACCAAACGCAGCGAAAACTATTCGCAGTGGTATAACGACTTGGTGGTGAAAGCCGATTTGGCGGAGCAGTCCGCCGTGCGCGGCTGCATGGTGATAAAGCCTTACGGATACGCGATATGGGAAAAAATGCAGCGGCAGCTCGACGACATGTTCAAGGAAACGGGGCACGTCAATGCCTATTTCCCGCTGCTCATTCCGAAATCGTTTCTGAGCCGCGAAGCCGAACACGTGGAAGGTTTTGCCAAAGAGTGCGCCGTGGTAACCCACTACCGCCTGAAAACCGCCTCCGACGGTTCCGGCGTCGTGGTCGATCCCGCCGCCCGCCTCGAAGAAGAGTTGATTATCCGCCCCACGTCGGAAACCATTATATGGAGCACGTATAAAAACTGGATACAGTCGTACCGCGACCTCCCCATACTTTGCAACCAGTGGGCAAACGTCATGCGTTGGGAAATGCGCACCCGTCTTTTTCTGCGCACCGCCGAATTTCTCTGGCAGGAAGGGCATACCGCCCACGCCACCCGCGAGGAGGCAGAAGCCGAAGCCGTGAAGATGCTCAACGTGTATGCCGACTTTGCCGAAAACTACATGGCGATGCCGGTAATCAAGGGCGTGAAGTCGGCGAACGAGCGTTTTGCCGGCGCCGTCGAGACCTACACCATCGAAGCCCTGATGCAGGACGGCAAGGCGTTGCAGTCGGGCACGTCGCACTTCTTGGGACAGAATTTCGCCAAGGCTTTCGACGTGCAGTTCGTCAATAAAGACAACCAGCCCGAATACGTATGGGCGACCTCGTGGGGCGTATCGACCCGTCTGATGGGTGCGCTCATCATGTCGCACTCCGACGACAACGGTCTTGTGCTGCCGCCGAAACTGGCGCCGATACAGGTCGTCATCGTGCCTATCTATAAAAATGCCGAGCAGTTGGCGAAAATCGATGAAAAAGCCGCCGGCATCGTTGCCCGCCTTAAAGAGCTGGGCATATCGGTGAAATACGACAACGCCGAAAACAAACGTCCGGGATTCAAATTCGCCGATTACGAACTGAAAGGCGTTCCCGTGCGTCTGGTCATGGGCGGCCGCGACCTCGAAAACAATACTATCGAGGTGATGCGCCGCGATACGCTCGAAAAAGAGACCCGCAGCTGCGACAACATCGAACAGTACGTCAAGGAGCTGCTCGCCGACATACAGAAAAACATCTACCGAAAAGCCTTCGATTTCCGCGCCGCCAACATTTTCAAAGTCGATACCTACGACGAGTTCAAGGAGCAAATCGAAAAAGGCGGATTCATCTTGGCGCACTGGGACGGCACGCCTGAAACCGAAGAGCGCATCAAGGACGAAACCAAAGCCACCATACGCTGCATACCGTTGGAGGGCGACACCACGCCGGGCAAATGCATGGTAACCGGCAAGCCGTCGGCTCGCCGCGTACTTTTCGCCCGGGCATATTAATGATACGCTCTGTCGAAAAACGAACAGCCCCGAAAGGAATCTTTCGGGGCTGTTTGCATGATGCAAGGCTGTTAAAAAACAGCCACCCGACCGACGGTCGGGTGGCTTCTGAAAAAAGCATCGATTAAGGAAATATCCCCGTATACTTTTTATTTGACGATGATTTTGCCGTTATCCACCTGCTTGCCGTTTTCGGTGAGGGTGAATATGTAGGTGCCAGCATGAAAGCGGCGTGCGCTTACGGTAATGCGGGAGGCATCGGGTGCGACAGTACGCTGTTCCACCGTGCGGCCGGAAGCGTCGCTTACCGAGAGGGTGCGTACGGTATTGTCGGCAGACGGCTCGAACTCGATGGTGATTTCATCGGAAGGACGGGCGAGAGTGGGAAACATCTTCATACCGGTAGGCATGGCGATTTCCTGCAACGAACTGCTCTCTTTGTCGATGCGGTAGAGTTGCTCGCGGTCGTATAAGTAAAAATTGTCCTTGAATCTATAAATATAGAAATTATACCCCTCGTATCCATCTTCCACTTTCTGCGAGAACAACGTCGTACCGTCTTCGGAAACGATTTCCCATGAATCGCATACTGCCTGATAGTATGTCTCTTTCTGATCTATTTCTCCGTCGCCGTCTCGATCCCGTTCATACGGTTCTCCGGCTTTGATGACATATTTATTGACGAGAAGTTCATATTTCTCATCGTTATTGAATAGGGTTTGTGTAAAAGCAAGATCCGTCTCATAGCCGCTTCCCGGAATATCTACATCGACATCTATCAACAAGGCAAATTTCAGAATTTTTTCACGAACATTTTCCCCATCATATTTCTCGGGTTCTTTCCAATCACCGGTATAGCGGGTGCCGTAATCCATTCCTACCCGATACAGTTTCCCGTATTCCAAACAATAATATTCTGTCGGATATTTCGTATAGACCCTTTCATTTATGTTGTAATCGTAATAGGCATAGTATCCCCAAACAAAATAGGTGCGACCGACTTTGTCGGTATAGGTGGAATCTATTTCAAACCCATTATTGTCAAAATAACTGTTGCAATCATCGATGGTCAGTATATAATCTTCGGACACAGAGATACCTTTATTATAGGAAAGATAGTCCAATACTTTACTATATAAGTCATCATAAACAGCAGTATCGGTTGGGGTAATCACCAGTGTGCGGTATTCTACCAAATTATACACTTCCAGCTTGCCGCCGGTAGGAGCCGGAATTTCGTGAACGACTTTGAAATCGTCGTCCAAAATGGAGTATGACACCACGTGGTCGTGTTCGTCGTCGGCATAAATTTTGGCATAAAATTTTGCTTCGTCGTAAGAATAGATTTTCGGCATGAGTTCAAGGCTTCCGGATATTACCGGCGTAATACTCTGCGCCGAAACGACAGCCATGCCGCCCATAAGCAGGGCGACGGAAAATAAAATCTTTTTCATGTTGTTTCTTATTAAATTGGTATATAAAATTGTATATCCGAAAATTTTACATTATCTTCGCGCCTGCAAAGTTTTCAAATTTATTCGAATATCACAAATTTTTTGGAGAAAATTTTAAGAAAAAGAAAAAAAATCGGATTTTTTACCGACAGAAAAAAACGGGCTATAATCCTTTCTACAAGCGATTCAAAATCTTCATAGGCTTACACAAAAAAGGCTGTTTTCCTTTTGCGGAAGACAGCCTTAAAAATCGTAGCGGGGACGAGAATTGAACTCGTGACCTCCGGGTTATGAATCCGACGCTCTAACCAGCTGAGCTACCCCGCCATCGTCACTCCGCTTCGGGAATGCGGGGACAAAGGTACAATCTTTTTTTGAATTGAAAAAATTTTTATTCTCTAATATTGCGCCCTTATTGAAAATTCTGGCCGAAAGATATAAAAATCAGATTGATTTTCTTCGCGATTATTCCGTTTTTATCGTACCTTTGCCGCCGGAAATTTGCGGAAGCGGATAAAACGATTTCCGCACAGGAAAAATTTTTAAGGTATGCAACAACAGAATATCCGGAATATCGCCATTATTGCACACGTCGATCACGGCAAAACGACGCTGGTCGATAAGATGTTAATGGCAGGACGGCTTTTCCGCGACAATCAAAATGCAGGGGAACTCATTCTCGACAACAACGACCTCGAACGGGAACGCGGCATCACGATTCTCTCGAAAAACGTTTCCATTCGTTACAAAGACTACAAGATAAACATCATCGACACCCCGGGGCACGCCGACTTCGGCGGCGAGGTGGAACGGGTGCTGAATATGGCCGACGGCTGCCTGCTGCTCGTCGATGCTTTCGAGGGTCCGATGCCGCAGACGCGCTTCGTGCTGCAAAAGGCGATACAGATAGGGCTGAAACCGATTGTCGTCATCAACAAGGTGGATAAGCAGAACTGCCGCCCCGACGAGGTGCAGGAAATGGTGTTCGACCTGATGTGCAACCTCGACGCCACCGAAGAACAGCTCGACTTCCCGACCATTTTCGGCTCTGCCAAACAGAACTGGATGTCCACCGACTGGCGCAAGCCGACCGACAACATCACCGTACTGCTCGACACCATTATCGAACATATCCCCGCGCCCCAATGCCTCGAAGGGGCAGCACAAATGCTCATTACCTCGCTCGACTTTTCGTCGTACGTGGGACGGATAGCTATCGGGCGCGTACATCGCGGCGAGCTGCACGAGGGACAAGAAATCGCCCTCTGCCGCCGCGACGGCTCCATTGTGAAACAGCACATCAAAGAATTGCTGACTTTCGAGGGCATGAGCCGTACGCGGACGGAGTGCACCGCCTCCGGCGAACTCTGCGCACTGGTGGGCATCGAGGGCTTCGAGATAGGCGACACCATAGCCGACCCCGAAACGCCGGAGCCGCTGCCCCGTATCGCTATCGACGAGCCTACCATGTCGATGACTTTCACCAACAACGATTCGCCTTTCTTCGGCCGCGACGGCAAATACGTTACCTCGCGCCACATCGCCGACCGCCTCGCCAAAGAGTTGGAACGCAACCTCGCCCTGCGGGTGGAAAAAGCGCCCGACTCCGACGTGTGGAACGTCTACGGTCGCGGCGTGCTGCACCTCTCCATTCTCATCGAAACCATGCGCCGCGAAGGCTACGAGCTGCAAGTGGGGCAGCCCCAAGTCATCGTGAAGGAAATCGACGGCGTGAAATGCGAGCCGGTGGAACAGCTCACCATCAACGTGCCCGAAGAGTATTCCAGCAAAATGATAGACATGGTGACCCGCCGCAAAGGCGACCTGCTGTCGATGGACACGCAGGGCGACCGCATACATCTCGAATTTTCCATTCCCTCGCGCGGCATCATCGGGCTGCGCAACAACGTGCTCACCGCCTCTGCCGGCGAAGCCATCATGGCGCACCGCTTTCTCGAATACCAGCCGTGGAAAGGCGACATCGACCGCCGCACCAACGGTTCGCTCATCGCCATGGAAGCGGGCACGGTGTATGCCTACGCCCTCGACAAGCTGCAAGACCGCGGGCGGTTCTTCATCTTCCCGCAGGAAGAGGTGTATGCCGGACAGGTCGTCGGCGAAAACGCCAAAGAGGGCGACATCGTGGTGAACGTTACCAAGTCGAAAAAACTCACCAATATGCGGGCTTCGGGCGCCGACGAAAAGGCGCACATCATTCCGCCCGTCATCATGAGCCTCGAAGAGTCGCTCGAATACATCAAGGAAGACGAATATCTCGAAGTAACCCCGCACCACCTGCGCATACGCAAAATCATTCTCGACGAAATCGAGCGCAAACGCGCCGGCCGCTAATCCCGACGTCAAAAAACGAAAAACGTTCCGATATGAAACATCTTGCCTTGTCGATTGCCCTGCTTCTCTGCGCCCTTTCATCATACGCGCAGGAAAGCCCTGCCGAACGGGTGGAACTCCTGCCCTACGGCGACATGGAACACTGGACGACACGTATCATCAAAGAAGCCGCCATACTGGGAGGAGCCACGAAAAAGTGCTACCACATGGCACCGACACAGACGCTCACGAAAGCCCGCCCGTGGGTGCGCGGCGCAAGCGACTCGCCATGGGGGTCGTCGAGCGTATGGGCATCGCCGGTAGGCATCGACAAGGTAAGCGTAACCGTCTTTCCCGAAGAACGAGAGCCGGGCAATCTCTGCGCCCGCCTCGAAGTCATCAAAGACTCCTGCAAGGCATTGGGCATCGTCAATATCACGGTCGTGGTTACCGGCTCCATCTATTTGGGAGCTGCCTGCGAACCGATAAAAAACGCCAAAAATCCGCAGGAAAAAATCGATCAGGGAATACCGTTCACGCAACGCCCCAAAGCCCTGCAACTCGACTACAAACTGTCGCTCGCCGATCAGGTGATAAAAGCCACCGGACTGAAACGCCCCTCCAAAATCGAAGGGAAAGACAACGCCGAAATCAGCCTCTACCTCATACAGCGGTGGGAAGACGAAGACGGCAACATCTACGCCCGACGGGTAGGAACAGGCTATTACAAATTCAGCGAATCGGTGGAGGAATGGCAAAACGGTTTCCGCATACCCATTTATTACGGCGACATCAGCAACGAGCCTTACTACATCGAAGATATGGCGCTGCTGCTGCCCGACGGTCCGCGCTACACGACCAACAGCAAAGGGAAAAACGTGCCTATCCAAGTCGTTGGCTGGGCAGAACCCGACGCCACGCCCACCCACCTGATGCTCCGCATTTCGTCGGGCGACAAGGGGGCTTTCATCGGCGCCGTAGGCACCCGCTTCTGGATAGACAATATTTCGTTGGTTTATTGATTTTTCACCACGCATACACGAGTGCCGCTCCGAATCGGGGGCGGCACCCGTCATATTACAATTTTACATTTTTGTTTTCGCGCACTTTCCGGCGAATTGTTTGTTGAGAATATTATATATTTGCACCGTTTTTCAAAAAGTGTCATGGAACATACGCATACCTACACCGGACTTACCGCCGAACAAGTGGAAGAAAGCCGCCGGCGGCACGGCGCCAACGTGCTCACGCCGCCCAAGAAAACATCGGCATGGATTCTGTTTTTGGAAAAATTCAAAGACCCGATTATCCGCATATTAGTCGTGGCATTTCTGATGTCGGTCGCCGTATCGGTATATGAATACGTGCGCCTCGGCAAAGGGGCGTCGGTGTTTTTCGAGCCGGCCGGCATCTTCGTTGCCGTAGTGCTGGCAACGGTGGTGGGATTTTTGTTCGAGCTGAGTGCGAACAAGAAATTCGATATACTCAATCAGGTAAACGACGATATTCCCGTGAAGGTCGTGCGCAACGGCGCCATACATGAAATTTTGAAAAAAGAGGTCGTCGTGGGCGATGTCGTCGTCCTCGAATTAGGAGAAGAAGTACCCGCCGACGGCGAACTGCTCGAAAGCGTGTCGCTGCAAATCAACGAATCGACGCTCACCGGCGAACCGGTGGTATCGAAAACGACCGTCGAAGCCGACTTCGACACCGATGCCACCTACCCCTCGAACGAAGTGATGAAAGGCACGACGGTGGTCGATGGCCACGGAATGTGCCGCGTTACGGCTGTGGGCGACGCTACCGAATACGGGAAAGTATATACCGGTTCGCAAATACAGAACGATACCAAAACGCCGCTGAACAGACAGCTCGACAAGCTGGGCCGCTTCCTCACCATCGCCGGAGCGACAACCGCCCTGCTCATCGTGGCGGTACGGCTGCTTATCTTCTTCGTGAATACTCCCGACCCCTCCGGCATGGAGATGGTCGCCTACATTTTCCAGACCTTGATGATAGCGGTTACCTTAGTGGTCGTTTCGCTGCCCGAAGGGCTGCCCATGAGTATCGTATTGAGTTTGGCGTTGAGTATGAAACGCATGCTCGCCACCAACAACCTCGTGCGCAAAATGCACGCCTGCGAAACGATGGGCGCGGTAACCGTCATCTGCACCGACAAGACGGGAACGCTCACGCAAAACCAGATGCGGGTGCACGAAACGAATTTCTGGGGATTGAAAGGGCAGCAGCTCTCCCGCGACGAATTGAGCAATGTCATACGGGAAGGCATCGCCGCCAACACGACCGCCTACCTCGAAACGTCGGGCGACGGCAAGACAAAAGCCATCGGCAACCCGACGGAAGGCGCGCTGCTGCTCTGGCTGCAAGCGCAGGGCGAAGATTATCTTGCCTTGCGGGAGGCGGCAGAAACGACCGACCAATTGACATTTTCGACGGAACGCAAATACATGGCAAGCATCGTGCGCTCGCCGCTGCTCGGCAAAAAAGTGCTTTACGTGAAAGGTGCGCCCGAAATCGTTTTGGGCGAAAGCCGGCGGGTGATTACCGCCGACGGCATCGTACCGGCTGCCGAATACAAACCGGCGGTCGATAAACAGCTGCTCGCCTACCAGTCGCAAGCCATGCGCACACTCGGATTCGCCTACCAGATACTCGACGACGATGCACCGCATTTCGCCGACGGACGGCTGTACAATGTCGATTTGACGTTCATCGGCATCGTCGCCATTTCCGACCCCGTGCGCAGCGACGTGCCGGCTGCCATACAATCGTGCCTCCGCGCCGGCGTGGCGGTAAAAATCGTTACGGGCGACACTCCGGGAACGGCACGGGAAATAGGCAGACAAATCGGGTTGTGGCTGCCCGGCGACGGCGACCGCAACATCACGACGGGCGTGGAATTTGCCGCCACTTCCGACGAAGAACTGCTGCGCCGCCTGCCCGACCTGAAAATCATCTCGCGCGCCCGCCCGATGGACAAGGAACGCCTCGTGCGGCTGCTGCAAAGCATGGGCGAAGTGGTGGCGGTAACCGGCGACGGCACCAACGATGCGCCCGCCCTCAACGCCGCCCAAGTGGGGCTGTCGATGGGCGACGGCACGACGGTCGCCAAAGAGGCGAGCAGCATCACGATTCTCGACAACTCGTTCCACAGCATCACCCGCGCGGTAATGTGGGGGCGCTCGCTCTACCAAAACATACAGCGCTTCCTGCTTTTCCAGATGACCGTCAATGTAGCCGCCTGTCTCATCGTGTTCATCGGAGCGTTTCTCGGCACGGAGTCGCCGCTCACCGTTACGCAGATGTTGTGGGTGAACCTCATCATGGATACTTTCGCCGCCATGGCGCTGGCATCGCTGCCGCCCAACGAACGGGTGATGGAGAACAAGCCGCGCCGGCAAAGCGATTTCATCATTACCAAACCGATGATGACCGACATCGTGGGCATCGGACTGTTTTTCGTTTTCGTGCTGTTCGGACTGTTGCAGTATTTCAAATACGAAGATTTCACGTCGCCGCTGCAATTCAGCATCGGGACATTCTTTGCCGACTACTTCCGCTTCGAGGCTGTTCCCGACGCCTTATCCACCTACGAACTGACGGTATTTTTCACGGTATTCGTCCTGTTCCAATTTTGGAATATGTTTAATGCCAAAGCCTTTGCGACAAGCCGCTCCGCCCTGCGACAACTGCGGCAGAGCACTTCGTTCCTCACCGTATCGGTTGTCATACTGGTGGGACAGATTCTCATCGTAACAGTGGGCGGACAGATGTTCAATGTCGTACCGCTGTCGCTTGCCGACTGGGGGTGCATCATCGCTTCGACTTCGGTTATTTTCTGGCTCGGCGAACTGTACCGCGCCATCAAAAAAATCTTCCGTATCAAGTATTAAAAGAGGCTACCGAAGCATCTTTTA
Source organism: uncultured Bacteroidales bacterium (assembly GCA_947589325.1). Lineage (GTDB taxonomy): Bacteria > Bacteroidota > Bacteroidia > Bacteroidales > UBA11471 > Caccoplasma. The sequence goes on along the minus strand of CANQAM010000017.1, from coordinate 29,622 downwards.
CGGCGATACAGAATATAAATCAGAATTATTTTATCGGATTTTCGCACAGACAGGGGCGAATAATGCGTATGCCCGTGAAGCGTCGCATCTCTTGCAGCTGCTGCGTCAGCGGGCGGGAGTCGAGCAGCACGCGCCCCGCCGACGATGAAGCGTGCAGAAGATGCACCTCGCCGTCGCGGCAACAGGCTATACCTACGTGGGCGATATCGAGCCCCGCTATTGCCGTAGTAAAGGCGATGATGTCGCCGTCGTGTATCGCGGCGAGCGTTGCGGTATCGATGCGGGAAGCGGGAACATAATAAAATGCTGTCCCTGACAAACGGCGTTCCTGCGCACGAATGCGCGCCCGCTGCTGCGGGTCGCCGGCCAACTCAGGATAGAGGTCGGCATGAGTGCTCATAAATGAGAGGTGCAGCGTGTCGCACACCCCGCCGGCTTGCCGGCTCACCTCCACGACGCTGCCCCACCGTTCGTTGTCGGCTATCCATTCGCTGAAATAGTGAAGGCGCGACAGGTAGCCGTCGATGATGCCGCTGCGATAGCGGATATTCCGCAACTGCGCAGCATAGGCTTCGACAGTGCGCTGCCCGAACGAACGGGTACGCGCCAAAGCCAGAACGGTCTCGACGAACGTCGTGCAATCGAATGCATGCAGATTGATTTTGAGGCTCTCCGCCGTGTCGCCTTCGAGCGTGCCGCCCACGTATGGCGCACCGATGAACAGCGACGCTATCGCCGTCATTTCCGAGCCCTGCGGGTCGGAGGCGGCAAACGGCATGGCAAGCACTTCGACGATACGCGCACTGTCGGCAGCCGTCTGTCCGGAAAGCGGCACAGACACAGCGCCCCATACGCCAAACAACGCGAAGAAAAAACACAATTTTTTTGCCCGCCGTCGGCGGACAGAAAACGGCATCTTATACATATTCGTTTCCGAAGCGAGTCTTGGCATCATTGACAAACTGTCGTATACGCTGCTCCTCCGAACGGCGGCACACGAGCAGCACATCGTCCGAATCGGTTACGATATAATCTTCCAACCCTTCGAGTATCACCAACTTTCCGTCGGCAGCCGCCACCACGTTGCGGTGGCTGTCGTAACATATCGACCGTCCGTGCAGCACGGCGTTTTCGCAGGCATCTTTCTGCGCCAGTTCATAAAGGGCTCCCCATGTACCCACATCGCTCCACCCGAAGTTGGAACAAAGCACATACACGTTCGACGATTTCTCCATGATGCCGTAGTCGATTGAAATATTGGGACAGGCAGCCAACTGCTGCTGCACCGCCTCCACCCCGTCGGCACGGCCGAAACTCTCCACACAGCTCTCGAAGCGCTGCGAAATTTCCGGCAGATATTGTTTGAAAGCATCGATTACCGTTTGTGCTTTCCAAATGAAAATACCCGCATTCCAAAAAAATTCGCCGCTATCGACAAACACCTGCGCCAAGTCGCGATTGGGTTTCTCGGTAAACGTTTTTACGGGACGTATAGCCCCCGACGATCCGTCGCCCACCTGTATGTAGCCGAATCCCGTTTCAGGCCGCGTCGGCTTGATGCCCAGCGTGAGCAGCGAAGGAAAATCCTCCACAAAATCCATACCCTGCAAAATGGCGTCGCGAAAAGCCGCTTCGCTCGCAATCATGTGGTCGGCAGGGGTAACCACCATTACCGCATCGGGGTCGAGCGCACGCACGTGATACGCCGCCCATGCCACACACGGCGCCGTGTTGCGCCGCTGCGACTCCGCCAATATGCGTTCGCGCGGCACGTCGGGCAGCTGCTCCCGCACCATGTCGAGATACTGTTCGTGAGTGGAAATAAAAATATTCTCTTTCGGCACAATCGAGGAAAAACGGTCGTAAGTTATCTGCAACAACGAACGTCCCATACCGAAAAAATCGAGAAACTGTTTCGGGCGCTCCATGCGGCTCGACGGCCAGAAGCGACTGCCGACCCCGCCCGCCAGAATTACACAATATCGGTTTTTGTCCATAAATACGTTTATCGAAAATGACATGGCTAAGATAATCATTTTTTTTGAAAATCCATACCGCAAACAAATATATTTGCTTCCACCGCCGCATAAAATGCGCCTCGATATTCGAGAGAAGGGTCTGAACAGAACATAAGGCAGATACCGCCGCTCCGGCAAACTCTGCTTAAGAAATTTTACAGGTGCAATATTTGCACGGGCAAAAAAAAATTGCCATATTCGCTTTGCATTCATCACAAACGATTTTTTATGAAAACACCTCTTCGCGCGTCGTTTCTTTGTTTCTGCCTCCTTTTCGCCACCGTTGTCCGCGCCGACGAAGGCATGTGGCTGCTGCCGCTGCTGAAGCAGCAAAATTTTGAACAGATGAAGGGTTTGGGGCTTGAAATCTGCGCCGAAGACATTTACCACCCCGACTCGGTGTCGCTGAAAGATGCCGTCGTCATTTTCGGACAAGGCTGCACCGGCGAAGTCATTTCGCCTTACGGACTCGTGCTCACCAACCACCATTGCGGATACGACTACATACAGAGCCACAGCACCGTCGATAACAACCTGCTCGACAAAGGATTCTGGGCTAAAAACCGAGACGAGGAACTTCCTAATCCCGGACTGACGGTTACATTCATCGAAAAAATCGAAGAGGTTACCGACTACGTGGAAGAGGCGTTGAAAAAAGACACGAGCCGCATCGAAATGAAATATCTCTCCGAGCCGTTTCTCAACCGTCTGGCTCGGGAAAGAGCCGGCGACTCCCTGACATCGCTGCCGGGCATCTCGGTCGTGATAAAACCTTTTTACGGCGGCAACCGGTACTATATGTTCACGCAAAAGACTTATTCCGACGTGCGCATGGTCGGCGCACCGCCATCGTCTATCGGCAAGTTCGGCGGCGATACCGACAACTGGATATGGCCGCGCCACACGGGCGATTTTTCGATTTTCCGCATCTATGCCGACTCGCTCGGCAACCCCGCTCCATATAGTCCGGCAAATGTACCGCTGCGTCCGAAAAAATATTTCGACCTCACCACGCACGGTGTTGAAGAAAACGATTTCGTGATGCTTATGGGTTTTCCGGGTCGCACCGACCGCTACTATACACCGACAGAAGTGCTCGAGCGCAAAAACATCGACAACCGCATACGGATTGCCGTACGTGAAGCCCGCCAATGGAGCATGCTCGACAAGATGCTTGCCGACCCGCAGGTATATATCCAGTATGCCGGCAAATACGCCTCTTCGTCGAACAGCTACAAAAGCAGCCGCGGCATGAACATCATGATAGAGCGGCAATCGACCGAATACCTGAAAGAGCGGCAGATGAACGAACTGATAAACTGGGGCTGGGACAACGATATACAAACCTACCGCGAAGCCGCCGATATCATCGCCCACGAGGTAAAAAACCGAGCCTCGCTCAAACGCCGCATGCAATACCTCCTCGAAGCCTTGTGGACAGGCACCGAGTGCAGCCGCGTACCCACCGACTTCACCGCACTGAAAGCGGCTCTCGACGGCAGCGACCCGACGGCGCGCGCTGCGGCTCTCGCCGAGTTCGACAACCGCTATCGCCGTTTCTACGACAAAAACTATTCACCCGAAACCGACCGCGCCATCACCAAAACGATGTTGAAACTCTATGCCGACAGCATCGCACCGGAATATCGCCCGACTTTTTTCCATACCATAGACAAGCGGTACAAAGGCAACATCGACCGCTACGTCGATGCCCTGTTCAAAAATTCGCTCTTTGCCAATCCGTCCAAATACGAGAAGTGGAAGAAACGCCCCTCTGTCAAAGAATTGGAAAAAGACGGCATGGTGCGATATGCCCGAAGCATCGTCGATGAATACAGGCAGCTTGGCCGGCAGCTCCGCCCGTCGGAAAACAAAATCGCCGACGCCCGCAAAACATTCATCGACGGACTGCTGATGCTGCACGCCGACAAGCCCTCTTACCCCGATGCCAACTTCACCCTCCGCCTCACCTACGGACGGGTGCTGCCATACTCCGCGTACAACGCCATTACCTACGACTGCCGCACGACGCTCGACGGCGTGATGGAAAAAGTGAAATCGGGAAACCGAGATTATCCTGTCGATGAGAAACTCTCCGAGCTTTACCGTCAAAAAGATTTCGGCGTCTATGCCGACCGCGACGGCAAAATGCCGGTCGATTTCATTGCCGACACCCACACCACCGGCGGAAACTCGGGAAGCCCCGTGCTCAATGCACGCGGCGAACTGGTGGGCATCAATTTCGACCGCAACTGGGAAGGCATCACCGGCGACATTCAATATCGTCCCGAATACCAGCGCTCTATCATCACCGACATTCGCTACATTCTCTTTATCATCGACAAATACGCCGATGCCAGCTACCTGCTCGACGAAATGACTATCCGCCCGTAGCTTCACGGCTGCAATTTTTTCAGGAAAATACGTCCTTTATACATACACGAAAAAGCCGCCCTACATAAGGCAGGGCGGCGCGTCAAAATTATTTACAACGATTTTTCCTATCGTCTTTTGCAGCAACATCGTTGCACTATCGGGCGATTATCATCTTCTTGCCGTTCACGATGTAGGCACCGTTCTGTAACGTTTTGAGGTCTGCGGCATCATCGGATTCGAGTACCAACACGCCTTGCAAGTTATATACCGTTATGTGTCCGTCGGCGTTGTCTTGTCGTATTTCCGTAATGGCGGAGGATTCGTCTATCGGCAATATCTCTCCGAACGCGCTCCACCCTTCGGCATTCCGATAGGCTTCTACCGACCCTTTGGGTACGTAAAGTTTGCAGTTGGCACAATCGACACCATCGAAAGCCAAGGGAGAACCCCATACATATGTTACTACAATATCCACCGGTATCGGATTATAAGCGGTTACCGACGTCAAGCCGCTACAATCGTAAAAAGCCCTCTCGCCGATAGTCTGAACACTTTCAGGAATTGTTACCGACGTCAAGCCGCTGCAACCCTCAAAAGCATAGCCACCGATAGTCTGAACACCCTCACCTATCGTTATCGATGTTAAGCTGTTGCAACGACAAAAAGCATAGACACCGATAGTGGTAACACCCTTACCTATCGTTACCGACGTCAAGTTCGTGCATTGGGAAAAAGCACTGAGGTCGATAGTAGTAACGCTATTGGGTATCGTTACCGACGTCAAGCCGCTACAACCGTAAAAAGCATCTCTGCCGATAGTCTGAACACCCTCAGGAATTGTTACCGACGTCAATTTGTAGCAATCGTAAAAAGCCTCGATACCGATAGTCTGAACACTCTCAGGAATTGTTACCGACGTCAAGCCGTTGCAATGATAAAAAGCATCGTTGCCGATAATCTGAACATTCTTACCTATCGTTACCGACGTCAAGCGGTTGCAACCGTAAAAAGCCCTGTAGCCGATAGTCTGAACATTCTTACCTATCGTTACCGATGTCAAGCCGTCGCATTCGTAAAAAGCATCCTTACCGATAGACGTAACCCTGTATTCGCTTCCCTCGTACGTTACCGTTGCGGGAATGGTTACATCGCCCGAATAATTACCCGTTGTAACTTCGACCGTCTTGTCGTCCGACGAAGTAATGTTGTAATAAATACCGTCTACCACAAAGTCTTCTGCCCATGTGGCGGGGGCAGACAGCCATGTGGACAGCAACATAAAAAACAGTGCTCGTTTCATTTTGTCGTAATTTAATAGGTTAATAAATACGACACAAAAATAGTTTCAGAAAACGGATTTACAAAACTTTCCGCTAAAAATTTTTTGGTTTATTCGCAAAATACGCTCCGAATCGGAAGTGTACAATCGTTCTTTGTTTCGGCATGGAGAAAAAGTATTGCCATAGAGGCACATACTCTATACCAAACTTTCATTCGGAATTTAGTGCAAATTTACAATAAATTCCGAATGGATCGTCGATTGCATGAAATTTTTTGTTCACAAGAGCCTAAAAATCTATTTCTTGCGCGAAGGGGTACCGGGGAGAGTGTCGGCGGGGAAAAGGGTGTCGGGTAGAATCGGTAGGGTCGAACCGGTGCGATACGGCATTTCGTCGTCGGCGCGGACGGGGAGGTAGTCGATGCCGGCTTTGCGGGCTTGGGCGTGCTGTTCGCTGCGTGGCACGGCATAGGTGCGTCCCTCTTTCACGAAACACGCGCCCGTCTGTTTGAACACGAAAGGCACACCGGCTTCGACGCACTGCCGGCGCAGGTCGAGCACCCATTCATAACGACAGGGACGGGCGTGCGGCCCCGACTCGCCGCCCGCAATCACCTGCATTATCGCCGGATAAGCGAGGTAGGGCGCAAGATTCAGCGCGCCGAGCAGCGGCTCGCAGACAATGATTTTACGCCGGACGGGAGCGGCGAGATAAAGGGGCAGGCGGTAGTCGGCGCGGTCTTGATTTTCCACCGTGCAACAGAGCGTTACGTTCGGATAGCCGTCGCCCCAGTCGGCAGGAGCGACCTGCGCCAGACGGTCGATGCGCTTGGTGATGATGAAGAAATGCAGGTCGCTGCGGCGGCGTATCATCTTCCACGCTTCGGGGCGCCACTCGTCGGCGGCATCGAGCAGGAAATCGGACGAAAAGCAGGTATAGACGGTTTCACCCGAAGCGATTTTATAGCGTCCGTCGCGCCGACGGCGAAGCGGCAGGTCGAAATCGCCCGTGCGGCACACCTCGCGGCTGTCGCGTCCGTGCCGGCTGTCGATGCGATAGACATAACAGTTGCGACAGCCTTCGCTTATCTTCGTACACCCGTGCCACGGGTTCCACTGCGCCATAGTCTGAAAAAGAAGCGACCTTTCCCCGAAAGAATCCGAAGAAAGGTCGGTTGTCCGGTTATCGGTTATCTATCGACGGAGATGCCACTCCGTGCCCTCCTTCGTGTCTTTCAACTCGAAACCTATTTCGCCGAGCTTGTCGCGAATCAGGTCGGAGGTCGCCCAATCCTTGCGGCTCTTGGCTTCGCTGCGCAGGGAGAGCAGCAGCTCCACCGCCTTTTCGTAAGGTTCGAGCGCGGTGTCCGAAGTCTCGGCGGCATCGAGGCGCAAGCCGAGAATGTCGAACATGAAAGTCGAGAACGTGCTGCGCAGCTCGTCGAGGTCGGCAGCCGAAATAGTGGCATTGCCCGCCAAAATCGTATTGATGGCGCGCACGCCGTCGAAGAGGTGCGAAATGACGACAGGCGTGTTGAGGTCGTCGTTCATGGCTTCATAGCACTTCTCGCGCAAGCCTTTGACTTCGGCGGTCGTCTCGGCGGAGGGGGCGATTTTCGCCAAATTGTTCCAGCCGTCGCAGAGGCGTTTCCATGCCTTCTCCGCCGACTCCAAAGCATCGTTTCCGAAATCGAGCGTACTGCGGTATTGCGCCTGCAAGATGAAAAAGCGTATGGTCATGGGCGAATAGGGGCACGCCAGCAGCGGGTGGTCGCCCGTAAAGAATTGTTCGAGGGTGATGAAGTTGCCCAGCGACTTGCCCATCTTCTGCCCGTTAATGGTAATCATGTTGTTGTGCAGCCAGTAATGCACCGCCTCCTTGCCCTGCGCGGCGACCGATTGGGCTATTTCGCACTCGTGGTGCGGGAAAAGCAGGTCCATACCGCCGCCGTGTATGTCGAACGTCTCGCCCAGATATTTTGTACTCATCGTCGAACATTCGAGATGCCAGCCGGGGAAACCGTCGCTCCACGGCGAGGGCCAGCGCATGATGTGTTCGGGAGCCGCCTTTTTCCACAGTGCGAAATCGAATGTATTGCGCTTCTCCTGCTGCCCGTCGAGCGCGCGGGTCGTACCCAACAGCTCGTCGATGTTCCGTCCCGACAATTTACCGTAGTGGTGGTCGCGGTTGTATTTCTCCACGTCGAAATACACGGAGCCTTCGCTTTCATAAGCATAGCCGGCGGCAAGTATTTTTTTCACATACTCGATTTGCTCGATGATGTGTCCCGACGCATGCGGCTCGATGCTCGGCGACAGCACGTTGAGGGCCTCCATCGCCTTGTGGTAGCGGTTCAGGTAAAACTGCACCACCTCCATCGGTTCGAGCTGTTCGAGGCGCGCTTTCTTGGCGATTTTGTCCTCGCCCTCGTCGGCGTCGTTTTCGAGGTGCCCCACGTCGGTGATGTTGCGCACATAGCGCACTTTGTAACCGATATGCTGCAAGTAGCGGAAGAGCACATCGAAAGTAATGGCGGGACGTGCGTGTCCCAAATGGGCATCGCCGTAAACCGTCGGACCGCACACATACATGCCCACGTGCGGGGGATTGAGCGGTACAAACTCCTCTTTCTTGCGCGTCAGCGTATTATATACAAAAAGTTTCTGTTCCATAATCCTCAAAATATTGTCGTGCAAAAGTAACGATTATCACGGAATAAACAAGCAGCAGCCGTCCTCCGTCTGCCGCTCCGGCATCAGGCTTCGCCGCCCGGCAGAACGAAAGGCGGCTTGGGCGTGCCCTCGCCGACGTTGATTTTTCCGAATTGTTTTTCGTACTTCACGATGTTTTCTTCCAACGCGAAAAGCAGCCGTTTGGCGTGCTCGGGCGTCAGTACGATACGCGATTTCACATGTGCTTTCGGCATTCCCGGAAGTATGCGTATGAAATCGGCGACAAATTCCGACGACGAGTGACTGATGACCGCCAGATTGGCGTAAATGCCCTCTGCCACTTCGGGAGTCAGTTCTATTTGCAATTCTTTCTTTTCCATATTATTGTTTTAGTGTGAACACAAAATCATTTTCTCCGCCGAGATTCGAGGTGTTGATGTGCACGCACACGTTTGCAGGAAGCGGCTCCGGCAAAAGAAACGAGGCATATCCCAAGCGGTAATAGCCGGCGACGTCACCGGCGCGGTCGTAGTGCAGCTGCACGTCGAGCGTGTCGGAATACCGCTGCGGAACTACCGCTACCATCGACAACATGTGGCGGGCATGGTAATACGTAACTTGATAACGGAGGTTTATGCACCCGCCGCCGTACCATACCGACGCAAGATATATCGGGTCGTCGGGCAAGTGTGCTGCACTGTCGGACGGCAGCACCGTTATCGCGGCAGAGGGTATGGGACGTATCGCCGTTTCCAGCGAGATTTTCATCTTTTCTCTCCCCGACATTTCCGTCGGAATATAACCGATAATTGCCCGCTGGCCTGTCGAAAGCAGGTCTGCCGGCAGCTCTTTTTCGGGATAGAGCAGCATGCCTTCATCGGTTCGGAATATCAACGCACCGTCGTCGTGCAGGCAGGAAACAAAGTCTTGCCTGAAATTGGTCAGGTCGATATCCGACGATACATCTTCGCCGCACGATACGGCAAGCATCGCCAACGCCGCAAGAGCCGACAAAAAGCGGGGTTTCATACGACACCCCTTTCGTCGGACGGCGATACGATACGACCGTCGCGCAACACGATGGTGCGGTCGGAAAGTTTCGCCAACGCCTCGTCGTGGGTAACGATGACGAACGTCTGCCCGAACTCCCTGCGCAAATCGAAAAAGAGGCGGTGCAGCTCGGTTTTATTCTGCGTATCGAGGCTGCCCGACGGTTCATCGGCCAGCACCACATCGGGACGGTTGATGAGGGCACGCGCCACCGCCACCCGCTGTTTCTCTCCACCGGAAAGCTGCGCCGGCTTATGGTGCATACGTTCTTTCATACCCAAAAAGTCGAGCAGTTCCGCCGCCTGAAGCCGCGCCTCACTCTCGCTGCGACGGGCAATAAGGGCGGGCAGCACGACATTTTCCAACGCCGTAAATTCCGGCAGCAGCCGGTGAAACTGGAACACGAAACCGACGTGCCGGTTGCGGAAAGCCGACAAGGCTTTCTCTTTCATTCCGAATACGGAGCGGCCGTCGATAAGCACCTCGCCGGCATCGGGCTTTTCGAGCGTGCCGACAATTTGCAGCAGCGTGGTTTTGCCCGCTCCGCTGGCGCCCGTTATCGACACGATTTCACCTTTGTCGATAGCGGCGTCGATGCCTTTCAACACTTCGAGCTTCCCGAATTTTTTATGTATGTCTTTTATTTCTATCATGCTTCCGTCAATTTGCGTATGACATAAGCCGCCAAATAACAACCGAAAACCGCCGGCAAATAAGATATGGTACCTACGGTGGAGCGCTTGTTGCGCTCGCCCGACGAAGGAAGAACAGCCGATGCCGAAGGAGGTTCGGTCGAGAACACGACTTTCAGTCCCCGCCGAATACCTGCCGCCCGCAGCCGCCGGCGCACTTCGCGTGCCAGTCCGCAGCAGCAGGTATCGGCAATGTCGCCGTAAACGACCGCCGACGGGTCGAGCCGCGCGCCGGCGCCCATAGACGATACGACCGGCACTTTACGCCGCAAGCAGGCAAGAAGCAAAGCCGTTTTCGGAGCTACCGTATCGATAGCATCGACGACGAAAGAGAAATTTCCGTCGAGCAGGGTATCAACGTTTTCGGGGTCGATGTAGCGCTGCTCGGTATGCAACTGCAACGCCGGAGCGATGTCGAGCAGGCGTCGGGCAAGCACATCGGTTTTCGCCTGCCCCACCGTCGAGTGCAGCGCTATCAGCTGCCGGTTGATATTGCTTTCGGCTACGCAATCGGCATCGACAAGGGTCATTGCTCCCACGCCGGCACGCACCAGCATTTCGGCGGCATAAGCTCCGACGCCGCCTACTCCCACGACCAGCACGTGCGACTGCCGCAAGCGGTCTATCGACGATTCGCCGACAAGCAGAGCCGTGCGCGACAACCACTCCTCCATATTCCGAAAGCGTCCGGCTTATTCGACGCTGAATTTGGTCTGCGCCATATCGCCCGACCGCATGAATTCCTCGTGGAAAGCGAATGCCGCTTCGAGGCAGTGAGGCGTATGCCCTTTTCCGCGCAAAGAAAGATATTCGCGCAGCAAGGGGCGGTACATCGGATGTGCGCAGTTTTCGATAATCAGTTCGGCGCGTTCGCGGGGAGCTTTGCCGCGCAAGTCGGCAACGCCCCATTCAGTAACGATGATGTTCACCGAATGTTCGCTATGGTCGAGGTGCGACACCATCGGCACGATGGCGCTGATTTTTCCGCCCTTCGCCACCGACGGGCAGGTGAATATCGAAAGGTAAGCGTTGCGGGTGAAGTCGCCCGAACCACCGATGCCGTTCATCATCTTCGTTCCCGTAACATGCGTACTGTTCACGTTGCCGAATATGTCGGCTTCGAGTGCCGTGTTGATGGTGATAAGCCCCATGCGGCGTACCAGTTCGGGGTTGTTGCTTATCTCGCCCGGACGCAGCACGAGTTTGTCGCGGAAGAAATCGAGGTCGCCGTAAACCTGCTGCATCACTTTGTCGCTTACCGTAAGCGAACAGCTGCTGGCAAAGGTGCAGCGGCCTTCGCGTATCAAGCCGATGACGGCATCTTGCACCACTTCGGTGTACATCTGGAAAGGCGGTATGTGCGGGTTCTCACCCAAACAGCCCAACACGGCATTGGCGATGTTGCCCACGCCCGACTGCAACGGGAGGAACTCGGGCGGAATAAGCCCTGCTTTGAGCTGCGACGTAAGGAAATCGCTCACGTTCTGTCCGATTTTCATCGTTACCTCATCGACCGGTGCAAACTCTTTCACGCCGTCGGAAAGATTGGTTTCGACGATGCCGACGATTTTTTCCGGCTCTACCTGTATATAAGGCACGCCGATGCGGTCGGAGGGTTTGTATAGAGGAATTTCCCGACGGCGGGGCGGGTCGGCGGGTTGGTAAATATCGTGGAATCCCGCCAGCTCCTTCGGGTTATGGGCATTCAACTCGATGATGATTTTCTTCGCCAAAGCGCACACGGTGGGGGCGATGCCCACGCCCGGACCGAGATAGATTTTCCCGTCGTCGGTTACCGACGATGCCTCTATGATAGCGACATCGATGCCTCCCAAGAACCCGTAACGCAACATCTGCGCCAGCTCCGAAAGGTGGACGTCGCAATAGGAAATCTCTCCGTTATTGATGGCGGCACGCGAGTCGGGACACGACTGGTAGGGCGTGCGAAATTTCACGGCTTTGGCACGCGCCAGAACACCGTCGAGATTGTCGCTCGTGGAAGCGCCCGTGTAAATACTTATGCGGAAAGGACGTCCGGCGGCATGTTCCGCCTCCGCTTTCCGTGCTATTGCCTGCGAAACGGCTTTGGGCGTGCCCGCTGCCGTAAAACCTCCGAAACCTACATGAGCGTCGTGATGAATATACGATGCCGCTTCATCGGCTGAAATAATTTTGAAACTCATAATGTGTACCTCTCTTTAATATTTTCGATTCAATATTTCCATAGTTATGATTGCCCGACGCAGCTCGTCCACATCATCGGCACGGAAAAGTCCGTCGGTGCGGGTATAGGCATCGTCCTTGTCGTCTTCGATGCGGGTGAATATTTCCGAATCCGCTTCGAGAGCATCTAACTCCGGCACGTATTTTTCCAACTCGGGGTGGAAAAAAGTATCCGGAATTTCGACCGGCTCCGCCTCCGGCGGTCTTTCCGGCATAAAAGATTTCGGCACTTTTCGCACACGCGGCGAAACGGGATAATTGTAAAATCCGGCATCGCCGTTCATTTCGGAACGCCCGCGCTCTCGCTCCTCTTCATACGATTCGGTCTGCTTGCGCGCCCTCTTGACGAGCGCATTTCCCGCGAAAATGAAAATAAGCAGCAAATAAATCCACAGACTATCCATTACTTTTTGTACTTTTGTATCGGAACAGGCAAAACAAAACCGCGTCGGGAACCTGTACGCTTTCGTCGTCGAATCCGGGCTCTTTCCGAACGCATTTTCTTTGCCCCGTAAAAATAGACATTTCTCTTGGATTATAAAACCAATTTCATAAAAAAACTTCGGGCGGTTTCACAACCACCCGAAATCAATTTAACCTAAACCTTAACTATGAAAAAATTTCATATGAAGTATGGCAAAGGTACGTAAAAAATTTTTATTTGCAAATATTCTGGAAGTTTTTTTCTTGAAAAAACAACAAAAAGATAGAAATCGGGCTAAAACCTGAATAAATATTCACAAATATGGGCATACATACCGAAAAAACAGATACGGCAAACGGAGAAAAAAAACTCTTCATCGAAACGTATGGCTGTCAAATGAATGCGGCCGACAGCGAAGTCGTGGCTTCGATTATGAAAATGGAAGGCTACTCCCTGTGCGACAACCTCGAAGATGCCGATGCCATCTTCATCAATACCTGCTCTATACGCGACAATGCCGAGCAAAAAATCTTTTCCCGTCTACAATACCTGCACTCCCTGCGCCGGAAAAAACAGGGGCTGATAATCGGCATACTCGGCTGTATGGCTGAACGATTAAAGGAGGAACTGCTCGACACGTACCATGCCGACCTCGTGGTCGGACCCGATGCCTATCTCGACCTGCCTCATTTAGTGGCTGCCGCCGAACAGGGTGAGAAAGCCATCAACGTCGAACTCTCCGTTTCGGAAACCTACAAAGAGATAATACCCATGCGCATCGGCGCCGGACGCATATCGGGATTCATTTCCATCATGCGGGGGTGCAACAACTTCTGTTCGTACTGCATCGTGCCCTACACGCGGGGACGCGAACGCAGCCGCGAACCGCAAAGCATTTTGCAGGAGCTTGCCGACCTGCGGGCGCGCGGTTTCAAAGAGGCGACTTTGCTGGGACAGAACGTCAATTCTTACCGCTATACCGAAGCGGACGGCAGCGTCATCGACTTTCCCGCCCTGCTTGCCAAGACTGCCGAAGCGGCACCCGATATGCGCATACGCTTCACCACCTCCCACCCCAAAGACATGAGCGACGAAACGCTCCGCACGATAGCCCGCTATCCCAATCTGTGCCGGCATATTCACCTGCCTGTACAGTCGGGCAACAACCGCATTCTCGCCCTGATGAACCGCAAATACACGCGGGAGTGGTACCTCGACCGCATTGCCGCCATACGGCGCATTTTGCCCGACTGCGGAATATCGAGCGACCTTTTTGCCGGATTCCACTCCGAAACCGAAGAGGAGTTTGCCGACACGCTGTCGCTCATGCGCGAAGCGGCATTCGACAGTGCCTTTCTGTTCAAATATTCCGAACGTCCGGGCACCTACGCCGCCCGTCATCTGCCCGACGACATCAGCGAAGAAGTGAAGGTAGAACGCCTGCAACGCATGATAGAGCTGCAAAATGAACTTTCGCTCGAAAGCAACCGCCGCGACGTGGGAAAAACATTCGAGGTGCTGGTGGAGGGATTTTCCCGCCGCTCCCGCGAACAGTTGTGCGGTCGCACGCAGCAAAACAAAATGGTGGTGTTTCCCCGCACCGAAGGGGTGAAAGCCGGCAATTTCGTAACCGTGCGCATCGCCGAAGCCTCGTCGGCAACCCTGCTCGGCGATATGATAAAGTAGGTCGGTTCTTTACGAGAAAAATACTTATCGGGAAAGCCGCTCCCGCAGTTCGGAAACCGTGCAGTGCAGCAGCGGGTGGTGGAAATCGGGGGCGATTTCGCAAAGCGGGTCGAGTACAAACAATCGCTCCGCCATGCGGGGGTGAGGCAATGTTAGTTCGGGCGTGTCGATAACGGCCTCATCGAAAAAAATCAAGTCTATATCTATCGGACGGTCGGCATACCGTCCGTCCGAACTTTTACCGACGCGCCCCAATTCGCGTTCGATGCGCTGCGTTACCCGCAACAGTTCTTCGGGCGAAAGCTGCGTTTCGAGAACGAGGGCAGCATTGAGAAAACGGTGGGGAGAGTCGAATCCCTCAGGCTCTGTTTCATAAAACGACGAAAGAGCGGTTACCTCGCCCGCCTCTGCCGACAGCCGCGCCACCGCCTCCTGCAAGAGACGGCGGCGGTCGCCCAGATTCGACCCCAATGCAATGCAGGCAGCCGCCATATTACAGTATCAGCATGGCATCGCCGTAGGCACCGAAGCGATACCCTTCTTTGAGAGCGACATCGTAGGCGTCGAACACGAGTTCGTAGCCGCCGAAAGCCGCCACCATCATCAACAACGTGGAGTACGGCATGTGGAAGTTGCTAATCAGCGAATTGGCGACGGTAAAATCGTAAGGCGGGAAAATGAATTTGTTTGTCCAACCGTCGTAAGGCTTCATGTGTCCGTCGGTGCTGACCACGCTTTCGATTGCCCGCATGACCGACGTTCCGACAGCACACACACGGCGATTCTCGGTTTTGGCATGATCGACGGTCGCCACCACTTCGGGAGTAACCAGCATCTGCTCCGAATCCATTTTGTGCTTGGTAAGGTCTTCGACATCGATTTCGCGGAAATTGCCCAATCCCGAATGCAGAGTAAGGAAAGTGTAGTCGATGCCCTTTATCTCCATGCGTTTGAGCAGCTCGCGGCTGAAATGCAAACCGGCGGCAGGTGCTACGACTGCCCCTTCGTTGCGGGCGAAAATCGTCTGGTAACGCTCGAAATCTTCGGGTTCGGAAGGACGGTTGATATAACGGGGCAACGGCGGTTCGCCCAATTTGTAAAGCGCTTCTTTGAATTCATCGTGAGGACCGTCGAAGAGGAATCGCAGCGTGCGTCCCCGCGAAGTGGTGTTGTCGATGACTTCCGCCACCATCGAATCGTCTTCGCCGAAATAGAGCTTGTTGCCGATGCGTATCTTGCGGGCGGGATCGACCAACACGTCCCACAAACGATGTTCCTCGTTCAGCTCCCGCAGCAGGAACACTTCTATCTTCGCCCCCGTCTTTTCCTTGTTTCCGTAAAGCAGCGCCGGAAATACCCGCGTATCGTTGAAGATGAACAGGTCGTGTTCATCGAAAAAGTCGATTATCTCTTTGAATATGCAATGCCGGATATTTCCCGTTTTCCTATCAACCACCATTAAGCGCGACTCGTCGCGGTTTTTTGCAGGATATTTGGCTATTTGCTCTTCGGATAACTTGAATTTGAACTGAGACAATTTCATTTCGTATGTCGTTTTAATTTTTTAATTCTTCCTCTTTCTTTACACAGGGAATGCCCTGCGCCGCAATGGCCGGAATCTCCTCGACGGAGAAACAGCGGTCGAGCGTGGCATCACCCACCCGGGTGCGCACCAGCCCCGTCAGATGAGCGCCGCTTTCCAAGGCTGCGCCGATATCGCGCGCCAATGCCCGAATGTATGTTCCTTTGCTGCATACGACCCGTATGCGCAGCGTGTTGTCGGCGAAGTCGAGCAGCTCTATTTCGTCGATGACGAGCTCTTTCGGTTTCAGCTCCACGTCCAAGCCCTTCCGCGCCATGTGGTACGCCCGCTTGCCGCCGATTTTGCAAGCCGAAAACGAGGGCGGCACTTGCTGTATGGCGCCCACGAAACGGGGCAGGACAGCTTCGATTCGGGCGCGGGTGATGTGGTCGGTCGGATAGGTGGCGTCGATTTCGGTTTCGAGGTCGAACGACGGTGTCGTCGCTCCCAGTCGCAGCGTCGCGATATATTCTTTGGTCTGATATTGAAAAGATTCGATGAGTTTCGTCGCCTTGCCCGTGCAGACAATCATGACGCCCGAAGCCAACGGGTCGAGCGTGCCGGCGTGTCCCACTTTGAGCTTTTTCACGCCCAAAGTCCGCGTCAGCGTGTTGCGCAGTGTCTTCACCAGTCTGAACGACGTCCAGTGCAACGGTTTGTCGAAATACAAAATTTCTCCTTCTTGAAAATCCATCTCTATCTTTTTCCGATATATCTCCTCCGTCCGAAGACGGAAAAAATCGTTATGCCGTCAAAGCATGAACAATGCAGAATACCGCCATCAATGCGCAATAGAGTGCAAACCACACGAGTCGTCCGTTTTGCACCAGTTTCAACATCCATTTACAAGCCGCACAGCCCGACACGAATGCCGCCAGAAAGCCTACGAGCATTGCCGTAACCGAGAGGCCCGACTCCGCCGGCGAAAACTCTCCGCCTACCAAATCGAGAAACGCCTCGCCCAAAATGGGAATAATCACCATCAGGAACGAGAAACGGGCTACCTGTTCTTTCTTGTCGCCCAACAAAAGTCCCGTGGCAATCGTCGTGCCCGAACGCGACAAGCCCGGCAGCACCGCGCAAGCCTGCGCCAGACCGATGACAAAAGCATCGCGGTACGAAATGGAATCTTTTTTGCGGGGTTTGGCACGATAGGCAAACGTCAGCAGCAGCGCCGTAACCAAGAGCATGATGCCCACCACGAACAAGCCGTTTCCGAAAAAACTCTCGACCGTATCTTTGAAAAATACCCCGACGATGCCTACCGGTATCATCGAGAGAAGTATCTTGGCAACATACTGCGTTTCGTCATTCCAGCGGAAACGGAAAAGTCCGCAAAACAAATTCACGATTTCTTTCCGCAGCACGACCAGCGTACTGCACACCGTCGCGGCATGCACCAGAACGGCAAACACCAGATTGTCGCTTCCCTTTATGCCCAGCAGCGTGTTCGCAATTTCGAGATGTCCGCTGCTGCTCACGGGCAGGTATTCGGTAAGGCCCTGTATGAGTCCCAGCCACAAAGCATCGAGCCACGTCATTCTCTATCGGTATTTGAATCTTCTTTCTTCGGTTTATACAGAATGGCGAACACCATGAACACGTATCCCGCAAAGGTGATGAACGGTGCCACGACTATGCGGCGGAAACTGAATATATCGGGATTGAAATGTTCGGGCGTCGAGCCTTCACCCGCCATAAGGGCGAATCCCAAAATAATGGCGACGAATGCAATCGCGATAAACAGCAGATTGCGTTTTCCCAAAGCAAAGGCGCGCAAATCGGTGTTTTCCGTTTCCTGAACGGGCTTGCGGGAAATAGTTTTTTCGGATTTTTTTATCATAACATTACATATAATACAACTTGTTTCTGTCCATGCGCAAATAGCGCGCAATCGCCACACGGGCGGCAACGTATGAAAACACGATGCCTGCCGCCAATATGGCGACGGCTACTTCCGCCAGCATTCTTTTGTCGAGCAGCGAGGCAAGTCCCGACATATCGCGGCTCAGATAATACAACATCGCCGCCAGCAACACGTTGGCAATGACGGCACCCACGATACCGTTTGCCACGTGCGAGCGCACGAACGGCCGCCGGATAAACGAATTTTTCGCCCCCACCAGCATCATCGTATGCAGCAGGAAGCGTTTGGAGTAAGCGACCAGACTTACCGTATTGCCGATAAGCACAATCGATATGACGGTCATCACCACAGCAATGCCCATCAATATCAAGCCGATAAGCCGTATATTGTCATTCACGAGCTTTATCAAATCTTTCTGATAAGAAACCTTGCGGATATAGGGATAGGTCTTCGTCAGCGTCCGCTCTATCTCCGGCAGTTTGGAAGCATTGGCATACTTGCTGCCGAGTTTCACTTCGAACGACGGGCGCAGCGGATTGTAGCCCAACAAATCTTCCGGATTTTCTCCGATTTCCATAGACAACTCGCGCAAGGCATCTTTTTTCGATATGTATTCCACTTTTCGGGCGTACGGAGCTGCGGTGAGATGTTTTTGCAGAGCTTTTATTTGAGAGTCGGACGCATTTTCGTCGAGAACTACGGTAAAGCCCATATTTTCACGTACATATACCGATAGCCGCTTTGCCGTTATGCCCAATAAAGCAATGATGCCCAAGAGAAAAAGAACCAGCGCCGTGCTCACGGTCGAAGTCAGACGCGCGCCCAAAAAAGAACTGTGTTTTTTCCGTCTCGTTTTTGTCATCGTTGTGTTGCTTTCTATCTTGTAACCTGCTCTTAGCAAGGGCGAAATATTGCCTTTACGAAAATAAAAGCCTATTATATCCGCAATTTCCTGCAAAAGAACAAATAATAAACGGAAATACGCATTTTTATTCACATTTTTTAACTATATTTTCTCATTCCACGCAGAATGAACTTTCTTTACCGCTGAATGTTTTTCTATCGCACGTCATTCCAAATCCATCGTTATGAAAATAAAAGATTCTCTTACCGAACAAAATCTGCTCAAAGCCTTTTCCGGCGAATCGCAAGCCCGCAACCGATACACCTTTTTCGCCTTGACAGCGAAGAAAGAGGGATACGAACAGGCGGCTGCCGTTTTTTCCGAGACTGCCGAGCAGGAATTGGCGCACGCCCGCCGCTTTTTCGACTTTCTCACCGAAGGCGGCATGAGGCTCATCAGCGCCGAATATCCTGCCGGACGCATCGGCAGCACGGCCGAAAATCTGCTCGAAGCCGCCGAAGGCGAGCGGCTCGAATGGTCGGACTTGTACAACAATTTTTCAAACACCGCCCTC
Organism: uncultured Bacteroidales bacterium; assembly: GCA_947589325.1. Taxonomy (GTDB): domain Bacteria; phylum Bacteroidota; class Bacteroidia; order Bacteroidales; family UBA11471; genus Caccoplasma. The sequence goes on along the minus strand of CANQAM010000017.1, from coordinate 10,334 downwards.
GACGAGGGTTTCAAAGATGTTGCGGCGGCGTTCCGCATGATAGCCCGTGTCGAGGAGTTTCACGAGTGGCGCTACCGCCGTCTGCTCTCCCGTTTCGAGGAGCACGAAGTGTTCTGCCGCGACACGCCTATCCGTTGGCAATGCCGCAACTGCGGGTACGTACACGAGGGTTTGAATCCGCCCGACAAATGTCCTGCCTGCCTCTACCCGAGAGCTTACTTCGAGCCGCAGCGCGACAACTATTGACACGTGTTCCGTCTACGTTTTTACAAAAAATCGCCGAGCCATTGAATGGTTCGGCGATTTTGCTTTACGTTTTCAGAAAAGCTGCGTTTCCGGTACGGCAGCCGGCGGCAACGCGCCTGTCTCCGCAGCGACATCTGCCAACTCCTGTTTCTGCTTTTCGAGGCTTTGCAGCAAACGGTCGGAGAAGGGGAAGGAGCCGTTCTCGAGCAGCATTTCGAGCGAAATTCTCCCCATACGGAAAAGCTCCATCAACAAGGCGTTCGACGAGGAGCGGAATGCCGGCGATGAACTCGATTCCGTTACCACGACGTCCAACTCGGCATTGCGCACCTCCTCCGGCGAGAAGGTGTCATATTCGTCGATTTTGTCGCCTGCAATGTCGGCATATCGTGTTCGGTCGTAATATTGCTGCAAGGTTTTCAGCACTTTGGTATCGCGGCTTTCTCGGAAGCACTTGAACGATTCGAACAAATCCACCAGATTGGTTTCGGCATTCTGTACCTGCTGGTTATACAGCGCGGCGGCGGTGCCGGGCTGCGGCAGCTGTCCCTGCATGGCACCGTGTACGCCCGATATATTGTCGAGCAGCTCCATCTGCAAGCTCAACAGCTCGTAGGCGCCGATGTTGGTCGAGTTGATGGCGATTTGCTGCGGGAGGGCTTCGCCGGCTTTGGGTTTGAAAAGAATCACGCCGTTGTAGCGAGTCCACTCCTCGGCAATATCTTCAATGGACATGCCGTCGGGAATCTGATTCTCGGGAAAAAGCAGCACGCCTTTCGCACTCGACCCCATAATGAAATCGACGAGCGTAATGAGGCGGTTGATGTATCGCTGTTGGTCGATGACGTCTTCGACAAACGAATGTATCTCGCCGTCGATGAGCGGATAGAGCTTGAAAGCATACGGGTGCTCCCCGTGCCAGTAGGGCGACCGTCCCTCCGCCAACACCTCCCCATAGGGCGTAAAGAAGCGGTAATGCCAATACCTATCGACAAACCACTCGGCATGGATAAGGCGGACTTCGCTCTCGTCGCTGCCGCGTTCGCGGGCTTCGGCGACGCGACGACGGTTCTCGGCATCGATTTCGTCCATGCGGGCGACATCTTCTTTATAATATTCACCCGTTAGTGTGTCGTGGCATTTCAGCTGCTCCCTGTTTTCGAGGCGCCACACTTCGATGACGCGGCACAGGTGTTTGTCGGCAGGCAGGAAAAATTCGAGGTTATCGAGCGGCTCGCTCGACAAATTTTCGTATGTCTCGCGTAAGGCATCTTCCGTAGCATGGCAATAGATTTCACGCAGTTCGGCGGCACGGGCGCGGGAGCCGCCGGCAAAATTAGCCAGCACTTTGGCGACCGGTATGTCGTGCAGCTCGCCGATAAGCGTGCAATCCCACTGCCGAACGTCCTCCATGCGGTTGAAAAATATGCGGTTGGGGTTTACCTCATCTATCCATACGTCGTTTTTTCCGCGACGGTTTCCGTAGCTGATTTTGTGAAAACAGCTGCCCGAAATAAGGAACTCTTCGAGGGAGCGGCTGTCGAGCTCCCAAAGGTGGTTGTGTTGGTGCACATATTGCAGCACGCTGCTCAACAGCTCGCTCAAAGCCTGTTCCTTGCGATTGCGTGAGAGGCACACCGGCTGCGTCTGCACCGACCGGAACTGACCGACGACGTTTTTCACCAGTTTCCGTATCAGGTTGTTTTTGAGGGGCACTTTACCCTGTTCTTTCAAATAGGCTTCCTCGCTCATGCGGCGGCCGTCGGGCAGAGTAATCATATCGCCCCACTGATTGCCGAACGTGTAGTCGCGGCTGCGGCTGCGGCGTTTGCGATAACTGTCGAGGTTGTCCCATGCCCGTTTGGCCTGCCACAACACTTCGAGGGAGGCTTGTTTTTCTTCTTCGGTTTTCTTCCGCTCCCGCGACGGCTCCGGTCGATGGTCGAAAACACGGTAATCGGTTTGTTTCATAACTGTTTCTTCTATATTTAAGTATAAGGACGAACAGGATTTTCCTGTTCCGTTTCGTTTGGCAAATAAACAAGAAGGCGCCTTGTCTTCTTTGCGGAATTTATAAAAAGAGAAGTATCGGCTTTTCATTTGATAAATTTCGCATACAGGGTGCAATAGCGCCACCTACATTTGTGTCAATCAAATTTCTAAAAACCGAACTATATGCAAGAACTACAACAAAGAATATCCATCGCCGGCATATCGCAAAGTCTGCCGCCCGCTCTGTCGCCCGACGGCGAAAGCTCCAACCTGTCCAATCTCCGTTGCGACAACGGCGTATGGCGGCCTGTCGGAAATCCGAAACTGCTGTATACGCCCTCCGACCCTGCCCGAAAAACGGTATATATCCACGTAAACGAATCGTACAAACACTATCTCACCTACGACGGCACACGCCTCTACCATGAAGCGACAGAGAAAAACGGCTCCATATCGCCGGTGCAGGAACCCGTAGGTTTCGAACTGGCAAATCTGCAACACCTCGAATCCATCGGAAACACACTGATTGCTTTCACGGCCGATTCGATATGCTACTTTCTCTATATCGAAGGGAAATATAAAAAACTCGGTTCGCACCCCGACTTTCCAGAAATATCGTTTTGCGTGGGGAACTCAAAAGAGCAGCGGGAAGAATGGAGCAGCTATACATTGACCAAACAATTGGACGGAAAAGATATTTCCCAACTCTCGGACGACGACAAAATCGGATTCGCCAATTCGGTGTATGGCGCATATCATCAGGCGAAAGAAAAATTGATAAAAGCCGGATATATCTCCTTTCCCATACTTATACGGTATGCCCTGCGCCTGTACGACGACAGCTATATATATCCCTCCCCGCCGGTATTGCTTGCCCTCAGCAACGCATTGCCGTTCAACAAAAAAATATTCTGCGATTATAAAATAAGCGACGGTTTCATCACCCAATTCTCTGCCGGCACGTTCCCGCTGTCGGGAGAAAAGGTGTACTACATACCGCAAAAGATAAATTTATCGGAATGGAGCGATATCATCAAAGGAGTAGATGTTTTCTTTTCCCGCGAACTGCCGGTCGTCAAAGAAGAAAACACGCTGGAAAATCTTTCTTTCTCCGACGAAAACGGAATCTCGCAGCTTGTTTTCTCCCTACCGACTTTCTCTACCGAAGAACAAAAAGAATCTGTCTTGAACGAGACGCTTTTTTACAAAGTCGCCTCTATCGATATCGAAACACTGAAATCGAGGGAGCATCGATTAAATGCGTTTTCCTATACTTGTTCGCTGGACAATCTGGTGCACCAGCGGCTTTTCCCGCTCGACAACTTTTCGCTTCATTCGCTGCGAGCAAAAGAGTCGTACGTTTACAACGGACGCCTGCATTTGGGAAACATCACCGTGCGTTATTTCAGCGGCTATCCGCCGACCGTATTCGACATACTGCAAGATCGCTATTACGGTACCGACATTTCGTCGCCGGAAATATTTTCCGCCGCCGTGCAGGTCACGCTCAAAAACGCGACCGGAATCAGCCATTTAATCGCCCGCACCGCCGACAGCATCGGCTGTCTGTCGCCATACATTTCGTACCCCGACAGCCGCGCCGTCGCCCTGAAAATCTACGGCTACGACAGTAGCGGAAAACTTACCCATTACAAAGAACTCCCGCTGAAAGCCTCGTCGAACGAAAACATGGCATATTACCTGCAAGACGACCTCTTGCCCATCGAATTGGAGCCGGCAAAAATATCCGTTGCACTGCCGCAGGAATCGCACACGGAAGAATACTCGCCCACCAAACTGCGGGTGTCGGCAGCCTACAATCCTTTCCGCTTCCCGCAGGAGAATACCTACACGATTTCATCGGGCACGATACTCGGCATGGCTGCCGCCACAGCCGCCCTCTCACAAGGACAGTACGGAGAATTTCCGCTTTACGTTTTCACTTCCGACGGCATTTGGGCTTTGCAGCAGGGCAGCGGCGATGTGGTGTATGCCGACCAGCACCCCGTCAATCGGGAAGTGGCGCTCTCGCCCGCACATATCGTCTCCATCGACGATGCCGTGCTCTACCTGTCGGAACAGGGACTTATGGCATTGCAGGGTGCTGACGTTTCGCTGCTGTCGGCTCCGTTCGAAGGCATGCCCGACTTGCCGTTAAGTCAGGAATTCGACGACCCCGCACCCTTCAAAACATTTGTAAAAAATGCCGTTGTCGGATACAATTACACCGGAAAAGAACTCTTGTTCCTGAACACGGATTATGACTATATGTGGGTGTTCGACCTTCGCACGCTCCAATGGTCGGTGCGCACAAGCAACTATACACGCTTCTTTACGCTCTATCCCGCCTTGCTCGCTATCGACGGAGCATCGTGCATTTACGATTTGTGTCAGGAAGAAAATACTCCGCAGACGAATATCGCATGGGTGTCGCGAGCCATAAAAGTGATTCCCGACGTTCCCAAGAGAGTGCGCCGCTGCATGGTGCGCGCTGCGGGCAGCGGACGCCTCGACGTATCGCTATGGGCATCGAATCGGGCGGAAGAGGGTTACGGCTGCATCTATCGGGCGACGGTCGAAGGGCGTATGGCAGGCAGACTGCCGATGCACATCGTCGCACCGGCATATAAAAGCTATCGTCTGGCAATATCGGGAAGCGTGTCGCCCGACACCCATTTCGATGCTGTGGATATGGACTATCTTCCCGTACCGGCAAAAGATTGACAGGCTGTCAGCAACACCCGATTATTTTTTTCGGCGGAAAAATTGGATAATCGGTCGAAAGTCAGTACCTTTGTTCGTACATGAAAAGCAAATACCATTAAAAACACCATTCTCATGAAACAGATTTTCCTGCTCGCAGCCCTCTTTCTCTGCCTCCAAATTTCGGGCAAAGAGAAATTCCCTGACGGGACGCCCATACCCGACTGGTTCCGCCAAAACGAAAAAGTCGATATATCCAAGCTGGGAACGGCTTACCGCATCACCGACTACGGTGTAACGCTTGACAGTACGGCGATACAGACCGAACAGATACAGGCTGTCATCGACAAGGCGGCTGCTGCCGGAGGCGGCGTCGTCGTTGTTCCGCGCGGCACGTTCCTGAGCGGCTCGCTCTTTTTCAAACAAGGTACACACCTGCATCTCGAAGAGGGTGCCGTGCTGAAAGGCAGCGACGACATCAGCAATTTCCCCATCGTCGATACCCGCATGGAGGGACAGTCGCTGAAATATTTTGCCGCCCTTGTCAATGCCGACGGACTCGACGGTTTCACGATTTCGGGCAGCGGTACGCTCAACGGCAACGGACTGCGCTACTGGACTTCGTTCTGGCTGCGCCGCAAAGTCATTCCCAAGTGTACCAACATGGACGAGCTGCGCCCCCGTCTGGTCTATATTTCCAACTGCAAAAACGTGCAGCTCGAAGGGGCGCACTTCATCAATTCGCCTTTCTGGACGACCCACCTCTACAAATGCGAAAACGTGAAACTGCTCGGGCTCTACATCTTCTCGCCGGCAGCACCGGTGAAAGCGCCGAGCACCGATGCCATCGACATTGATGCCTGCACCAACGTGCTGGTGAAAAACTGCTACCTCTCCGTCAATGACGACGCCATTGCCCTCAAAGGCGGCAAAGGTCCGTACGCCGACAGCGACCCTGCCAATGGCGGCAATTACAACATCATCATCGAAGATTGCACTTACGGCTTCTGCCACAGCGCCCTCACCTGCGGCAGCGAGTCGCTACACGACCGCAACATCGTGCTGCGCCGCTGCAAAATCTCCAACGCCTCCCGTCTGTTGTGGCTCAAAATGCGCCCCGACACCCCGCAGAAATATGAATATATTTTGGTGGAAGACATCGAAGGCGATGCCAAAAGTTTCCTCTACGTGAAACCGTGGACGCAGTTTTTCGACCTCAAAGGCCGGCAGGATAAGCCCTACTCCTATTCCAACAACGTTACCATGCGCAACATCAAGCTGGCTTGCAACGTGTTCTTCGACGTCAGCAGCTCCGACGACTATTTCCTCTCGGATTTCACTTTCGAGAATCTCGATATCGCGGCTGCCAAAAACGGCGACCTCAAAAAAGATTTAATCGACGGATTCAAAATCAAAAACGTTACGGTGAACGGACAGAAACTGTCCGACAGCAAAAAATAATCCGCATCAACCCTTTCCGACGGGCGACGCCGTATGGCACCGCCCGTTCGTTTTTTTTCGGAGCGTCGATGTTTTTGTTTTGTCGGCGATTATGTGTATCTTTGTCCTATCGTTGCAAGCTAAAACATCATGGACGAAAAAACAATGAGTTGGGAGCGGCTGCTCTCTGCCAAACGATTCGGGTTGGAGCGCTACCACGACGCCCACCAGCATACGCGCACCGACTTTCAGCGCGACTACGACCGGTTGGTCTTTTCCTCCCCGTTCCGCCGGCTGCAAAACAAGACGCAGGTATTCCCGCTTCCGGGCAGTGTGTTCGTACACAACCGTCTGACACACAGCCTCGAAGTGTCGTGCGTAGGACGGTCATTGGGCAACAATATTTCGGCGACGCTCGCCGAAAAATACAAAAACGAGGCATGGGTCGATAAGTTCAACGGCGTGGGCGCCATCGTCGCCGCCGCCTGTTTAGCACACGACCTCGGCAACCCGCCTTTCGGACATTCGGGCGAACGCGCCATCGCCACCTATTTTTCCGAAGGCAACGGACAGCATCTGCGGGAACAGCTGCAACTCTCCGACGACGAATGGAAAGACCTCACCCACTTCGAAGGCAACGCCAACGCTTTTCGCCTGCTGACCCACCGATTCGAGGGACGGCGCGAAGGGGGCTTCGTCATGACTTATTCCACACTGGCTTCCATTGTAAAATATCCCTACGAATCGACGCTCGCCGGTAAAAAAGGCAAGTTGGGATTTTTCACTTCCGAGCGCAACGACTTCGTGCGCATCGCCGACGAGCTGGGCATGCTCCGCATTCCCGACACGGGAGTGCGCTACTGCCGCCACCCGCTGGTCTATCTGGTCGAAGCCGCCGACGATATCTGCTACCAAATCATGGACATCGAAGATGCCCACAAGCTGCGCATTCTCACCACCGAACAGGTCAAGAGCCTGCTGTTGGAATTTTTCGAGGGCGAGCGCCGCGACAAAATCATGGATACCCTGCGACTCGTTTCCGACGTAAACGAACAGGTCGCCTACCTGCGCTCGTGCGTCATCGGGAAATTAGTCGATGAGTGTTCCCGCATCTTCGTCTCGCTCGAAGAAGAGTTGCTGCGGGGCGAACTCAAAGGCTGCCTCATCGAACAGATTAGCGACGTGCCCCGACAAGCCTACCGCCACTGTTCCGAAATCGCCTACAAACACATATACAAAGCCTCCGACGTGCTCGACATCGAGCTGGCGGGCAACCGCATCATCACCATTCTGCTCGACAAACTCATCGACGCCGTGCTTTACCCCGAAAAGAACTATTCGCAGCTGCTCCTCAACAAGGTGCCGAGCCAGTACGAAATGCGAAGTCCCGAGATTTTCACCCGCATACAGGCGGTCATCGACTACATTTCGGGCATGACCGACGTATATGCCCTCGACCTCTACCGCAAAATCAACGGCATGAGCCTCCCCGCACTCTGACACTTCGACCGTATGAAACACGCGCTCGCATTTCTGCTGCTTCTCCTCGCCGCCCTCTGTCGGGCTGCGGAATACACGCCGGCTGACGTACCCAATGTGCAGACTGCCGACAGCCGGCGGTTCGTTTCCAACCCCGACGGCATACTCGACGCCGAAACCGAATACCGCCTCAACGTGCGGCTCGACTCGTTGCGCCGGCGCACCACCGCCGAAGCGGCGGTCGTCGTGCTCGAATCCATCGGCGAACAAGACATCGAGTCGTTTGCCAACGAGCTCTTCGCCCGCTGGGGAATCGGCAAAAAAGAGAACGACAACGGACTGCTCGTGCTTTTCGTGCTCGACCGGCGGCAAATCCGCTTCGAAACAGGTTACGGACTCGAAGGCATATTGCCCGACGCCCTCTGCAAGCGCATACAGATGCAGCAGATGCTGCCCGCTTTCCGGCAGGGCGACTACGCAGGGGGCTTGCTTGCGGGTGTGGAACAGATATGCCGTGTGGTCGAAAATCCCGACCACCGCGATGAAGTGGCGGCGCCTGCCGCCGACACCGCCGGCGAAATGCTCTTTCTCGTGAAAATGTATTTCGGGCTTTCGCTTCTGTTCTCCCTCGTGATGCTGTTGATGCTGCGCCCCGCACGCTCCGGCGAAACCGCCGACGAGCGTTACCGCGAACTCGAAGCGCACCTGCCCTCGCTCCGCCTCATGGCGATACTCTTTCCGGTGTTCAACCTGCTCACTTTCTTCGGCGTACACCGGCGCCTCCACCGGCTGCGCAACGCACCCCGCCGCTGCGAGAGCTGCGGCTCGCCCCTGCGCAAACTCGACGAGGACGAAGACAACCGCTACCTTACCCCGCAGGAAGACGCAGAAGAAACGGTGCAGTCGGTCGATTACGACGTATGGCTGTGCGACGCCTGCGGCATAACCGAAGTACACGCCTATCCCAACAAAAAATCGCAATACACCCGCTGTCCCCGCTGCGGCGCGCGCACCTACGCATTCGAGAGCGACCGCACCCTCGTCGTCGCTACGCCTTTCCGCGCAGGGCAGGGCGAAAAAATATTCCGGTGCCGACACTGCGGATACGAAGCGCACGAACCCTACATCATACCCCGCGTGGTCGTCGCCCCCATTATCGTCGGCGGCAGAGGCAGAGGCGGAGGATTCGGGGGAGGCATCAGCGGCGGCAGCTTCGGCGGCGGGCTCTCCGGTGGCGGCGGCGCCACCTCCGGCTGGTAATCCCGTCTATCGAATATTTCTGAAATCCATTTCATTTCAGAATATTTTTGTATTTTTGTTTTCGTTCTAAAACAAATATTATGCCGCAAGATAAAAATGTGCTACCGACCGGCAAGACGTGGAAGCGAATACATGGAGATAATTTGTTTGCGCAGGACGAAATGGACAACAAGAAAGAACCCTTGCTGGCGACGGTCGAGGCTATGCTCACCCAGAAAATCGAACAAACAAAACTGCTAACTATTCATTGGCAAATTGTATGAAGAATTTTAAGAATCTACATAACATATATTTAGAGATTGTAAAAACTCCATTTTATAAAAATGGGGCTAATGGAGACCGATACGTATTCGCATCGTTATCCAGACTGATTGCTTTGTGTTATCAATTTGATAGTGCAAATTATACGCTTAAACAAGTAGAACGACTACATAAGTCAAAAGACGCTGATGAAATTTTATGTTTGTATCAATTGCAAAATTGTATAATATCATATTGTGGATGCTATGATACTCTTCTTCAAGTTATATATTTTGCATTCAAATTTGATGGAAAATTGAATGACAAAGATGATTTTAAATATACGATAGAAAAACTTCGATGGAAGCCTGACGGAAATACATCTCATATAAGTATCAAAAACAAATTAGAAGAATTATTACCCAATAATAAGGTTACTGCATTGATAAAAAAACTCGATCAATTTATGAATAAATCAAGGCCACAAGTGGCTACTTTGGCTAATCATTTAAAACACGGTGGAGGGTTGATTACAAGAGAATATGCAACATTTATTCCTTCCGTTGGATATGTAAATGAAAGATTTACTATAATTAAAAATAAGAACGGTGAACTTGTAGATATAAAATTCCCGGATAAGACTTCTTCATTTATGGCCGATTGGCTTTATCCTCATATCGTTGATATAAAAACTGTTATTGGGCAAATGTATCAACAAAATGATTCTATTTTTAAGATAGTAACAGATTTATATCATGCGTTGGGGTACAACAAATTAAACTTACTAAATAACCCATTGAACGATAATTATTCAAATCCACTTGTAAAAGATGATACAGAACAGACTAAATAAACTAGAGCTTACTTGGGTTGGGAAATATGATGAAAAGCCGGCATTGGAACCAAGGATTTTGATTGAGAATCCCGAATACTCCTACGGCAAAGTTGAAACGGGTATGCTTCCCAATGGCAGA
>CANQAM010000016.1 GCA_947589325.1 uncultured Bacteroidales bacterium | reverse complement strand
AGCACTTCGTTCACTTTATCGAGTTCGTCCTGAGTGTTTTGTTTATTTGCCATATCTTGTGTTGTTTTTTATTAACGGAATGTTTTTGCGACGCAAAAGTACGCTTTTATATTTATAAATGAAAAAATCGGTCTGTTTTTTTGAAGGTTGTCCCGTTAAAAATGAGGTTTTTCCTTTTTTTCTCTCCGCCGGACGCGGTAAACCGAAAAAGTTTGTGTAGGTTTGCAATATAAAACAACGAGCATGATACTTTCCCGATTATCAATCGTCAATTTCAAAAACATCGCGCAAGCCGATTTGACTTTTTCCGCCGGACTCAACTGTTTTCTGGGCAACAACGGCATGGGAAAAACCAATCTGCTCGACGCACTCTATTATCTGTCGTTCTGCAAAAGTTCGACGAATGTCATCGACTCGCAGAACATACGGCACGGGGAAGAGTTTTTCATGCTGCAAGGCAACTACGACTACGGCGACGGTCGGGAAGAAGAGATATATTGCGGACTGAAACACCGGCAGAAAAAAATTTTCCGGCGAAACAAAAAGGAATACGACCGGTTGTCCGACCATATCGGACTGATTCCGCTGGTGATGATTTCGCCTGCCGACGCCGTGCTCATACAGGGCGGCAGCGACGAACGCCGCCGCTTTCTCGACATGGTGGTCTCGCAATTCGACAAGAGCTATTTAGACCGGTTGATACGCTACAACCGCGCTTTGATGCAGCGCAACGCGCTGTTGAAAGAGGAGATTTCCGATGCATCGATGTACGAAATTTGGGAGGAGCAGATGGCGCAGGCGGCTGTCGGCATATACGAAGCCCGCTGCCGTTTTTTGGAAAAATTCATACCGGTTTTTCAGGAATTCTATTCCGTCATATCGGGTGGCGACGAAACGGTTGGGCTTTCCTATACCTCGCATCTGAGTCGGGGCGACCTGCGTCCGCTGTTGGAAGAGGTGCGCTCGCGCGACCTGATTTTGGGCTACACATCGCGAGGCATTCACAAAGACGAACTGGAAATGACGCTTGGAGAATATCCGATGAAACGCATCGGCTCGCAAGGACAGAACAAAACGTTCTTGGTCGCCCTGAAACTCGCGCAATTCGATTACCTGAAACAGAACGGGCACACGGCTCCGCTGCTGCTGCTCGACGACGTTTTCGACAAACTCGACGCCCGACGCATGGGGAGAATCATCTCCTTAGTTTCGCAAGAGCGTTTCGGACAGATATTCGTTACGGACACCAACCGCGAATATCTCGACGCCATCGTGCGCCATGCTGCCGGCGATTATCGCCTTTTCGGCGTGGAAAAGGGTTGTTTCACCGTCATTTCGGAATAGTATGCAGCGAAAAGAGACACAACGGTTGAGTGATTTGCTTCCGAAGGTTCTGTCCGAACAAAACCTGACGCAGCGGCTCGACGAAACACAAATCGGCGTCTTGTGGAGAAATCTGTTCGGCGAAACGGTTGCCGGCTACACCACCCGCGCACAAATGCGCAACGGCAAATTATACGTATCGCTTTCGTCGGCAATACTGCGCAACGAATTGATGTGCAACAAAATATCCTTGATAGAGCGACTGAATGAAGAACTCGGAAAACCATTGGTAAAAGATATTATTTTCAGATGAATAATACGACAGACGAAACCGTATTCCGGCATACGCTGCCGGTACAATTGCGATTCAACGACATAGACGGATTGGGACACCTCAACAATTCGGTTTATTTCTCTTTTTACGACTTGGGGAAACTGCATTATTTCGAGAACATACGTCCGGATATGCGGGAAATAAAGGAGATAGACCTTGTGGTGGCGAATGTAAACGCCAACTTCCTCGCCCCGATTTTCTTGCACGACGACGTCGTCGTACAGACCCGAACCGCAGCAATAGGCAACAAAAGTATCAAACTGTTTCAGCAAATCATGACGAACCGGCGCATCGTAAATGCTACGTGCGAAACGGTATTGGTGGGATTCGACTTTAAGACGGGAACGACGAAACCGATTTCAACGGAGTGGCGGCAGGCTATCGAGGCATACGAATCCCGCACATTCGAAAAAGAAAAATAATCGTCAGATTTTTGAATCGCGCTCGTAGGTGTCGATGTGCCGCTTTTTCTTTTCGTCGAGAATTTCATCGATAGCAATGAGAATGCCAGACTCTTCGACGTTGCCGAATTCATCGTTGATTGCCGTACCGAATATGCGCATCGTGGGCGAGAGATTCATATAGCTGTTCACCAGCGGAGGAATATTGACACCCAACGCCCGCACTTCCTGATTGAGAATCTTGTAATCTTCTTTGAACGAATTATTTTCGGGGAAAAGTTTATTCAACGACTCGTAATCGCTGTGCGTATCGAGAGGGGTGCGCGGCCATACCAGATTGTCGGTATCGCGAAAATGTTTGTTCAGAAAGAAAAGAATCATGTTGCGACCCGCTTCGGAAAAAGTAGGATACATGGTAAATTTCCCGAAGAAATATTTGATTTGCGGATAATTCACCGTAAGCGCCCCCAAGCCGTCCCACAAATTGTCGAGAGCAAAAAGAGCTTTGGCTCCGGCGTGCGACGACTGGTATTCGGGAACGACGAACGAACGACCCAATTCAATGGTATACGGCATGTATTCAGTGATGAATCTCGGAGAAAAATCGAACATGTGCGACGTGGCGATAACGGGCCGCCCCGCATCGTCATACTGCATATTTTCGCCCAAAATAAAACGATATCCGCCGATTATTTCCTGTGCATCGGGATTCCAGACAAGAAGCTGCTGACACGGTTTTTTCATCGTGTCATACATATCTATATCGACCTCTTTTCCCGTACCGCCTCCTGCCAAGCGAAATGAAATTTCGCGCAACCGTCCGATTTCACGCATGGTATAAGGAGCATTCGCATAATCGACTATATAAATCAGATTTCCTCCCTTATTCGTGTTTCGCAAAAAGCGCTCCGTCGTAAGTTCGGCGATTATTTTCTCTCTTTCAACGGGGTCGATGATTTTTTTCATATCCGCGTAGGTTTGTTTAGACTATCTCTGATACCGTACACCTGATCCTTGACATATTGCGCCCACTCTTTCCGGCTCTTGCTCTTGTCGAAAGTCTGCCACGGAATCCGTTTTCCGAAATGTATGGTAAACGTTTTGTGTTCGCTTTTGAACATTTCATCGGGCAGGTAGATGAGTTCGATGTTGAATTTCAATCCCAACCGCTTGCGCCACTGCGCAAAACGATAAAAAAAGCGGGAATTGTATCCTTCAAACCAGACCGGAATAACATCTCGCCGGTACCGGACACTTTTCGAGATAAAGGCTTTATTCCATTCCAAGTCCTTAATTTCCCTGCCTTGCCGACGGGAAACAAGACCGGCAGGAAACACGGCCATCTGTCCGTCGCCGGCGTAGGCTTGCGCCAACGCATCGGCATTGTCCTTGTCCTGTTTTCCATAACTGTTGATGGGAAGGAAATTTTCCGTCAATGGGGTCATCGCCATAAGCAAATCATTGACAAGAATCTTGAAATCACGGTTGTATTTTTTACCCAAAACCGAAATGAGAGCCACTCCGTCGAGTCCGCCGAGCGGGTGATTCGAGGCAAAAATGAACCGCCCCGTTTCCGGAATGTTTTTTTCTCCGTCGCACGCTACGCCGATGTGGAGATACTCCAACAAGGAATCGGCAAAATCGACACCTTTTTCGGGGTGAATCTCCAAAAAGCGATTTATCCGGTCTTGTTGAATGATGTGTTTGAGATAATTGTAAAAGAAATTCGGAATGCGGTTTCCCCATTTTGTCGATTTTCTCTTCACAACAGCCTCTACATCAATGCGTAAAGCGTTATCATCTCCCATTGTTTCTATATAAAAACGGACAAAGATAGTGAATCTTTGCGGAATAGCGCTTTTTATTTTAGAAAAATGACTTTTCGTATTTGCTTCGAACCGATTTTTCCGACACTTTCGAACAACGGAAAAGAGTGTTTAATTATAAATTGTTAAAAAATGCAAGCAATGTATTATCGTCCGTGTTTTATTACTACCTTTACCACATGAAGTACCCGCTTGAATAAAACCATGCAATCGACTGTATATCACATACCTGCATTACTCGGCGCCTGCATCGAAAATTTAGCGATACGTCCCGACGGGACGTATGTCGATGCCACGTATGGCGGCGGCGGGCATTCTCGGGCGATATTGGAACGGTTGGGAGCGAAAGGACGGCTCTTTTCTTTCGATCAAGACGAAGACGTATGTTCCCACACAATCGACGACCCGCGGTTTACATTCATTCACGGCAATTTCCGGTTTCTGAAAAATTTTATGCGCTACCACGAAGTCGAAGCCATAGACGGGCTGTTAGCCGACTTGGGGGTTTCGTTCCACCACTTCGACACGTCGGAACGGGGCTTTTCGTTCCGGCTCGACGGGCATCTCGATATGCGTATGAACCGGCGGGCACATCTTTCAGCCGCCGACGTCGTAGCCGATTACCCGCAAGAAAAGCTGTCCGATATTTTCTATCTGTACGGCGAATTGCGCTCGGCTCGGAAAATCGCGGAGACCATCGTCGCCGCACGGCGAAAAAACAGAATCGAAACGACCGGACAACTGGCGGAAATCGTATCGCCCTGCATCGACCGGCGGCAAGAGAAAAAAGAGCTAGCCTGCATATTTCAGGCGCTGCGCATCGAAGTAAACCTCGAAACGGAAGCACTGCAAAAAATGCTTTCCTCGGCAGTAACGCTGCTGCGGCAAGGCGGACGCATAGCCATACTCACCTATCATTCGCTCGAAGATCGCATCGTCAAAAATTTTTTCAAGACGGGAAATTTCGAGGGGCGCGTCGAAAAAGACTTTTTCGGCAAGGAATCGGCGCCGCTGCGTCCCCTAAACAATAAAGTAATCGTGCCTGATGAGGAAGAAATAATCCGAAATCCGCGTGCCCGCAGCGCCAAATTGCGCGTGGCAGAAAAATTGTAACAGAAAAAACATGACACCCGAAGACGAGAAAGAGATAAAAAACGACCCCCCGCACTCCCCGAAAAACTTTTTTCAGAAATATTGGGATTTGCTTTTTGCCGACGGCGAACTGGTGTCGGTCGATTTTCTTTTGCGACATTGGAAAACCTTTCTTTTCATCGTCATCATGTTGTTCCTCTATATCGGAAACCGTTACAACTGTACCCGAAAAATGCTGGAAATAAAGCGGCTGCACGTCCAGATAGAAAATTTGCGAAACGAGTCGATAACGCTTTCGTCGGAACTCACCGGCATCGGACAGCCTTCCCAGATACAACAGCTGCTCGAAAGCAAGGGCATAGAAATAGCTCCTGCCGTAACACCGTCGTACAAACTAATCCGTAAAAAATATGGCGACAAATAAGAGCAGCATCTATTCCCGATACTTGATAATCGTTGCATTCATAGCACTTGTCTGCATCGCCATACTTTTCAACATGGGGCGGACGATATTCGCCGAAGGAGAGGCTTGGCGGCACAAAGCCGACTCGATAGGATTCCGCACGGAAACAGTGCCCGCCAAAAGAGGCGACATTCTGGCAATGGACGGACGGCTGCTGGCAACGACTGTTCCTATCTATACGATGTATATGGACATGGCGGTGGCAGAAGCTCACAAAGATACGTTTAACCGCTACCTCGACCCGCTGTGCAAAGCCTTGGCACAAATGCCGGGCGAACATAGCGCCGACGGCTACCGCCGCCTGTTCACGGCAGGATTTCATGCGAAAAACAAACGCTATTACAGGATTTCGACCCGGACGCTCTCCTATATGGAGAAACAACAGATTCTCTCCTATCCGTTTTTCAACAAAAAAAATTCCAACCAGACCGGCGTCATATTCGAAGAACAGTCGCGACGGAAAAGGCCTTTCGGGCTGGAAGCGGTAGCTACTATCGGAAATGCACGAGCTGCCGGAACAAGCGGTATAGAACTCGCCTGCGACTCGCTGCTGCGGGGCGTGCCCGGCTTGCAGGAGAAGCAGCGCAACCGCATACCGTCGCAATATATCAATAAAACCCTCCGTGCTCCTATTGCCGGAAAAGACATCGTTACCACTATCGACGCCGACATACAGGACATGGCGGAGTCGGCTCTGATGAACAAACTGATACAGACCAATGCCGACTACGGTACGGCAGTCGTCATGGAAGTCGAAACAGGTGCCATACGGGCAATTGCCAATCTCGACAAACAGCGGGACGGCAGTTACGAGGAAATGGACAACCATGCCATAAGCGACTTCGTAGAACCCGGCTCCACGTTCAAAACCGCCGCCATGATGGTGGCGCTGGACGCCGGTGTGGTGCGCCCCGACGATATGTTCGACACAGGTAACGGACTTTTCCACTATGCCGGCAGAGACATGAAAGACCATAACTATTCGCACGGCGGCTACCATGAAATCACAGCGGCACAGGCAATATGGTATTCATCGAACATCGGCGTATCGAAAGTCGTCCTTCGCGGATTCGAACACGAGCCGAAAAAATTTGTAGACGGGCTGTACGCCATCGGACTGAATAAAGCCATCGACCTGCATCTGCCCGATGCCAGCGCCCCGCGCATCAAATATCCGACCCTGTCCGACGGAAAGCCCAATCCCGAATGGTGGAAAACCTCTCTCCCATGGATGAGCTTCGGATACGAAGTGTCGATACCGCCTATCTACACCCTGATGTTTTACAATGCCATCGCCAACGACGGCAAAATGATAACACCCTACGTCATAGCAGGCGTAAGCGAAGACGGCGAAATGGTACAGAAATTCAAATCCGAAGTCGTCAATAGCAGGATATGCAAACCGCAAACGTTGAAAGAGATACGGCAGATGTTGAAAGACGTCGTATTATACGGAACGGCTCGCGGGAAAAATGCCGTCGGTTCCGACTACGTGCAAATCGCCGGCAAGACCGGAACGGCACAGATACACCAAAGCGATGCCGGTTACAAGGGGAACGGCGTGCGGCACCGCGTATCGTTCTGCGGCTATTTCCCGGCCGACGACCCCAAATATTCCTGTATCGTGGTGATTTCCAATCCGAGAATCGGCTACCCTTCGGGAGGTACCATGTCGGGAGCCGTACTGCGTGAAATTGCCGAACAGCTCTATGCTCGCGGATTCCTTTCAAGCGATGAAACACTGCCGACTGATACGCTCTTGCCGCAAATGCCTTACATAAAGAATGGCAATTTAGCCGCTACTTCGCGTGTTTGCCGCACGCTCTCTTTGCCCTGCACACCGCCCGAAACCGGTGCGGAATGGGTAAGGACAACGGCAAAAGACCATTCAATTGCCATGAACAAAATACCGGTCATCGACAACCTCGTACCGTCGGTGATAGGCATGGGAGCAAGCGATGCTCTTTACCTGTTGGAAGAAGCCGGCCTGTACGTGGAGATAGAGGGCAGCGGCAAAGTAGTCAAACAATCCATTCCCGCCGGAAGACGGGCGCACAAAGGGGATTATATACGAATCGTATTGAGGTAAAACCTATTGTATATGCAACTGAAAAATCTTCTTCAAGTTCTGAAAACGACCGCAGTCATCGGAAACGACAACATCGACATCGCTTCCGTCGAAGCCGACTCACGACGTGTGGCAAAAGGCTCTCTGTTCGTTGCCGTGCGCGGTACGGCGGTCGATGGGCATACATTTATCGACAAAGCCGTAGCGCAGGGGGCGGCAGCAATCGTTTGCGAAGAACTGCCGGAAAACGTTTCTCCGAATGTAACTTACATAACGACACACGATACACGGGAAAGTCTGGGACTTTTGGCGTCGGCATGGTATGGCAATCCGTCGCAGGAGCTGACGCTCGTGGGCGTTACGGGAACGAACGGGAAAACCACGACCGCCACACTGCTGTACGAAATGTTCCGCCTTTTCGGCGAGAAAGCGGGGCTGCTCTCTACCGTATGCAACTACATCGACGACAAAGCCGTGCCCACCGACCACACGACACCCGACCCGCTGACACTTCACCGGCTGCTGCGGGAAATGGTCGATGCCGGCTGCCGCTACGCCTTTATGGAAGTTAGTTCGCACTCTGTCGATCAGAAACGCATCGCCGGTCTGGATTTCGACGGCGCTATCTTCACCAACCTGACACGCGACCACCTCGACTATCATAAAACCGTACAGGCTTACCTCAAAGCAAAAAAACAATTCTTCGACGATCTGCCGGAAACAGCTTTCGCCCTGACGAACGACGACGACAAAAACGGAGCCGTCATGCTGCAAAACACGCGGGCTTCGCGCCACAGCTACGCCCTCAACAGCCTTGCCGACTTCAAGGGGCGCATCATCGAAAGCCACCTCGACGGCACGACACTCGAAATAAACGGACGGGAAGTCGAAGTGCAATTCGTCGGCAAATTCAATGCCTACAACCTGCTGGCGGTTTACGGAGCAGCCTGTCTGTTGGGTGAGAATCCTGAAAAAGTGTTGGTAAAACTGAGTTTGCTGGTACCCGTATCGGGACGGTTTCAAACGCTGCATGCCCCGCAAAAATACACGGTCATCATCGATTACGCCCACACACCCGATGCACTTACCAACGTGCTGACCTCGATAAGAGAGGTCGTAGGGCGCTCGGGGCAGGTGATAACGGTGGTCGGTGCGGGTGGCAACCGCGACAAGGGGAAACGCCCGATGATGGCGCAAGAGGCGGTAAAATGGAGCGACCGTGTGATACTCACGTCGGACAATCCACGCTTCGAAAAGCCGCAGGACATTCTCGACGACATGCTTGCCGGCCTCGACGCAGCACAACGCCGCAAGGTCCTGACCATCGTCGATAGAAGGGAAGCCATACGCACCGCCACGCAATTCGCACAGACAGGCGACGTAGTGCTCATTGCCGGAAAAGGGCACGAAGATTATCAGGAAATCGAAGGCGTAAAACATCATTTCAACGACAAAGAAGAAGTAGAGCGTATATTCAACGAATAAAAAATCATGCTGTATCCTTTATTTCAATATCTCGACAATCTGGATATTCCCGGAATGGGAGTATTCCGATACATTTCGTTCCGGTCTGGAATGGCGCTTATCCTGTCGCTGTTCATCGCAACGATTATCGGCAGGCGCCTCATCGCCCGCCTGCAAAAAATGCAGATAGGCGAAACCGTGCGCAATCTCGGTATAGAAGGGCAACTGAGTAAAAAAGGCACCCCGACGATGGGCGGCATCATTATCATCATATCCATTCTGGTGCCCTGCCTGTTGGTGGGACGCCTCGACAACATCTATATGATATTGATGCTGGTAACTACCGTATGGTTAGGAACAATCGGCTTCATCGATGATTACAAGAAACTGAAATTCCACAATAAAGACGGGCTTTCGGGGAAATACAAAATCATCGGTCAGGTTGGACTGGGCCTGATAGTAGGCCTTACGCTCTACATGAGTCCGAATGTCGTTATTCGCGAAAACGTGACAGTGCAACACGACAACACATCCGAAATACGCTATTCGCCGGAAAACATCAAATCCACCCAGACGACGATTCCGTTTATGAAAAACAACAATTTCGACTACGCCGAACTCGTGCCTTTTCTCGGTGAACATGCCCAGACGGCGGGGTGGATTATCTTCATCTTCGTAACGATTCTCGTGGTAACGGCAGTTTCCAACGGGGCCAATCTCACCGACGGACTCGACGGACTGGCGACAGGCAGTTCGGCAATCATCGGCATCGCGCTGGCGATTCTGGCATATCTGTCGGGGCACATCGCGTATTCCTCCTATCTGAACATCATGTACATTCCGGGCACGGAAGAGTTGGTGGTATTCTCCTGTGCATTCATAGGAGCGACCATCGGATTCCTATGGTACAACGCCTTCCCCGCACAAGTTTTCATGGGCGACACCGGCAGTCTGACGCTCGGCGGCATCATCGCCGTATTCGCCATGATTATCCATAAAGAGCTGCTGCTGCCGCTGTTGTGCGGAATCTTTTTGGTAGAGAGCCTTTCGGTAATTCTGCAAACCGGTTATTTCAAATATACGAAACACCGCTACGGTGCAGGGCGGCGCATCTTCAAAATGACGCCGCTGCACCACCATTTCCAAAAAGCGGCCGGCGATGTAGAAGCGCTGGTGAAAAAGCCGATAGCGGCAATTCCCGAATCGAAAATCGTTATCCGTTTTTGGATTGTCGGAGTTATTCTGGCAGTATTGACGTTGGTTACATTGAAAATGCGATAAATGGAAAAGAAAAAACGTATCGTAGTGCTCGGCGCCGGCGAAAGCGGCGCAGGAGCGGCCGTTTTGGCAAAGGTCAAAGGGTTCGACGTGTTCGTTTCGGATATGTCGTCGATAAAAGAACAGTATAAAAAACAGCTCGACGACTACCGCATCGAATGGGAGGAGGGCAGACACACCGAAGCAAAAATATTGAATGCCGACGAAGTGATAAAAAGCCCGGGCATACCGGAGACCGCCCCGATAATACAGGCATTGGAAGGAAAAAACATTCCCATCGTTTCGGAAATAGAATTTGCCGGACGCTACACCCATGCCCGAATGATATGTATCACCGGCAGCAATGGTAAAACGACGACGACCCTGCTCACCTATCATATATTAAAGAAAGCCGGACTGAACGTGGGACTTGCCGGAAACGTGGGAAAAAGCCTCGCCTTCCAAATCGCCACCGAACAGCACGACTATTATGTCATCGAATTGAGCAGCTTCCAACTCGACAATATGTACCGTTTCAAAGCCGATATTGCCGTGCTGCTCAACATCACTCCCGACCACCTCGACCGCTACGGATATGAAATGCAGAACTACGTCGATGCCAAATTCCGCATCACGCAGAACCAGACAGAAAAAGACGCATTCGTCTTTTGGAACGACGACCCTATCATCACGCGAGAACTGTCGAAACATCATTTGAAAGCGCGGCTCTATCCGTTTGCCGAAACAAAAGAAAGCGGGGTGAAAGCCTATACCGAAAACGAACACCTGTATATCGAAACGCCCGACGACGTATTCGATATGAACGAAGAGCAGCTTTCGCTGCCCGGACGGCACAACCTGTACAACTCCATGGCAGCAGGCATCTCCGCCCGCATTCTGGAAATACGCAAAGATACTTTGCGGGAGGCGCTTTCCGATTTCGCCGGCGTGGAGCACCGGTTGGAGAAAGTAGCTTGTGTGCGGGGTGTCGCTTTCGTAAACGATTCCAAGGCGACCAATGTCAATTCGTGCTGGTATGCCATGGAGAGCATGACCACGCCCGTCGTACTGATTCTCGGCGGAAAAGACAAAGGCAACGACTACACCGAAATAGAACAGGTGGTGCGGAAAAAAGCGAAAGCCATCATCTGTTTGGGAGTAGATAACAACAAACTGCATCGCTTCTTCGACGGCAAAGTGCCTTACATCTGCGATGCCGCGTCGATGCGCGAGGCCGTCGATAAAGCCTTTGCGGCGGCAGCTCCGGGCGACACGGTGTTGCTCTCGCCCTGTTGCGCAAGTTTCGACCTTTTCAAAAGCTACGAAGACCGCGGCACTCAATTCAAAGAGTGCGTACATAACTTATAATCGAAAATCCGATGAACAAAGAAAATTCCATATTCAAAGGCGACCGGTATCTGTGGGGTATATACTTCATGCTGTGTATCATATCCATCATCGAGATATACAGTTCGTCGAGCTACCTGACGCGCTACGGCGGGAATTTTCTGAGACCGGCAATGCGGCAAATCGGCCTTGTCATCTTCGGTGTAACATTAGTGGTGTGTATGCACAACATACATTATAAATGGAGCAAACTGCTCATGCTGCTGCTCACACTGGTTACGCCGCCGCTGCTTATCTGGGCATTTTTTCTCGGACGGTGGCTGGATTTCGGTTTTTCGGTGCAGCCGTCGGAGTTGGCGAAACTTTGGGTAATTCTCCTACTCGCATTCATTTTGGCGAAATGGCAAGACCTCGAACGACATGGAGCAGGGACAAAAGCCTTCAAATACAGTCTGGTCGTTACCGGCATAACCTGTCTGTTCATAGTAAAAGACAACCTCTCCACCGCCTTGTTGGTCGGCGTCGTCAGTTTCTGCATGATGATAATAGCAAAGGTGGAGGGGAAAAAGCTGCTTTCGCTGGCAGCCGTCGTCATGGCAGCCGTCGTCGTTTTGTTATCGGTGTCGGTAATGGTTTACAAATACGAAGAAGCCGAGAAAAAACCGTTTCCTGTATTGGGCAAAACCCGTATGGCGACATGGGGCGGACGCTGCGCCCGATTCTTCGAAAGCAACGATAAAAAAGCGTATGAAGAAGCGATTGTCGATGACAATTACCAAGAACAGCACGCCTATATGGCCGTGGCAAACAGCAAAGGTGTCGGGGTGTGGCCCGGCAACAGCCGTGCGCGGGATTTCCTGCCCGAAGCCTATTCCGATTTCATCTATGCCATCATCATCGAAGAGACGGGTATTCTCGGCGGAATTTTCGTCATGGCGCTTTACATCTCCCTGCTGTTGCGCGCAGGCGCTATCGCACGACGATGCGACAAAGCCTATCCGGCATTCCTGATAACCGGACTGGCTACCATGATTGCCTTTCAGGCATTGATAAACATGGGGGTATCGGTGGGACTCTTCCCCGTAACGGGACAACCGCTGCCGTTAGTCAGCCGCGGAGGCTCATCGTTTGTGGTCATAAGCGCTTACTTCGGTATCATGTTGAGTATAAGCCGGTTTGCAAAACAGACAGGCAAGGAAGAAATTACCGACACCCCGATGGAAGAATACAGCGATATATCAGCTCCCAACCCTGTACAAAAAATAAATGAATATGATGAAAGTACTGATTAGCGGAGGCGGTACGGGCGGACACATATTTCCCGCCATATCCATTGCCAACGCCGTAAAAGAAAAATGTCCCGATGCCGAAATTCTCTTTGTCGGCGCGCAAAACCGTATGGAAATGGAGAAAGTGCCGGCTGCCGGATATAAAATCGAAGGGTTGCCGATAAGCGGTTTTTCCCGCCGGCAGATATGGAAAAACGTACGGGTGCTTTATCGTCTGTTCAAAAGCATTCGCATGGCTCGGAGAATCATCGACCGTTTTCAGCCCGATATTGCCGTAGGCGTAGGGGGTTATGCCAGCGGTCCCACCTTGTGGGCGGCCGCCAAGAAAGGCGTGCCGACACTCATACAGGAACAAAACTCGTATGCCGGCGTGACCAATAAACTGCTAGCATCGAAAGCAGAAAAAATATGCGTCGCCTACGAAAACATGGAGCGCTTCTTTCCGAAAGAAAAAATCGTGCTTACGGGCAATCCGGTGCGGCAGGACTTGTTGGAAAGCAGCGCCACACGCGAAGAGGCGATACGTTTTTTCGACCTCGACCCGCAGAAGAAAACGATTCTCATCATAGGCGGCAGCTTGGGCGCCCGCACGTTGAACCAAAGCGTCATCGATTATCTTACCCACATACCGGAAGATGTGCAAATCATCTGGCAAAGCGGCAAATATTACGATGAAACCGCCCGTGCGGCACTGAAAGGGAAAAAACGCTTTCACATCATACAGATGCCGTTCATCACCCGCATGGACATGGCATACCGTGCTGCCGACCTCGTGATTTCACGGGCAGGCGCCGGCACCATCTCCGAATTGTGCCTGCTGAGTAAGGCGGCGATACTCGTGCCTTCGCCCAACGTTGCCGAAGACCATCAGACAAAAAATGCACAAGCCCTTTCGAGTCGGGGCGCCGCCCTGTTCATTTCCGACAGCGACGCCGCCGAACTGCTCATGAACAAAGCTATCAACACGGTACGGCAAGATGCCATGCTGGCGAATATGCAGAAACAAATTTCCCTGTTGGCGCAACGCGACTCGGCAGCCCGCATCGCCGACATCGTGCTCCATATCATAAACGAAAACCAATCGAAATGAAACCCATAACCGAATACAACGCCATTTACTTCGTCGGTGCCGGCGGCATCGGCATGAGCGCGCTTGTTCGTTATTTCTTAGCCAAAGGCTATTCCGTCGGAGGCTACGACAAAACCGCTTCGGCTTTGACCAACGCCCTTTCCCATGAAGGAGCGCAGCTGTTTTACGACGAAAATCCCGAATTGATACCGACCGACTTCCGCGACGCCGAAAAAACGTTAGTGGTTTATACGCCTGCCGTTCCGCAGACGCACCGGGGGCTTGTCTATTTCCGCACACACGGTTTCGACATAGCCAAACGGGCAGAGGTGCTTGGTCTGATAACCCGCGCCGGTCGCGGACTGTGTTTCGCCGGCACGCACGGAAAGACGACGACATCGAGCATGGCGGCGCACATACTGGCGCAATCGTCGATAGGGTGCAGCGCATTTCTCGGCGGCATACTGAAAAACTACGACAGCAACCTGATACTCTCCGACAAAAGCGATTTGGTGGTTATCGAAGCCGACGAATACGACCGCTCGTTCCACCAGCTGCGCCCCTATATGGCTGTCATCACCGCCGTAGATGCCGACCATCTCGACATCTACGGAACACACGAAGCCTACCTCGAAAGTTTCCGCCACTTCACCTCTCTGATTCGTCCCGACGGCGTGCTGCTGATGAAAAAAGGCCTGCCCCTGCAACCCGACTTGGCAGAGGGGGTGCGGCTGTACAGCTACTCGCTCGATGAGGGCGGCGACTTCCATGCCGACCATATCCGGACGGGCGACGGCCGCATCTGTTTCGACTTCGTAACCCCGAACGGGGTCATTCCCGATATAGAACTCGGCGTACCGGTGCGCATCAACATCGAAAACGGCGTGGCGGCTATGGCTATCGCCCTGATCAACGGCGCACAGCCCGATGAAATACGGCGCGCCATGAAGAGTTTTGCGGGAGCACAACGCCGATTCGATTACTGGCTGCGCGGTGAAAAAATACTCATCGACGACTATGCCCATCACCCCGACGAGATAAAAGCGAGCCTGTCGTCGGTACGGGCGTTGTACCCCGACAAAAAAATATCGGTGATATTCCAGCCGCACCTCTACTCCCGCACCCGCGATTTCTGCGACGAATTCGCCGCAGCCCTTTCATTGGCAGACGAGCTGATACTGCTCGACATATATCCGGCACGGGAACTTCCCATACCCGGCGTATCCTCGCAAATCATCTTCGACAAAGTAAAATGCAAAAAGAAAGAACTTTGCCCGAAAGAAAAATTGCTGGAACGAATAAAAGGACGTACCTTTGAAGTCCTGATAACCTTGGGAGCAGGCGATGTAAATCTGCTGCTGCCGGAGATACGCGACATCATAACCCGTTCATGAAAAAACTGTTCATCTACATATCGGCTGCCGTTTTCTCGCTCTACCTGATAGGCGCGGGCATTTGGAGTGCGACCCAAGCGCACCGGCGCGAATATGCCGGTCTGCGTGTGGTCGTTACCGACAGTGCGCGGGTGCAGTACCTCACCTCGGCAGAGATAAGCAAGTCCATTCAGAAACACATTCCGCTGAAATACGGCATGCGGCTGTCGCAAACCGATGCAGATACGATAGAATCGTTTTTGCACAGAAACCGGCTCATCGCCGAAGTCGAATGCTACAAAACACCTTCGGGACTCTTGCGCGTAGATGTAGCACAATGCGTGCCCATACTGCGGGTATTCGGAACCGACGGCACCTATTTTGTCGATGAACACGGAAAGACGATTCCGGATATGCTCCCCGTAGCGGTACATGTGCCGGTGGCAACGGGCAGCATTACATCGTCGTTTGCGTGTGAGGAGCTTTATCCGTTCGCCCTTTTTCTGCAAAAAAATGACTTTTGGCGGGCTCAGATAGAACAAATCTGCGTGAGCGCCAAAGGAGAGGTGGAATTGATACCCCGCGTGGGAGAACATCGAATTTTGTTGGGAAAAATATCCGATTATAAAGAAAAACTCGATAACTTGCGTTGTTTTTACGAACAAGCATTATCGGTATGCGGTTGGAACAAATATAAAACCATCAATCTGAAATATAAAAATCAGGTGGTGGCTACACGGCGATAAAAAGAGAGCTATGCAGGAAGGAAAGAATTACATTGTGGCTTTTGACTTGGGGTCGTCTCATATCGTGGGGGCGGCAGGGCATCGCGAAGACGACGGAAAATTCGTCGTCGATGCCATAGAAATGGAAAAGAGTGCCGGGTGCATCAAACGCGGACGGGTAATCAACGTGCCCGACACGGTACATAAAGTGGTGCATCTCAAACGCCGGCTCGAAAACCGCATTTCTCCGAGCAAAATCTCCCAAGTGTATGTAGGGGTGGGCGGGCAGTCGATACGCTCCGTCGAATTTCCGCTGTCCCGCACCATTTCACCGGACATTCCGATTACCGAAAACCTGCTGGCAGAGATGGAAACGGAAGCTCGCAACAACACGGTAAGCAACAATTTGGCGGTATTCGATGCCATTGCGGGCGAATGCCGTGTCGATGACCGCATTTCCACCTCTCCGTGCGGTGAGTACGGCTCAGAAATCTGTATCTCCTACCACCTTATCGTCGGCAACGAACAACACAAACGCAATCTCGAAAAAGTATTCGAACAGGCAAAAATAGAGGTGGCAGGGTACATCACGACCGCAAACGCCACAGCAGCAGCCGTGCTGTCGGGCGAAGAACGACAAGGGTGCGTCTTGCTCGACTGCGGCGCTGAAACCACGACGCTCGCTTTGTTCAAGGACGGGTATTTGGCCTATTTGGTAACGATACCGCTGGGCGGTAACAACATCACCCGCGACATCGGCGACCTGCACATTACCGAAAAGGAAGCCGAAGCGCTGAAATGCGCTTTCGCTCCGGAAAAGGAAAACGAACTCTCCCTGCCGGAAGAATGGCTGCGGCAAGGCTACATCATCGACATCAAGCCGGAAGATTTGAAAAACGTCATCACTTCCCGCCTCGAAGAAATCGTAGGCAATGTAAACCACCAGCTCAACGAATCGCGATACAAGAATTTTATGGGAAACGGTATCACGCTGGTTGGCGGAACGGCTCAACTCAAAGGGCTGAAAGAGTGTCTGTTCAGAGAAACAAAACTCGACGTTTGTCGGGGAACGCTGATAGGAGCATCACTCGGCAAAGCTCAAAATATCAACGGCATCGCCTGCGCCGCCGTCATCGGACTGCTTTTGTCGGGAAAAGAGGTTTGCGCCGCACCCGAAAATCCGGTCGCAGCAGAAGCTCCGGCAGCGGAAACGCCGGAAGTGTCGGACAAAAAAGAACCGACCCCTTCCCAATCTGCCAAACCCAAAGAGAATCAGCAAAACAAAGGAGGGCAATGGAGCGGTCTATTTGATAAGTTAAAGGTTTTTGTCGATGGAGAAGAATAATTTAGAGACTTATACTATGGAAACAGATAAACCCCAATTCGTCGTAGAAAACCACGAGGAGCTGCCCGCCATCATCAAGGTGGTAGGCGTGGGCGGCGGCGGCGGAAATGCCGTCAAAAATATGTACCGCACCGGCATCAAAGATGTTTTCTATCTCCTTTGCAATACCGACAAACAGGCGATGAAGAAATCGGAAATTCCCACGCTGCTGCTCGGCAAAGACGGTTACGGGGCAGGCGGAGAACCCGAAGTAGCCCGCAAACTGGCAGAGGAAAGCGTCGATGCCATACGGGCGCAATTCGAGGACACCGACATGGTGTTCATCACCGCCGGCATGGGTGGCGGCACCGGTACGGGCGCCTCGCCTATCGTGGCAAGAGAAGCCAAAAGCATGGGCGTACTGACAATAGGGGTCGTTACCATACCTTTCGCCTTTGAAGCCGAATACAAAATAAAACAGGCATTGGCGGGTGTGGAAGAACTCCGGAAAAATGTCGATGCCCTGTTGGTCATCAACAACGAAAACCTGCGAAAAGTATTTCCCGACCTGACGTGGCTGAATGCCTTTCAAAAAGCCGATGAAACATTGACGGTCGCCGCCAAGAGCATCGCCGAATTGATAACGATCGAAGGGCATATAAACCTCGACTTCCGCGATGTACGGACGACACTCAAAGACGGGGGCGTCGCCGTAATGAGCAGCGGATACGGAGAGGGCGAACACCGCATCACCAAAGCCATAGAAGACGCCATACGCTCGCCCCTGTTGGCAGCGGATAATCTCTATAACGCCAAACGGATACTGATGAATCTTTATCTGAGTTCCAAATCCGACAATCAAGTGATTATGGACGAGTTCAAGGAGCTGAACGAATTTATGGCGAAATTCGACGGTGTAAAGACCATCTCGGGCATTACTATCGACGACTCGCTCGACGACAAAGTGAAGGTTACGATTTTGGCCGCAGGCTTCGGCACGGGCAGCATCGACATGACCGACGCCTATCCGAAGGAAAATGCGTATGCCATTCTTTCCATCGCCCAGATGGACAACAACGCGATACTCGACAAATTAGACCGCACGCCGGCTTACAAACGTCCGTCGGATTTCTTGAAACAGCTGGCGAACATGAGTGCCGCCGAAGCCGAAGCCGAAACCGAAAAAGAAGAAACCTATAACAACAACGGCACTATCCGATTCGCCGAATAGTCCGACAAACGCGAAAAAAAATAGAAACAAAATAAAAAAGGTAAAAAGATGAATTTATTTGACCAAATCAGCAACGACATCAAAGCCGCCATGCTGGCTCGCGACAAACAGCGCCTCGAAGCCTTGCGCGGCATCAAAAAAGAGTTTATCGAAGCAAAAACCGCCAAAGGCGCCGACGGCGAATTGTCTGACGACACCGCCATGAAAATCTTGGTGAAAATGGCGAAACAGCGTCGGGAAAGCGCACAAATCTATTCCGAGCAAAACCGTCCCGACCTTGCCGAACCGGAGTTGGCAGAAGCCGCCGTCATCGAATCGTACCTGCCGAAACCCCTGAGCGATGCCGAACTGGAAGCCGCCATCAAGGCTATCATCGCCGAAACGGGCGCCGCTTCGATAAAGGAGATGGGCAAGGTAATGGGCATCGCCTCGAAAAAATTAGCCGGTAAAGCCGACGGAAAAGCCATTTCGGAAAAAGTAAAAGCCTTGCTGGCTTGAAAAAGAAACGAAAAAGATTGTTCATTTAAGACAGATAAATTATGCTGACACTTGCCGCCATTAAAGAAAACCCCGAAGAAATTATTCGGAAGTTGGCAAAAAAACATTTCGACGCACGGGAAGCGATTACCAAAGTTTTAGACCTCGACAAGGTGCGCCGCTCATCGCAAGCCGAACTCGACGCAAACCTGTCGGAACTGAAAGGTTTGGCTGCCCAGATAGGAAAACTGATGAAAGAGGGCAAACCCTCCGAAGCCGAAGCGGTGAAACAGAAAGTCGCCGACATGAAAGAGGCGAACAAAAAGCTCGAAGACGCCATGACCTCCGCCGAATCGGAGATTACCGAAATACTGCTCTCCGTGCCGAACACGCCGTGCGATATGGTGCCCGAAGGCCGCACCGCCGAAGATAATCTGGTGGAACGCACGGGCGGAAAAGTACCCGACCTGCCAACCGACGCCCTGCCGCACTGGGAGCTAGCTCGGAAATACGACATCATCGACTTCGAGTTGGGTGTGAAAATCACCGGCGCAGGATTCCCCGTCTATAAAGGCAAAGGCGCCCGCCTGCAACGCGCCCTCATCGGGTTCTTCCTCGATAACGCCCGCGAAGCCGGCTACCTCGAAGTGGAGCCACCGTATGTGGTAAACGCCGCATCGGGTTACGGCACGGGACAACTCCCCGACAAAGAGGGGCAGATGTACCACTGCAACGAAGACGACCTCTACCTGATACCCACCGCCGAAGTGCCGGTTACCAACCTTTACCGCGACGTGATACTCGACGAGTCGCAGCTGCCTATCCGCAACACGGCATACTCGGCTTGCTTCCGCCGCGAGGCTGGCTCTTACGGCAAAGACGTGCGCGGACTCAACCGCCTGCACCAGTTCGACAAAGTGGAAATCGTGCAAATACAACACCCCGACCGCTCTTACGAGTCGCTTACCGAAATGGTGAACTACGTGCAGACGTTGGTCGAAAAACTCGAACTGCCGTGGCGCATCTTGCGCCTGTGCGGCGGCGACATGAGTTTCACCTCCGCCATAACGTTCGACTTCGAGGTGTTCTCCGCCGCTCAAAAACGGTGGCTCGAAGTAAGCTCCGTTTCCAATTTCGAGAGCTATCAGGCAAACCGGTTGAAATGCCGTTTCCGCAGCGCCGACAAGAAAATACGTCTGGCACACACGCTCAACGGCAGCGCACTGGCATTGCCCCGCATCGTGGCAGCTCTGCTCGAAAACAACCAGACCCCCGAAGGCATACGCATACCGAAAGCGCTTGTACCTTACACGGGCTTCGATATGATCGACTGATAATTACCGAAATTATTAAGAAATGGGTGCGACGCCAAAACAACGTCGCACCCGTTTCTTATGAAATGATGCATCTCCTATTCTGCCTTTATATTGTACTTTATGAGCGCATCTTCAATGTGTTTTGATATATCTATACTCGTTCTTGTTTTTGTATTTAAATCAGATAAATTAGAGTAAACGACTACGAGTCCATCTACTGAAGAATTATATGTAACGCCAACGCCATAATCAACTTTGGGGTCAGTTATTTCTCCATAAAAATGAGCAAAAGATTTCGTATTCATATCTCCTTCTAACGTTAAATATCGCTCTGATAAAAAATTTTCCAACGGATAAGCAGCAGATAATTGGACAATTACACAACTTGACCTCAGTTTCCCGTTTTCAAACATATACCAATAATATGGCGCATTTTCATTACTGCTTTTGTATATTAGATATTCCAAATCAGAGATATACGGAGTACCATAACGGCTCCTTATCGTTTCCATCGATGCGCCAAAGTCCAAACATGGCTCTTCATAAAGACTATATTTGGGTATCACTTCTACATTAAATGATAGTCCGTGATCAAATTCTCGAACAATCGTTTTTCCCACAAATTGACTTTCAATTACTCCATTTGAAATCATTGCGACAAACTCGTTGTCAGACGACCAATTAAGATTGCTTACATTCACGCCCTGTATATTCTCGTTTTGAGAATGATACAAGGTGTAGGACATTTTAGATAACGATACATCTTCCTCGTTTTTGGAACACGACGCCATTGCAACAGCAGCTGCAATAGCCCAAAAGAACATTTTTTTCATTGTTAATTATTTATATGTTTTGTGCAATAGTGCCTCACACCGCAACACACGCACAAAAAAACGTGAGTTGGCTCATAGTATCAGAGGTACTGCCATACCCACGCAACATACAAGCACAACCCACGCTATAACATGGGCGCTTTGTGCTTATTAATCCTTGTTGCGTTTGAAAATTGGCAGTTTTCTGATACAAGTTCAATAGCAAAAACGCTATTCTATGTAAAAAGTGTACCGCCCTCCGGCAGTACAGCACAAATATAGCGATATTTTTTTACGGCAAAAAGGATTGTATTAATTTTGTAATTACGCTTTTATAAAAAGCGCGTGTGTTTTTCACGAAAAAATCTTATTTTTGTTTGACAGAATAACCGACCGATTATGAATCGCATCGTCATTATGGGAGCCACTTCGGGCATCGGCATGGAAGTGGCAAAATTGTACATCGCTGCCGGCTGGCACGTGGGCGTGGCAGGTCGCCGCACCGAGCTGCTGGAACCGCTGCGTGCCGCAGCACCCGACCGTGTAGTTACTGCCTGCATCGACGTTACTGCCGAAAACGCGCCGGAAAAACTGTCGCAACTCGTCGAGGCGTTAGGCGGCATGGATATTTACCTCCATGTGTCGGGTATCGGGAAACAGAATTTAGAGCTCGACCCCGCACCCGAAATACGCACGGTCGAGACCAACGCCACCGGCTTCACCCGTATGGTAACGGCGGCATTCGGCTACTTCGCCCGACAAGGGCGCGGACACATCGCTGCCGTAACGTCGATTGCCGGCACGAAAGGATTGGGCGCGGCAGCGGCATACTCGGCTACGAAAGGGTTTCAAAACATCTACCTCGACGCGCTGGCTCAACTCGCCCGTATGAGAAAACTGAAAATCGCTTTTACCGACATTCGTCCGGGATTCGTGGCGACCGACCTGCTCGACCAAAAGCACCGCTACCCGATGTTGATGCCCGTAGAACCGATTGCCCGTAAAATATTTTCGGCGATAAAACATCGACGGCGGCGCATCGTCATTGACCGGCGCTACGCTGTGCTTACTTTTTTCTGGCGGCTTCTCCCCGCCTGCCTGTGGGAACGCCTACCGGTAAAAGCAAAGTCCTAAAAAAGAAATAGCCATTCTCGCGGAATGGCTATTTGTCGTAAATCGTTCGGGGTGAAAAGGGCTGCCACGTAGAGTCGATGAGGCAAAGCAGTGCATTGTCGCCCTCCCGCAAAAATCGGAAAGAATAGCGGTCGGCAGGCTCGGGACAAAACATCTCACAAATGATGCGGTCGTCGAGAAAGGCCTCATTGCGGTAACGTATATCGAGCTGCCTGACGGTATGCGCCACCCGATAGGCTGCGGGAATGAGCCTCTCGGCAATGGCGGGATAGCACCGGTTGCTGACGTGGCTGTTGAAGTCGAGTTCGGCGTAACTGATACGCTGCGTGGCGACAGCCGCCGGCTCCCCGACAAACGCCGGAAAAGCCTCGTGTTTGTGCGTCCCCGCCGCATATTCTTCGTGCCGCTCTATGCAATCGGTGCGCGAGCCGAAAGGGGTAAGCCTGCGCGTATCCTTATGCAGCAGACTGAAAACGTAATGCCCGCCGGCAAAAACACGGCGCCGGTCGTCGTACATTCTGAACTCCACAAAAAAACGCAGCGCCGAAATTTCGCTGACCCAGACTTCCACTTCGACCTCTTCCGACCAAAAGGGCAATTCGTCCGACAGCTCCATATTGACTTCGGAAATAACCCATATCAGGTTGTCGGCGATGATGTCGTAAGCCGCCATGCGGTGCTGCGCCATATAACGGGCGGCGCAGTCTTGCGAATAGCCCATGATGGCATTGGGCGTAAGGTGATATTGCGTGTCGATGTCGTTTCCCGAAACCGGATATTTCAGGCGAAAAAATTTCATTCGATACGGAGCTTATATTTTGTTGCACACATACAAGTGCGTCGATGCCCGGAACTCCTTGCCCGGAGCGACGGATTGAAATCCGTAGGCTTTCGGGTCGGAGAGATTCGGGGCATTGGTAGCCCATGTCTGCGGCTCGGGGCAAGCATACGGCACGTTGCCGCCGTTGTTCCACAACGTCCAGAATTTGAATTGCGAATCCACTTCATAGCAAGCCGACCAACCAGTGGCGGTGTCGGTGAGTATCGCACCGTTGTAGGTGCGACCGCCGATGTTCAACGGCTCATTCACCAACGCCCATTCCATCGCCTCGCCGCAGGGGTGTATTCCCTCTTTGCGCAAGGGAGCTTCGGCAGCGCCCAAGTCGAACAGTTTTTCGGTGGGAAGCGTGCGCTCGTTCATTTCCATGCGTTTCCCCGCCGACAGGCGCAAGCGGTAGTTTTCGGGTTTTCCGTCGGGCGTGAACGGCACGCGCAGCGGCGTATGGAATCCCATGCCTACGGGCATCGCTTTGTCGCTGCAATTCTCGAACACGGTGGTCTGGGACAAGCCTTTCTCATCGAGCCGGAATATCATGCGGCAGACAAATTCGTGCGGGAAATCGGCATATATGGCGTCGTTGAATGCGTTGCAGTAATAGACTGCCTCCACTTCGGCGTATCCGTCGCCCTCGCAGGTGCGGCACACGCTGAACGGCTGGCTTTTGATAATGCCATGATGATAGTTGTTCTGCGCCGGAATGGTAATGGGGTATTGGTATTTGCGCCCGTCGAACGTATATGTTCCGTCGGCAATGCGGTTAGGCGGGAAAAGCAAGGGCAGACCGTAAATCTGCGGACGCTCTTCGAAATTCTCTATTTCGTCGGCTGCGGGTGTGCGCAGTATTTCGATGCCGGAGGCAAGATGTTTCAACCGCACTACATTGGCGCCCACCGAAGGTATCATCAGAGCCTCGTAGCCGCCGGCGGCAAATGCTACGGCAGGAATGCCGTAGAAATCGACTTTTTTTATCATGGTATTATCGGGTTTTGATTTTACATTTTCGAGGCTATCGCGTCGGCGATGGCTTGCATCTTCTCGGGCGAAAGTTTCAGGCGCGGGTTGGAGATGATCATGTCGCTCTCGCTGTTGATGGGAATCAAATGGATATGCGTATGCGGCACTTCAAGCCCCATGACGGCGACGCCTATTCGCTGGCACGGCACGGCTTTTTCGAGGGCGGCAGCCACTTTTTTGGCAAAGAGCAACAGTCCCGTGTAGGCCTTGTCGTCCATAGCAAAGAGGTAATCACCTTCGGCTTTGGGTATGACCAGCGTGTGTCCCGCTGCCAACGGATTTATATCCAAAAAAGCGAAATACTTTTCGTCTTCGGCAACTTTGTAGCAGGGAATTTCGCCTGCTGCGATGCGACTGAACAAAGTAGGCATGATCGTATTTTATTAAATGGAAATTTCCAGAATTTCAAATTTCATCGTACCCGACGGCACTTTTATTTCGCAAATGTCGCCGACTTTTTTGCCGAGCAATCCTTGTGCAATGGGGGTGCTCGATGCGATTTTTCCCTCTTTCAGGTTGGCTTCGCTCTCGGCAACGATGGTGTA
This sequence comes from uncultured Bacteroidales bacterium, assembly GCA_947589325.1. GTDB lineage: Bacteria > Bacteroidota > Bacteroidia > Bacteroidales > UBA11471 > Caccoplasma. Next base: position 22,603 of record CANQAM010000016.1, on the reverse strand, counting down.
TTCCATCGTCATCTTGTTTTGCACGTTGCGTATTTTCACCCGATTGAGTATCTGCACCGTATCGGTGTTGAGTTTCGAGTCGTCGATAATCCGGGCATTTGCCACTTTGTCTTTGAGTTGGGAAATCTTCATTTCCAACATGCCTTGAGCCTCTTTCGCGGCATCGTACTCGGCATTTTCCGACAAATCGCCTTTGTCGCGGGCTTCGGCTATCTGCCGCGAAATTTCCGGACGCTTCACTGTTTCGAGATAGAGTATCTCGTCCATCATTTTTTTATAACCCTCTTCGGTCATGTACACGACTGCCATAATTTTTTCTCCTTTATTTGGGCATTAAAAACATTTTCATGGAAAATAACAAAAAAGAATCCCGGCTGTTTAGCAACCGGAACTCCTTTTTACCATTCGTTGATGCGAAGATAGACTTTTTTTTTCAATCTTCCAAACAAATCGTCCGATTTTTTCATCTCGATTTTTGCCGGAGCATTTTTTCTATGGCTTCGGGAAGGGCTTGGAACGACTCCACCCGCTGCTGCAAAACACCGCTCCGGTCGATAAGGAAAGCAGCAGGCAGCGACTGCACGTTATATGAACGGGCTGCGCGCGAGCGCGACGTTTCGGCATCGCGCACGCAAACCCACGGCAGGTTGTCGGCAGACACCTGCCAAAGATTTTCATCGGTATCGAGCGACACTTGGTAAATCTCAAATCCCTGCTCGTGGTAGCGGTCGTGCAACTGCACCAGCGCACGGTTGTATTCGGGGGCATTTTTGCTTTCGTATGCCGCGAAATCGAGCAAGACCACATTGCCTTTGAGGTCGCTCAACCGATGTTTTCTACCGTAGCAGTCGGGCAGTTCGATGTCGATAAGCGACACTTCGACGGCTGCCGGAGCAGCAGATTCTCGCGGTTGGCTGCGCTCGTTTTGAAGAATGGCAAGCGCCAGCTCATAGAGATGTTTGGCACGGGGCGACTCCGGAAAAAGGGCATAGTGGGCATTGGCAACCGCCAAAATAAGCCGGTTGTCCTCCCGCCTGTTCCGGTCGAACACATCAAGTCCGTTCACCTGTTGAAATATGGCGAAATAGGCCGCAGGCGATGACGGCGCCGCCCCAATATACGGAATTACCGTTTCTTTGTATCGGGCTATTTCTTCCTGCAATTTTCCGATAAGCGCCTTTTGTTCCGCCTCAGAAAGATTTTTTTGCTTTCCTGCATTTTCGAAAGCGCCTTTCAAGCGCGCACCCGCCTGAGCAATATGGCGTATTTTCTCGCTCTCCGGCGAGCCGTCCACCCGATAATCGGCGGCAATAGGCAGACGGGTTATATCGACGGTTATCGTCTCGGTCGAATCGACAGCAAGATATACTGACGACGAGTCGAGGCGCAGCCGGTAAAATTCGGGATATTCCGGTCGTGCGGCATAAAAAGAGAATGAGCCGTCTGCCGAGAGGCGCGCCGAATCGAGAACAACCGTGCGGCTCAACTGTACGGCATCGAAATAGAGCGTCTTTCCCGCACCCTCTTTTACTTGTCCCTGTATGTGAAATTCATTTCTATGGCAACTGCATACAAACAGAAGCGATAACGAAAGGAGAACGATTTTTTTCATGTCGCAGATTCAAACAAAATTCATCTCTACAAAAATAATACAACATTTCCATTTTCCGAAAACCCGAAGCAATATTTCCGTATAAAATCTTCTTTTTGGCTATTTGTTCGTAAAAACAGGGGGCAAGAAGCTGTTTTTTGGAGATTTTCTTTCATTTATATTCGATTACCCATATTTTTTGCTTATCTTTGCCCGATTTTTAGAAAGACGAAAAACAAACAAGATGAAAATTGTAAAGAAAACTATCGACTTGGGAGATGGAAGAACCATCACCATCGAGACCGGAAAATTGGCAAAGCAAGCCGACGGTGCGGTAGAGGTACGCATGGGCAACACCATGCTGCTGGCGACCGTCGTGTCGGCGAAAGAAGTCGGCGAAGACGTGGACTTCATGCCTTTGCAAGTAGAGTACAAAGAACGTTATTCCGCATTCGGACGCTTCCCGGGCGGCTTCACCCGCCGCGAAGGGCGCGCATCGGATTATGAAATCCTTACGGCACGGTTGGTCGATCGCGCTCTGCGCCCGCTGTTCCCCGATAACTATCACGCCGAAACATTCGTCAATATCATGATGTTCTCTGCCGACGGAAAAGACATTCCCGACGCATTAGCAGGTCTGGCAGCATCGGCTGCGTTGGCGGTTTCGGACGTACCTTTCAACGGCCCTATTTCCGAAGTGCGCGTAGCCCGCATCGACGGACAGTTCCGCGTAAATCCCACTTTCGAGGAGTTGGAACACGCCGACATGGATATCATGGTGGGCGCCACCTACGAAAACATCATGATGGTCGAAGGCGAAATGAATGAAGTTTCGGAAGCCGATTTGCTCGCCGCCATGAAATTCGCCCACGAAGCCATCAAGGTACAGTGCAAGGCGCAAATGGAATTGGCCGAGGAGGTCGGCTCGACCGTGAAACGCGAATACTGTCACGAAGTCAATGACGAAGAACTGCGCAAAGACGTATGGGCAAAATGCTACGACGAAGCATACGCCATAGCCCGCTCGGGCAATGCCGACAAACACGCCCGTTCGGAGGCATTCGACGCCATTGCCGAAAAATATCTGGCAGCTATGGACCCCGAAGAAGCCGAAGCCAAAAAGCCGTTGGTAAAACGCTACTACCACGATGTGGAGAAAGAGGCGATGCGCCGCTGCATTCTCGATGAAGGCAAGCGCCTCGACGGTCGTACGACCACCCAGATTCGTCCTATCTGGTGCGAAGTCGATTACCTGCCGGGCCCTCACGGCTCTTCGATATTCACACGCGGAGAAACCCAATCGCTCTCGACGGTTACGCTGGGTACCAAACTCGACGAAAAAATCGTGGACGACGTGCTCAACCAAGGACACGACCGCTTCCTGCTGCACTACAACTTCCCGCCCTACTCCACCGGCGAAGCCAAAGCAAGCCGCGGCGTAGGCCGTCGTGAAATAGGACATGGCAACCTCGCCAACCGCGCATTGAAAAGCATGATTCCCGACGACTATCCTTACGCTATACGCATCGTTTCGGATATTCTCGAATCGAACGGCTCGTCGTCTATGGCGACCGTCTGCGCCGGAACGCTCGCCCTTATGGACGCCGGCGTGAAAATAAAGAAACCCGTTTCGGGTATCGCCATGGGTTTGATTACCGACAAAGATAATGTGAAATACGCCATTCTCTCCGATATTCTCGGCGACGAAGACCACCTCGGCGACATGGACTTCAAGGTAACGGGTACGAAAGACGGTATCACCGCCACGCAAATGGACATCAAAGTGGACGGTCTTTCCTACGAAGTGCTGGAAAAAGCCCTGAACCAAGCCAAAGAGGGCAGAATGCACATTCTCGGAAAAATACTCGATACGATTGCCGAACCGCGCGCCGACTTCAAACCGCACGTTCCGCGCATCGAAGTGATAGAGATTCCCAAAGACATGATCGGAGCCGTAATAGGCCCGGGCGGAAAAATCATACAAGGCATACAGGAAGATACGAAGACCATCATCACCATCGACGAAATCGACGGTGTGGGTCGGGTGGAAATCGCGGCTCCGGGTCGCGACGCCATCAACGCCGCACTGGCTCGTATCAAAGGCATCGTAGCCATTCCCGAAGTAGGCGAAATCTATACCGGAAAAGTAAAATCGATTCTCGCTTTCGGCGCGTTCGTGGAATTTATGCCGGGTAAAGACGGATTGCTCCACATCTCGGAAATCTGCTGGAAACGCCTCGAAACGATGGAAGAATCCGGTCTGAAAGAGGGCGACGAAGTAACCGTGAAGCTGCTCGAAATCGACCCGAAAACCGGTAAGTTCCGCCTTTCGATGAAAGCCCTGCAACCCCGACCCGAAGGTATGCCGGAGCCTCGTGAGCCCCGCAACAACGGCGAACATCACCACCGTCCGCATCACGAAAATCGGGGCCCTCGCGACAACCACGAGAAAAAAGATTAAACCTATCTGATTCTATAACGGACAGAGGCGGGAAATTCGATCTCCCGCCTCTGTTTTTTTCGATGAAATGGCGCTTTTTCGCGTTTTGCTTTACTCCTTTTCTTTTACGTCGCGAGAGAACAGGCGATGCCCGATGCGGCAATAAAGGCACTTGTGCGGTTCGCAATATGCGGTATAAAGCTGTATGGCAGCCTGACTGTCGAGCGCATTCTGCACCGTGATGCCGCCCTGCACCACATACCGCACGAGGCGGTTGTCTTCCGGCGGCAGCTTTTCGAGCATCTGCATAGCCCGTTCCACAAGTGCCTCTTTGCCCGTGCGGGCAGCATAACTGTACAGCAGCGGCGCCACGCAATTGATGATGAGTATGCGCACGGCACCGCGACCCAGCGTCTTGTTTTGCGCGGGAGAGGTCGCCCCGAAAGAGTAGTGCGTCTCCCAATACCCTTCAAGCCGTATGTCGAACAGCTCCTGCACAGCTTTCTCGTCGGCACATTCGAGTATGCGGGAAAAAACATTGAATCCCCTATGTATCAGTTGCGCCAACAAGGCGATGCGCTGGTGCGGAAAATTCGCCGGACGAAGCCGGAAAAATTTCCAACAGCTGCCGTCGATAGGAGTAAGCGAAAATTTGTTCCGTAAAAAATCATACTCCCGCACCATGCGCTGATAATAGGCATCGTCGGGATATTCGCCGGCAGCGAGCAAGCCCGCTTGTCCGAAAAGAAAAGCCTCGATTTGGAAAAGCGAGTCGGCGTGCTTCTGCAAAAACAGCAGCGGCAGACTGCGTGCCAACCGCTCGAAAGCGTCGTTATTGACACCCAACCCCATGCTTCGCGACAAGGTAATGTAGCACACCTCCTCCCAATCGCCCTGCCGCTCGTCGAGTCGGTCGAGTATGCGCAAGCTCTTTTGTTGCAGGCGTTCGAGGGCAAGGGCGGTAAGCCAGTCGGTCAGAAAAAGCGGCGGCAGCTCGGCAAGACGCCCGCCACAAGGCAAGCTCTCCTGGCGGGAAGTCAGGTATTCGTAATCGGCTTTCAACCGCTCGGGTATGGTTACGACCCACTGCGGTATCGGCTCCCCGCTTTTGCGGCATATCTGCGTGTCGGCTTCCGTTACGACATGGAGTATCACCGAATCGTAAGCGGCATCGCCGTCGTGATGATGCGTGTGCCAATCGCTCGCACGCAGGTGCATTTCGACATTTCCCGCCCATATACGGTCGCCGATGCGCACTTTGGCGTTGAAAAAGTCGGGACCCGCATCTTCGTTGCGGCGTCCGGCATCGAGCACTTCGATTTTCCGACCGTCGGTCGTTTCGGACGGGACGTGGCTCCACAACCGATGCTCCCACAGATAATAAAGCAACTTTTCCATAAAAAATCCTTTGTTATGCAAAATAAAGAATTTTCCGACAGGAAATTTCACTATCTTTGTAAAAATATTGACGGTAACCACGAAATCTTTATTCCATTTTTTATGAAACTCGCTTTGATTGGATACGGGAAAATGGGGCACGCCATCGAGCGGATTGCCCGCAACCGCGGACATGAAATCGTTTCGATTATCGACATCGACAATCCCGAAGAATTTGAATCGCCGACATTCCGCAGCGCCGACGTAGCGATAGAGTTCACCGCTCCCGCAGTCGCCGTGTCGAATTACCGAAAGGCTTTTGCCGCCGGCGTTCCGGTAGTATCGGGTACGACCGGCTGGCTCGAATATTTGCCCGAAATCAAGGAGGCTTGCCGAAAGGGGCAAACATTTTTTTATGCCTCTAATTTCAGTTTGGGTGTAAACATCTTCTTCGCCGTAAACAAGTATCTGGCAGACATCATGAATCGATTTTCCTCCTACGACGTGAAAATGGAGGAGACGCACCACATACACAAACTCGACGCGCCGAGCGGCACGGCCATTACGCTGGCAGAAGACATCATTGCGCGGCTCGACCGCAAGTCGGCATGGGTAGAAGGACGCGCCCCGTCGGCAGAAGAAATAGGCATCAAGGCGATACGCCGCGACGAAGTGCCCGGCATTCATACGATTACCTACGAATCGGACGCCGATACCATCACCATCACGCACGATGCCAAAAGCCGCATGGGCTTTGCGCTGGGTGCTGTCGTCGCTGCCGAATTTACCTGCGGCAAGAAAGGTTTTCTTACCATGCAGGATATGCTCAACTTCTGATTTCAAAAAAACGAACAGTATGAATTTTTCTTCGCCTTCCCTGAAAGAACGTTTGCGCGCAGTCAAGAAAACACGATGGATTCGATTCGGCATCGCTGCCGTGCTGTACATCTTGTTTGCCGTGTGGCTGGACAACTACTATATTTTGCCCGGACTTATTCTGTTGGTCGATATATATCTGACCAAATACATTCCGTGGACGTTCTGGAAAAAGTCGAAAAACAAAACCGTACTGCGGGTTATGGAATGGGTCGATGCCATCGTCTATGCGCTGGTTGCCGTCTATTTCATCAACATCTTCTTTTTCCAAAACTACAAAATTCCCTCCTCCTCACTCGAAAAATCGCTGCTGGTGGGCGATTATCTTTTCGTGAGCAAACTGAGTTACGGTCCGCGCGTACCGAATACGCCGCTCTCGTTCCCCTTAGTGCAAAACACGTTCCCCATTCTCAACATCAAATCGTACATCGAATGGCCGTCGTGGAGCTACCACCGGCTGGCAGGTTTCGGAAATGTAAAGCGCGGCGACATCGTCGTATTCAATTTTCCCGCCGGCGACACGGTGGCTGTGCGCGTACCCAACCCCGACTACTACACGCTGGCGCACTTCGTGGGGCGCGAAACCATAAAAAACGACAAAGCCCGATTCGGAGAGGTGGTATATCGTCCCGTCGATCGTCGGGAAAATTATGTGAAGCGTTGCATCGGAATGCCGGGCGACACATTCGAAATACGCGACAATCAGGTGTATATCGACGGCAAGGCGTTGGAAAATCCCCGAAACATACAATTCAACTACTTCGTCATGCTGCAATCGGGTTACCGCTTTTCGGAAAAGCAGTTTCGCGAACTGGGCGTAAGCGTCGATGACCGGACTCTCGTATCGAACGACCGAAACTGGGCGTCCGACCTGTTGGCAATGGGATTCCCCCTCAACCCCGACGGCACGTTTTCGCCTATCTATCAACTGCCGCTCACGCCGGCAGCCTTGGCGAGAGTGAAACAATACCCATACGTCACCCGCGTCGTACAGGAGCCAGGAGTATTCGGCGGCGAAAGCTATCCGTTGGGTTACGGCAAAGGGTGGACACGTTCCGATTTCGGTCCGCTATGGATTCCGAAACGGGGTGAAACCGTCCGGCTCACCGCCGACAATCTGCCCCTTTACGAACGAGCAATACGCGACTACGAAGGAAACACACTGGAATACAAAGAGGGGCGCATTTATATCAACGGCGTCGAAACCGACACATACCAATTCAAAATGGACTACTACATGATGTTGGGCGACAACCGCGACAACTCTGCCGACAGCCGTTTCTGGGGGCTTGTTCCCGAAGACCATATCGTTGGAAAACCGCTGTTCGTATGGCTCTCGATAGACAAAGACCGCAATTGGTTCGACGGGAGAATCCGCTTCAACCGCCTTTTCAAGTCGGTATCGTCCTTGTAAACATGTCCGTCGTTTACCTCTCCACCGCCTATCTGGCGCCTGTCTCCTATTATAAGGCGATGTGCCGCTACGATACCGTCGTGGTCGAAGCATACAGCCATTACGTCAAGCAATCGTACCGCAACCGCTGTACGATAGCGAGCGCGGGCGGGCTGCTGCCGCTGTCGATACCGGTGGAACACACCCGCGAGGGAAAGCCTTTTACCCGCGATATGCGCATCTCCCGCCATGACAATTGGCAGCATATCCATTGGAACGCCATTGCCTCGGCTTACGGCTCCGCTCCTTTTTTCGACTATTTCTGCGACGATTTGCGTCCGTTTTACGAGCGTTCCTGCGCCGGAAAGTTTCTGCTCGATTACAACACGGCTCTGCAAGAGACCGTGTGCCGTCTGCTGGGAATTGCTCCGAACATCATATTCAGCGACAGCTATCTCACTGCCGGCGAAAACATCGACGACCTGCGGGAGGCGATACACCCCAAACGTCCGCCGGTGGAGGCGCTGCTTCCACGACCTTATTACCAAGTTTTTTCGATGAAATGGGGCTTTTTACCCGAAATTTCGATAATCGACCTGCTGTTCAATATGGGAAATGAAGCCCTTTTGGTCTTGTACGACCGATAGCGCTTTTTACGCCTGCTCACTCTCGGTTTTTTCGATGAAATCGTCGTTTTCTTTATCTTTCTCGACCGGTGCGTGCAAAACGGAATCTCTGAATGCGGCATCGGTATGCAGCTGCTGCAAGGCGAGACGCGAGGCAGCCTGTTCCGCCTCTTTCTTGGAATAACCCGTTGCCGGCATACTTTCCCGACCGCCCACTATCGCCCGCACTTTGAAAAGCGGACTGTTATCGTCATCGACCGTACTCCCGTCGAGACGCCATGCAATATCCACATGATAATGCTGCGCCCACTCGACCAGCTTCGATTTGAAATTGGCATCGGTATGGATAATTTCATTCAGGTCGATGTGGGGCTTAAAAATTTTCTCTATGATAAAACGCCGGCAGCGCTTGTAGCCTCTATCGAGATATATCGCCCCGATAAGGGCTTCAAAGGCATTTCCGTAAACATAATTGTGGTGCGCCACCGTGCGCAGCTCGGCATACACAATCTTGTCAAGACCTATTTCTGCGGCAACCCTGTTGAGCGTTTCGCGCTGAATGATGCGGGAACGCGAATTGGAGAGAAAACCCTCCTTTTTATCCGGAAACGTGCGAAACAAATAATCGACCGTAACTGCCGTAAAAACGGCATCGCCCAAAAATTCGAGCCGCTCGTTGTCGGTCTTGTTTCCTTCGGAAAGATTTGCCGCCGAACGATGCGTAAGCGCCTGTTCATAAAGAGAGATGCGGTGCGGACAAAAACCGAGCATCTTATAAAATGCAGAATACGACTCTTTATGACGGTGCATAAGGAGTCGTATCCGATAATAGAGAGCCTCGACAATCACGTTTTATTTCGAGAATTTCTTGACGATGACGCTTGCATTATGACCGCCGAAACCGAACGTGTTGGAGAGAGCGACATTGACTGTACGCTTCTGCGCCTTGTTGAACGTAAAGTTCAGTTTATAATCTATTTCGGGGTCTTCGTCGCCTTCGGTGAAATTGATGGTCGGCGGCACGATGTCGTTTTCGACGGCTTTCACGCATATCATCGCCTCTGTCGCGCCGGCAGCACCCAAAAGGTGTCCCGTCATCGACTTGGTGGAACTGATATTGAGTTTATAAGCGTGTTCGCCGAAAACTTTTTTAATGGCTTTTATCTCTGAAAGGTCACCCACCGGAGTGGAAGTACCATGTACGTTGATGTAATCGACGTCTTCGGGTTTGATTCCCGCATCGGCAAGGGCATTCTTCATCACCAGCATGGCACCCAAACCTTCGGGGTGGGTGGCAGTGAGGTGATAAGCATCGGCAGAAAGTCCGCCGCCGATTACTTCGGCATAAATTTTCGCTCCGCGAGCCTGTGCGTGCTCCAAACTTTCGAGAATAAGAGCGGCAGCCCCTTCGCCCATGACGAATCCGTCGCGGCTGGCGCTGAACGGACGGCTGGCGTGCTGCGGGTCATCGTTGCGGGTCGATAGTGCGTGCATGGCGTTGAAACCGCCCACACCGGCCACCGATACGGGAGCTTCGGCTCCGCCGGTTACAATCATGTCCGCCATGCCGAGACGCACGTAATTGAATGCGTCGATGACGGCATTGGTCGATGATGCACAAGCCGATACGGTCGCGAAATTCGGACCGTGAAATCCGTACATCATCGAAATATGACCGGCCGCAATATCGGCAATCATCTTGGGAATAAAGAACGGACTGAATCTCGGGCCTTTTTCGGGGTCGTACTCGCACATTTCTTCTTCAAAAGAGTGAATGCCGCCGATACCCGATGCAAAAATCACGCCGATACGGTCTTTGTCGGCGCTTTCCAAATCGACGCCGGTATCTTCGATAGCCTCTTTGGCGGCAGCAACCGCCAACTGGGCATACCGGTCGAACTTGCGAGCCTCTTTCTTTTCGAGATATTTCGTGGGATCGAATCCCTTGATTTCACAAGCGAACTGCGTCTTGAACAGCGACGCATCGAACAAAGTAATAGGCCCGGCTCCACTTACACCATTTATCAGGGATTTCCAAGTTTCTTCAACTCCGATTCCCAATGGAGTAACTGCCCCCAGGCCTGTTACTACTACTCTTTTTAATTCCATTTAGAGTGGTTGTTTTTACTTTGCATTTGCTTCGATGTAGGCAATTGCATCACCGACAGTAGCGATTTTTTCTGCCTGATCGTCGGGAATGGTAACATCGAATTCTTTTTCGAATTCCATGATAAGTTCCACTGTGTCGAGAGAATCGGCACCCAGATCGTTGGTGAAGCTGGCTTCGTTTGTTACTTCAGACTCTTCGACACCTAATTTGTCGACAATGATTGCTTTAACTCTTGATGCAATTTCAGACATAATTTCCAATTTTTAGTTAGTGAATGTTCGTCTAATTTTTTTACACGCTGCAAAATTGCGGTTTTTTATCGGAATAAAAAAATTTTTTTTGCAGAAAGTTGCCAAAACATGCACATGTATATATTAGTTGTGCAATATTTTGGACTGTTTTGTTTATTTTGAAATAGCAAAACCCCACGATGAAAGATAAAAAACCTCGCTTTCGGGAACATGTGTCAGGGTGTAGGCTCCAAATTCCCGCCGCAAGCGATAGTGTCCGCGCAGAGATTCAAACGCGGCGGGAGCGTTTTTCAAGTCGTGCGTATCGTCGAGCGGGTCGTAAGCCGCCCATACGGCTTTCGCCAACGGGTGGGCAACGTCCTGCATATCGAGACAGGCGACGGGCGGAGCCGGAGGCTGTATCGTCGAAGTGTCTATCTCTATGCCCAAATGCCGGGCAGCTGCCGCTACTATCATGCGGGTGGCGTTGGCTTTTCCGTCGGCGGAATATCCGGCAATGTGGGGCGTGGCGATGAAGGCTTTTTGCAAGAGCGTCTGCGACGGTGCCGGCTCATTTTCCCAACAGTCGAGAATCATATCCGACACCCGACCGGCATCGTATGCCGCTTCGAGGGCGGCGTTATCGACCACTTCCCCACGCGCCGCATTGAGAATGACGGGACGGCGGCAAAGCGACGAAAAGAATTCTTCATCGGCCAAATGGTACGACGGGTATGCTCCATCGCGGGTAAGCGGGGTGTGAAACGTGATATAATCGCATTCACGCGCTATCGTATCGAGCGACACGAATGCCGTCGCTCCTTCGGCTTCGGCTCGGGGCGGGTCGTTGAGCAGCACGCGCATACCCAGCCGGCGGCAGTGCGCCTCGACCTGCCGGCCGACGTGTCCCACACCAACGATTCCGATACACCGGTCGCGCAGGTCGCAGCCCGTTTTTTCGGCATGGCGCAAGAGCGACGCCGTGATATATTGTGCCACCGACGCCGCATTGCAGCCCGGAGCGTTGCACCACACGATACCCTGCCGGCGGCAATATGCCGTGTCGATATGGTCGTAACCTATCGTCGCCGTACCGACGAAACGGCAGCGGCTGCCGTCGAGCAGCGCGGCATCGCAGCGGGTGCGTGTGCGCACAATCAGCATATCGGCATCGCGCACCGATGCCGGTTCTATCGCCGGCGCCGACAAATAGCGCACATCGGCATACGACTCGAACACGCCCCGAATGAAAGGTATCTTATCGTCGATGATAATCCGTCGTTTCATCGTATATTCGTTCTGTGGCAAAGATAGGCGTTTTTACTTTTCGCGCAATAATTTTTCTCCATAATGAATTTATTTTGCCGAATGGTTGCTACTTTCGCAAAGTATCCCTATTTTTGTACTTCTTTAACCTTGATTCATCTATGGAAACATTCAGCGAAAAAAGCAACGAAATATTTTGGAAAGCTACGCAGGACTACCACCGGTACGACAATGTAGATGCTCCTTTGCGCAATCCCTATCCCGAACCTTCCATCGAAAACGACCTGTATCGCAAAAATTGGATAGATGCCGTGCAATGGCATCTCGAAGATATAGTACGCGACCCGGCTATCGACCCCGTGAAGGCGCTGGCGATAAAACGGCGCATCGACAAGTCCAACCAAGACCGCACCGACCTCGTGGAGCGCATCGACAGCTACTTTTTGGAACTGTACAAATCGGTGAAGCCGCTGCCCGACGCCGTCATCAACACCGAAAGTCCGGCATGGGCGATAGACCGGCTCTCGATTCTGGCGCTGAAAATCTATCACATGCAGCAGGAAACGGAACGTCCCGACGCCGCGCCCGACCACATAGCCCGCTGCCGGGCAAAATTAGACGTACTGCTCGAACAGCGTACCGACCTCTCCGCCGCCATCGACTGTCTGCTCGACGACATTGCCGCCGGACGCCGCTACATGAAAGTGTACCGGCAAATGAAAATGTACAACGACCCTGCGTTGAACCCCGTACTCTATAACCAGAAATAATGAATGTAACGTTCTTACTCAATAGCGGGAAAAATCGCAAATTTCCGTATTATCTGCGCAACGGCATCAGATACCTTTATCCGACAGCCTTTTGTCGGTATGCCTTGCCGGCAATACTCGAAAAAGTCCGTGACAGAGATGATGCCGATTATATCTTTTCCCGCGTCGAGTACTATTGCCGTTTGACTGCCGGAGCCTCTTTGTCTGAAAATCCCCGCACCATCGGCGATTTTCGATTTTTCGGCAAATCCCGCCGTGGTTGTCAATCGGTCTATTTTTTCGATGCTTACGAACATTTGCGGTATTTTCCGTCGAAATATCGGTGGGAATATTGTCCGGGCGATGTTACGTATGTTCCCGATTATCCGGCTATCGTCAAAAGCCGACCCTTGACGGAAAACGCAAACTCCGTACTCATGAAACTGGATAAAGTAAGACATTTCATTTTTCTCAACGACCGGTTGTCTTTCGACGAAAAACTCGACAAATCCATATTCAGAGGGAAAGTCGCCAATAAACCGCAAAGGGTGGATTTCATGCAAAAATATTTCGGAAGCCCGATATGCGATGCGGGCGACGTAAGCCGGCACAACGATACGCCGCCGGAATGGAAACGCCCCAAATTGCCTTTATGGGAACAGCTGCGATACAAATTTATTTTGTCGCTCGAAGGCAACGACGTGGCGAGCAATCTCAAATGGGTGATGTCGTCGAACTCCATTGCCGTCATGCCTCCGCCCACGTGTGAAACATGGTTCATGGAAGGAACTTTGATTCCCGATTACCATTACATTGCCATAAAACCGGATTTTTCCGACTTGGAAGAACGGTTGCAATACTATACCGAACATCGCGACGAGGCGCTGCGCATCATCGACAATGCCCACCGCTATATCGAACCGTTCAAAAACGAGCAGAGAGAGAAACTCATCTCTCTGCTGGTTTTGCAAAAATATTTTTCCTGTACCGGACAACGTTGAAAAATCATGCCTGCCACGACCTCGAATATCGAAAAAACGCCCTGCCGGAATGTGCTTATCATACGTTTCTCGGCGCTGGGCGACGTCGCCATGACGATACCCGTCGTGTATGAAGTGTGCAGGGCATATCCCGATTGCCGTTTTACGCTGCTGACGAAAAAATCGGTAGTGGGAGTTTTCGTCTGCCCTCCGGAGAATCTGCAAATTTTTTCTGCCGATACCAAAGGCAGACACAAAGGGCTTCGGGGCATTTGGCGGCTATTCCGCGAATTGCGCCGGCTGCACTTCGATGCCGTTGCCGACCTGCACAACGTTCTGCGCTCAAAAGCGCTCGACCGGCTTTTCGGTCTGTCGGGCATACGGCGGGAGATGATAGAAAAAGGCAGGAAAGAAAAAAGAAAACTCGTTGCGCGAAAAAAACAACTGCCGCTGCGTCCGTTGAAAACTTCTTTCCGCCGGTACGCCGAAGTTTTCGAACAGTTGGGATTTTCCGTACCTGACACGTTCCGCTCCGTCTTCGACGCCACGCACCGCCCATGCCCTCTGCCCGACACGATACCGGAGCGGCAGGCAGGCGAGCTGTGGGTGGGAGTTGCACCGTTCGCCAAACATCGCGGCAAAATATACCCGCCCGACCGCAGCGAAGCCGTCGTAAAAGCCCTTTCGCAACGGGGCGGCTGCCGCATATTTCTGATGGGTGGCGGCGGTGAAGAAGCGGCGGTCGCCGAGCAATGGGCGGCGCGTTATCCTGCGGTCGTGTCGCTGGCAGGGAAACGCTTGGGATTTCCGACGGAGTTGTCGCTGATGAGCCGAATGTCGGTGGTTTTCTCGATGGATTCGGCAAATATGCACTTGGCATCTTTGGCGGGCATACCGGTGGTTTCGGTCTGGGGACAGACGCACCCTTATGCCGGATTCTTGGGGTGGCGGCAGTCGGAGGCGAATGTTGTGCAAGACGAAACGCTGTCGTGCCGTCCCTGCTCCGTATTCGGCAACAAGCCCTGCTATCGGGGCGATTACGCCTGCATGAATCTGCCGGAAAAGGAGATTTTATCCCGCATAGAAAAATTCCTTTTGAACGAAAAGGTCTGAATTTCGCCGTAAATTTTCTATCTTTGTAAACAGAAAATCAGCAAAACTCGAAAATGAAAATCGTCATCAACCCTGCATACGAAACGCTGAGAGAGTACGTCGAACGGCTCCCCGATACATTCGGTGAGGGCAAACAGCTATATGCCGCCCGCAACACGCTGAACCGTTTTCGGTGGCAAGGGGTCGATGTCGTCGTCAAAAAATACAAAGTGCCCGTTTTCGCGAACCGTATTGTTTACCGTTTCTTTCGTAAGTCGAAAGCGCGGAGGGCATACGAATACGCGCTGCGACTGACCGGTCTGGGAATACGCACGCCGCAGGCAATCGCCTATATAGAATCGTATTCCGACGGATTGCTTGCCGACAGCTATCTGGTGACGCTGTACGACCCTTACTCCCGCCTCATGCGGGAGTTTCATACCGACGACTCGCTGACCGAAGAAGGGAAGAAAATTCTTCGCGCCTTTGCGGCCTATTCCGTACATTTGCACGACGCAGGCGTGCTGCACAAGGATTATTCGCCCGGGAACATCTTATTCTGCGTTTCGGGCGGCGATGTCGATTTTTCGCTTCTCGACATCAACCGCATGTACTTCGGCTGCATCGCCCGCAAAAAGCGGCTCCGCAACTTTCACCGGCTGACGCCCTCGAAAGCCGTGCTGGCGTATATCGTCGGGGAGTATGCGCGGCTGAAACAATGGGACACCGACACGTCGGTGCGAATCGCCCTGCGGGCGCAGGAACGGTTTTTCGCGCACCGATGAAAACTATATAGCGATATGGAAGATTTCGACATACGGCAACAGCGCTACGACAAGGAGCAGGAGTTTGAAAAAGCCCTGCGCCCGCTCGTGTTCGGCGATTTCAACGGACAGGAAAAAATCATCGAAAACCTGCGCGTGTTCGTCGAGGCAGCCAAGATGCGCGGCGAAGCGCTCGACCACGTGCTGCTGTACGGACCTCCCGGACTGGGAAAAACGACGCTCTCGAACATCATCGCCAACGAATTGGGCGTAGGTTTCAAAATCACTTCGGGTCCGGTGCTCGACAAGCCGGGCGACCTCGCGGGCATTCTCACCTCGCTCGAACCCAACGACGTGTTGTTCATCGACGAAATACACCGCCTCAGCCCCATTGTGGAGGAGTATCTCTATTCGGCGATGGAGGACTTCCGCATCGACATCATGATAGACAAGGGGCCGAGTGCGCGCTCGATACAGCTCGACCTCAACCCCTTCACGCTCGTGGGCGCGACGACCCGCAGCGGTCTGCTCACCGGTCCGCTGCGCGCCCGATTCGGCATCAACTGCCACTTGGAATACTACGACCACACGGTATTGAGCGGCATCGTGGGGCGCTCGGCGGCGATTCTGCAAGTGCCCTGCACAGAGGAGGCGGCGACGGAAATAGCCCTACGCAGCCGCGGCACGCCCCGTATCGCCAACGCCCTGCTGCGGCGGGTGCGCGATTTTGCGCAGGTGAAAGGCAGCGGTCGCATTTCCATAGAGATAGCCCGCGTCGCCCTCGAAGCGCTGAACATCGACCAATACGGCCTCGACGAAACCGACAACAAAATATTGACGACTATCATCGACAAGTTCGAGGGCGGTCCGGTGGGGCTTACCACCATCGCCACCGCCTTGGGCGAAGACGCCGGCACGCTCGAAGAGGTATACGAACCCTACCTCATCAAAGAGGGTTTCATCAAGCGCACCCCGCGCGGGCGCATGGTTACGGAGCTTGCCTACAAACATCTGGGGCGGAGCCGCAGCGATAAAGCCATGTTGTTCTGAAAAATCCTTTTGCCTATGTCGGGAATGAAAAGTTTGGCGAAAGACACCGCCGTTTACGGATTGAGCAGCATCATCGGGCGGTTTCTCAACTGGTGTCTGGTACCCCTCTATACCAACGTCTTTTCGCAAGCCGAGTACGGGGTGGTAACCTACCTCTATTCGCTGGTCGCCCTGCTGCTGATTATTCTTACCTACGGGCTGGAAACCGGATTTTTCCGCTTCGCCAATCACGAAAAATACCAAGACCCGATGCGGGTCTACACGACGGCGCTCCTCTCGCTGGCGGGCACCTCGACGCTCTTTCTCGCGGCGGTGGTCGTATTCCTCGACCCGCTGTCGGCGGCGCTCGGCAGTTCGGGCGACCCGCGCTACGTGCTGATGCTCGCGGCGACCCTCGCCATCGACGCCTTCACCGCCCTGCCGTTCGCCTACCTGCGCTACCGGCAAAAGGCGCTCCGCTTCGCCGGCATCAAGCTGCTCTCCATTTTCCTGAACATCGGGCTGAACCTCTTTTTCATTCTCCTCTGTCCGGCGATATATGCGCGGCACCCCGAATGGGTTGCGTGGTGCTACGCGCCCGACTTCGGCGTGGGGTACATTTTCCTCTCCAACCTCATCGCTTCGGGCGTTACGCTGCTGGCGCTGATACCCGAAATTTTCGCCGCCCGCTTCCGTTTCGACGGCGAGATATGGCGGCGCATGATTGCCTATTCCTTCCCGCTCCTCGTCATGGGGCTTGCCGGCATCATGAACCAGACCATCGACAAGCTCATATACCCCGCTTTGGTGGCGGACACCGACCGCGCCATGGCAGAGCTGGGCATCTACGGCGCCAATTACAAAATCGCTATCGTCATGGTCATGTTCATACAGGCGTTCCGCTTCGCCTACGAGCCTTTCGTATTCGCCAAAAGCCGCAGTCGGGGCGAGGACGCCACAAAGGCATACGTCGATGCCATGCACTATTTCATCATCTTCGCGCTGCTCATATTCTTGGGCGTCATGTTCTACCTGCCCGTCTTGAAGTATTTTATCGCCCCCGCCTACTTTTCGGGGCTGGCGGTGGTGCCTGTCGTCATGGCGGGCGAACTCTTTTTCGGCATCTTCTACAACCTGTCGCTCTGGTACAAGCTCACCGACCGCACCCAATGGGGCACGTGTCTCTCGCTGCTCGGGCTGGCGGTAACGCTCGCCGTAAACATCGCCTTCGTGCCGCGCTTCGGCTACATGGCTTGCGCGTGGGCGGCGTTCTGCTGCTACTTCACCATGATGACGGTGTCGTACCTGCTCGGTCGCAAATACTACCCCGTTCCCTACAAAACAAGCGCCGCGCTGCGCTACGTCATGCTGGCGGCGGCGCTCTACGCCATAGGCTCTCTGCTGCCCGACCGGAGTACGGTCGGACTGCTGGCGGCGCGGACGGGGCTGCTGGCGGTGTTCATCGCCTACGCCATACACCGCGACATCGCCCTCGCCGACCTTCCGCTGCTCGGCAAATACTTCCGTAAAAAATAATTTTTTGCTCAATGGCTTCCCCGCCCGAAGGCTCCCTCTCCTTCGGGCGCGATTTTTATTTCCCTAATTTTAGCCGGGTATTGCAAATTTCAAAAATCGTCGCTATCTTTGCCCTTGCCGATCGCACCGCAGAAGCCCCGATCGCGGGGTACAGCGGGGCGGGGGCAAAGACATAAAAAGCGTTTATTTGACGTTTTGTTCTTGATATACAGAAATTCTCGCAAAATTTCATTTGGAGTCAAGGATAAAGCAACGGTAGATGCCCGTGGATATGTAATAGTTTGTTTTTTCGACCGCGTATTTCGGGAGAAATGCCGTCGAAACTGTTGCATATATAAGCGTGGGCTTCTGCGTTGCCGTCCAACTCCAAAAGGCAATGCGAGAAGCCTCTGTATGAAGGACAGCAACAGGTACAGATTCCTACGCTTTTCGTTTAATAATAAATCGCCAACGAGGGGATGACCGCGGCATGGAGAATACAAAAATGAACGAAAATTTACAAGCATTAATCCAAAATGTCTGTTCTGGATTTCCTACATACGATGTGGGAGTGAGCAATGTATTCGATCAGCGTAGATTTGTTAGAATGGTTCACTATGCATGGAAACATGAAATTGGATTCCATCCAGACATGTTCAAAAACGCCCTAATGAAGACCGACTTATTTCATTCTCTTTCGGAAAACGAAATCGAAACTAAAGCATCTGAACTTTGTCTACAAGCTGACTTCGCAAAGTCAATGTTCCACGCTGCGTTTGACCTTGAAAATCTTACAATCTGATAATCATGAAAACAACACTTCAAAAATTTGTGATGCTGGCAGCGATGCTGCCGGTATCCCTGTGCGCTTCGGCGTACGACTTCGTGGCAGACGGCATTGCCTACACGATAACATCATTTACGGACTTGGAATGTTCGGTAGTCGCCAACGACAGCAGCTACCGAGGCGATATTACAATCCCCGAAACCGTCTCTTTCAACGGCAGAACATTGACCGTCAAATCCATCGGAGACAAAGCCTTTTATCAGGACACAGCTCTGACATCGGTAACGATTCCCGCAACCGTTACAACGATAGGGTGGGAGGCTTTTTACTATTGTGTCAATCTCCAAACGATAACGCTTCCGGACGGTTTAACCGATATAGGCAGCCAGGCTTTCTACAGATGTTCTTCGATAGAAAGCATCGACCTGCCGGCGGCAGTATCGAAACTTCCAATGGACTGTTTTCACGGCTGTTCCAATCTGAAATATATGGATTTGTCAAACGTTGAAACAATTGGGGAATCCGCATTTTCCTATTGTACTAATCTCGCCGAAGTGAAATTCGGGGACAAATTGCACTCTATTGAAAGATACGCCTTTCAGGGGTGCGGATTCGAGGAGTTCACGATTCCGAATAGCGTTACTTCGAGTGGCTCCTATATATTAAAGGGCTGCGATAAATTGCAATCTTTTACACTGGGCAACGGCATCACGGAGATATATAATGATCCGATATCCGGTTGTACCAATGTCAAGAAATTCATCATTGTAGACGGATCAGAATCTTTGACGTTTTCTAAAGACACCACATATAGAAGCGCTCCTTTTGAATATGTGTACATAGGTAGAAGTATTATACTACGTTATCTACCTTCTGGAAGTCGGTATTATCATTATTATTGTCCTCCCTTTTGGGGTAACACGCATATTAAAACCGTCGAAATCGGGGAATCTGTAACAGACCTCCCTTGCTACGAGAAATCTCCATATTATGGATTTTTTGAAAATTGTACCTCGCTCGATTCGATTAAAATTCAGGGGCTGCCAACTATTTCCGAGAACTTTGCAAAAGGGGACACCGCCCTTAAATACGTAGAAATTTCAAATAAAACGACGGAAATAAAAGACGACGCATTTTCCGGCTGCTCCTCTCTCGAAACAATCGTATTAAAAGCCCTAACGCCCCCGACTTATGAAGACGGTTTCACTTCCAGCGTATACCTCAATTGTCGGCTGCTTATTCCCGAAGGAACAGAGGCATTGTATAAAAATGCTTCGCCTTGGAACAACTTCTGGAATCTCGCTGAGAGTCCGGAAGCCGGTATCGGAGAGGTAATTTCAGAGAGTGCAACCATCAGCGTCTCGGCAGAAAACAATACGATTGTCATAACGGGAAAACCCGCGGAACAAATCGTAAATGTGTACGACATTCAAGGGCGGCTCATCGTCACCACCACCCAAGACGTTATAAAAAATCTTTCATCGGGATTTTATATCGTATCTGTCGCCGGTAAAACATTCAAAATTACTATTTAGCAATAGAAATCTCTAAATAAAGGCACCTCGGCATAAGCCGAGGTGCCGCTGTAAAACGGCTAATTATCCGTTATCCGGTCTGTTGAAAGTTTTTATTTAAGGAAGTCAAGATTATTAATTTCTTTCTTTGCCTCCTCAATTTGGTAATTTAACCCATCTTTAAAGACCTGAGTCATGAAAGGATATTTCTCGCGTATATTTTTGAAAAACTCTTCTCCGGCAATAACACGCTGAAGTCTTTGAGCTGCATTACGAGTAAAATACTCTGGTTTTATAATTTGCCACATTTCTGAAGCCTTTTCTAAATTTTTCGATTCCGCGACAATTATCATTGCATAAACGATAGCGACTAATTCATCCATATCATTCACTAACGAAAATTCGAACTCGAATTCGTTACCATCTTCCCAGCATCCCCGCAAAGTGAGCTCATGTCTATACCCAGAACTATTAGTACGACTTTCATTGCCCGTAACTAAAAAAGAGAATGTACAGTTGTTAATCTCAATGTCCTGTTTCTTCTCATCAAGATATAATTCAATATTTTGATAAAAATCAAAAGAGAAATCGTTCCAATAACGTGTACAGCAGTTAGAAATTTTTCCAGCAAATTTGGCTTTTTTCAAACCTCCTTCCGTTTCTGGTATTTGGATTATTCGTTTTAATGACTTCGACACAGAAGCGAATAACACTTCAGTATCACCTTCTTTTCGTAAGCTCATTGTCTGTAAGTTTAAGGTTATTATTAAAATACAAAATTTCAATATCGGGGGGGGGGGACGTCAGAGCCGGCTTTTTACCCACTGCCGCAGGGCGCTTGTGCGGGTGAGCAGCTCTTTGCAGTAGTTCGGGGTAAGCGCTTTCATAAAACGTTCTCGGTCTGAAGGGTTGAGAACGACCCTGTTCAACGGTTCGAGTTCGTCGATGAAATCGATCTGGTCTTCCGAAAATTCGATGATAATACCCGTTTCGCCGGCAAGCTGACCCAAGTGGCGGGTCTCCGAAAGCGGTTCTTCCAGCACATTGCACCAATAGGCTTTCAATATCGCCTCAATGGTGCGGTGGCACATCAGCCCGATATACATATATCGCTGCGCCGAAAACAAGGCGCGCGCCGTATCGAAATCATAATCCGACAATTCCACCCAACCGACAGCTTTCTCTCTCATAACTCTTTCCCGTTTTGTTTTTGCAAATATAAACAATTCCTTTGAAATATGCTTGCCACTCACCCCACTCCGTTCGAAACCCCTAATTGTTTATATGGTTTCTTACGACTCTCCCAACTCTTTCTTAATTTGGTCTAATTTCTCAATATATTCTTTAATGTCTGCTTTATATTTGTCATACACATTATTCATATTATTATTGATAATACTCATATAATCTTGAATAAAATCAACAAGTTTAGTGAATATAGATAAATAGATTATGCTTTCAGCCCATTGACATTTTTTATATAGAGTGATTTGTTTTAAGAAAGAATTATTCTTGTGAGCATCAATGTTGTTTCGAATTTCCTTGGCGAATTCAATATCCATAATCTGTTTTAGTATAGAGTTTATATTTTTCCAGAAACCAGATAACTCATGAATATCAACAATCTCATTAGGATATTGCCGCATTTCTTTTGACACTTTTTGGGATAAATCATTTATTCTTGCCTCATAAATTATAGTGTAAGCATGTTTGCTTAACATTATCCTTTCGGTATCATTTTGTGCCTGTAATAGGCATATAGTAGTAGTTATTGCATCCATTTGAAGTAATGTAAGATATCCCATCATTTCATAGATATCTCTATGTGTTTGTAGTATTGATAACCATTTTTCTGAAGCATACGAACTAAATGCGTTATTCTTTATTTCAGCGAGTGTTTTAGCAATACTTTCTTCGTGATAACTCAAAGAAGATTCATACAAACAGCATCTTTTACCCGCATATTCCAGATGCACCCTCAATAATTCAGGTGCAATACATATTCCTTTTTCAGAAAACTTTTCTATCTTTTCTTTTTCAGAATCTGGCAATACAAAAATTTCATTAAAAGAAAGTTCGACCAGACCTAACCCCTTTGCTATTTCACTTACAGATTTACTCATATATAAATATCATTAAGCCACAATTTTTAATTAAAGCAATTCTAATCTCTATTCTTTTTTGGGTGCTCTTTTGCGCGGTGCCATATTCATATCCTGCAAAGCTCTACCGAGTGCATCGTCTTTTGCCAAAGAGAGAATATC
>CANQAM010000015.1 GCA_947589325.1 uncultured Bacteroidales bacterium | reverse complement strand
CTCGGGACGAGAGGCACCTCAACTTGCGGGCATTCCCCGACAGTATCAAACGGGCGGTATATGAACGGCAGCAAGGCGTCTGCCCGCATTGCGGCAAAAAGTTCGACATCACGGAAATGGAGGGCGACCACATCACCCCGTGGTGCGAGGGCGGCAAGACCGACATAGAGAATTGCCAAATGCTCTGCCGCAATTGCAACCGCCGGAAATCGGACAAGTAACCGTTTTATCGATAAAAAAGTCGATGCAGCAAGAGAGAACAAACAAAAAAGTATAACGCAATAAAACGAAAAAGTCATGTTTGCATTTTGGTTTTTACTTATCGGAATGATAGGCGACGTGTTCAAAAACGGCATGAAGTAGACATCGAAGCGTTTGGCAGAGATTCTATCCGATAGTCTGAACACGGAGATAGCCGTACCGCGATGCTACCCGACGAGGAAGTAAAAAGGGAGAGTCGGAGTACGAAAATTTTTCGTGCCCCACTCCTCTTTTGCGCCGGAATTTCAGCGACGATTTCGTCTTCATCGGAATAAAAATTCCTCTATTTTATTTGAATCCGTAAAGAAAAGTAACCCTAATAAATGATCAGAATAATCAAAAAATAATAACATATCAAGATTACACAGATATTGGGAAATGCCTGCCATTTACAAATATAGCTGTTCCAGAGTCAATTCTTTTTGTATACACTCCGAATGTTCGTTCTGCTCGATACCTTTGGTTGTTATCATCGTAACAATAATATTTTTATCGGTTTTGGTCGCTTTGATAAATGACGAAACCTTACGCTCAATGTCGGCTTCGTCCTTTGCTGTCATTGCGTAGGGTTGGTTATAGAATTTCATTTCGCAAACATTGATTGTCTTGTCCGCCCGGTCGATAAGCATATCTATCTGCGCTTTCTTCCCCTCACCCTTGCCGAACCATGAAAAGACATTCGAAGTGATGCCCGATATCCCCAACGCCATTTTTATCTGGTCGGTGTGATTCAGACACAGCATCTCAAATGACAATCCGCTCCAAACGCTGTAAGCGTGTGAATTCTGACTATTCGACCAATAATTCGGGTCGTGTGCTACAGCTTTATTCATTATTTGAAAGTGGAACAGCGTAAAGTGATCAACAAGTTGATACAATGTGTCGGTATGGTGATGACCAATCGGTCGTTTGCGACGCGCGCGTGCCGCATCGGAGACAAACGGCTCGTAACTGCGAATAAATCCGCAACTCTCCAACTCTTCCAACATCAAAGAGAATTTACCGTTATCGGCAATCTTTGTTTGTGCAACAATCTCCTGCCGCGTCAGACCTTTGCCTTTCGTCGCAAGCGAGGTTACTATCTTGATATGATTCGTCGCGTTCTTATAGAGCGAATTATACAAACTTTGAAATTCGTCGCGCAGTTCGCCATCTTCCGCAAATAACAATCGGTCAATATTCTGTGCCACACTTTCGCCTTTGTTCATCTTCGACAGATAGAACGGCACACCGCCCAGCACCATATAGCACTCGGCAATCTGCTTCGTGGACAGACGGAATCCGCGTGCTGCGAAATACATCTGACACTCTTTCAGCGTAAATGGTTTGAGTGGAATTTTGTGCGTAACGCGATTATGGAGTCCTCCGCGATTTTTGATAAGGTTATTGATTATCCACGAAGTTGCACTGCCGCATACAATCAGTTTTATATCGTTGCGCCACGAAGCCCACGAGTTCCAAAAATGTTCCAACCCGCTGATGAAATTTGAACGAGGTGTATCCAGCCAAGGCATTTCGTCGATGAAAATAATTTTACGACCTTCGGGCAGCGATTCGATATAGGTTTCCAATGCAATAAACGCGTCGAGCCAAGTTTTCACAGAGCGGACATCGGGACTTTTTTTTCGTATGTTCCGCATAAAGTTGCTCAACTGAATACGCAAACTTACATTATTCATTCCCGCAACATAGAAAGCATAGTCATTGCCAATAACCTGCTGTATCAGAAAAGTCTTGCCGACACGTCTGCGACCATACACGGCAATAAATTCCGAGTGGTCAGAACTAATATAATCTTTTAATTGCTGCAACTCTTTTTCACGCCCAATGAAAAACTTTTCCATCATAATTGTCATTATAATACATACTATTTTTGTATCTGCATCTTATTGTGAGGCGTAAAGATAGTGTTTTTATTTGAATCCGCAAAGAAAAATGCACGAAAACGGTCGCCGCCGTATGCAAATACATACATCGGCGACCGATTTCAAGCAACATCTATCCTTTATAATCTAACGGAGAACCTTTATTCAATCTCCACTATCGACCTTTTTTCCATACTGAGAAGCATTAGGAGAATCATAAAAAATAATTTCATCAAAGAAAATTTTTCTTAATCGCAAATTTATTAGGAGAATTTGTATTACCTTTGTTGTCGATTCAGTAGAACAAATCGAAAAATTTTTCATAGGTCAAATTAATTTTAGTGAAAATGACGAAGTTAGACTTAACTAAGTACGGCATCGAAGGGGTAAAAGAGATTCTGCACAATCCTTCGTTCGAACAACTCTATGCCGAAGAAACGAAGCCCGGACTCGAAGGCTTTGAAAAAGGTCAGGTAACCGAGTTGGGCGCAGTAAACGTGATGACGGGTATCTACACCGGTCGTTCGCCCAAAGACAAATTCCTTGTCATGGACGAAACGAGCAAAAACACCGTGTGGTGGACGTCGGACGCTTACAAAAACGACAACAAACCGGTAACTCCGGAAACGTGGAAAGCCTTGAAAAATCTGGCTACCAAAGAGTTGTCGAACAAAAAACTCTACGTGGTCGATGGTTACTGCGGCGCCAATAAAGCCACCTGCCTGAAAGTGCGCTTCATCATGGAAGTAGCATGGCAGGCTCACTTCGTAACCAATATGTTTATCCGTCCCGATAAATCGGAACTCGAAAACTTCGAACCCGATTTCATCGTATATAACGCCTCGAAAGCCAAAGTAGAAAACTATAAAGAGCTGGGCCTCAACTCCGAAACCGCCGTTGTCTTCAACCTGACGACCAAAGAGCAGGTAATCCTCAACACATGGTACGGCGGCGAGATGAAGAAAGGTATGTTCTCGATGATGAACTACTTTAACCCCCTACGCGGCATCGCCTCGATGCACTGCTCGGCAAACACGAGCATGGACGGCAAAAGCTCGGCTATCTTCTTCGGACTCTCCGGAACGGGCAAAACCACCCTTTCCACCGACCCCAAACGGAAACTCATCGGCGACGACGAACACGGCTGGGACGATGAAGGCGTGTTCAACTACGAGGGCGGCTGCTACGCCAAAGTCATCAACCTCGACAAAGAGAGCGAACCCGACATCTACAACGCCATCAAACGCGACGCCCTGCTCGAAAACGTTACCGTCGATGCCAACGGCAAAATCGATTTCGCCGACAAGAGCGTAACCGAAAACACCCGCGTATCGTACCCGATATACCACATCGAAAACATCGTGAAACCGGTATCGAAAGGTCCGCACGCCAAACAGGTGATCTTCCTGTCGGCCGACGCTTTCGGCGTACTGCCTCCCGTTTCGATACTCACCCCCGAACAGGCTCAATACTATTTCCTCTCGGGCTTCACCGCAAAACTGGCTGGTACCGAGCGCGGCATCACCGAACCGACTCCCACGTTCTCGGCTTGCTTCGGCGCAGCTTTCCTTTCGCTGCACCCCACCAAATACGCCGAAGAACTGGTGAAAAAAATGGAAAAGACCGGCGCAAAAGCCTACCTCGTGAACACCGGCTGGAACGGTACGGGAAAACGTATCTCGATACGCGACACGCGCGGTATCATCGATGCCATTCTCGACGGTTCCATCGAAAAAGCCGCCACGAAATCGATTCCCTATTTCGACTTCAAAGTGCCGACCGAACTTCCGGGTGTGGACAAAAACATTCTCGACCCGCGCGACACTTATGCCAATGCCGCCGACTGGGACGTTAAAGCCAAAGATTTGGCAGAACGCTTTATCAAAAACTTCGCCAAATTCACCGGAAACGAAGCCGGAAAAGCTCTCGTGGCTGCCGGTCCGAAACTCTAAACGAAAACCTCTTTCGATACGAAACGCGGGGCGCAACAGCACCCCGCGTTTTTTATTAAATAAGAATTTACGAAACGGAAATCAACTCGGAAAGTTTCGTATGCAAGTCCGCCACATTTCCATAGTCCATGAAACGGACTCTGTTTTTTATTTCCGAAAATGCAGAAAAGCTCAACTTCTTCAAAAACTCCGCCTTCCTCTTTTCGGACGCCACGATGTAAAAGCCGGTATAGAAATCTTGCAAATCACAGAATTTCAACAAAGAATTTTGTATGTCGGTCGAGTGTTCCACTTCAAAAACAGAAGACAACATACCTCTCCCGTTAAACCAAATCACATCGATACTTTTGGCACGATTTACCAATGCAGGGTAAGAAAAATTCTTCATTTCCGTCGTCGTAGCAATATCGCCCAGCTTCTTGCCGATAAAAATCCGATTCTTATCCTGTGCCGGAACGTATGTTTCCATTTTCTTCATATTTCCGATTTCCAGCAACAGTCCCTGATAATAGGAATGATTAAATTCTTCCGTTTCGGGCGTTTCATCGATATGCGGCACGATGTTCAAAGCCTCGAACTTATCCCGATATTTCACAAGAGCATACAGTCCCTGCTTGATTTTGTAAATACTCTTGTTCTCCTGTACAATCCGTCGGACGCTGGCAAAAGGCGTTTTCGTATGCCAATCGCAATTCTCTATTTTGAATACCTCCTGATACAAATGTCCCAATGTGGCTATTCCGCCCATTTTCTCCATAGCGGCAATGACGGCTTCATACTGTTTCATATCGCACGTTTTTTCAAAATATGATTTTGCGAATTTATTAAAAATTTACCGTATTGTCAATTTCCGAGAAAATTATCGGGCAAAGGGGTAACAAATATGCGGGTGGAATGTTATATTTGCAAATAAAAATTGTTGCATTATGAAAATAAAGGAAATAAAGGGACGGGAAATTTTGGATTCGCGCGGGAATCCGACCGTCGAAGTCGATGTGGTTTTGGAGTCGGGTATCATGGGCAGAGCCTCCGTTCCGTCGGGAGCATCGACGGGTGTGAACGAAGCCATAGAACTGCGCGACGGCGACAAAAGCCGATTCGGCGGCAAAGGCGTACAACGCGCCGTTACCCACGTCAATACCGAAATAGCCGCAGCGGTAGCAGGGCACTGCGTGTTCGACCAAGCGGGCATCGACCGGCTGATGATCGAACTCGACGGCACACCCAACAAATCACGGCTCGGCGCCAACGCCATTCTCGGCGTATCGCTGGCGGCCGCCCACGCCGCAGCCCTTGCTGCCGGACGTCCGCTCTACGCTTACATCGGCGGCATCGACAGCCACGTCATGCCCGTGCCCATGATGAATATCGTCAATGGCGGTTCGCATTCCGACGCGCCTATCGCTTTTCAGGAATTTATGATACGCCCTGTCGGCGCGCCGTCGCTGCGTGAGGGCGTGCGTATGGGAGCAGAAATATTCCACGCACTGAAATCCATTCTTCACGACAAGGGGCTGAGCACCGCCGTAGGCGATGAAGGCGGCTTTGCGCCGGCATTCGGCAGCACCGAAGAGGTTTTGGAAACGATAGTGTCCGCCATAGATCGCGCCGGCTACCGTCCGGGCGAAGACGTGCGTCTGGGGCTCGACTGTGCCGCATCGGAGTTTTTTGACAACGGCATATACGACTACACCCGTTTCGAGGGGAAAAAAGGCGTGAAACGCACCCCGCAGGAACAAGTAGAATACCTGAGCAAACTCGTGGAACAGTACCCTATCGACTCGATAGAAGACGGTATGAGCGAAAACGACTGGGAAGGGTGGCGGCAGCTGACCGAGCGCATCGGCGACCGTTGTCAATTGGTGGGTGACGACCTGTTCGTAACCAACACCGAATACCTCGCACGCGGCATACGCGAACACTGCGGAAATGCCATTCTCGTGAAAGTAAATCAGATAGGAACGCTTACCGAAACGCTGCGCGCCGTAGAGATGGCACATCGCAACGGCTTTGCCGCCATTATTTCACACCGCTCGGGCGAAACCGAAGACACGACCATTGCCGACATAGCCGTAGCCGTGAATGCCGGACAGATAAAGACCGGCTCGCTCTCCCGCACCGACCGCACCGCCAAATACAACCGGCTGCTCCGCATCGAGGAAGAACTCGGCAGCAATACCGTGTATGGCGTCCGCCGACCGTAGCAACCGAAGTATCCGGCAACGGTCATTAACTATTTTTTGCATAAGGCGTGTAAATATTGCACACCGGTCGATTATCTTTGTACCAATATTTTGGCACAAACGGTTTCCGAGAAACAAGGCGGAACGTTGTGCATCGTTTTACTAAAAGAAAAGAATATGAAAAAGTACATGAAAGCACTTTGTATAGCAGGAATATTGTGCACCGTCGCCTTGCAGGCACACGCCATCGATTGGGATTGGGGTGTCAAAGGCGGTATGGATTTCACAGGCAGCTCTTACAAAGGTTTAACCTCCGATATTAAGGTAAAAGACAATCAGGGATTTTTCATCGGCCCGATGGGAGAACTTTCGCTGCCGTTGGGATTTTCGGTCGATGCCTCCGTTCTTTACCTCCAACGCAAAACAAAATTTGAGAACAGAGAAAACAGTTCGACAACCAACTATGTACGCCGTTCTATCGATATACCCATTTATGCCAAATACACATTCGCACCTTTCAAACTTTTCGGTATCTTTGCCGGTGTAGGCCCCTCTTTCACTTTCGACATAAAGAACGACAATCTCGGAAAAAAACTCTATACGCTTATCGATCAAGAGAATCCCGCTCCCGACGAAGACATCTTCAATCGGAAAAAACAGGTAAGTCTCAATTTCATGGTAGGCGTCGCCTTATTCAAGCATCTGCGGGCAAGCATCAACTACCGCACCCCGCTCGGCAACATAACCAAAACATCGAAAGAGGGTTGGGACGCTATTTTAGCCGATGACTTTTCGAGCAAAGACAAAATGTGGCAGCTTGTAGTAAGCCTCACTTTCTGATTACAAATACATAAATACCATGAAACAATACGCCAAACTATCGGCAACGCTGCTTGCCGTGTGCCTCGCCGCACAACTTACGGCACAGGAAAAAACGCTCTACATCGAAATAGAAAATGCGTGGACAAAAGAAAAGTCCGACTATCCCGTCGTGCTCAAAGTCAAGGATTTGAAGTGTGCATTCGATATACAATCCGCCACCCTTTTCGACGGAGAGAAAGAGATTCCCTCGCAAGTCGATGACCTCGACCGCGACGGAGCCGGCGACGAAATAGCCTTCGTTGTCGATATGCCGGCGCAGACCACAAAGAAGCTGCGGCTCACCGTGTCGGCAGCCGAAGCCGCACCCGACCGCTACCCCGCCCGCGTATATGCCGACATGAAGATTTACGACAAAAGCAACAAGCGCGACAGACATAAAAAAATCGATGCCCTCACCATACCCGGCACCACCAACATCTACAACAACCTCTACCACCACGGACCGGCTTTCGAATCGGAACTCGTGGCATACCGCATCTACTTCGATCAGAAACAGACGGTCGATATATACGGCAAATTCCACAAAGGATTTGAAGTAGAGCCGAGCGGCTGGTACCCCGATGACAAACAGTTGGCAGCCGGATTCGGCGACGATGTGCTGCTCGTCAGCGGAAGCTGCGGCGCCGGCGCACTCAAAGGGTGGGACGCCAAAAACAAAAAAGCCATACACATAACGCCGGTAAAAGAGCGTACCGGACGCATTTTGGCATACGGACCCGTGCGCACCGTCGTCGATATGGAAGCGCGCGGCTGGCAGTACGGCGACAGCCGGCTCAACATGACTTGCCGCTACATTCTGTACGGCGGACACCGCGATGCGCAAGTCGATGTGATTTTCGACAAACCGCTCGGCAACGAAACGTTCTGTACCGGCGTGCAAGACATCACAGGCTCCGTGTCGTACAGCGACCATCAAGGACTGGTAGGCTGCTGGGGCACGCACTGGCCGGTAAACGACACCGTAAAATACGCCAAAGAAACAGTAGGTCTCGGCACCTGCCTGCCCGCCCAATACGTAGTCGATGAAACCAAAGACAAGGTGAATTACCTCTATCAGGTGCAGGCGCCGAACACGACGGGATTCACCTACTACATCACGTTCACGTCGATGAAAGAGACATTCGGCTACAAGACGCCCGAAGCGTGGTTCGAACACTTGCAGGCGTGGAAAGACGACCTCGACCACCCCTGCCGCGTAAGCCTCAAAAAGAAGTAGCGGAACACATCGGCGCAAAGAAGTTTCTTTCGTATTCCGTTTTTTATTCGTACCTTTGCGGCATTCTTCACAAAATGCTCGCAACATGGTTTATCAACTTTCCCGTATGATTACGGCACAAGCCCGTAAATACAGAAATAGAGAAGCCTTACGCTATAAAAATGCCGACGGAAAATGGATCTCCATATCGTGGAGCGAATTCGAGTCGCAGATTGAACGCACCGCCCGCGCCATGCTCGCATGGGGCATCGGCATACAGGAAAACATCGCCACCTACACGCCCAACAAACCCGAAAGTCTCGTCGTAGATTTCGCGGCATACGCCATACGGGCGGTCGTCGTACCCCTCTACCCCACCGGTTCGCTCGAACAGGCGGAATACATCGTGCGCGAAGCCGCTATCCGTTATGTATTCGTCGGTGAACAATATCAGTACGACACCGTTTACAAAGCGATGTCAAGCTGTCCGACCCTGAAACGAATCATCATCTTCGACCCGCGCGTGCAGCGCGCCGCCGACGATACGACGTCGATTTACTTTTCCGACTTCAACGCAAGGGCCGCCTATACGCCTGCGTGCGAAAGCCTTATGGCGCAGCGTGCCGAAAGCCGTGTGCCCGACGACCTCGCCTCTATCATCTACACGTCGGGGACGACGGGCGAATCGAAAGGCGTCATGCTCACTCATGCCAATTACGAAGCCGCCATGCGGCTGCACGACGAGCGGCTGACCATGTGTTCCGACCAAGACGTATCGCTGTGCTTCCTTCCGCTCACCCACATTTTCGAGCGAGGGTGGACATACTTCTGCCTGACGAAAGGTATACGGGTGGTTATCAACCTCAACCCGAAAGAGATACAGCAGACCGTCAAAGAGGTGCGCCCCACCGTGATGTGCAGCGTGCCCCGCTTCTGGGAGAAAGTGTATGTCGCCGTACAGGAAAAAATCGCCGCGTCCAAGAAAATGCGGCGTGCGCTTTTCACGCGGGCACTGTCCGTCGGTCGGCGCCGCAACATCGATTATCTGCGCAACCGGCGGCGGGTACCGCTTTTGCTTTCCCTGCAATACGCCCTATACGACAAGTTGGTATTCAGCAAGCTGCGCAAAGCCATCGGCATAGAAAACGGCAATATTTTCCCGACGGCAGGCGCACCACTCTCCGACACGATAAACGAATTTCTGCACAGCTGCGGCATCAATATTCTTTACGGGTACGGTCTGTCGGAAACGACAGCCACCGTTTCGTGCTTCGGACTTACCGGCTATCAAATAGGTTCGGTCGGCGAAACACTGCCCGAAGTACAGGTGAAAATCGGCGAAAACAACGAGATACTGGTAAAGGGTCCCACCGTGATGAAAGGATATTACCGCAAACCCGAAACCACCGCAGCCGCATTCACCGCCGACGGCTGGTTCCGCACGGGCGATGCCGGACGCCTCGACGCCGGCAGCAGCCTCGTACTGACGGAACGGATAAAAGACCTTTTCAAGACCTCGAACGGAAAATACATCGCCCCGCAAGCCCTCGAAGCCAAGCTCGGCGAAGACAAATACATCGAACAGGCAGCCGTCATCGGCGATTGCCGCAAGTATGTAACGGCTATCATCATTCCCGCTTTCGAAGCGCTCAAAGAGTATGCCGCCCAACGGCATATCCGCTATCAGGCACTCGAAGATTTGGTAAAGAACCAAAATATCCAAAAGTTGATACAGGAGCGCATCGCCGCGCTGCAAGCCAACTTCGCCCACTTCGAGCAAATAAAGCGGTTCACGCTGCTGCCGCGCGCTTTCAGCATGGAGACCGGCGAGCTGACCGACACGCTCAAACTGCGCCGCGCAGTCATCAACCGCATATACAAAGCAGAAATAGAAGCCATGTACGCTTAACACGATAACCATGATTACAGCAGAACAATTAAAAGAGACAGAAGAACGCAAGCTGGCGTTGAGGAGGTATCTTTGACATCGACTCGAAGTTGATACAAGTCGAAGAAGAAGAGTTGCGCACGCACGTTCCCGATTTTTGGGACGACCGCAAAAAAGCGGAAGCGCAAATGAAAAAAGTCAAAGAGCTGCGGTTTTGGATTGAGAAATTCGACGAAGCCGACAAAGCCGTCGAAGAGTTGAAACTCGCTTTCGATTTCGTGAAAGAAGAAGTCATCACCGAAGCCGAACTCGACGAAATATACACCCGCACCTGCGCCCTCATCGAGTCGCTCGAACTGCGCAACATGCTGCGCCACGAAGAAGACAAACTGGGCGCCGTGCTCAAAATCAATTCCGGTGCGGGCGGCACGGAAAGTCAGGACTGGTCGGAAATGCTCATGCGGCTCTACCTGCGCTGGTGCGAGGCGCACGGTTACAAAGCCGCCGTTACCCATATCATCGACGGCGACGATGCCGGCATCAAAAGCGTTACCATAGAAATCGAAGGCGACTACGCCTACGGTTATCTCAAAAGCGAAAACGGCGTTCACCGGCTGGTGCGCGTATCGCCCTACAATGCGCAGGGAAAACGCATGACCTCTTTCTCGTCGGTGTTCGTCGTACCGCTGGTCGATGATACGATAGAAATAGCCATCAATCCGGCAGACATTTCGTGGGACACTTTCCGCAGCGGCGGCGCCGGCGGACAGAATGTGAACAAAGTGGAATCGGGTGTGCGGCTGCGTTACAACTGGAAAAATCCCGATACCGGCGAAACGGAGGAGATACTCATCGAATGCACCGAAACACGCGACCAGCCAAAAAACAAAGAACGCGCCATGCAGCTGCTCCGCTCGCAACTCTACGACAAGGAGCTGCGCCGGCGCCGTGAAGAACAGGCAAAAGTGGAAGCCGGCAAGAAAAAAATCGAATGGGGCTCGCAGATACGCAGCTACGTATTCGACGACCGACGAGTGAAAGACCACCGCACCAACTACCAAACGTCCGACGTGCAAGGCGTAATGGACGGAAACATCGACGACTTCATCAAAGCCTACCTGATGGAATTCGGCGGAGAATAATTTTGCATCATGGAAAAACTGACAATCATCAAAGTAGGCGGAAAAATCGTAGAGGAGGCAGCGACCCTGCACACGCTGCTGCACGACTTCGCCGCGATAAAAGGCAACAAACTTTTGGTACACGGCGGCGGACGCTCGGCGACCCGCCTTGCCGAACAGCTCGGCATACCGGTGCACATGGTCGAGGGACGCCGCATCACCGATGCCGATATGCTGCGGGTGGTAACGATGGTGTATGGCGGTCTCGTGAACAAAAACATCGTCGCCGGATTGCAAGCTCTCGGCATCGACGCTTTGGGTATGACCGGCGCCGACATGGACATACTCCGCTCCGCAAAACGTCCGGCAGGCGCCGTCAATTACGGTTTCGTAGGCGACATAAAAGCGGCGCGGGGAGAAATCCTTGCGCGCCTCATACACGACGGCATCGTGCCCGTACTCGCACCGCTTACCCACGACGGCTGCGGACAGCTGCTCAACACCAATGCCGACACGATAGCCGGCGAAACAGCCAAAGCCCTCGCCCCCTTCTTCGACGTTACGCTGATTTACTGTTTCGAGAAAAAAGGAGTGCTGCGCGACGAAAACGATGACGACAGCGTCATTCCGCAAATCGACAAAGCAGCCTTCGCCCGGCTGAAAGCCGACGGAACGGTGCAAGGCGGCATGATACCCAAACTCGAAAACGCTTTTCATGCCATCGACGCCGGCGTGAAAGAGGTCATCATCACCCGCGCCGATGCCCTTGCGTCGGCCAAAGGCACCCGCATCGTCGGATAACGCATTTTCAAAGGCGAGCTTCCAAAACCGTTTTTGCTGTTCACGTAGGAAATATTCCTTTTTTTGCTATATTTGTCCGTCGTAAAACAAACATACTGAATATGAAGGTCGCTCTAATTACAGGTATCACGGGACAAGACGGTTCGTTCCTTGCCGAATTTCTTTTGAGTAAAGGGTATGAAGTACACGGCATCATACGGCGGTCGTCCTCGTTCAACACGGAACGCATCGAGCACCTTTACCTCGATGAGTGGGTGCGCGATATGCACCGCAAACGATTGATAAACCTGCACTACGGCGACATGACCGACTCGTCGTCGCTGGTGCGCATCATACAACTCGTAAAGCCCGATGAAATATATAATCTGGCGGCGCAATCGCACGTAAAAGTCTCTTTCGACGTGCCCGAATATACGGCAGAAACCGATGCCGTAGGCACGCTCCGACTGCTGGAAGCCGTGCGAATACTCGGACTTGAAAAGAAATGCCGCCTCTACCAAGCCTCCACGTCCGAGCTGTTCGGACTGGTACAGGAGGTTCCGCAGAAAGAAACGACCCCCTTCTATCCGCGCTCCCCTTACGGAGTAGCCAAACAATACGGATTCTGGATTACCAAAAACTATCGGGAGTCTTACGGAATGTTCGCCGTAAACGGGATTCTCTTCAATCACGAATCGGAACGACGCGGCGAAACGTTCGTTACGCGCAAAATTTCATTGGCGGCAGCCCGCATAGCACAGGGACTTCAAGACAAGCTCTATTTGGGCAACCTCAACTCGCTGCGCGACTGGGGGTATGCCAAAGATTACGTGGAGTGCATGTGGCTGATGCTTCAACACGACACGCCCGAAGATTTCGTCATCGCCACCGGCGAATACCACACGGTGCGCGAGTTTGCGACGCTGGCGTTCAAAGAGGCAGGCATAGAGATACGCTGGGAAGGCGAAGGCGTCGATGAGAAAGGATACGATGCCGCCACCGGACGGGAATTGATAACCGTCGATCCGAAATACTTCCGACCGGCGGAGGTGGAACAGCTGTTGGGCGACCCGTCCAAAGCCAAAAACCTGCTGGGCTGGAATCCGCGAAAAACCTCTTTTGCCGAATTGGTGAAAATCATGGTACGACATGACATGGAATCGGTAAAATCGTCATCGGCAAAATAAAATCAGGAAATGGAAAAATCGGCGAAAATATATGTGGCAGGACATCGCGGGCTGGTAGGTTCCGCCATTTGGAACAACCTGCTGTCGAAAGGTTACACGCAGCTCGTGGGCAGAACGCACCAAGAACTCGACCTGCTCGATGCCGGCGCCGTGAGAAAATTCTTCGATGAGGAGCGTCCGCAATACGTGATACTTGCCGCCGCCCATGTAGGCGGCATCATGGCAAACAACACCTACCGCGCCGACTTCATCTATGAAAACCTGCAAATACAGACGAACGTCATCGTCGAGGCATTCCGGCACGACGTAAAGAAACTGCTTGCCTTAGGCTCGACGTGCATCTATCCTCGCAACTGTCCGCAGCCCATCAAGGAAGAATACCTGCTGACGGGCGAGCTGGAATATACTAATGAACCCTACGCCCTCTCCAAAATCGCGGGGCTGAAAATGTGCGAGAGCTTCAATCTGCAATACGGCACCGACTACATTGCCGTGATGCCGACCAACCTTTACGGTCCGAACGACAATTTTCATTTGGAAAACTCCCACGTGCTGCCGGCGATGATACGCAAAATCTTCCTGTCACACTGCCTGCGCGAAGGCGATTGGGCGATGATACGCGCCGACATGGCTGCCCGCCCCGTCAAAGGCATCGACGGAACCTCTTCCCAAGAAGCGATAACGAATGTATTGTCGGGTTACGGAATAGCCGCCGACGGCGTAACGCTATGGGGTACGGGACGCCCGCTGCGCGAATTTCTTTGGTCGGAAGATATGGCAGATGCCTGCATCTTCGTCATGGAACACGTCGATTTCGATGACTTGCGCGGCAACTCACCCGAAGTGCGGAATTGCCATATCAACATCGGAACGGGAAAAGAAATAACCATTCGCGCATTGGCAGAGCTTATCGCAGCCGCTGTCGGCTACAAAGGCGCGCTGCATTTCGATGCCTCCAAACCCGACGGCACCCCGCGAAAATTGTGCGACGTTTCCCGTCTGCACGCTTTGGGGTGGCACCACCGAATCGACATCGAAGAGGGAGTAAAAAAATTATATGATTGGTACATTAGTAGCTTAAATAAGATACATCGTACGCCTCGACCGGGAGAGGTAAACTTCTATTGACTAACGTCTTACATACCAATTTATGGAAGAACCGCAACTCAACGAACACAACAAGCAGGAATATCCGCCCATGCACACGACGGAGCACATTCTGAACCGGACTATGGTAACGATGTTCGGGTGTCCCCGCTCGCGCAACGCCCACATCGAACGAAAGAAAAGTAAATGCGACTACGAACTTCCGGAGGCGCCGACACCCGAGCAATTGGCTGCCGTAGAAGAAAAAGTCAATGAAGTGATACGGCGGCATCTGCCGGTAACTGTCGAATTCGTTTCGCGCGAACACGTGCCTGCCGATGTCGATCTCTCGAAACTGCCCGCCGACGCATCGGAAACGCTGCGCATCGTGCGGGTCGGCGATTACGACGTGTGCGCCTGCATCGGCGCGCACGTATCGAACACGGCAGAAATAGGTACCTTCAAAATCATCAGCAGCGACTACGAAAACGGGCGGCTGCGCCTGCGCTTCAAATTGCTCGAACAGGAGTGATTGCCTAAAAGTCCCTCGCCGCTTCCGGCGGGAGAATCCGTAATTTCGGTTGCAAATAAGTAATCCGTATATTTTTTTGTTACGACGGCGGTAATTAACTTTGTCGCCGTTTTCCTATATTCACTTGAAAAACATGAAAAAATTTGTCGGAGGAATTTTCTTTTTGCTGCTCACCTTTCCGGCAATGGCGCAAAACGATACGACACGCACGGCAAAGACGTATGCCGTAAGCGAAGTGGTGGTTACGGGCACACGCAACGAAACCGACGTGCGGCATCTCCCGATGACCGTTTCCGTCATCGACCGCACAACGATAGAGCAGAGTATGCGCCCGTCGCTCCTGCCGCTGCTGACAGAACAGGTGCCCGGACTCTTTACGACGGCACGGGGCGTCTTGGGCTACGGCGTTTCGGGCGGAGCTGCCGGCGGCATATCGATACGCGGACTGAGCGGCGGTTCGGGGCAGATGATGGTGCTTATCGACGGACACCCGCAATACATGGGATTGATGGGGCACCCCATATCCGACTCGTACCAACCGCTGATGACAGAGCGCGTGGAGGTGCTGCGCGGTCCGGCATCGGTGCTGTACGGCTCCAACGCCATGGGAGGCGTGATAAACATCGTTACCCGCAAAATGCAGGACAACGGCGTGAAAACCGACATCAGTGCGGGTTACGGTTCGTTTAACACGCTGGAAACCGAAATTACCAACCGCGTGCACGCCGGCAAATTCACCAGCGTGATAGCTGCCTCGTACAATCGCACCGACGGACACCGGCGGGATATGGTGTTCGACCAGTGCGGCGGGTATGCCAAATTCGGATATGAATTTGCTAAGGCATGGAATGCCCACGCCGACGTGCAGATAACCCACTTCAACGCCTCCAACCCGGGCGAAGTGTCGGCGCCCCTCACCGACGCCGACCAGCGGATTACGCGCGGCATGACGTCGGTGGCGGTGGAAAACCGCTACGAAAAGACATCGGGCGCACTCAGTTTCTTCTACAATTTCGGGAACCATTGGATAAACGACGGATACGATGCGGCAGCCGGCGAATCGCCGCTGGACTACCGCTACCGCTCGCGCGACAACATGCTGGGCATATCGCTGTATCAGAGCGCGCAATGCTTCAAGGGAAACCGGCTGACGGCAGGCGTCGATTATTACCGCTTCGGCGGCGAAGCGTGGAACGACTACGTGAGCGGCGAGCAGGCGGGCGAACGCTCGGATATCGCCGACAAGACGCAAGACGAGATAGCCGGCTACCTCGATTTCAGGCAGGACATCGTAGCGTGGCTCACCTTCGACGCCGCCGTGCGCATCGACCACCATTCGCAGGCAGGCACGGAGTGGGTGCCGCAAGCGGGGCTTTCTTTCCGTCTGCCGAAAAACATCGGGCTGAAAATCTCGGCGAGCAAGGGATTCCGATTCCCTACCATTCGTGAAATGTATATGTTCCCGCCACACAATCCCGACCTGAAACCCGAGCGCATGTGGAACTACGAGCTGGCTTTTTCGCAGCGTGTCGGGAGCGTTTCCTACGGCATCAACATTTTCTATATCGACGGCGACAACCTGATACAGACCGTCCGCATGGACGGGCGTCCGCAAAACGTCAATACCGGCGAAATAAAAAATGCGGGCGTCGAAGCGCAGGCGGCATGGCACATCTCCGACGCATGGGCGGTCGAGGCCAATTACAGCTACCTGCACATGGAAAATTCCGTGTTGGCTGCCCCCGAACACAAGTTGTACGCGGGCGCCGCCTACGCCGCCGGCCGCTGGCAAGCCTCTACCGGAATTCAGTACATCGCCGGACTCTACACGGCAGTGGGAGCACAGGCACAGACCGAAGATTTCGTGCTTTGGAACGCGCAAGTGTCGTTCCGAGCCGCCAAGCCGCTGAGCCTCTGGGCGCGCGGCGAAAACCTGCTGGCACAACGTTATGAAATAAATGCCGGATTCCCGATGCCCCGCGCCACCGTCATGGCGGGCATCAAGATTCATTTTTAACCCCGTACGGGAAAGCCCGACAAAAGAACAGCACAAAAAGGCAGCAATCTTGGATTTTCCCTTTTTCATGGGAAAATCGCCCAAATCCTTACTGTACTTCTTATCGGAATGTTTCCATTCCTGTAAATCATATTTTCTCTTTTTTCTTGCAGATTCGTTCGTTTTTTTTTAACTTGCCATTGTTTCTTTCCATTCTTTGTTAAAATAATAATTTCAGCAACGCGAAAAAGATGCAATTATACCCCATGTTT
Source organism: uncultured Bacteroidales bacterium (assembly GCA_947589325.1). GTDB lineage: Bacteria > Bacteroidota > Bacteroidia > Bacteroidales > UBA11471 > Caccoplasma. The sequence goes on along the minus strand of CANQAM010000015.1, from coordinate 34,317 downwards.
TAAGGCCCAAAAATCGTTAGTCTATGATAAAAATACTGCTTTTTATAGATTATTCAAGTGATTTTGACAGGAAGCTGTTGTTAGGATTAGTCAGATATGCCAAAGAGAATAATGCCGGTTGGTTATTTTATCGTCTCCCTATCTATTATGTGACGATGCATGGCACCAAGGGGGTATTAGAATTTGCAAAAAACTGGGGAGCATCTGCACTTATAGGGAAATGGACCGATGATACTATCAATTTTCAAAAAGAATTAAATATTCCAGTAGTACTGCAAAACTACCATCATCGCAGTACGTGCACTTCTAATCTGACAGGCGCTTATAAAGAAACAGGTAAAATGGCAGCACAATTTTTCAAAAAGAGGCTGTTTGAAAATTTTGCCTATTTTGGTATCAAAGGAGTCGTTTGGTCTGATGAACGAAGAGAAGGATATGAACAGGAGATAAAATGTTTTTCAGGAAATTTCTTTTGTTTTGAAGTAGAAGGTCAGGATAAAGATGAACTCCGTGAAGAAATAATTAATTGGCTATTACAACTTCCCAAGCCCATTGCCTTGTTCTGCTGCGATGATGCCCATGCTCTGTTTATCTCTGAAATATGTAAAATAATAGGGATATGTATACCTGAAAGTATTTCTTTATTAGGTGTAGATAATGATGAATTGATGTGTAATATTTCCGATCCACCAATTTCTTCCATCGAACTGGAGGTGGAAAAAGGAGGATATATGTTAGGGAAACTTATAGATAAGCAGTTGAAGAAGGAATATACGGGTCCTTTTAATATCGTGATTAATCCGGTACGCATAGAGTTACGTCAATCCACTGAAAAATATAATATTAAAGATCCTTATGTATTGAAAGTAGTGCATTATATCAATGCTCATTATTATTCCGATTTATCAATAAATACACTTCTTACTCATGTCCCTTTGTCGCGCAGGAGTTTGGAGGTTAAATTCAAAAAGATTATGCACATATCTGTTTATCAATATATTCTAAAAGTCCGATGCGACTATTTGGGCAATTTGTTGCTTACTACCGATAGAACTTTACGGGAATTGAGTATCGAGGTCGGCTTTAAAGATTATAATAATGTAGCACGTACTTTCAAAAAATATAAACGAATCTCTCCGAATGAATATCGAAAAAAAGGGAATGTATATAATCCGAATGGCTATGCGTAACGTAACATTAAAAGAAACTATATGAAAATAAGAAAGATATCGGCATTAGTAACCGATGCGCAACAAGTTCCTGCCTTATTGGATAGTAATCACATTCGTTTCCAACAAATAGGGTGCGTTAATTGGGAAACGTATCCCTATAAGCCCGCTGCTTTTTTCAGGATTGCGCATACCGGCAAAACGATACTTCTCCATTACAGAGTAACAGAAAGGAGTGTCCGTGCTAAGTATACCGAAGACAACAGCATGGTTTGCCGAGATAGTTGCGTGGAATTTTTTTTGATGCCTGCCAACGACGGCATTTATTACAACATAGAGTGTAACTGTGCCGGTGTTCTAAAACTTGCCGCAGGTATCAACCGATACGAACGCGAAACGGCTTCGTTAGAATTATTAAAAGAAGTAAAGCGTTGGTCAAGTTTACCGATTGTCCCTTTTGAAGAAAAATACAAAGAAACTGCTTGGGAAATTGCTATTATTATTCCTTGTTCCGCCTTCTTTAAGCATACATTTTCCTTTTTAGATGGAATGTCGGCAAGAGGTAATTTCTATAAATGCGGTGATGAACTACAAACACCTCATTTCCTATCTTGGCAGCCTATCCATCTTCCTTCCCCCGATTTTCATTCTCCATCATTTTTCAGTCCGTTGGAGTTTGAATTTTAAGCGGAGCACCGCTTAGAGAAAAATGTGTTTTGCCATATTTTTCTCTATATTGTTGGTATTTTTTCGTTTTTTGAGTATTTATTTGCGTTTTTTCTGCGCAAAAAGCGGTGTTTTATGTTTATGTTTGTGGCATAAATATAAAACGATTATGTGTTCATCTGATTTGTCATCGAATAATAGGAACTATATTGTTTCCCTCATTCTCATCGGATTATTATTCTTCATCTTTGGATTAGTATCATGGGTTAATTCTATTTTAGTTCCTTATTTCAAAATAGCTTGTGAGTTGCAAAGTGAATTGCAAAGCTATTTAGCGAACTTTGCATTCTACATAGCTTATCTGGTAATGGCTATTCCAGCCTCCATATTGCTCAATCGTGTCGGTTTCAAGAACGGTGTGAAATACGGGCTTTGGATACTGGGCTTGGGAGCGCTGCTTTTCATGCCAGCAGCTTATACCCGTACTTATAATATGTTTCTGGTCGCATTATTTATTATGGGTACCGGACTGGCACTTTTGCAGACAGCAGCCAATCCGTTCGTTACCATCATCGGCCCCATAGAAAGTGCCGCTCGCCGCATCAGCATCATGGGTATTTGCAATAAATTTGCAGGTATCATTTCTCCCCTGATTTTTGCGTTTTTAGTCATCAAGCCTACTGACAAACTCATTATGGAGCAGTTAGATGCCAATCTGTTGGCGGGTGCCGCCAAAGAAGAGGCATTGAACGAATTGATATGCGGCGTTATTCCTCCTTATTGTTCACTTGCCGCTCTACTTTTCATTTTCGGAATCGTATTCAGCCGTTCCCCGATTCCGAACATCAATCCCAATAAAGATGTAAAATCGACCGATGTTCTTTCCAACGACAGGAAATCGGTCTTTGCCTACCCGTACCTTATACTCGGGGCATTTGCCTTAATGTTCCATGTCGGGTCACAGGTCATCTCCATCAATACGATCATCGGTTATGCGGAAAGTATGGATATTTCTATGCTCGATGCCAAAATATTCCCTTCTGCCACTTTGTTTTGCATTCTGGTAGGTTATCTATCGGGAATCATCTTGATACCGAAATATTTGTCCCAGCAGCGGGCTTTGGTTATCGCTACGATTTCCGGACTTGTTTTGTCGTTATGTGTTCTCTTTATTTCAGGTGAAGTCACACTATTCGGCTTCACGACAGATATATCGATATGGTTTTTAGTCTTATTGGGTATTCCTAATTCTGTTATATATGCCGGTATTTGGCCGTTAGCCATTCATGATTTGGGACGTTACACCAATATCGGTTCCTCGTTGCTGGTCATGGGGCTTTGCGGAAATGCCATATTACCGTTAGTGTATGGATATGTCGCCGATTTGACCGGTGATTTGCGGACAGCTTACTGGGTATTGATACCTTGTTTTGTCTATATGATATATTATGCTCTTTATGGGCATAAGATAGAGCATTGGAAGAAACGTACTGTTAAATAAAAATATATGAATATAGAATATGCTATTATCCACGGGAATGTCATGACCCCCTCGCGCATAATCGAGCAGGGGTGTGTGCTTATTGCCGATGGTAAGATTGCGGACGTATTGGAAATGACTCCGATATTGGACGAAACGGTGGGCATAATCGATGCAGAGGGGCTCTATGTAGCTCCCGGCTTTATAGACCTCCATACACACGGCGCGGGAGGCGCAGACTTCATGGACGGAAGTACGGAGGCTTATCTGACAGCAGCACGAATGCACGCTTCGCACGGTACGACCTTGTTGTATCCAACAACTTTGACCAGTACCAACGAAATACTGTATGAATCGTTCGATGTTTATCGGGAGGCGGTCAAACAAAATACAGACGGCGCCCGGTTTGGCGGGTTGCACCTCGAAGGGCCTTACTTCTCTCCATATCAGGGTGGAGCACAAGACAAGTGTTATCTGCGCAACCCGAACCCGAAAGAATACATGGAAATCTTGCGGCGTACAGATGATATTGCCCGTTGGAGTCTGGCTCCGGAATTGCCGGGAATGAAAATGTTTATACAGGTTTTGCGAGAGCATGGCATTATAGCTTCGGCTGCACATACTAACGCCACGTTCGAGGAGATGCAGGAGGCTTATCAAAACGGGCTAACGCATCTGACGCATTTCTATTCCTGCATGAGCAGTATTACTCGTCGAAATGCATTCCGTTATGCCGGCGTAGTGGAATTCGGGTATTATGAAGACAATGTGACAATCGAGATTATAGCGGACGGTATCCATGTTCCCTCATCTCTTCTGAAACTGGTTAATAAACTTAAAGGTGTCGAGCGTATTGCACTGGTAACCGATTCCATGCGCGCAGCCGGTATGCCGGAAGGGAAAAGTATTCTGGGTAGTCTAAAAAGCGGTCAGGAAGTTATCGTAGAAGATGGCGTAGCCAAACTGCCCGATCGTACGGCATTTGCCGGAAGCGTGGCGACAGCCGACCGTTTGGTATATACCATGTCGCACGAAGGAAATGCGACTTTGCACGATGCTGTCCGCATGATGACAGAAACACCGGCTCGCATCATGCATATAGACCATCGGAAAGGCAGAATCTTAAAAGGAATGGATGCAGACTTGACCATCTTTGATTCTAATGTTAATATTCAGGCAACCATTATTAATGGAAAAATTCTTTATAAGAAATAACTATGTTACTAAAAACATTTAAGACAGACAAATTGATTGTCAATGCTTACGACTCGCGAATAGAAATGGGTAAAGGTGCTGCCATGGAAGCTGCGGCATATTTAAGGTGGCTGTTGGCCTATAAAAAGGAGATATATGTCGTCTTTGCGGCCGCTCCTTCTCAAAATGAATTTCTGGCGGAATTGTCCGTAGCGCCGGATATCGACTGGCAACGTGTACATGCCTTACATATGGACGAGTATGTCGGACTTTCAGCCAATGCGACTCAGGGATTCGGGAATTTCCTGAAACGAAGCATCTTTGACAAAGTGCCTTTTGCTTCCGTACACTATATAGGAACAGAGAAGCTGCCTGAACAGGCTTGTACCGACTATGAAAAATTGATAACCGAACACGAGATAGATATCGTATTCATGGGGATAGGTGAAAACGGGCATATTGCATTCAACGATCCTCATGTGGCCGATTTCAATGACCCCAAATCCATTAAAACGGTTGATTTGGACCTGATATGTCGGCAGCAGCAAGTGAACGATGGCTGCTTCGTATCCTTGGACGAAGTGCCCAAATATGCTTTGACACTGACTATTCCGACCTTATGCTCGGCGCGGAGAATCTTCTGTATCGTTCCGAGTTCCACCAAAGCACAGGCTGTGAAAAAGACGGTTTATGGTGAAATCTCGACGCAATGCCCGGCCTCTATCCTCAGAAATCACGATTATGCTACGCTCTATGTCGATACAGATAGCGGTAAATATATAATGAACAAGCCATGAGTAAGATGCCCAAATTTTATCGCTTTATAGGCTGCTTGCTGCTCGTTTGCTGCACGAAGATGGCTGTTTTTGCAAACTCCTCCGTAACAGATTTTGCAGTCAAAGGGATATATATAGACCTGCGCACGCAGGTGATGACCGTCCCCGCCTTGAAGACGGTTGCCCAAAAGGCTGCGGCAGAGGGTATCAATACCCTGATTATGGAATATGAAGCGACATTTCCATTTGATAAACATGCCACGCTATGTAATTCTTACCATTTTACCGTTGGGGAAATTACGGAGTTTGTAGCGTATTGTTCTTCGTTGGGTATCGATGTGATACCTTTACAAAATTGTTTCGGACATTGCGAGTACATTCTGCAACACGACCGTTATGCCCAATTGCGCGAGAGTAAAAATGATATGTCGCAAGTATGTCCGCTGAGTAAACAGGCAAAAGAGGTATTCGGAGAGATATTTCAGGAAGTGGCTCGTTTGCACCCGTCACCTTACTTTCATATCGGAGCAGATGAAACCCGCCTGTTGGGACACTGTAAGTATTGTAAACAGAAAGTGAATGATGAGGGAATATCCAAACTGTTTGTCGATTATGTCAAAGAGATGTGCGAATTGGTCATTGGCATGGGAAAAACGCCCCTTATCTGGGCAGACATGATATTGCAATATCCTGAGGCATTAAATGAATTACCGTCCGGAATTATTGTAGTAGACTGGAATTACGGGTGGAATCCTAATCATTTTGGTAATATAGATGCCTTGATAGAACGAGGCTTGACGGTGTGGGGAGCTTCCGCATTGCGTTCTTCGCCGGACAATATCTATTTAACGCAGTGGAACAAACACTTTGAGAATCTGGAAACATTTTTGCCTTTCGCCCGTGAACATGGCTATAAAGGTATCATCAACACGTCGTGGAGCACATCGGGACGTTACGGCTACATTTATGACAACGGGTGGGAAGTCGTGGAGTTGCAACCGATACGTCAGGTATATCCGATGTCGGGCTTCGATATTTTGCAACGAGCTTATGCCGATGCCTTGAAAAAGACAGACTGGGACGCAAAGACTTTTATTCGGAATTACGGAAAAGAACATTTCGGTTTCACCGACCGCGAGCAGACAATACTGCTGGAATATATGTCGATGCCGCAAGAGATGGTAACGACAGCCAAGATAGAGGACACACAGATAACCCAAATGCTTGTACAGTGCGAGACATTGAAGAAGAAACTGGCGGAATTGAAACCTAAATATCACAAAGAAGACTTCCGCCACTTGCAGCTGATGTTGGATATCCGCATCAATTACCTGAAATTTAAGCAGGTAGAGAAGCTGTACGAGTCAAATGAATTTAACGCCTCTATGCGGGAAATTTGTGCGATTCGGTTGAAACAGATAGAGAAAGAGAGCAAGGAGTTGCGTAAACGGTTCTGTCGTCTTAATGCCGCGTATTTGAAAAATCCTGCTGAAAGTTTCGGTACGTGGGATTATTTGCAAAAGATGGAAGAAATATATTACCGTCTTCTTAAAACACATTATTAAATTTATATCAAATTCAATACTATGAAAAAGAACCTTTTATTATGGGGCATTATAGCGATAGCTATATCTGCTTGCAAAGAGAACAATACCGGTTATGGTTCTACTTTCAAAGAAATCGAACATGAAATCATCAATAGTTCACCGACAACGGTTGAAATTTCGGAGGAATGTATTGCGGCTGCGGAAATGACCGAGAAGATGAAAGAGCGCGCCGAAGCCTATCGTATTGCGACTCATGGAGAAAATGGCGAAAGACGCAATGGCGTATATGTATATACCTCTTCCGTGGAGGCATATAAAAATGCGCCGGAAAAACTCGCTGCACGTTTAGCCGTTTTAGGTTTCAACGACATTTATCTTTCTCCGGGGAAAGAGCGGATAACCGGAGTTGATACGTGGCTTCGCATGTTTATTTCCGCATTGAAAGAGTACGGCATTCTCACCCATGCTATCCGTATTGCAGACAATTCACTCTATGTCAATGAAGCCAAAGTAGAAGATGAAGTGGCGTTAATCCAAAATTACAACAACTCCGTAGCTCCGAACGAGCGTTTTTACGGTATTGCCGCAGACTTGGAACCTCATACCTGCAAGGGTGCCTCAAAACCCAACGGCTTGGCATACGAATGGAACAGCGACAATAATTACGGCATCGGAGGAGCAAATGACAAGTTACTCGGTTTGACAATAGACCGTTTAGAAAAAGCAAGAAATCTGTTGCCGAATAATTTGCCGCAGTTGAACGAAGCGATTTCATATAACTTTCAAATTAAAAATGACGAGCAGCAGCTTTCTTATGGCACGGTGCCGCAGTTTTTGGAATATTGCGATTGGGTGGTGCTGATGGCATATTTAGACAACTATCAGTCTATTTGGGAGAAAAGCAAACCGTCGTTAGATGCAGCCGAGACGGTTAAAGTTAAAAACGATGCCGGCAAAGAGGTAACAAAATCTCAAACCGTAAGCATCTGTGTAAAGACTGCGGTGAACGATATCGACAACAGTGCGAGCATTCAAGCCAAAGGCTGGAACTATTTAATGGAAATAGCCGAGTACGTAATGGAGCAAGGTAAAAACTATCCTTCGTTCCGCGGCTTCGATATATTCACGTATGAAGGTATCGAAGTGATGTGGGAGGGAGAATAATGACAACTTGAAATAAATCCTATCAACAAACGAAAAAAATAAGAATTATGAAACGATACAGCCCATTTAGATGTTGTTTAATATTTTGTCTGTTTTGTCTGTTTTCCGACTTAGCAGCACAGAATATATCTGTCACGGGAACGGTGACGGAAAGAACGGAAAACGGAGAATCGATACCGGTTATCGGAGCCACAGTTACGACAAAAGAGGCTCGGGTGGCAAGTGTTACCGATGTAAATGGCAAATATGTGATTGAAACCGCTTCTGACGCGACCCTGATATTTCGCTATCTGGGTTATAAGAACCAGTACGTACCCGTTAATGGAAGAACGACAATCGACGTGGAATTGGAGTTAGAGAGCCAGATACTCAATGAAGTGGTTGTAGTCGGATACGGTACGATGCGTAAGAGCGATGTCGCAACTTCTATTTCCTCCGTCAATACCGGTGAAATGAAAACCTTTCCGGCTTCCAACGCCGCAGAGATGCTTCGCGGACGTGCTCCCGGAGTTACGATTACCAGCTCCTCCGGACGACCCGGCAGCGTACCCTCCATCAAGATTCGCGGTACGCGCTCCATCACAGCCAGTAATACGCCACTGTATGTCATTGACGGGAGTGTGGCCAGCGATACAGAGTTTGCCATGATAAACTCCAACGACATCAAATCCATCGAGGTCTTAAAAGATGCTGCCTCGCAAGCCATTTATGGTGCACGTGCCAGCGACGGTGTCATCTTGGTAACCACCAAACGCGGCGAGAGCGGCAAGTGTGAGATAAACTACAACGGCTATGTGGGCTTTCAACGTCTGCATCGCAATTTCGACTACTATTCCGGCGACGAATGGGTAATAATGCGGCGAGAAGCCGAAGCCAACAGCCGCGGTTGTATCTATGGCAACGAAGTGCCTATTTCCGTAGCATTGAGCGATGAAATGATGAGTGAAGTCTATAAAACCGGTAATTACATCGATTGGGAAGATTTGATGTTTAAGAAAGCCGCTCTATATCATAATCATGAATTAAGTTTCAGAGGAGGTTATAAAAATCTGAGAGCCGCTGTCAGCGTGGGATACTTTTATCAGGACGGTTTGATTAAACTAAACTCCGACTACGAGCGTCTGAGTGGCCGTATCAATATGGACTACGATGTCAAAAAGTGGTTAACCATAGGGGTAAACGGTTCATTCGGATTCTCCTCGCGGGATATCGAAAACGGTTCTTTTTATCAATTCATTACACGAACTCCATTAGCCACTGTTTATAACGAAGATGGCAGTTATGCACCTTATATCGATAGTTCGAATGACAGAAATCCGTTGTATAATGCGCAACACGAGACACATCGTTCCGAGGCCAACAACTACCGTCTGAACGCCTTTGCCAACTTCAAACTGTTCAAAGGATTTTCTTATCAATTCAATGTTTCGTATTACAATCGGGTAAACGAAGAAGGACGGGCACGCGATGCCCAATATCTGAGTGGAGGTTCAAGTGCCGAACTGCTCAACGAAACAAGAGTAAAGCAATTGATAGAAAATGTCGTGAAATATGATGTTCCTTTCCATAACAAGGATCATGCATTGAACCTGACAGGCGTACAGTCCATAGACAAGGATCTCTCCAAGAATATCGGTTATAGTGCACAGAACTTGCCGATAGATCTGGGCTATAATTTTATTGCCAACGGTGAGATTGCGGAGGCGGAGCGTAAATACTCCCGGAACAACTTGGTTTCTTTCATGTTAAGAGCACAGTACGGATACAAAGACCGCTATTTACTGAATGTTGCCTATCGCAGAGACGGTTCCAGCCGGTTCGGCAAGAACAATAAGTGGGGAAATTTTCCATCGGTTGCATTAGCATGGCGAATCAACGAGGAGGAATTCATGGCGAAAGCTACGTGGGTGGATAATCTGAAGCTGCGCGTAAGTTATGGCATCGTCGGCAACCAAAACGGAATAGACAATTATACCACCTTAGGACTGGCAAAAGACTATGCCGGAGAGTTCGGCGACGTCTACTACATGGGTTACCTGCCCGGTTCCGAACTTTCCAATCCGAACCTGAAGTGGGAAAAGTCGGCGACAATGAATGTCGGCATGGATTTCGGATTCTTCAACAACAGACTGACCGGCTCCATCGAATACTATCACACCCGCACTACGGATTTGCTGGTGTCGCGTATGCTGAATGCTTCGCTGGGCTACACCTCCATGCTCGACAATTTAGGCGAAACCAAGTCGCAAGGTTTTGACATCGGCATCACAGGCGAACTGTTGAGGCGCAAGAACTGGAATTGGACGGCAACGATTAATTTCAGCCAGTTCAAGAATGAGATTGTCAAAATAGACGACAGGGTCGATGCCAACGGCAAGCCCATGAGCCAACCGGGTAACGGGTGGATTGTCGGTTCGCCTATCAACGCTTACTATGACTATAAGACTGATGGCATTTATCAGTATGATGACTTTTACATTCACCGCGACCAAGGTGGGGTGTTGAGCTACGAGTTGAAACCTACTGTAGACACGAACGGCGATGGCATAGCCGATGCGGTAGTGTCGCGCAGCGATGTGGTTACCCCCGGCAGCGTGAAGTTACGCGACGTAAACGGCGATAACAAGATTAATGAAGAAGATAGAGTAGTATACAAGCGCGATCCCGACTTTACCGTGTCGCTGTCTACCCATTTGACATGGAAGGACCTCGATTTGTATATGGACTGGTATGCCGTTTCGGGCGGATATATTCTCAATCCGTTGCTGTATAACGGTGAATATGGCGGCGACTTACGCGGCAAAAACAACGGAATAAAGGTGAATTATTGGACCTCCGACAACCCTACAAACGAATTCCCCCGTCCTTTCTCTGCCGGAGAGATTCCGTATTTGCGGTCATGTGCATATCAAGATGCCTCTTACCTGCGTCTGCGCACCTTACAGATTGGGTACACGCTGCCTCAGAAATTAGCGAACAAGTTGCATTGCAAACTGCGGTTATATGTTACAGGCACCAACCTGCTTACCTTCACCAAGGTTCGGGCTTATAGTCCGGAGGTGCTTGGGAGCGCATATCCGGAGTCGCAACAATATGTATTTGGTGTAAATCTGTCATTCTAAAAAAGTAATCATCATGAAAAAGAATATATCATATTTTATCGCAGGTTTCTTCTGCTTGTTTTTGACAGGATGTAATCATCTGTTGGACTTGGAGTCGGAAACACGGGTAACCACCAATTACCTGTACACCTCCAAGGAAGGGCTGAATAGAGCCATTATAGGTCTCTATGTATCCGAACGGGATAAAGTGGTCGATGATTCGAACGAGGCATCTATCGTTTATCTGCTGCAAACTTTCGATTTCGATACGGACATTATTCTGTTTCGTGCCGGAAACTGCGCCCGTGTAGCTCGTTTGGACCAGTTGAATGCCGATTCGCCGGAAGTCAGCGACTTTTGGAAGTTCCATTATTCTTTGATAGGAAAGGCTAATGAGATTATCGAAGCTGCCGAACGTCTGGGGCTCGATGATAAGGACATCGAGAGCATTTACGGCGAAGCAAGACTGTTCCGCGGACGTTCATTCTTCGAGCTGTGGAAACGCTATGAACGGATTTATTTGAATACCGAAGCGACACAGGTGGATAATCTAAACCGTCACTATACGCCGGCAACGAAAGAAAAAGTGTTTGAGGTGATAAAAAAAGATCTCGATGAGGCTATTCGCTGCTTGGGCTGGGAAATTCCCACCTATAACAATGGCGTGATGTATGGCCGTTTCACCAAAGCTGTGGCAAAGCATGTGCGTGCCCAAGTGGCTATGTGGGAAGAAGATTGGGACGAAGCCATCACGCAGTGTGAAGACATTTTGGTGAGAGACGGTACAGCCTACTATGGCATGGAGAAGAACACGGAAACGGTATTCTCCAATGAGAATTTCCGTTCTAAGGAAGTCTTGTTTGCCTACCAGTTCTCCAAGAATGTGGGAGGAGGCGGAACGGTTAGCGGCTCTACATTGAGAGGCCATCCGATATCGGTGTATGTAACCTCTCAGTATCGCAGCATAGAGGGCTGCGTATGCGACAGCAAATACGGCGGCTATGGCTTTGGTCGTGTATTCCCCAATCAACACCTATTCGATTTATATTCCGACACAGATACGCGAAAGGAGAAATTATTTATTCATGACTTTACGTATAATGACCCGAATTCGCCGAAATACGGTCAAGTCATCGCTCCGGAGGCTGCCGGCAGCAACTATTGCCGGAACTTGCATCCCATGTCCGTCAAACATTCAGACTTCTGGACCAATGAGGACTTACCTACACGTCAGTCGAGTTTCCGCGATTTGATTGTCTATCGTCTGGCCGAAACCTGCCTGATGTGCGCGGAAGCTCATTTCCACAAAGGAGAGAATGCTCCGGCAGTGAACTTTTACAACATGACGTATCAACGTGCCGGCAATCCTCCCTTTACAGGAGATTTGACCCTTGAGGATATTCTCGACGAATACGCTCGCGAGCTTCATTTTGAGGGTGTTCGTTGGCCTCTGTTGAAACGTTTGGGGCTATTGTATGATTATTGCACGAAGTATTCGGGTGAATCGCGGACAGAAAATCCTTATTTGGACAAAGATTACACAGAAGCCCGTAATAACTTTATAAAAGGCAAACACGAAAAATGGCCTATCCCGAGTGATCAGATACTATTGATGGGAGCGGAAAACTTCCCGCAAACAGATGTATGGAACTAATAAAAACAACTTAAATCCAAATCCAATGAAAACAGCTATTAAATTATTGAGTGTCATTATGCTATGTATGTGCATACAGGCATGTACCGATGACAAAGTAGATGAGATCGAATTCTCTATCGATGAAACCAACGTGACCTTGTCGAGTGGAGAACAAGGTTCTACGGACATTCTGATGACGGCCAATACCGACAATGTAACGGCCATAGTGGCAGACTATTGTAAAGATTGGCTGACGGCTACCGTATCAAAACGCTGTCTGACGCTAACCTATCAGAAAAACGATACCGGTGCAGAGCGCACGGGCTCCGTTGATTTGTACATCGGAAACGAAAAAGTAACGATTACTATCACCATGCCTCCTTATTTCGAACACGAGGGCGATAACTATGAAGTAGGCGATATCTACTATGAAGACGGAAAAGCAGTCGGTGTGATATTCTGGGTAGACAAGGAGAATCCGACGATAGCCAAAGCCGTTTCGCTGGATCGTTTGGGTGGCGCTTGGTCTACGGAAGGTACATCTTTCATCGGTGCTTATTCAAAAGTAGACGGACAAGCCAATACCGACGTGATACGCAGCAGCGCGGAAGGAGAGAACGGTTCGATTCCCGCATTGGCATTTTGCGATGCCCATGGCGAGGGTTGGTATTGGCCGGCTGTCAATGAATTGGTCGAACTCTTCAATGCTTACAACGGAACACCCGAAGGAGAGGAGCCATCGACAGTAGTAGGCGGCAATGAACAAGAAAAGACAGCGCGTGCCAAATTCGACAAGATATTCACGGACCATGGAGGCACCGCGTTGGATCTTTCGACATCGGGCAACGGTGAATCTTACTGGGCAAGCACCGAAGATAATTCGAGTGAAAGCTATGCCATATATGGATGTAATGTGCGGTTCAGCAAGTTTCTTGTGAATATGGGAGACGGTCAATGTAAAAAGACCGGAACACAGCGCTTTATCCGTTGTGTCAAGGCTATAGGCGATTACAAACCCGGGCCTGAACCTATCGAAGTTTCCCTCACGTTGGACAAGAAGAGCGTGGAGTTGGAGAATACGGCGAATAGCGAAGAATCCGTAATTGTAACGATAACGAACGGTACTCTGACTTCTGCAACTCCGGAAGACAATACATGGTGTTCGGCAGAAGTTCAAGGTAATACGGTCGTGATAAAGGCTTTGTCGGAAAATACGGAGACAAATCCCCGAAGCACCCAAGTTACTGTTAATGTGTCGGGCTTCGACGGCAAGGGGTATTCCGACGTGATAACCGTTACCCAAAAAGCCGCTGAAGCCGTGACTCCTCCTGACGAACCGGAGGTACCGGAGTATAAAGTAGGCGAATATTATGAAGACAATGATACGAAAGGTGTGATATTCTGGGTGTCTGAAGATGGAAAGACGGCCAAGATTGTCAGTCTGACACGTTCGGAAACTACATTGGCATGGAGTACTGAAGCGAAAGCATACGGTGTGGAAGACGAAGACAATGGGTATGAAAACACCAAAAAGTTGAGAGATGCGAACGACGGTAATGTACCGGCATTAGAGTTTTGCGAGAACGATTGGTATTGGCCCGCCATCAATGAACTGAAAGCTCTGTTCGAAGCCTATAACGGAACTACTTTTGATGATGCTACAAATAAAACACCGGCACAAATATCAGAGAACGAAAAAGAAGCTCGAGCAGCTTTCGATAAGGTGCTGGAAGACCACGGCGGCACTAAGCTGAATACTGACGCAGATTCCAGTAATGGAGACCAGTATTGGGGAAGTACAGAACTTAGTGCTGAATACGGTTCTTACATTAGAGTAGGCAAACGTTATATCGGAGCGCAGGCTGATACACCTAAAAAAGACAATGCTACCAAACGCTATATCCGCTGTATCAAACAAATCGGTGTCTTCTGAATAACGAAGCGTTCTTATAGGCAGTGATTAAACAGGTAAGTCCGGTATTCCGTCCTCCACAAGATGGAAGTGATTGATACCGGACTTACATTTATACTTTACGTAGGGTGAAATAGGTATAAAACATAATAGGAAATTTCGAATAAATAAATTGTCTGATTAACGTAACGCAATGGAAGTAAATAAAAGAATTCTTGCCCTTGACATTTTAAGGGGTATCAGTGTTGCCGGTATGGCGTTGGTAAATCATCCCGGTAATTGGAAGTATGTATACGCCCCGTTACTCCACGCTCCGTGGAACGGATTGACGCCGACAGACTTGATATTTCCTTTTTTTATATTTATCATGGGGATTTCGATGTATATATCATTGAAAAAATATAATTTTGAATGCCGCTTTCCGGTTCTTCTGAAAGTAGCGAAACGTACGTTAATTCTATTTTTTATAGGTGTGGCACTAAACTGGTTCGGTAATTTTTGTGAATATTGGATAAAGCCTGCGGAAGATATCGGACCGGGTATGCGGCTTTGGAATTCGGTATGGACATTCGACCATTTACGTATACCGGGTGTGATGCAGCGGCTTGCCCTCTGTTACGGTATTTGTGCCGTTCTTGTCCTAAATATTAAACATCGCCGCATTCCTTACCTTGCTTTTTCGCTACTTATCGGATATTTTATCATTTTATTGTGCGGTAATGGTTTCGAGTACAATAAATCCAATGTGTGCTCCATTGTAGATCATGCTGTCTTAACGGCCGCCCATTTACAAAATGACCATGGTATCGATCCGGCCGGTATATTAAGTACGATTCCTTCCATAGCTCATGTTCTGTTAGGATTTTGGGTTGGAGGGCTTCTGTTCGGAAACAGTAAATACGCTGCTGCAAATCGAAGCGAGCAATTGAGTATCTATCTTATTCGGCTTTTCTTGGTAGGGTGTATTTTTACTTTCGCCGGATTCTTATTGAGTTACGGCTGCCCTGTCAATAAGAAAATATGGTCGCCTACATTCGTGCTTGTTACGTGTGGTTTTGCATCGACTTCTTTGGCATTGCTTATCTGGATTATCGATGTGAAAGGATATAAGAAATGGAGCCGTTTTTTTGAGGCATTCGGCATTAATCCTTTGTTTATGTATGTGTTAGGCAGCGTATTAGGAAAACTTTTGCAGATTATTCCGGTAGTATGGTACGGAGAGAATTATAGTATTCGGGATTTTCTATATAAGGTAATGTTCGAACCTATATTAGGCGAATACGGAGCTTCGCTCGCTTATGCAATAGTTTTCGTATTTATTAATTGGATAATCGGCTATCAATTATATAAACGTAAAATATATATTAAAATATAATGATATGAAAAACTTATTCGACATTAAAGGGAAAGTAATCGTCATAACAGGCGGTTGCGGTATTCTGGGGAAAAACATCGCCCACTATCTGGCAGAGCAAGGTGCCAAGATTGTCATTCTGGACCGCGTGGAAGAACCGGGCAGGGAACTGGAAGCCGAACTCAACAAAAAGTCCGAAGCGCTGTTTCTCGTAACCGACGTACTGAACAAGGAAATACTGGAAGAAAACAAGAAAGCTATACTCGAACATTTCGGCACCATCGATGTGCTGCTGAATGCCGCAGGCGGCAATATGGCGGGCGCCACCATCGCACCGGACAAGACGGTGCTCGATCTGGACATCGACGCATTCCGCAAGGTAGTAGACCTAAACCTCTTCGGCACGGTACTCCCCACCATGGTGTTCGTAGAAGTCATGGCAAAGAACAAGAAAGGCGCCATTGTTAATTTCTGTTCCGAATCCGCTCTCCGTCCGCTGACACGGGTGGTAGGCTATGGTTCCGCCAAGGCAGCTATCGGCAACTACACCCGCTATATGGCAACCGAACTGGCTACCAAATTCAGTCCCGACCTCCGCGTGAATGCCATCGTTCCGGGATTTCTGCTTACCAACCAGAACCGTGCGCTGCTCACCAATCCTGACGGTTCATACACAGACCGCGCAAAGGCCATCATCGCCCATACGCCGTGCGGACGCTTTGCCGAACCGGAAGAACTGTTCGGAACTATTCACTATCTCATCAGCGACGCTTCCAGCTTCGTAACCGGAGCACTCTCGGTAGTGGACGGCGGGTTCGACGCTTTCTCTATCTGACGAAATCCATTCCGTAGGACATTTCTGTCGTTCCGCAAGATAAAAACCTCCTTTCGGAAATAAAAATAAAAACATACATAAAATTACAATATGATACTTTGTGAACAAACTTGGCGCTGGTATGGACCTAACGACCCTGTCAGCCTGTGGGACATCAAACAGGCCGGAGCCACCGGCATCGTGAACGCCCTGCACCACATTCCCAACGGTGAGGTGTGGACAGTGGAAGAAATCATGAAACGCAAGGAGATGATCGAATCCGTGGGACTCCGCTGGTCTGTCGTCGAAAGCGTACCCGTACACGAACATATCAAGACACAGACCGGAGACTTCCTCCGATATATAGACAACTACAAGGAAAGTCTCCGCAATCTCGCCAAATGCGGCGTGAAAATCGTCACCTACAACTTCATGCCCGTGTTGGACTGGACACGTACCGATCTGGCCTACGAACTGCCCGACGGAAGCCGTGCCTTGCGTTTCGAACGTGCCGCATTCATCGCTTTCGACCTCTTCCTGCTGAAACGCCCCGGTGCGGAAGCCGATTACACCGACGAGGAAAAAGTCAAAGCCAAAGCACGATTCGAGCAGATGACGGAAGACGACAAGCAGCGGCTTGTGCGCAACATAATTGCCGGTCTGCCCGGTTCGGAAGAGAGTTTCACATTGGAACAGTTCCAGAAAGAGCTCGACCGCTACAAGGACATCTCCCCCGAAAAGCTGCGCGCCAACCTGATTTATTTTCTCAGCGAAATCTGCCCCGTTGCCGACGAGAGCGGCATCGAGCTGGTTATCCACCCTGACGACCCGCCCTACTCCATACTCGGATTGCCGCGCATCATGAGTTGCGGCGCAGATTTTCAAGCTCTGATCGATGCCGTTCCCAACAAAAGCAATGGGCTGTGCCTGTGCACCGGTTCTTTGGGCGTAAGCAGCGCCAATGACTGTGCCGCCCTGATGGTGCGGTTCGGCGACCGCATCAATTTCGTGCACTTACGCAGCACGCAACGCGACGAGGAAGGCAATTTCTATGAAGCCAACCATTTGGAAGGCGACGTCGATATGTATCATGTCATGAAAGCATTTCTCGAATTGCAGCAACGTCGCAAAGTTTCCATACCGATGCGTCCCGACCACGGGCATCAGATGGTAGATGACCTGAAAAAGAAAAACAATCCGGGATACTCTTGTATCGGACGACTGAGAGGTCTGGCGGAATTGAGAGGGTTGGAAATGGGAATCGCCAAGTCCTATATCTAGTAGGTAAATGTTTTCGGATATATTGCCCCCTCCTATCGGCGGGGGAGAGCAGATTATCCGGAACAATGCGGCAATAGTGACAATCAGTTAAAATCAAAGGCAGCGACCTCGCACGAGGTCGCTGCCTTTGATTTATAGAGAAATTGCGTTATGCAGCCGGAGCATCTTCGGTTTTCGGCAATTTCTTTCTCATCATTTCGTAAGCCACCGGTACGGCGACGAACATGGTCGAGAACGTACCCGTAATCACACCGAGCAGCATGGCGAACGTAAAGCTGCGAATGGTGTCGCCTCCCAAAATGAAGATGCAAATCAACACGAGCGCCGTGCTCAACGAAGTGCTTATGGTACGCGCCAGCGTGCTGTTGAGAGCGTCGTTGATGACCATGCGACGGTCGCGTTTGGGATAGAGGCCTATCACCTCGCGCACACGGTCGAATACCACCACTTTATCGTTCACAGAGTAACCGATAATCGTCAGAATGGCGGCGATGAACGACTGGTCGATTTCCATAGAGAAAGGCAGTATGCCGTAGAACAGCGAGTAGAACGACATGATGATAACCGTATCGAAAGCCAGCGATGCGAGCGTGCCGACACTGAATGCGAAATCGCGGAAGCGCAACAGAATGTAGAGGGCGATAGCCACCAGCGAGAAAAGCACTGCCCAAATGGCGCCGATAGTAATATCTTCGGCGATGCTCGGGCCCACTTTCTGTATGCTCATGACATTTTCCGTTTCGAATGCCTTTTGGTCTTTACCGCCGACCTCGTCTTTGAGTCCGGTGTAAATCATCGTCAATATTTCCTCGTCTATCGCATCGTCGGATTCGGCAATGCGGTAGTTGGTGGAGATACGCACCTGATTTTCGCCGCCAATGGTGATGACTGTCGGAATGTTGTCGCCGAACTGCGGTTTGAGCAAATCGGCAATATGCTGGGTGTTCACCGGTTTTTCGAAGCGCACGATGTAGTTGCGACCGCCGGAGAAGTCGATACCGAGACTCATTCCGCGCAGGGCGAACGATACGCAGCCGATGATTACCAACGCGCCGCATACGATATAACCGACCTTGCGGGCGCCGAGGAAATTGAGATGATTATCGACCAACAGGTTGCGCGTAAGCGGCGTGGTAAACGACAGTTTCTTGAACCAGTTTTTGTCGAGACCTCTCTCGTAGAAAAGACGGGTGAGGAACACGGCCGTGAAGAACGAGCAGACGATACCGATAAGCAGCGTCGTGGCAAATCCTTTGATAGGGCCGGTACCGAAATAGAAGAGTATGATACCCGTAATCACGGAAGTGAGGTTGGAGTCGAAAATCGCGGAGAAAGCATTTTTGTAACCGTCGTTGATAGCGTTTTTCAGGCTCTTGCCGGCACGCAGCTCCTCTTTGGTGCGTTCATAAATCAGCACGTTGGCATCGACGGCGATACCGAGCGAGAGCACCAGACCGGCGATACCCGAGAGGGTAAGCACGGCTTGGAACGACGCCAGAATACCCATCGTAAAAAACATATTGACGATGAGGGCGCAGTTGGCAACCAGTCCGGGAACGACGCCGTAAACGCTTATCATGTAAATCATCAGCAATACCAGCGCGAAGATGAAAGAGATGACACCGCTGCGTATGGCCTCCTGACCGAGCGACGGACCTACAACCTCTTCTTGTACGATTTTCACGCTGGCAGCCATTTTACCGGTTTTCAGCACATTAGCCAAGTCTTGTGCTTCTTCGGGCGTGAAACCGCCGGATATTTCGGATTGTCCGTTGGGAATTTCGCTATTGACAACGGGGAAAGAATAGACATGTTCGTCGAGAACGACAGCCACGCATTTACCGATATTTTCGCGAGTCAGCTGCGCCCATATTTTCGAACCTTCGGCATTCATGCGCATACTTACCACGGGAGCGTTGGTTACGGGGTTGAAGTCTTCATGCGCATCGTTGATGACATCGCCCGAGAGAGCGGGACGGCCGCCGGTGCTCGATTTCAGAGCCACTAACTGGTAGTATTGTTCTTTCTCGTCGATAGCTTTCACCGTCCAATAGAACACGACGTTCGACGGCAGTGTTTCACGCACCTGCGGCAAAGCCAGATAAGCATTGATCGCAGCCGTATCGCGATGGTGGGCGATACCTACGGCGGGCGAAGCCATCGGCTGTCCGCCTTGCGACACATTCAGCTGCAAGCGGGAGAAAAGCGGATTTTGGCGTTTCCACAGTTCTTCTTCCTTGCTCTGTTTGGTCAGTTCCGAGAGTTCTTCGTTTTCGGCTTCCTCTTCGGCAACGACGGGGTTGCCGTTGTTTTCGGCGCGGGCTATCAGGTCGTTTGCCGATACCAGACGGGCATAGAGGTCGCTCAGGTTATAAGTTTCCCAAAATTCGAGGTTGGCGCTTCCTTGCAGAAGTTTGCGTACACGTTCCGGCTCTTTCACACCCGGGAGCTCCACCAAGATGCGGCCGTCTCTTTCGAGGCGCTGTATGTTGGGGGCCACCACGCCGAAGCGGTCGATACGGGTACGCAGCACGTTATAGGAGTTGTCGATAGCGCTGTTCAACTCCTCGCGCAGCACCGAAAGCACTTCATCGTTCGATGCCGACGGAGCGATTTTCTCTTTCAGTTGGAAAGTACTGAATATGGACGCCAACCGGATATTGGGGTCGAGTTTTTTATATTCATTGACGAAGACCGAAAGGAAGTCATCGTTATCGGTCTGGTTTGCCGTAGCGGCAGCCAGCGCCGCATTGAATTTCGGGTCGGGATTGTTGTTCGACAACGATTTCAACACGTCGGCGACGGAAATTTGCAGTATGACGTTCATACCGCCTTTCAGGTCGAGACCCAGACCTATTTCCATTTCATTACACTGTTTCAGCGTGTAATATCCGAGATAGACCTTTTCGGTCGCCATCGAATCCAAATAGTTCTTGTAGGCTTCGGGGTCTCCGTTCGAAATCTCTTCGGCTTTCTGATTGTAATGGCGGGTTACAAACGAAAACGAGATATAAAAGAGACATACCAATGCCAGCAGAACTGCTAAAACTCTTATAAATCCTTTGTTTTGCATTGTAATTTGTACTTTATGTTTTTGATAATTATTTTATCGGTTTTCAATTAAGGTGCAAATATATGGCTTTTTTCGGTAACGTCTGCAAAATTACAATAATTTTGTCATGCCCGAACGCAAAAGAATCTTTTTTCTGCCGCGATACGGGAGCTTTTTTCTATCTTTGCGTGTTGTTATGTACAGAAAATTTCTATCTCCCTGTATATGAAATACACCGGACAACACTCGTTTCTGCACGCCTGCATGGCGGCCGGTGCCGGCATACTCTTTGCGGGCGCCCTCTTTTCGTGCGCGAACATCGGACGTCCGGGCGGAGGTCCGAAAGACGAAACGCCCCCCGTCGTAAAAAAATGCGATCCGGAACCCGGAACTCTCAATTACAACAACAATAAGGTCAATATCGATTTCGACGAAATTGTCCAAATAGACAATCCAAACGAAAAAGTAATCATCTCGCCCCCGCAAAGCAAGATGCCGCGCATCTTGACGAGCGGACGGCGAGTGAGCGTCATACTCAACGACTCGCTGCTGCCGAACACGACCTACACCATCGACTTCGGCGACGCCATTGCCGACAACAATGAAAAAAACAAGCTGGGCGCTTTCAGCCTCTATTTCTCGACGGGCGACCACATCGACACGCTCGAAATCGCGGGTACGCTGCTCAACGCCTCCAACCTCGAACCGATAAGCGACATGACGGTGGGCATCTACGCCAACACCGACGATACGGCATTTACGTCGCTGCCGTTCCTGCGCATCGCCCGCACCGACGCCTACGGGCATTTCACCGTGCACAACATCGCCGAAGGCTCTTACCGGATTTTCGCCCTGAAAGACGGCAACCGGAACTACTTTTTCGACAATCCCGCCGAAGACATCGCTTTCGGCGACTCGCTCATCTTCCCGACCGTGCAAATGGAGTGGCGCACCGACACGATATGGGCTGACAGCATAACCATCGACACGATGATTACAGCGCTGCGCCCCCACTACTACCCCGACGATCTCGTGCTGCTCGCCTTTAACGAAAACTTCCAGTCGCACTATTTCGAGAAATATGAGCGCACCGACCGACGGAAAGTAACCGTTTATTTCTCGGCGCCGCAAGACTCGCTGCCGCGCATCACGCCGCTCAATTTCGCCGACGGCGACTGGGCGGTCGTCGAGAGCAGCGCCACTTGCGACACCATTACCTATTGGATACGCGACTCGCTGATTTACGGAAAAGACTCTTTGCAGATAGCCGCCGCTTACTACCGTACCGACTCCGCGCAGCAGCTTTCGCTCTGCAACGACACGATGACATGGATATTCCGCGAAAAGCACCTGCGGAAAGAACGCAAATCCAACGACACCCTGCCGCCGCCCATCGAGTTCATGGGCATCGCCAACCGCAACGGCTCGGCCCTCGACATTCCCGCCACACCCATCTATACGTTCGACCAACCGGTGAGGCGGCTCGCACCCGATGCCGTGCACCTCGACCTGAAAGTCGATACCGTGTGGACGCCTGTTACGGACTATACGTTCGCACCCGATTCGGGGTCGATGCGTACGTACCGCCTGCGCCACAAATGGAAGCCCGGCTGCGAATACCGCTTCACGCTCGACTCGCTGGCTGCCGAAAGCATCTACGGCTCGCCGACAAACACGCTGGAGCACCGCTTCAAGGTGCGCGCCGTCGAGGAGTATTCCAACCTTATCGTCAAAACCGTCGGCGTGGAGGAGGGTGCTTTCGCCGAACTGTTGAACGACTCCGATATGCCGCGCTATACAAGCCGCGTCAAAAACGGCAGGGCTATTTTCCGCTATCTCATGCCGGGCACCTACTATATGCGCCTCTGCATCGACACCAACGGAAACGGCGTATGGGACACCGGCAATTACAAAGAGAAACGGCAGCCCGAAACGGTGCTTTACTATCCGGGAAACATCGCCCTGCGGGCAAACTGGGACGTGGAACAGACATGGGACGTATATGCCACGCCGCTCATCGAACAGAAACCGCGCGAAATCGTGAAAAACAAACCCAAAGAGGAGAAATCGGAAGATTCCGACGAAGAGGAAGACGAAACGCCATTTTACTCCAACCAGCCCACACTCACCTCCCCGCGCCGGTAGACACGGGCAGCGCGTGCGGAAAATCTCGCAAAGCTGCGGATCGGTCCAAAAAACGCCGCCCAGCCATGTGAATGGCAGGGCGGCGGGTCCGGATTATTTACAACAATTTTTTTATCGTCTTTTGCAGCAACATCGTTTCGCTATCGGGCGATAATCATCTTCTTGCCGTTCACGATATAGGCACCGTTCTGTAACGTTTTAAGGTTGGCGGCATCATCGGTTTCGAGTACCGGCACGCCTTGCAGATTATATACCGTT
Organism: uncultured Bacteroidales bacterium; assembly: GCA_947589325.1. GTDB lineage: Bacteria > Bacteroidota > Bacteroidia > Bacteroidales > UBA11471 > Caccoplasma. The sequence goes on along the minus strand of CANQAM010000015.1, from coordinate 10,768 downwards.
ATGTGTCCGTCGGCATTGTCTTGTCGTATTTCCGTAATGGCGGAAGATTCGTCTATCGGCGATACCGTTCCGAACTCTTTCCACCATGTAACGGCTTTATATAATTCTACCGATTCGGTAGCTACATAGAGCGTGCAATTGGAGCAATCCACATTGTAGAAAACAGATTCGTCAATATTCACCGGTGTCGGATTATAGGCAGTTACCAATGTCAAGCCCGTACAGCAGTAAAAAGCCCAGTCGCCGATGGATATAACACCCTCGGGTATCGTTACCGATATCAAACTCGTGCAACCGTAAAAAGCACAGGGGTAGATCTTGGTAATATCGTTAGGTATTTTCAGGTCGGTAACAAGTGTATTATTTTCATAAAGATTATGAGCATAATATAGCGGATTAGAACCACCTTTCTTAAAGTCTATCCGGCACCATGCTGCCAAATCCGAGATATACACCTTTTTCAAGCCCGTGCAATACAGAAAAGCCATTTTGCCGATAGTTTGAACATTCTTACCTATCGTTACCGATGTCAAACCCGAACAATCCCTAAAAGCCTCGTCGCCGATAGTGGTAACACTCTCAGGTATCGTTATCTCCGACAAGCCCGTACAATCGTAAAAAGCACTCTCGCCGATAGTTTGAACATTCTTACCTATCGTTACCGATGTCAAACCCGAACAATTCCTAAAAGCATCGTCGCCGATAGTGGTAACACTCTCAGGTATCGTTACCTCCGACAAGCCCGTACAACCGTAAAAAGCACTCTCGCCGATAGTTTGAACATTCTTACCTATCGTTACTTCCGTCAAGCCCGTGCAACCGTCAAAAGCCCCCTCGTGGATAGTGGTAACACTCTCAGGTATCGTTACCTCCGACAAGCCCGTACAACCGTAAAAAGCACTCTCGCCGATGACCTGAACTTCGTCGGGTATGGTATATTCGGACAGACCGCTATTGGAAGCAAAGGCTTTCAAGGTACCGTTTACAATAAGACAACAGTTGTCTACTGCAAATTTTCCTTTAAATTCGGCCAAGCCCGTGCAACCCCGAAAAGCATAGTAGCCGATAGAGGTAACACTCTCAGGTATCGTTACCGATGTCAAATTTTCGCAAGCCACAAAAGCCCTCTCGCCGATAGTGGTAACACTGTTGGGTATCGTTACCGACGTCAATCCCCTGCAACCCCCAAAAGCCCAGTCGCCGATAGTCGTAACACCTTCAGGTATCGTATATTCTGACAATCCGCTCTGAGCAAAAGCTACCAATCTATCGTTTACGATAAGGCAGCGATTATCCGACGAAGTAAATTTTCCTTTAAATTTTTCCAAGTCCGTGCACTCCATAAAAGACTCGTCGCTGATAGTGGTAACGTTATTGCCTATCGTTACCGACGTCAAGTCGTAGCACCACGAAAAAGCGCTGTTGCCGATAGCGGTAACCCGATATTCGATACCCTCATTCGTTACCGTTGCGGGAATGATTACATCGCCCGAATACTTGTCGTACAAATAATACGTAACCTCGACCGTCTTTTCGTCCGACGAAGTAATGTTGTAATAGATACCGTCTATATCAAAGTCATACGCCCACGCGGCGGGGGCAGACAGCCATGCGGACAGCAACATAAAAAACAGTGTGCGTTTCATTTTGTCTGATTTTAATTGGTTAATAAATACGCTACAAATGTAATCTCATAAAAACGAATTTACAAAACTTTCCGCTAAAAATTTTTTGGTTTATTCGCAAAATGCGCTCCGAATCGGAAGTGTACAATCGTTCTTTTTTCATGTTTCAAAAATTTGTGCCCGCTGTTCCCCGACAAGGCGTTAATAATAAGCATAATACAATAAAAGCGTGAGGAACAATCTCCGTTTATCTATTCAGAGGTATCGCCAAACACCCGTAGAGAAATAAACAGCTACCCCACGCCTGCCATATATGAACACCTCACGGTGCATATCGGCTGCATGAGCGTTTGCACTGTCTATCCTTCTCTACTTATTTTGGCGAAATTTCCGAATAAGGATAAAACGAAACGCTTTACGAATCAATCGTTTACGGAGAACCGCCGTTCCCCGTATCGCCACAAAGATACGAAAAATATCGTTCTTGCAAACACTCTCGCGGGGTAGCTTGCAAATTTTCGTAAATTATTCGACACGACAGCCGCCCAATAGTCCGGCAAGGCCGGAAGCGATAGTCGGGACAGGAAATCCGGTGTTTCTTCGGAGGCGTAATAAAAAAGCGAGCCTCGCAACGTAACGTTGCGAGGCTCTATTGTTTCGACGGTACTTCCCGACACTATTTCAGTTTGTCGTACTGCTCGTCCGTCACGGGTTCGAGCCACTCGTTGGAGGCGTTTTCGCCGGGGAGCTCGAACGCCAGATGTGCGAACCAGCCGTCTGCCGCCGCACCATGCCAGTGTTTCACGTTTGCGGGAATATGGATAACCGTACCCGGCAGAATCTCCTGTGCCGGCTTGCCTTCTTCCTGATACCAGCCGCGGCCTGCCACGCCGATGAGCATCTGCCCGCCGCCCCGCGTCGCACGGTGAATGTGCCAGTTGTTGCGGCAGCGCGGCTCGAACGTAACGTTGGAGATTTTCACCTGCTCGGTCGATATGGGCGCGAGGTAACTGTTCCCTATGAAATATTGGGCATACGCCGTGTTCGGTTCACCGATAGGGAAAATCATCTCGCGTTGGAAAGCCGCTTTCGCATCTTCTCCGGTCGTGTCTTCCGCCCACACGTCTTTGGCGAGGCGGAATGCCGCCCACGCCTTCGGCCAGCCCGCATAAAATCCTATATGCGTGATGATTTCCGCAATCTCGGTGCGGGTGATGCCGTTGTTCTTTGCCGACTGCAAGTGATAGGTCAGCGAACTGTCCGTGATGCCCTGACTGATAAGTGAAGTGATGGTTACCAAACTGCGGTCGCGCAGACCGAGCTTGTCGGTCCGGCTCCACACTTCGCCGAAGAGCACGTCGTCGTTGAGTTCCGCGAATTTCGGTGCGAACTCGCCCAACTGGTCGTGTCCGGCTGTTTGTACAATTTTTTTCTGTGCCATAACATTTGTCGTTAAAAAACTGATTGCCAAAAATAAAATTAATTGTTTCATGACGGTTTCTATTGAAGGGTATTGATAATTTTGCCGGCGGGATTCAACGGTTTCTGGTCGGACAACACCAACGATTTGACCATGTGCAGCGTTCCCTGTTTGTACTTTTGAAAATGCGCCGATGCGATGTGCGACCTGTATGCCTCCGCGCCGGCGTAGGTTTCGAGAATCGTAATCCGGCAAGGGTTATCTTGTTCTGCCACAGCGTACATGGTCAGCACACCCGGCTCGGTGCGCAGGGATATTTCGCCGACTTCTACCGCATATTTCATGTATTCTTCCAAGTATTCGGGATAAACCTCTATCTTCGACAGACGCACGATGCCGTCAGGCTGCATGGGCTGTTTGGGACACATTCCCTGTATTTTGGCTTTCATCGTTTCCGGATTGTTTATGTGAAGCAAAGTTGTTTGCGAAATAGAGCGGTCGCCGAACAGGGCTGCCGCATTTCCTGCCATGATGTCGTCTACATACGGCGCCGTCTGTTCGTTTTCTGCCAACTGCGACCGCAGGCTTTTCAGATTCTCTATCAAAACGGTAGCCGGTTGATAAGGATAATCGGAGCCATACAACAGATGGTCGGGCGTAGTAATGGTCAGCAGGGCTTTCACTACGTCGGGCGCAGCCCCTCCGGCAAGGTCGTAATAGAGGTGCGAGAGATTGGATTCCCAATCGACCGCCTGCATATAGCCTTTTGCCTGCATCACCGGCAGAATGGCTTTCATGCGCGGGACAGCCAACGGCAAAAACGACCCGCAATGCGGCACGACAATCCGCAAGTCGGCATAACGGGCAGGCACGTTGCGGGCAATCATATTAAGCACTGCGCGCGTGGTTTCGGAGGGATACTCGTAAACGGCGAGCGGTGCGGTGGCGATGATGCCTTCGTTTACTGGCGACGGCTTGTGCGGGTGCAAAATGATGACTGCCTTGCGTTCGTTCAACACCTTCATCAGCGGGTCGAGCGCTTCGTCGCCCACATACTGTCCCCTGCTGTTGGTCGCGAGTTTGATGCCGTCCGCACCGAGCGTATCGAGTGCATAAACAGCCTCTTCGATAGCCGCCTTTACATCGGGCAGCGGCAGCGAGGCACAGAACAGGAATTTGCCCGGATAGTCGGCTTTCAGTTTGGCGCAGGCTTCGTTGTAGCGGCGCACCGCTTTCCGGCACTCCTCCGTATCTCCGAAATAAGGCTGGGGTGCGGGCATGGAGAGCAGAGCGGTTTCGATGCCTGCCGCTTCCATGAATTTCAGGTGAGCGGATACCTCCCATTCAGGCAAAGGAAATGTCTCCTCCATGACAGCCCCGTGCCGTTCGAGCAGCGCCTTGAATTCGGGCAATACATTGTGGCAATGCACATCGACGGCTTGTTGCGCCGTCGCCGTAAAGAGCGGGAGCATAAACGAGAGTATGAAAATAAATCGTTTCATTCGTGTTTCCTCTCTACATCATCGGCATTTCCCACGCGCCGCGGGTATCGACACCCGTGCTTTCACGAACACCTGATCGCCGCCTGCGGCGCCCGTACCCCACGACCATGTTCCCAATACGATAGATGGTAATTTTATTTTTTCCATTGCCCTTAAATTTTTCTATTTTATGTCTTTGATGAATTTTGCCGGAACGCCACCCACGACTGTATTCGCCGCCACGTCTTTCGTTACAACCGCTCCTGCTGCGACAATGGCATTTTCACCGACCGTTACTCCGGGAAGTATGGTGGCTCCTGCACCGACCCATGCGTTGCGCTTGATTTCTATCGGGGCGCAAGTTAAGAGCCATCGCTTGTGCTCATCGTGGTTGTTGGTGATTAACTGCGCATTAGCGGCTATCATGGCTCCATCGCCGATTGTAATACCTCCGGCTGCCATGAAAAGCACATTGTTCAGTATGGAACAGTTACGACCTATTTTTACCTCCCTGCCTCTAACCACGTTTATCATCGGCATGATTTTCGAACCTTCACCAAATTCTCCGAAGAGTTCCTGCACCAATGCCTTGTATTCCGGTGTATGGGGCATAGTGTGATTCAACTTAAAGCAAAGCTGATCATTATGCACATCTTTTGCAGCGTCTTCCTCCGAAATTGCACTGTAATCAATTACAAAGAATTCTTTTTTCATATAAGTTACATTATTTTTTCTATTATCATTTTTAAGCAGCTTCTGCCGTCCGGCGCTATTTTTCGCCGGCAGCGATGCGGTCTGTCCATCGGCGTATGGAGGCTTCGCCGAGATTGTTCAACAATTTTCCCTCGCCCCAGTTCAGTTCCGGATATTCGGCTTTCAGACTTTTTACACTGTGGTCGATCCCGCTGCCGCCCGAAGTGGCAAACGGAACGATTGTCTTGCCTTTCAAGTCATGATTTTCGATGAACGTATTGATTACCCGCGGCGCAAGGTCCCACCAGATAGGATAGCCGATAAATATAACCGCATAACCGGCTGCGTCCAATTTTTTGCCGGCAAGAGCCGGACGCGATTTCGGGTCGCTCATCTCCACCGAACTGCGCGACCGTTTGTCATGCCAATCGAGGTCGGCGTCGGTGTAAGGTTGGGCAGGCGTAATCGCATAGCATTCCCCACCCGTGATACCCGCCAGCTTTTCCGCTGCCCGAGCCGTTGTGCCTGTTGCCGAGAAATAGGCAACCAAAACACGTTTGTCATCATTCTGTGCCATAGTGTGTGCGTTTGTAATTAAAAATGCAACCATTGCCAATAAAAGAGTTTTTGCTTTCATATTTTCGAATTATTTTATATAACCTATTTTCTTTAACCACTCAGCTGTCATATCGTGACAGCCGGCAATCTGTGATGAACGTATCCAAAGGCTTGGCGACAGAAAATTTCCGTCGGGAATCAGCCGTTTGGCATCTGCCTCTACACCACCGATGCCGCTGCTCGCGCTCGATACAATCAGACCTATCCTTTTTCCCGCCATCTCTGCACCATGGTTGAACAGAAATGTTTGCAGCGGAGCAGCCATATTGCTCCACCAAAGCGGGGCGGCAACGATAATCGTGTCATACGCCTCGAATTGTACCTCTACGGGGTCTATGGCAGGATAGGAAGATGCGTCGCCGGGTTTATCGCGAATTGCTTGAATCTGTGCGCTCCCGATAGCATAATTGTTTGCCGCATAATCGAGACCTTTTTCTGTCGGTTGTATCCGTACTGTATCCGCGTCGATTTGCGTACACAAGTCGCTGACGACAGTATGCACGTTGTTCGTAAAGCTGTAATAAACGACAAGGGTCTTTCCTGCTGTCGGATTCGGATCGATGTCCGGGTTATCCGGAACATCCGGATTTTCGGGGCTGTCCGGATTCTCGGGTGTTTCCGCAGGAGGGTCGATTACAGGTTCGTCATCGGGAGAACAGGCGCACAATCCGACCGCGATGAATATGACCGACAGGAAATACGATAACTTTTTCATATAGTTCTGTATGTTTTTTTCATATCTATTTCTATTCGATTTTCTTAATAATTCGTGCCGGATTGCCTGCGACGACCGTCATGGGCGGAACGTCTTTCGTTACTACGCTGCCGGCGCCGACAATGGCTCCGTAACCGATTTTTACACCCGGCAGAATCGTTGCGGCAATGCCAATCCACACCTTATCTTCGATAACAATCGGGCGCCCGTAGGTGGCACTGCGGTTTTCGGGATTGGGGTCGTGGTTGATGGTTATCAGATTCACTTTCGGACCGATGAATACGTCGTTGCCGATGGTGATGCCGCCGCGACCGAAAAAGGTGCAGCACTGCTGTATGAAACAACCGCGACCGATTGTTACGGGCTTGCCATAGTCGATGTAAAGCGGCGGCAGAACGGTCGTACTCTTTTCGAGCGGCTTGCCGAGAATACGTCCCATATACGTATGTACCTCCTCCGGTGTACGATACCCCGTGTTCATCTCCGCTGCCGTCTGCATCGTGGTGAAGATGTCTGCAATCAGTTCTTCGTAACCCGCATCATTGGGCGAAACCATCTCGCCATTCACATCTCTTGCGAAAATATTGTTGCGCGCAGCCTCTTGATTTTCACATACGGTTGAAGCAGCTCGTTTTCTCTCCTCACTCTTACTCGAATCATTCATAACATTTTTGTTTTTCATATTCTGATACAAAGGTAAGAAGAACGCCTCGCACCGTTTTTGCTGCGAGGCTCAAATTGTTTTGCTGCAAGGCTCAACCGAATTTTGTTCCGCACGCTCCGGCTCAAATCATACTGGGAGCATAACCGTATGTTTCCTTATATACTTTCGAGAAGTGGGAAAGATTCTTGAATCCCACATCGAAACAGGCTTCCGTTATCTTTTTCCTGCCGGATTTTATCATGTCGTGCGCCGCTTCCAATCGGCGTTTGATAAGCCATTTCTGCGGCGTCAGATTGCTCACTTTCGCAAAGTCGCGTTTGAAGGTCGCCAGACTGCGGCCGGTATAACTTGCGATTTCTTCCATCGACAAATCATACATATAGTTTTCGTTCAAATAATCGAGAATGTCGATTTTCCACGGATCGACGAAATCGAACAGCGAGGCATAGAGGCTTTTGTCCGTATTGAGCAGCACGTAAGCGCCTTCTATCATTTTCAGTTTCAACACATCGTCGGAAGGCCGGACACCTGCATCGAAATAAGGAACCAACGATTCGAACAGGCTGCGTATGTCCGGACGGTTATTCGGCAATACACGCAGACTCACCTTTTCACGTTTCGACTCCATATAAATCTCTTTTTTGTCGAGTGTCTGATAGAACTCCCGCAAAAACGGTTTTGTGAATTTCAGCACAATGGAGCGATAGGGGTGCTCCTTATCGGCGTGTTTCTGCAACCACATTCGGTTATCCCGCCGCATGAAAGCACACTCGCCCTCATGCAATATCGTTTTCTTTCCCCGTTCCTCTATTTCGAGTTCGCCGGAACACAAATAGATAAGCGTATGTTCCCGATTCTCGTGGGCACAGCCTCTATCGTCGGTGAAAAAATTTGTTATCAGGACGTTCGAGCAGTCGAATACATCTAATTGTTCCATATCGGTCTCTGTTTTTTTGCAAAAATAAGAATTTGCACGCATTCGTGTTTTCTTGTACGGCTCATTTCAGGCAATTGAAATTCGTATCTCGACAGACGCGAAGTGCTGCCGTTTTCAGAATTGGCTGTTCGCCCGTTTTATATCCATCAGCGAAATGTGTTCGTTGCGGTAGCGGGCATCGGGATTCACTTCGCCGCGTCCCAGCAAGGGGTCGTGTTCGTTCTTCGCAAACCGAATGGCTTTCTGCGGACAGTTGTGAATGCAAGACAAACAAAATTCGCAATCGCCCTGCATCTTGACTCCTTGCGAGGTCAATTCGTAATTTCCGCGAGGACAGACGCTTGCACAAATGCCGCACCCGATGCAGGCGTCGGTTACGGTAAAATATTTTTTGCTGTCCATGAGAAAACCTTTTTCCGGATTCAGTCCTGCGTATGCCATGAATCCCGCGTGCATCTGGCGCTCCTCTTCCGACACAGGCTCGTGCCAATGTTTCTGTGCCGCAAGGTCGGCAGCGATTTGCTGCAAATGTTCGGGAATGTGTTTGTCGATTTTCATTTGCTCGTTCATGTCGAAGTTGGGCAGCCAGTTATCCACCATGATGAGCGTATTGATGTAGTCGAACGCATGACCGGCACGGCGCGAAATGTCGTCCCAAATCTCTACGGCGTTGCACTTGCGGGCGCCATAGGTCAGGACGGCGAATTTGTAATCCGCTTTCAGCCGCGCCTTTTGTATGAACCGCCGTACCATGTTGGGCGGCATGTGTCCGTAAATGGGATAGACGATGCCTATCTCGTCGGCCTCGATGTCGAACCGCTGCTGCTTCATCAGCTGGGGAATACTCAACAGCTCGGTATTCGCATCGGACAACTCACGCGCTACGTACAGGCAATTGCCCGTAGCGGTAAAATAAAGAATCGTCCGCTTTCTCCTGCCGCCCTTGCACGAGGTCAGGGCGGAGAGTCCGGAAAAAGCGGCAGCCGTAGTTATCAGCGTAGCGCTCAGGCGCTTTAAGGCTTCTCGGCGGGTCATTTTCCCATTCATATCCATTTTTTCGGCACTGTTTATTCAGGCGATAAAGATAGCCGTTTTACCGGAAAACCGATGCACAAAAAATACGGAATGTTATACCTTTTTTACGGAAATGCGGCGATGCCGCCGTTTTGCCGGAAGCGGGCGGCATCGTTCGGCGCGAGGTATTCGGGGGTATGCAATTTATGGGAGCAGGCTGTCGGGGAGCGGGAACGTATAGAGCGCACTCGGAGCGTGGCGCTCCAACGCGATGAGCTGCACATCGCGACCCACCGCGATGCCGGCTTGCGACAGCCGCGCGGCGACAGTGTCGTATGCCCGCTCGGGACAGTTGTTTTCGCGGCTGAGGTGGCACAGAAAGATATATTCCAGACGGGGCGTGTAATGGGTGGCAAGGAACTCCGCCGTGTCGGCATTGCACAGGTGTCCCGTAGGCGAGGCGATGCGCCGTTTGAGGTAGGGCGGATAAGAGCCCGACTGCAACAGGTCGGCATCGTAATTCGCTTCGATAATCAGGCAGTGCGCCCGTTGCAGGTAGGCAGCCGCGCGGTCGGGCACCTGTCCGAGGTCGGTGGCGAAGACGAAACAGCGGTCGCCGCACTCCACCATGTAGCCCACGTTGTCGCTCCCGTCGTGCGGCACCTCGAAGGCGGTGAGGCGGAAGTCGCGAATGGTGAAAGGCGTCTCTTTGCTTATGGGGTGCCCCGACGAATAAATCCGTTCCGAAATGCAGCGGCAGCGGTTGGCGCCGTCGAGAATCTCGCGCGTGGCATACACGGGAATGCCGAGCCGCTCGCCTATGTAGCCCGCGCTTTTCACATGGTCGGCATGGTCGTGGGTGAGGCACAAAGCCACGACCGCATCGAGCGACAGCCCCGCTGCCGCCAGCCCCTTTTTGATGCGGCGGGGCGATATGCCGGCGTCTATCAGTATGCCGTAACGCTCGGTGCCAATATAGTAACAGTTGCCGTCGCTTCCGCTCGACAGACTGAGAAAATGCAAATTCATCGGTATCTTGTCTTCTTTGCCGCGCCGGCAAACGCGCCCGCGCTTATCGCAATGCAAAGGTAACTTTTTTCTGCCACACGCCCAAGCCGGCGCGGCGGAAATAATCTGCCGGCACGCGGCGATGCAGACGGAAAACAAACGGGGCGGCTTCGCTGCGAAGTCGCCCCGTCGTGTGAGGTAAGGCTGTGCTTACTTTCTCAGAGCCAGTTCTTTTACGATGGCGCGGTAGCGTTCGATGTCTATCCGCATCAGGTAATCGAGCAGCCGGCGGCGTTTGCCGACCAACATTTTCAAGGCTCTTTCGGTCATATGATCTTTGTGATTTGACTTGAGATGTTCAGTCAAATGAGCAATACGGTAGGAAAATAATGCTATCTGCGCCTCAGGTGAGCCGGTATCAGTATTGGACTTTCCGTATTTCTCGAAGATCTCCTTTTTCTTTTCAGCAGTTAAATACATTTTAAGCTGTTTTTTTGATGGTTAATAATTTCGAGACCGCAAAGGTAAAACAAATATTTCCGTCCCGCAAGTTTTTTCCGTTTTTATTTTTCAGGAATTTGCGAGGGAAGAGA
>CANQAM010000014.1 GCA_947589325.1 uncultured Bacteroidales bacterium | reverse complement strand
CTTTTCTGCTTTGCTGCAAGATGTGGAACAGATATTTTCTATCTCCTTTTGTTGCACTTCTATCTTGACTGAACACCGCACACATTCACAAACATACCGCAGGTCGTTTTCGGTATTTCCACCGAAGCCGGAAAAGGGCTGTTCCGAACGGCTCCATTTCTTAAAAAGAGGGGCAAAGCACAAAATCTCAGAAAAAAACATTACTTTTGCCGAAACAAACAAAAATTCATGCCGACCCTACTGCACATCGAGACCTCGACCGAAGTGTGCTCTGTCGCACTGTCGTGCGACGGCAGCGTCGTATTTCGGAGGGAAAACCGCACACCCATGTCGCATGCCACCGTGTTGGCGGGATATGTGCGGGAAGCCTTAGAAACGGCACAGGAGCGGCAGTTGTCGCCCGACGCCGTTGCCGTAAGCCGCGGACCCGGTTCATACACCGGTTTGCGCATCGGCGTGTCCGAAGCCAAAGGAATATGCTTCGGACTCGGTATTCCCCTGATTGCGGTCGATACCCTCGCCGTAATGGCGTGCTCGGCAATGTTTCGCGACGGCATCGACGAAAATGCGCTGCTCTGTCCCATGATCGATGCGCGGCGCATGGAGGTCTATACGGCAGTTTACGACCGCTCGCTCTCGCCCGTAAAACCGGTTGCCGCCGAAATCATCGACGAAAACGCTTTCGCCCCGATACTTGAAACGCGAAAAATTCTCTTTTTCGGAAACGGAGCGGAAAAATGCCGCGCCACGATAACGCACCCGAACGCCTCGTTCATCGACGGCATATACCCGCAAGCCGCCGACATGACGGCGCTGGCAGAACAGGCTTTCCGCGCCGGAGCGTTTGAAAACCTCGCCTACTTCGTACCTTTCTACCTGAAAGAGTTTGTGGCGACAGTTCCCAAAAACAAAGTATTCAATTAATCCGAAACGATATGGAACAAGAAAACCTGCTGGCTTACAATACGCAGAAAAAGAAACTCATCTTGCCCGAATACGGTCGAAACATACACCGCATGATAGACTATTGCATGAGTATCGAAGACCGGGCTGAACGCACCCGATGCGCCAACGCCATCGTCAATATCATGGGCAACCTCTTCCCGCACCTGCGCGACATCGATGATTTCCGCCACAAATTATGGGACCATTTGGCTATCATGTCGGACTTCCGTCTGGATATAGACTACCCCTATGAAGTGATACGCAAAGAAAAGCTCGACGACAAACCTGCCCATGTACCGTATGCAAGCGGAAGTATTCGCTACCGCCATTACGGCAAGCTGCTCGAAAAAATGGTGCAAAAAAGCGAAGAAATGCCCGAAGGCGAAGAACGCGACCAATTGCTCGTCTATCTGGCGAACCACATGAAAAAATCGCTCGCTTCTTGGAACAAAGAAGCCGTCGAGGACGAAAAAATATACAAAGACCTGCTCGAATATACCGAACACAAAATGCCCCTCACTCTCGAACAACTGCGATTGCGAGACTTGCCGAAAGAAAACAATAACATGCAGCGTAAGAAAAATAATGGAAAAAAAGCGGGACGATAACCGCTTTTTTCGTATCTTCCCGCAAAATTACAGCTATGGCATCTTTTATCATCGAAGGCGGACGCCGAATGCAGGGGACACTCACCCCGCAGGGCGCAAAAAACGAAGCACTGCAAATTCTCTGCGCCACCCTGCTTACCTCTGAAACGGTGGAAGTACACAACCTGCCCGATATTCTCGACGTAAACAACCTTATCCGCCTGCTGGAAAATTTCGGAGTGGAAATTACCCGTATGGGCGAAGGCTCTTATCGATTCAAAGCCGACCGCCTGAATCTCGACTTTCTCGACACACCGGAATTTTTGCGGCAAAGCGCGTCGCTGCGCGGCTCCGTCATGTTAGTGGGCCCGCTAATCGCCCGATTCGGAAAAGCGATTATTCCAAAACCGGGCGGCGATAAAATCGGCCGCCGCCGCCTCGACACCCACTTCATCGGCATACAGAAACTCGGCGCCGAATTTACCTACGTCCCCGACCGACAGGTGTACGAAATCTCCGCCAAGGAATTGAAAGGCACCTATATGCTTCTCGACGAAGCCTCTGTAACCGGTACCGCAAACATACTGATGGCTGCCGTGTTGGCAAAAGGGCATACAACCATCTACAATGCTGCGTGCGAACCTTACCTGCAACAGCTCTGCAAGATGCTCAATGCCATGGGCGCCCGCATCTCGGGCATCGGCTCCAACCTCCTCGAAATCGACGGCGTAACCTCTTTGGGCGGGTGCACCCACACCATTCTGCCCGACATGATAGAGGTGGGCAGCTTCATCGGCATGGCTGCCATGACAAGCTCCGACATTCGCCTCAAAAACGTATCATACAAAGACTTGGGCATCATACCCGACAGTTTCCGGCGTATGGGTATCATCGTGGAACAAGACGGCGACGACCTGCATATCCCCACGCAAGCAGGATATGAAATAGAAACTTTCATCGACGGCTCTATCATGACATTTGCCGACGCCCCGTGGCCCGGACTGACGCCCGACCTGCTGAGCGTCTTTCTCGTCGTCGCCACCCAAGCCAAGGGCAGCGTGCTGATACACCAAAAGATGTTCGAAAGCCGCCTCTTCTTCGTCGATAAACTCATCGACATGGGAGCACAAATCATTCTTTGCGACCCGCACCGAGCAGCCGTCATCGGACAAGCCAAAGCCTACCCCCTGCGCGCCGCCTCTATGGTATCGCCCGACATACGCGCGGGAATCGCCCTGCTCATCGCCGCCTTGTCGGCGGAAGGCACCAGCACGATACACAATATCGACCAGATAGATCGCGGCTACCAACACATAGACAAACGCCTCAACGCCATCGGCGCCTCCATTTTACGAAAATGATTGCCCGGGACGAATTGATAAAAATCGGCACGTTCAACAAACCGCACGGCGTGGGCGGAGAATTGTCGTTCACTTTTACCGACGACGTTTTCGACCGCAGCGACTGTCCCTACATCATGTGCGAAATCGACGGGATATTCGTCCCGTTCTTCATCGAGGAATACCGCTTTCGCGGTGCGGCACAGGCTCTGATGAAACTGGAAGATGTAGATACGACCGACGACGCCCGTATGTTTACGGGGCTCGACGTCTATTTTCCGAAAAACCGGCTGCCGGCAGATGATGAAATGCGCACGACGCCAAGCGATTATTTCATCGGCTTCACCGTACTCGACAAACAGCACGGCAACCTGGGCAAAATAACCGGCATCGACGATTCGACTCTTAATGTCCTTTTCATTCTCGAAGATGCGGACGGGAAAGAACTGCTCATTCCCGCCAGCGAAGATTTCGTACTTTTCGTCGATGAAGCCGCCAAAACCATAACGACACGCATTCCCGACGGACTGTTAAACCTCTGAACAGTACGGGGAAAAAACAAACGGGCGTTCTTACAGAACGCCCGTTTCCATAAAACAGAATCTATCCTATTTCATTTGCGCTTCTATTTCGGGAGCGATGAGCTTATAACCCTTGCCGTGAATGTTGATGATTTCAATGGAAGGATCGTCTTTGAGGTGCTTGCGCAGCTTGGTAATATAGACGTCCATGCTCCTTGCATTGAAATAATTGTCATCAATCCAAATGGTTTTCAGAGCAAAATTCCGTTCCAAAATTTCGTTTACATGAGCGCACAGCAGACTGAGCAGCTCCGACTCTTTCGTCGTAAGTTTGGTGTTTTTCTCGCCGATGGAGAGAACCTGCTTCTGCGTATCGAACGTAAAGTTTCCGATTTTATAGGTCGTAACCTCCTTACCTCTTTTGCCTTTGACACGGCGCAAGATAGCTTCGATTCTGAATACCAGCTCTTCCATGCTGAAAGGTTTGGTGATGTAATCGTCGGCTCCGATTTTGAAGCCTTCGAGAATATCCTCTTTCAACGATTTGGCTGTGAGGAAAATGATAGGTACTTCGCCATTAACGGTACGGATTTCCTGTGCCAACGTGAATCCGTCTTTTTTGGGCATCATCACATCGAGTACGCATAAATCGTATTTTCCTTTCAGGAAAGCCTTGTAGCCGCTTTCTCCGTCGGAGAAAAGGTCGGCCGCATAGCCTTTCGCCTGCAAAAATTCTCTCAACAGCATACCCAGATTTTCATCATCTTCACAAAGTAAGATGCGCAACTTTTCTTCCATAATCATTTGTTTTTAAGGGGTAATGTAATAATAAATGTTGTTCCTATATTCAATTCGCTTTCAGCGCGTATCGTACCTTTGAGGTCGGTAACGATTTTATGCACGTAGGCAAGACCCAATCCGAATCCTTTGACATTGTGCACATTACCGGTCGATACGCGATAAAATTTTTCAAATATTTTTTTCAGATCGTCCTTCTTGATGCCGATTCCGTTATCCCGTATGGCGATGATTACTTTCTCGCCCTCGATAGCGGTGCGCACATGGAGCTGCAAGGGTACATCTTCCTTAGCGTACTTCACGGCATTGTCGAGCAGGTTGAAAATGACATTGGTGAAATGCATTTCATCGACCTCCACCCATGCATCGTCGGCAGCGAGGTCTGCCTCTATCGTTCCTCCGAACTGTTCGACCTTCAACTTGAATGTACTCAATACGCCGGCTATCAAATCATTGACATCGAGCAATGTGAGTTTCAGCATCGTCTTCTGCCGCTCGAACATCGACATCTGCAATACCTTCTCGACCTGAAAACGCAACCGTTTCGTTTCGTCGTTGATAACGGTGGAGATGTGGCGGAACATCTCTTCACTCTTCGATACCGACGGGTCGTTCAACATCTGCGCCGCCAGCGAAATGGTGGATATGGGCGTCTTAAATTCGTGCGTCATGTTGTTGATGAAATCGTTTTTCATTTCTGTCAGTTTTTTTTGCCGGAAGAGTTTGGCAATGGTGAAAATGAACGTTATCAACAGCACGAACGTGAATGCAAACGACGGAATACTGAACTGTATCGAACTGAAAATGTAATCCTGTTTGGTGGGGAAATAGACCATCAACTGATTCTGTTTCTTGGGAGGATCGTTCGAGAAAAGCCGCATCGTGTAGCGTGTCGCCTTTTTCTCGGTATCGTAACCGGGCGATTTGTACATGATTTTGTTTTTCGGGTCGAGTATGGCGTACTTGAAAGGTATATTCAGGCCGTTGTTCCGCAGTTCCGATTTCAAATACTGTGTCAGCAGTTCGGTATCTACCCGTTCCATGATAGGTCGGTTGCTGGCAGTAGCAAGTATGTTGAGTATGACGTTTTCCAACAGACCTTTCTGATAGAGGTACTGGTTTTTGAGCACCTCCTGCATATTTTTATAGGTGTCGGTTATCGAACCGCTCCCTGCCTGTGCCGGCTGCGACGGTACAGTGAAAGAGTATTGCTGCAAATTGAACGAACTTACCGTGCCGTCGGGAGCGACAAACGACCACCGTTGATTGACGGAAGTGCCGACACCCATTTCAATGGAAAGCAGTCGTTTCTGATTCTCCTCTATGTCTTCGGCAAGATAGCGTTTGGTTTCGTCTTGTTCGAGCTGGGTAGAAACCGAATAAAGGCTACGCCGCACGGCTTCCGAAAATTGCTCGTTACGCATCTTCACCATATTTTCTATATAGGAAATCTGCATATAGAGCAAAATCGAGAACGTCAGCGCCATAATAATGGCAAGCAGCCAAATCGTCGATTTTTTCATATTGCCAGTGTAACCTTTCTTCTTTTTCTTTACGGGAGAAATCTTAAAATCAATCCCTTTTTTCAGTATTTTTATTTGATAAACAAACGGAATCCCCTTTTGTTTAACAGAACAAAAATCTTTTTCAGACTCTTATTGTTTAACAATTCGCCGCTAATTTAACAAACAATTGTTTAATTACAAAAAAACCGCCCCTTGACAGGCGGTTTTTATATTAATTTAACTAATGCGGTTTACTATAATTATCGGAAAACAATAATTATTCGTCGGTCTGAGTGGCTTCGTATTCTTTCAACAATTTTTCCTGAACATCGCCCGGAACAAGCTCGTATGAAGCGAACTTCATGCTGAACGACGAACGTCCGCCGGTAATGGAGCTGAGCGAGGTGGAGTACGATGCCATTTCTTTGAGAGGTACTTTGGCAACGATTTTCTCAAAGCCTTTGACACTCTCCATACCCATGATAATGGCGCGGCGGCCCTGCAAGTCGCTCATCACATCGCCCATTTTGTCGCTTGGGACAAGCACTTCCACATCATATACCGGTTCGAGAATTTTGGGACCGGCGTTTTTGAAGGCTTCACTGAATGCGTTGCGACCGGCAAGGCGGAAAGAAATTTCGTTCGAATCCACCGGGTGCATCTTACCGTCGTACACGCATACGCGCACGTCGCGGGCATACGAACCGGTCAGCGGACCTTGCTCCATACGGTCCATCAAACCTTTGAGTATGGCGGGGAGGAAACGGGCATCAATAGCGCCGCCGACGATGCAGTTCACGAACACCAATTTACCGCCCCATTCGAGGTCGATAGTCTGGGTGTCGCGCACATTCATGCGATACTCCTGATTGCCGAATTTGTAGGTATCGGGAGCAGGCATACCCTCGTAATAAGGCTCGATGATGAGATGTACTTCTCCGAACTGACCGGCTCCGCCCGACTGTTTTTTGTGGCGGTAGTCGGCACGGGCGGCTTTGGTAATGGTTTCGCGATAGGGAATGCGCGGCTCCATAAATTCCACTTGCAGCTTTTCGTTGTTTTCGATGCGCCATTTCAGCGTGCGCAGGTGAAACTCTCCCTGTCCCGATACGATGGTCTGTTTCAACTCTTTCGACTGTTCGATAATCCACGTCGGGTCTTCTTCGTGCATGCGCACGAGTATTTCGTTCAATTTTTCGGCGTCGGCTTCATTTTCCGGTTTTATGGCACGCTGGTATTTGGAATCGGGGAATTTCATCAATTCAAATTCGTATTCGCAGCCTTTGGCGTTGAGGGTGTTTCCGGTGCGGACATCTTTCAACTTCACCGTAGCGCCTATATCACCGGCCACGAGTTCTTCGACTTTGGTGCGTATCTGTCCGCACACGCAGAACAACTGGGCGATACGTTCCTTGCTGCCGCGATTCTTGTTCTGCATATCGTCGCCTTCGTGCACCTTGCCCGACATGACTTTGAAGTAGGATACTTCGCCGATATGCGGCTCCACCGTCGTTTTGAAGAAATAGAGGCTGGCGGGACCGTCGGCATCGGGAGCCACTTCCGTTCCGTCGGTAGTGATGTGTTTGGGCATATCATCGACAAAAGGCACCACATTGCCCAAAAATTCCATCATGCGGCGCACGCCCATATCGCGCAGTGCGCTGACGCAGAATACAGGGAAAATATCGCGGGTGATAAGACCCTTGCGTATGCCTTCGCGCATCTCGTCTTCGGTGAGAGATTCCTGCTCGAAGAATTTTTCCATCAGGGCTTCGTCGTTTTCGGCAGCGGCTTCCACCAATTTCTTATGCAATTCAAGCGCTTTCTCTTTTTGGTCGGCAGGGATTTCCGAAATGGTAGGCGTTCCGCCTTCGGGGCCCCAGCTGTACATTTTCATCAGCAGCACGTCGATCATGGCGTTGAAATTCGGACCACAGACAATAGGGTATTGTATGGGTACGACTTTGGGGCCGAAATGTTCGCGCAACTGCTCGATGACGGTATCGTATTCCGCTTTTTCACCGTCGAGCTGGTTCATGGCGAAGATGACGGGTTTTTTCATCTCTTCGGCATAGCGGAAGATATTTTGCGTACCCACCTCCACGCCGTACTGCGAATCGATGACGATAACGCCCGTATCGGTAACGTTCAACGCCGTGAGGGCACTGCCTACGAAGTCGTCGGCACCCGGACAGTCGATGACATTGAGTTTCTTATTGAGAAACTCCGCATAAAAAACGGTAGAGAATACCGAGTAGCCATACTCTTTCTCCACCGGAAAATAGTCGGTAACCGTGTTCTGCGCTTCGACAGAACCTCTGCGTTTTATAACCCCACACTCGAAAAGCATGGCTTCTGCGAGGGTGGTTTTGCCTGAACCTTTACTGCCCAAGAGGGCGATGTTCTTAATTTCGTGTGATTGATACGTTTTCATGAATATCTTTTTTTAATTGTTTTTCATGGCCATTCGTTTCAAGACAAACATTCGCCCGAAACAAACGTTCGCAAAGTAGAAATTTTTTTTGATAAAAACAATTCTTTATATGTGTTAAAGAGCAGTTTTTTGAAATCTCTTTTGCAACGGGAGCGAAAGTTCAGGCAAAAATAGCCGTTCATGCCGTTCTGAATCCTTATATTTGCACCTGTTCATACGCGAAAATTCATGGCGGGACTTTATCTGCATATTCCTTTTTGCCGCACGCGCTGCATCTACTGCGACTTCTACTCCACCGTCGGAGAGGCGGTGCAAGAGCGTTACGTCGATGCGCTGCTGCGGGAATGGGAGCTGCGGCGCAACGAACTGGCGGGCGAAACGGTGGATACGATATATCTCGGCGGCGGCACGCCGTCGCAACTGTCGCCGGCATTGCTGCACCGGCTTTTCGACGGATTGGGTAGCGACATCGACTACGCCGCCTGTCGCGAAATCACCTTTGAAGCCAACCCTGACGACATAACTGCCGCCTATGCAGAGGCGCTGGCATCGCTGCCCATCGACCGCATCAGCATGGGGGTGCAGAGTTTTTCCGACGACGATTTGCGTTTCTTGCGACGGCGCCACACGGCAGCGCAAGCCATTGCGGCGGTAGAGTGCTGCCGCCGCGCGGGATTCAAGCGCATCAGCATCGACCTTATATACGGGCTTCCGCACCAAATGCCCGCCTCGTGGGAAGCCAACCTGCGACAAGCGCTTGCGCTCGACCTGCCGCACCTCTCTGCCTATAATCTTATTTATGAAGAAGGGACGCCGCTCGACCGACTGCGGCGCGCGGGTGAAGTACAGGAATGCGACGACACGCTTTCGCTGCGGCTGTTCGAGCAGCTGCGCGACACGCTCACCGCTGCCGGATATGAACAATACGAAATTTCCAATTTTGCCCGCAGCGGAGCGTATGCGCTGCACAACACGTCTTACTGGCAGGACGTGCCCTATCTCGGACTCGGTGCGGCGGCACACAGCTACGACCGCAAATTTCGCCGCCGCAACATTGCCGACCTGCATCGCTACATCGCCGGAATAGAAGCGGGAGAAACGTGTTACGAGGAAGAACGGCTCGATGCCGATACGCGCTACAACGACCGCATCATCACCGCCCTGCGCACCATGTGGGGACTCGACCTCGACGGCGTGGCTGCCGACTTCGGCGAAGAGCGGCGGGCTTACTGCCTGCGTATGGCGGCGCCGCATCTGCAAGCCGGATTGTGCGAATGCCGCGACAACCGGCTCCGCATCACGCCGAATGGGTTGTTCGTTTCCGACGGCATCATGGCAGACCTGCTCTACGTCGGTTGATGCCGACCCGACCTTATAATTTGAATTTCACGCCTAACCCTATCGACGAATAGAGCTGCTTTTTCTGTGTAAGCCGCTCGGAGCGCCATTTCATTTCGAGCGACACCCGCTTGCCGGCGGCAAACGTGGTCCCCGCTTCGTAACGAATGCGCTCCAAACCTGTCGTGCCGGTGGCATTGTGCCCGTTCATCGATTCGAATATCTCCATCGAAACAAAAGGTTTCCAGCGGCACGAGGGCGAAATGATGCCGACGGCTTTCAGCTGCGTGCGCCATTTGTTGTTCGGCGTTCCTTTTGTCCAAGTCTGTTCGAATTTCGTTGCGAGCGACAGGGAAAGGTGCGGCACGGCATAGTTTCCGACAAGACCTATTTGATACCGGTGCCTGTTGGTGTGATTCTTCTGATTGATAAAAGCATAGTACGCCATCGCCTTGAAATATTTCGGTATCACGGTATAGGTGAGCGACGCTGCCGGCATGATGCGTTCGTAGCCCGCAAAATTGTCGTTCGTCCACAATTCGGCTTGCACGGAAAGGTCGAGACGTGAAACGAGCGTTTTCTCCATACCGACATTGAGCAAAAGTCCGTAATCGAAATCATACAGATAATCTTTTGCCTTTGCCGAAGTCGTACTCAGCAAAAAAGCCGCGAAAAAGAGTATTCCCGAAAATTTCAGTGTTTTCATAAAGCAATGTTATTCGTGATGATAGGGTTCGTTGTTGAGAATGGTCATAGCCCGATAGAGCTGCTCCGTAAAGATAAGACGTATCATCTGGTGCGAGAAAGTCATTTTGGAGAGGGATATTTTTTCCTGCGCCGCTTTATACACCCGCTCCGAAAAACCGTAGGCACCGCCTGCCACGAAGACGAGCCGGCGCGGGGCGGCAAGCATTTTCTTGGAAATGTAATCGGCAAACTGCATCGAAGTATATTCGCGCCCGTGCTCGTCGAGCAGCACTACGGCATCGCCCTCGCCCAACGACTTCAATATCGCTTCGCCTTCCCGTTCTTTCTGCTGTTCCGCGCTCAAACTTTTTGCGTTTTTCAGGTCGGGAATCACCGTCATTTCGAAATCGGCATAGTGCTTCAACCGTTCGCAATACTCGCCGATACCGTCGGAAAATCCCGAACGCGCCGTCTTGCCGGTAACTAAAAAAACGATTTTCATGCCGAAGTTTCTACCTTTTTATTATCTTTGCTTCTGTTTCGCGGACAAAGATATTACTTTTCCCCCTTATATTCAAGCCGCTGACCGAAAACCGAATCATCGGCCGGCGCGTTTACCGACAAAAACCGATGTTTATGAAAACACCCGACCAACTTATCGATGCTCTTATCGAGCTGGCTTTCGCCGAAGACATCGGCGACGGCGACCACACCACCCTTTGCTGCATACCCGAAACGGAAACGGGACGCTCCAAACTCCTTGTAAAAGAGGAGGGTATTTTGGCGGGTGTGAATATGGCGCGGCGCGTGTTCGCCGCATTCGACCCCGAATTGCAAATGGACGTCTTCCTCGAAGACGGCACGCACGTGATGCCGGGCGACGTGGCTTTTGTGGTCAGCGGCAAGGTGCGCTCGCTGCTGCAAACCGAGCGCCTCATGCTCAACATCATGCAGCGCATGAGCGGCATCGCCACCGTTACCCGCAAATACGCCGACCGGTTGGAAGGTCTCCATACCAAAGTGCTCGACACCCGCAAAACGACGCCGGGTCTGCGTATGCTCGAAAAAGAGGCGGTGCGCATCGGCGGCGGCGTCAATCACCGGATAGGACTGTTCGACATGATACTGCTCAAAGACAACCACATCGATTTTGCAGGAGGCATCGAAGCCGCCATAACCCGCTGCCATGCCTATCTCGCCGAAAAAGGGAAAAAGCTGAAAATAGAAATCGAAGTGCGCAATATGCAGGAACTCGACGAAGTGCTGCGCGTAGGCGGAGTAGACCGCATCATGCTCGACAATTTTACTCCCGAACTCACTCGCGCAGCGGTGGAGCGCATCGGCGGCCGCTACGAAACGGAATCGTCGGGAGGCATCACCCTCGACACGCTGCGCGACTATGCCGAATGCGGCGTCGATTACATTTCGGTAGGCGCACTCACGCACTCGGTAAAAGGTCTCGACATGAGTTTCAAAGCCTGCTGACACCTGCGCCATGCCCGACGACACTTACCTCACCTTAGCCCGACCCGCCGAAGGGTCGTACAAAGAGAAGATGAGCAAATTCCTCGCCTTTGCCGTGCCGGTATCTTCGGCAGAGGAAGCGAAGGAGGTCGTTGCCGCCTATCAAAAACAATACTACGACGCCCGCCACGTATGTTGGGCATATATGGTGGGGGCTGCCCGCACCGAATTTCGCGCAAACGACAACGGCGAACCTTCGGGCACGGCGGGGAAACCGATTCTGGGACAAATCAATTCTTTCGGGCTGACCGATATACTCATCGTCGTCGTGCGATACTTCGGCGGCATAAAGCTCGGCACGAGCGGATTGATAGAGGCTTACCGCACAGCGGCAGCCGAAGCGATACGCGCCGGCGAAATTGTCGAGCGCCTTGTCGAGGAGAGTGTGCAGATAGCATTTGAATACCCTTTTATGAACGATGTCATGCGCGTGGTCAAAGACTCCGGAGCGACGGTCACCGCGCAGGATTTTACGCTCGACTGCTCCATGACGCTGCGCATACGCCGCTCGCAAATGCCGCACCTGCAAGAACGGCTCGGCAAAGTGGAATCGCTCCGCTTCGTCGAAAGCGAACCGGCAAAATAACCGTTCTGCCCCCCTTTACAAACAAAAACGATACCAAAAGAAAAACGGCTGCACCGCAGGGTGCAGCCGTCGAATTATTTTCGTCTCTGAAAAAATCAAAGATTGAGGGCGCCGTTGGTTTTACGCACGGCAGCGGCGCTTGCCTTGAAGAGCGCTTTTTCGGCATCGTTGAGTCTGAAATCCACGACTTTCTCCCAACCGGTACGACCCAGCACGACAGGTACGCCGACGCAGATGTCGCTCTCGCCGTATTCGCCTTCGAGATAAACGCTGCAAGAAACGACTTTCTTCTGGTCGTGAATAATCGACTCTACCACGTATGCCGTAGCGGCACCCGGAGCATACCATGCCGACGTGCCGAGCAGCTTGGTGAGCGTTGCTCCGCCGACCATCGTGTCGGCAACCACTTTGTCGAGCGTCTCTTTGTCGAGCAGCTCGGTAACAGGCACACCTTTATAAGAAGCCAGACGGGTAAGCGGTATCATGGTCGTATCGCCGTGTCCGCCTATCACGATACCCTCTATTTCATTGGGATTGGCGTTGAGGGCTTTGCTCAGGTAGCATTTGAAACGCGAGCTGTCGAGCGCGCCGCCCATACCGATAACGCGGTTTTTGGGAAGTCCGCTTGTCTTCTGTATCAGGTAGGTCATCGTATCCATCGGGTTGCTGACGCAAACGATGATGGCGTTGGGCGAATGAGCCAAAACGCTTTCGGTTACCGACTTCACGATACCGGCATTCACGCCGATAAGCTCTTCGCGCGTCATACCCGGCTTGCGGGGAATGCCAGAAGTAATGACAACGACGTCGGAACCCGCGGTTTTGGTATAATCATTGGTTATGCCGCTGATACGGGAATCGAATCCGAGCAGCGTGGTCGTCTGCGTCATATCGAGCGCCTTGCCTTCGGAAACGCCTTCTTTAATATCCAGCAATACGATTTCGTCGGCAACTTCTTTGAAAGCCAAGACATTGGCGCATGTTGCACCTACATTGCCGGCACCTACGACTGTAATTTTCGTCATAATTCACAAATTAAATGTTATACAATCTCTTTTCCTAAAAAATCATCTGCAAAGGTATAATCCTTTTCTTTTTTGAAAAAATTTCCTCCTTTAATTTTGGTGAAAATCCACCGATTATTTTTATCGGAGTTTCTTTTCTGCCCTATACGCGAACAAATAGCGGCCGTTTTGCAAAGTGCACCTGCCAAAATAACATATAATTCCAAAAATTCAATGAAATAGAAATTTTTTATCACTTATTTTCTCTGAAAAAGTATAAAAGAAAAGATAAAATAACTACCTTTGCGCTCGAAAATTCGAAAGAATCTCTTTACTCGAACAAAGGATAATAGAAAACGTTATTACATAACCAATTAAAATTTTACACAATGATTAAAGTAGGTATTAATGGTTTCGGCCGCATCGGACGTTTCGTCTTCCGTGCCGCTCAAGAGAGAAAAGACATTCAGATTGTCGCCATCAACGACTTGTGCCCCGTAGACTATTTGGCATACATGCTCAAATACGATACGATGCACGGACACTTCAACGGCACTATCGAAGCCGACGTAGAAAACAGCCAGCTGATTGTAAACGGTAAAAAAATCCGCGTAACCGCCGAGAAAAATCCCGCCGACCTGAAATGGGACGCCGTAGGGGCAGAATACGTGGTAGAATCCACCGGTCTTTTCCTGACCAAAGAAAAAGCTCAGGGACACCTCGATGCCGGTGCCAAATACGTCGTTATGTCGGCTCCCTCGAAAGACGACACCCCCATGTTCGTATGCGGCGTAAACGAAAAGACCTATGCCGGTCAGAAATTCGTTTCCAACGCTTCCTGCACGACCAACTGTCTGGCTCCCATCGCCAAAGTACTGAATGACAAATGGGGTATCGCCGACGGTTTGATGACCACCGTTCACTCCACCACCGCCACCCAGAAGACCGTCGATGGCCCTTCGATGAAAGACTGGCGCGGAGGCCGTGCCGCTTCAGGCAACATCATTCCTTCGTCCACCGGCGCAGCCAAAGCCGTAGGCAAAGTAATTCCCGAACTCAACGGCAAACTCACCGGTATGTCGATGCGCGTTCCGACCCTCGACGTTTCGGTTGTAGACCTTACCGTAAACCTGAAAAAACCGGCTACCTACGCTGAAATCTGCGCAGCCATGAAAGAGGCTTCCGAAGGCGAACTCAAAGGTGTGCTCGGATATACCGAAGATGCTGTCGTTTCGAGCGACTTCCTCGGCGACACCCGCACCTCTATCTTCGACGCCAAAGCCGGTATCGCACTGACCGACACTTTCGTAAAAGTCGTTTCTTGGTACGATAACGAAATCGGCTACTCCAACAAAGTGCTCGATCTCATCGCCCACATGGCTTCGGTAAACGCTTAATAGTTATTTTTTATATATGTGTACCGGCTGCTCCGCAAGGACAGCCGGTATTTTTTTGCCGGCACGCCGCTACGATTCGTCGTCATCGGTTTTCTGCGGGAAACAGGTACGGTAATTTTTCAAATAGGCATTAATCCACTGCTTCGCCTTTTCAGCGGCACGACGCATGGAGCCGACGATGCGCAACGGCGTGCGGTCGGCAGTCTCCACCTCGAAATCGAAATTCCGAATATCCTCGCCTTTATCGTCGAAATCCGCCCGACAGTAGAACAGCAACGGAGTACCGGCAAGCATCGTTTCGTATTCGCTCCGATAGCGGCGGCACGTCAGGTCGTCGTAATCGAAATGGGCTATGAACTGTCCGACACACAACAGGGTAAGGTGTCGGGCATACAATTCCAACATCGTATTTTCCTCCTTTCTTTTTTGAGGGGAGTACGGCGCAATACGAACTTCGGAGCCTCTCAATCTCCTCTTATTATCAACCAAAACAAACATCGCCGCACTCCCCTTACCAAAAAACAATTGGTATAAAACCATACTACAAATTGCAAATAAAAGAACTTCAAATACAAAATATTCCTAAAATAATAGGATATTCGAAATAGTTTTTCTATCTTTGCAACACAAAGCTATGGTAATATACCCATTTCTTCGTGCGATATTTATCAAAAACGGCACAACCTCTCAAAAAAATTGCCATGACAAATGAACTGCTCATCGGTCGCATTAGGGAACTCATTAGCATTCTGCAAGTTACACAAAACGAATTTGCCGACCGCATCAAAACCGACCGCTCCAACTTTTCCAAACACATAAACGGAAAACTGCCTATCAACGATTCGCTCATCAATAAAATCGTCGTTGGATTGGGCGTTTCCAAAGAATGGCTGCTCGACGGCACGGGCAACATATTCTATATGATACCGCCGCAACACAGTTCGGCGCTGTCGCTGCCCGCATCTGCCATACGGCGCGATGCCACCGCAGGAGCGAAAGTTTATGATATTGATGTAACCGCCGGCAGCATGGGGCGCAGCATGATGTTTTCCAACGACCGGCTAATAGGAGTCATCGACGTGCCTTTCATCAGCCCCGATTGCAGCGTGGTGCGGGTGAGCGGCGACAGTATGCAGCCGGTCATCTGCAACGGCGATATGGTGGCGATACGCGAAGTGCGCAACGCCGACCTGATATTTTGGGGGCAAATCTACGTGATACTGCTCGAAGACTACCGCATGGTGAAATATATACGCAAGCACGCCGACCCGTCGATGGTGATTCTGCGGAGCGCCAACACGGAGTACGACGACATAGAGATACGCAAAAGCGAGATAAAAGACCTGTTCGTCGTCGAGCACATTATCCGCTTCGACAGCCGCATGTAAACCTACACGCATGGGAAAGAACAAATTACAGAAATTCGACGACATGAATGGATACCCGCACGTATTCCAATATCCGTTTGCCGCCTTGCAGGAAAAAGGGTTTGCCATGCGGGGGCGCTGGAATGCCGACTTTTTCGGGAACGACGCTCCTATCGTACTCGAATTGGGCTGCGGCAAAGGCGAATACGCCGTAGGGCTGGCACGCAAATACCCGCAAAAGAATTTCATCGGCATCGACATAAAGGGGGCGCGTATGTGGACGGGCGCGAAAGCCTCGCTGCAAGAGGGGTTGAAGAACGTCGCTTTCTTGCGTACCTCGATAGAGCTGCTCGACCGTTTTTTTGCACCCGACGAGGTGTCGGAGATATGGATTACCTTCCCCGACCCGCAGATGAAAAAAGTGCGGAAACGGCTTACCTCGACCCGCTTCATGGAACTGTACCGCCGCGTGTTGCGTCCCGATGGCGTGATACATCTCAAATGCGACAGTCCTTTTCTCTACACCTACACCTGTGAAATGGTAAAAGCCAACCGGCTGCCCGTAAAGATGCAGACGGACGACCTTTACCATTCGGGCATCGACGACGAAATATTGTCGATACGCACTTTCTACGAACAACAGTGGCTCGAGCGCGGCATGACGATAAAATACCTGCAATTCGTATGCGAACCCCGCGAAGTATGGACGGAGCCGGACACGGAAATCGAATACGACACCTACCGCAGCTTCAACCGCAGCAAACGCAGCGCGGCGGCAAGCGGGAAATAACGACAACTCAACAAACGACAAATAAAATGACGATTTATCCCAAATTGATTCTCGACGCACTGGCAACAGTGCGTTATCCGGGCAGCGGGAAAGACCTCGTTGCCGCAGGCATGGTGGGCGAAGATATACGCATCGACGGAAACAGAGTTTCGTTTTCCCTCATCTTCGAGCGGGAGAACGACCCGTTCCGCAAGTCGGTGGTAAAAGCGGCGGAAACCGCCATTCTCACCTACGTGGGCGCCGACGTGGATATAAAAGGAAATATCCGCGAACAGTTCCGGAAACAACAGGCTCCCACCCCCGACAAACTGCTGCCGCAGGTAAAAAACATCATCGCCGTATCGTCGGGCAAAGGCGGGGTAGGCAAATCGACCGTAGCGGCGAATCTGGCGGTGGCGTTGGCAAAAGACGGTTATAAAGTGGGATTGCTCGACGCCGATATTTTCGGACCCTCGATGCCCAAAATGTTCGGGGTGGAAGATGCCCGCCCCTATGCAGAGGAAGTGGAGGGTCGCGAACTGATAATCCCGATTGAAAAATACGGCGTGAAGCTGCTCTCCATCGGCTTCTTCGTCAATGCCGACAGCGCAGTCGTGTGGCGCGGCGGCATGGCAAGCAACGCCCTGAAACAACTGATAGCCGACGCCGATTGGGGCGAACTCGATTATTTCGTCTTAGACCTCCCGCCCGGCACAAGCGATATACACCTTACTCTCATTCAGACGCTTGCCATTACCGGTGCTATCGTGGTATCGACCCCGCAGCAGGTGGCTCTGGCAGATGCGCGCAAAGGCATCGACCTGTTTACCAACGACAAAGTGAACGTGCCCGTGCTCGGACTGGTGGAGAATATGGCATGGTTCACTCCGGCGGAGCTGCCGCAGAACCGTTACTACCTGTTCGGAAAAGAGGGTGTGAAACGGTTGGCGGAAGAGATGAACGTCCCGCTGTTGGGGCAGATTCCTATCGTGCAAAGCATTTGCGACGGCGGCGACGGCGGACGACCGGTCGCCCTCGACGAGCGCACGCTCACCGGACAGGCTTTCGCCGACTTGGCGCAGCAGGTCGTGGAAGCTGTGCAGCGCCGCAACGACACGCAGCCACCTACCCGCGTCGTCGAAACACAGAAATAAAACAAAGAGCCGTTACACAGGTAACGGCTCTTTTCATATCATAAACGTCCGACAATTTATCGGGGCAGGACGTTGATTTTCAATTTGGCATAAGCCCGCTCCACTTTGGCGAGCGCCTCCTCCACCGTATCGGCGCAGGCAAGAAGCACGCCGAGACGGCGATGTCCGTTCACTTCTGCTTTCCCGAATATGCGCAGCTGCACATCGGGTTCGCCCAGCACGGCTTCGAGGTTGTCGAACTCGACTTTATCGGTATCTCCCTCGACGACAATGGCTTTCGATGCCGACGGAGCATGGAAACGAATACCCGGAACGGGCAAGCCCAAGACGGCACGGGCGTGCAGCGCAAATTCCGACAAGTCTTGCGAAATCATCGTTACCATGCCGGTATCGTGCGGACGGGGCGACACTTCGCTGAAAATCACGTCGTCGCCTTTGATGAACATCTCCACACCGAAGATGCCCCAACCTCCGAGCGCATCGGTGATTTTGCGGGCAATCTCTTCGGCGGCTTTCAGCGCCTTCTCGCTCATGGCTTGCGGCTGCCACGACTCCCGATAGTCGCCATCGACCTGATGGTGTCCGATAGGTTTTAGGAACGTGGTGCCCCCGATGTGGCGCACGGTGAGAAGGGTAATTTCATAATCGAAGTCGATAAAGCCCTCGACGATGACACGGCCGGCACCGGCGCGACCGCCCTCCTGCGCATATTTCCACGAATGTTCTATATCGGCTTCGGAACGAATGACGCTCTGTCCGTGTCCCGATGAACTCATAATGGGCTTTACGACGCACGGCATGCCGATTTCACGCACGGCAGCCTCGAACTCCTCGCGCGTCGAAGCAAAGCGGTAAGGTGACGTTTTCAGCCCTAATTCCTCAGCGGCAAGACGGCGTATGCCCTCGCGATTCATGGTCAGGAAAGTCGCTTTGGCGGTAGGGGTTACATGATAGCCCTCTTTTTCAAGCTCCACGAGGGTGGGCGTAGCGATAGCCTCCACTTCGGGAATGATATGGTCGGGCTTCTCTTTCTCGATGATTTCGCGCAACTTGGCGCCGTCGAGCATCGACAGTACATACGAGCGGTGCGCCACCTGCATGGCAGGGGCATTGGGATATTTGTCGAGCGCAACGACTTCGACACCGTAACGCTGCAATTCGATGGTAACTTCCTTACCGAGTTCGCCGGAGCCGCACAGCACGACTTTTGTCCCGACTTTTGACAGGGCTGTTCCGATTTTTGTCATAGCAAGATTTTTATATAAATGTTATCCGGCAGGAAATATTCCTATCGGATTTCTATCGAAAATTTTTATTTCTTCGTGAAGCGGAACCAATCGACGTCCAACCAGCCGCTGTCGTTGCTTTTCCACGTACGGGTACAGAAAAGACCGGTTTTCGCGCCTATCCACTGTCCTTCTCTGGCGACGAATGTTTCGCCGAACGGTATGTATTTATTTCCGTCGAAACTGTACAGGAAAGTGCATTCGCAGCGGTAATCGCCTTTGGCTTTCGGCTTCTTGGCGCCGGCTTGTTTCACTTTCACTTGCAGGTATATTTCGCTGCCATCGAGTTTCAGAGCGGCATTCTCTTTTTCCACCGCGCCTTTATCGGCTTTCTTGCAATCCGCCTGCACCAGATAGATTCCGTCGGGACGGCTCTCCAAAGCGAGTACGGCATAGTCGAGACCCATGACTACAAGACCGGCGCGCTCGCCCGACTCCCGTTTGCCGTTTTTCTTGCGCGGAACGAATTTTACTTTCGTCGTTGCGGTGAAATTTTCGGTCGGAAATTTTTGCAGAAGCAGGTTAGGCACGTCGTACAGACTTTTCATGTCGGGTGTATGGTGCGAGAAAAGACGCAGCGTCGAGGAGGCCGCATCGCAGAAATACCACAGTGCATTGGGATTGCCGTGCCACTGCCATTGCAGTCCGAGTTCCGTGCCGTCGAATTCGTCGGTATCGGCGGGCGTAGCTTTGGGATAACTCTTGCCCACATTGGGTTTGCGGTAAGTGGCAACCGGTTCGCCGCAGCCGTCGCCGTCTTTATCGACGCCGATAACAGGCCAGCCGTTTTCGAGCCACTCCATCGGTTGCAGATGCACTACCCGACCGTAAGCCCCTTTGTCTTGGAAATGGAGGAACCAATGTTCTTGTCCGTCAGGCGTATCGACCCACGCACCTTGGTGAGGGCCATTGACATCGGTACTTCCCTGCGCCATGACCGTACGAGTTTCGTAGGGTCCCCATACATTCTTGGAGCGGAGCACGACCTGCCAGCCGGTAGCCACGCCGCCGGCAGGAGAAAAGATGTAATAGTAACCGCCGCGTTTGTACATTTTCGCGCCCTCGATGGTTTCGTTATCGATATGCCCGTCGTAAACGACACGGTCGGCACCGATGCTCGCCGTGCCGTCGGGCGTTATCTCGAACATGCCGAGAATGCTTTTCACACCAGCCCGACTGCCGGCATAGCCGTGTGCGACATAGGCGCGGCCGTCCTCGTCCCAAAAAGGACACGGATCGATAAGTCCCACCGCCGGGCGAATGAGTATCGGCTCGTCCCAACGACCGGCGGGGTCTTTTGTTTTAATCATATAAATGCCTCTGTCGGGGTCGCCGTAGCAAACATAAAATTCGCCGTCATGGTAACGGATGCTCGGCGCCCATACGCCATTGCCGTGCTGCGGTTTCGAGAAATCTTCTTCGGGCGCGAGCCGTTCGACAGCAGAACCGATGATCGTCCAGTTTACCAAATCTTTGGAATGAAGTATTTGCAAAGCCGGAATGCAGTTGAAACTCGAAGAAGTCATGTAGTAATCGTCGCCCACGCGGCAGACGTCGGGGTCGGAATAGTCGGCGTCGATAATCGGATTTTTGTACTTGCCGTTCCCAAGGTCGGGCACCCATACTTCCGACACCTGTTGAGCCGACAACGTGCCGGCAAGCAACAGAAACGAAATGATAATGTTACTCTTTTTCATGGATTTGTATTTATAGGTTTTATTCGTTTTCTTGGGTATCTTTCCACCACGTCCCGTTCAAAACTTTTTCACGGGTATATTTTTTTGCCTCCCGCTTGGACAGTTGGCGGCACCAATTCACACGTTTGTCGGTGGAAGCGCCCTCGCCCGAGCAGTTGTATTCGCTGTATCGGGCCGTCTTCTCATTTTCCGGATTCCGCCAGTTTTCCCAGCCTTCGGCGCGGATATGTCCGCCCAGTTCGCAATCGATGAAAGCAACAGCGGCATACGCACGCCACGGACGCCCGAGATAGACTTTATTGACACCGTCGGCAGCCGTCAGCCGGCAATTGTGGAACACATAGCCGAATGGGTGCTCTTCCGGTGTCGAAGCGGCGGTAACATACGAATTTTGAAGGCTGTGTATTTCACACCCCTCGAACCAACAGGTCGCCGGACCGAAAATAAAATCGGTCGTTCCCTCGATATAACAATTTTCAAAATAGACATGACTCTTTTCGTCGCCGGTAAAGACGGTGTCCTGATTGCCTTTCAGGCGGCAGTTGCGCACGACGATGCCGTCGCCTTCGGTATGCAGTGCAACAGCCTGCCCTACTCTGCCGGCGGTATTTTCAATCGTAAGATTTTCCAGTGTGATGCGATGTCCCGCCACTAACAGCGTATGCGAGCGGAACGTTCCCATTTTTTCAATCATCGCACCGAAATACACTAACATTTTTCCGGCATAATCATCGTACGTGATAATCGTATTTTCGGCGCTCTCGCCCTGCAAGGTAATATCACACTTCCACGACGGAATGATGAGTTTCTCGCGATAGACACCGTTTTTGATGAAAACGGTAATGGGTACGGGCGTATAATCGCGTATGGCATAAATGGCTTCCTGTATGGACGTGTAGTCGCCCGTGCCGTCTTGGGCTACGACAAGGAGACGCTGCGGCGCACCGGCAGCCGAGAGCGATGCCGAAAACAGCAGCATCAAAACAAATTGAAAAAGGCGTTTCATGGTTGTTGGTATTTTGTGGGACAAAGATAAAAGAAATAAGCGCAATATCAAATTTTTATCTGCCAGTTATGCAAATTTTCGACAAACAATCGGCAAATGAACGTTTTCACAAGGCTTTCAATTGCAAAAGTAAGTCAAAAGCGCTTCCGTTTTCATGCTAAAATCGTATCTTTGTAGCAAACTTGAAAGAAAGAGCGCCGATTCTTTGACGGAAAAAAGCCGGCTCGCTTTTCAACATCGGAAACAATTTATCAACAATGCCGATAAATTCGTTCCCCAAAAGAGGCAAAATCCGACGGGATTACCTTTACTTTGTTAAAAAAAGAACCATGGGTAAAATCATCGCCATAGCCAACCAAAAAGGCGGCGTGGGAAAAACCACGACAGCCATAAATCTGGCAGCTTCGCTGGCAGCACAAGACCGAAAAGTACTGCTCATCGACGCCGACCCGCAAGCCAACGCTTCGTCGGGCTTGGGAGTCGATATATCGCAAGCAAAATATTCCATTTACGACTGCCTCATCGGAGAAGTCTCTTTGCGGGAAGCTATCGAAACTTCCTGCGTATCGGGGTTGGACGTCGTATGTTCGCATATCGACCTCGTAGGCGCCGAACTCGAACTGCTGAACACTCCTAATCGGGAGCGGGTGCTGCAACACCTTATCGAAGAAATAAAAGGGGAATACGACTACATACTCATCGACTGTTCGCCGTCACTGGGACTGATTACCGTCAATTCACTGACGGCCACCGACTCCGTCATCATACCCGTGCAAGCCGAATACTTCGCCTTGGAAGGAATCAGCAAACTGCTCAATACCATAAAACTCATCAAATCGCGGTTGAATCCGTCGCTCGACATCGAAGGCTTCCTGCTCACCATGTACGATGCCCGCCTGCGGCTCGGCAATCAGATTTATGAAGAGTTGAAAAGCCACTTCCGCGAATTGGTATTCGACACGGTGATACCGCGCAACACTCGCCTGAGCGAAGCTCCGAGCCACGGCATTCCCGTATTGATGTACGACCCCACATCGAAAGGTGCCATAAGCCACATGCGCCTCGCCAAAGAATTGATAAACAGAGAAAAACGAAACAAATAAGATATGCCCACGAACAAACGGAATGCGCTCGGCCGCGGGCTCGACGCTTTGATTTCCATCGACGACCTGAAAACCGGCGGCTCTTCTTCTATCAGTGAAATAAAGCTGTCTCTTATCAAACCGAACCCCGGCCAACCCCGTCAGGAGTTCGACGCCGAATCGCTGAACGAATTGGCAGCCTCTATCCGCGAATTGGGTATCATACAACCCATTACCCTGCGACAGATGCGCGACGGAAGCTACCAAATCATCTCCGGCGAACGCCGTTATCGGGCGGCACAGCAAGCCGGGCTGGAAACGATTCCCGCCTATATCCGCACCGTCGAAGACGAAACCGTCATGGAAATGGCGCTCATCGAAAACATACAGCGCGAAGACCTCAACCCCATCGAAATAGCCCTCACTTTCCAAAAATTGCTGGAACAGTACAACCTCACCCAAGACCGCCTCAGCGAGCGGGTGGGAAAGAAGCGCGCCACGATAGCCAACTACCTGCGGCTGCTGAAACTGCCGGCGGAAATACAGCTCGGGCTGAAAAACAAAACCCTCGACATGGGGCACGCCCGCGCCTTGCTCTCGGTCGATAATCCGGTGTTGCAGCTCCAACTCTACGAACAGATACACGAACACGCCTATTCGGTGCGGAAAGTGGAAGAATTGGCAAAAAAACTTTCCGAAACTTCGACGCCGGAGAAAAAAGAGAAACGAAACGGCATGGCCGGAGATTACGACATTCTGCGCAACCACCTTTCCGAATTTTTCAAGACGCCGGTGCAATTCTCTTGCAACGCGGCGGGGAAAGGGAAAATCTCCATTCCCTTCCGCAACGAAGAAGAATTGGAACGGCTTATCGCACTTTTCGACAAATTGAAATAAACGCTTGAACCGTATTCGCCGCATATTATTCCGGAATGCCCTTGTCTTGTCGGCATTTATTTTCTTTGCCCCCGTCATGCGAGGGCAAACCGTCTACTCCGACGGCATAACGGAAGACGACAGCACGGGCATATTCATCTCGCCCAATGTCCAAATAGAAAACGTGGAAGTGGTCGAGGGGGTGAACGTAATCGACAGCACCGCCTTTTCGCCCGACCCCGTCAAAGCCGTATGGTACTCGGCACTCTGCCCGGGACTGGGACAAATCTACAACCGGAGTTACTGGAAGCTGCCAATCCTCGTCGGCGGCTATATGGCTCTCATCTATGCGACCAACTGGAATGCGCGTTACTACAACGACTATTCCATTGCTTACCGCGACGCCATGGACAATGACCCGAACACCGAAAGTTACAAAAATTTCCTTTCATACAACCGGCGGCACGACGACGAATGGATTGCCGCCAACATGACGTGGCTGCAAAGCGCCATGAAAAAGAAAAAAGATTCGTACCGCCGCTACCGCGACCTGTGCGTCATATCCATGATAGGCGTCTATTTCGTCGCCATGATAGAAGCATACGTCGATGCGCATCTCTATAATTTCGATATTTCCGACAACCTCACGATGAAAGTCGCCCCCACGGTCATCGAACAGGAACGCAATACGATGGCAGCCGTAGGCTTTCAGTGCGCCATAACATTTTAATCGAATACAATGAAAACCATCATATTATTTCTTCTGTCTTTCATTCTTCTCTGCCCTGTTTCCGCTCCAGCTATCAAAAAAGAGAAAAAAGACAAGACAACCGCCAACATCATAACCCCGGCCGATTCGCTGCCCGACCTTTCGGCCAACGTACCGCCGGAGGCAAACGACACGACTACGTTCGTCCGCCAAACCGAGCCGCACAAACTCACGGCCAAAGATACGATAAGCGACACCGACATCGTGGTACCCGAAGGGCTCGACTCCGCTGCCGACAGTCTGATTGTGGAAGAAGAACCCGGCTTGCAGCCGCCCTCCGACCGAAACGGAGAAAACATCGACTACTCAGATTCGATATATATCGAACGCCTCAGCCGGCTTCCCACCGTCATAGAACTACCCTTCAATCGGGTAGTCAAGGAATATATCGTTCTCTACACCCAAAAGCGGCGGGAACTGGTGGAAAAACTCCTCGCTCTCAACCGTTACTACGAGCCGATTTTCGAAGAAGAAATCGACAAGACGGGTATGCCGCTGGAATTGAAATATATGCCTATCATCGAATCGGCACTGCGTCCGAATGCCGTTTCACGGGTTGGCGCCACCGGTTTATGGCAATTCATGATAGGTACGGCAAAAAACTTGGGCCTCGAAGTGAACAGCGTGGTCGATGAACGGCGCGACCCCGTAAAATCGACAACGCAGGCATTGCGCTATCTGCAACAACTGTACGACTCTTTCGGCGACTGGACGCTTGCCATCGCCGCTTACAACTGTGGCCCGGGAAATGTGCAGAAAGCTATCCGGCGCGCCGGCGGCAGACGCGACTATTGGGACATATATCCCTATCTTCCTCGTGAAACACGCGGATATATTCCGGCTTTCATCGCGGCAAACTACGTCATGAATTACTACCCCGAACACAACATACAGACCGGAGTGCTCGAACTTCCAACGGAAACGGACACGATACACCTTTCCGAAAGACTGCATTTCAAACAAATAGCCGATGTCCTGCAAATCGATATAGCGGAACTGCGGCGGCTGAATCCCCAATACCGGCGCGACGTCGTACCCGCCTCTCCGCAAAAGAATTACACATTGGTATTGCCCGAAGAGCAGGCATTGGCATTCGTCGAAAATGAAGATTCCATAATCCGCTATCAAGCCGACCTCTATGCACGGCGCATCACCGCCGAACTGGCGGCTGCGGCACGTACGCCGGTACAAGGCATTCACAAAGTGCGTTCGGGCGAAAATCTTTCGGTCATCGCCCACCGTTACCATACCAGCGTGTCCAACCTTCGAAAATGGAACAACCTCAAAAGCACCAACATCTATCCGGGTATGCGCCTTGCCGTTACCGCATCGGCAGCTCAAAGCCGGAAACCCGCCACGACGAAACAAACGGCAGGCAGCACCCATACATGGGTGGAAAACGGCGTTCGTTATTACAAAGTGAAATCGGGGGACAGCCTCTGGGAAATCTCACGCCGCTTTCCGGGCCTCACCATACAGAAACTCAAATCGGAAAACGGTTTGACCTCAGACAACCTCAAACAAGGACAAATACTCCGCATACCGTAATTACAAGAATTTTCGGGGAAAGGGTATTTCCCGTACCGACAAGAAAAACGAACTGAGGCTCTTTTTATTCCCGTTTTCTTTGTTCTATGGGAAAAAACACATATATTTGTTTCCGAAAAAACATTTTTCAAGCAAATGGATTAAACACAAAAATAGTAACAGAAAATGAAGAAGCACAATTTCTATGCAGGCCCCTCTATTTTGAGCCAGTACACAATCAAGAACACAGCCGATGCCGTGTTGGATTTCGCCGGAACGGGACTTTCCTTGCTGGAAATCTCGCACCGCAGCAAAGAATTTTCCGCCGTCATGGACGAAGCGCGCGCATTAGTAAAAGAGTTGTTGGACGTTCCTGCCGGATACGATGTCGTATATTTGGGCGGCGGCGCCAGCCTGCAATTCTGCATGGTACCGTATAACCTGTTGAAAAAGAAAGCGGCTTATCTCGAAACCGGCACATGGGCTGTAAATGCCATAAAAGAAGCCAAACTGTTCGGTGAAGTCGATGTAGTGGCCTCCTCCAAAGATGCCAACTTCACTTTCATACCCAAAGGCTACACCGTACCCGACGATGCCGATTATTTCCATATCACCACGAACAATACCATTTTCGGAACGGAAATGCGTTACGACCCCGACGTGAAAGTGCCTTTGGTCGCCGATATGTCGTCCGATATCTTCTCCCGCCCTGTCGATGTATCGAAATATGATATCATCTATGCCGGCGCACAGAAAAATCTCGCACCTGCCGGCGTAACCATCGCCATCGTGCGCGAAGATGCACTGGGCCGGGTGGAACGCGCCATACCTACGATGCTCGACTACCGCACGCACATCAAGAAAGGCTCGATGTTTAACACGCCTCCCTGTCTGCCAGTATTCGCCGCATTGCAGACCCTCAAATACTACAAAGAGTTGGGCGGCGTGAAAGTGCTCGAAAAGATGAATCTCGAAAAGGCAGCTATCCTCTACGACGAAATCGACCGCAACAAACTGTTCAGAGGCACGGTCGTACCCGAAGACCGTTCCATCATGAACGTATGTTTCGTGATGAACGACGAATACAAAGAGCTGGAAGAAGAGTTTGCCCAATTCGCTTCGAGCAAGGGAATGGTGGGCATCAAGGGCCACCGCTCGGTGGGCGGATTCCGCGCTTCGCTCTACAACGCCATGCCCAAGTCGAGCGTAGAGGCTCTTATAGCCACCATGCAGGAATTTGAGAAAAACCATTAATAGGAACACCGTCATGAAAATATTAGTTGCTACCGACAAGCCTTTTGCAGCCGTTGCCGTAGAAGGTATCCGCAAAGAGATAGAAGCCGCCGGAATGGAACTGGTACTGCTCGAAAAATACGGAGAAAAAAACAAACTGATAGATGCTGTGAAAGATGTTGAAGGTCTGATCGTGCGCAGCGACATCATCGACGCCGAAGTGTTCGACGCCGCCAAGAAGCTGAAAATCGTCGTGCGCGCAGGCGCCGGCTACGACAACATCGACCTTGCTGCCGCCACGGCTCACAACGTGTGCGTCATGAACACGCCCGGACAAAATTCCAACGCCGTTGCCGAATTGGTATTCGGCATGACGGTGATGATCGTGCGCAACCTCTACAACGGTACGTCGGGCACGGAGCTGAAAGGCAAGAAACTCGGTATCCACGCCTTCGGTCAGGTTGGACGCAACGTCGCCCGCATTGCCAAAGGGTTCGGTATGGAGGTCTGCGCATACGACCCCTACTGCCCGGCAAACGTCATCGCCGAAGCCGGCGTAACGCCCGTAAGCGACATCAACGAAATGTACAAGACCTGCCAATTCGTGTCGCTGCACATTCCCGCCACCGACGAAACGAAAAAATCCATCAACTACAACCTGCTGAAACAGATGCCCAAAGGTGCCGTGCTGATAAACACCGCCCGCAAAGAAGTCATCGACGAAGAAGAGTTGGTAAAACTGATGGAAGAGCGCGCCGACTTCCGCTATGTGTCTGACATCGCCCCGTCGAATGCACCGGTATTCGCCGAAAAATTCGAGGGCCGCTACTTCTTCACCCCGAAGAAAATGGGCGCACAAACGGCAGAAGCCAACATCAATGCCGGCATCGCTGCCGCCAAACAATCCGTCGGATTCCTGAAAGACGGCATCGACCGATTCAGAGTGAACAAATAATCCATACAACTCTCCGACAAAAGTGGGTCGCGCTATTCGTTCCGTTAATAGCGGGCCCTCTTTATCGTTAAATATGCAACCATGGCAAAAATAAAACCTTTCAAAGGCATCAGACCTCCCCGCGAACTGGTCGAAGAAGTGGCATCGCGCCCCTATGACGTATTAAACTCGGAAGAAGCTCGCGCCGAAGCCGCCGGCAATGAAAAATCGCTTTACCACATCATCAAACCCGAAATAAACTTTGCGCCGGGCACCGACGAACACGCTCCCGAAGTCTATGAAAAAGCGGTGGAACAATTCAACCTGTTCCAAGAAAAAGGGTGGCTGCGGCAAGACGAAAACGAGCGGTACTACATCTACGCCCAAACGATGAACGGACATACACAGTATGGTCTTGTGGTATGCGCCAACGTAGACGACTACCTGAACGGCGTCATCAAAAAACACGAACTGACCCGCCGCGACAAAGAGGAAGACCGCATGAAACATGTGCGCATCAACAACGCCAACATCGAACCGGTATTTTTCGCCTACCCCGACAACAAAGAGCTGAACGACATCGTTGCCGGCATCGTCAAGGGCGAGCCGGAATACGACTTCACCGCCCCCGACGGATTCGGGCACCACTTCTGGATTATCGACACCCCCGCCACGATACGGCGCATCACCGAATTGTTCGCCGCCATTCCCTACCTCTATATCGCCGACGGGCATCACCGCACCGCCGCCGCCGCATTAGTGGGAGCGGAAAAGGCGAAACAGAATCCGCACCACCGAGGCGACGAAGAATACAACTACTTCTTAGCCGTGTGCTTCCCCGCCTCACAGTTGCACATCATCGACTACAATCGCGTGGTGAAAGACTTGAACGGACTGAGCGACGAAGCCTTCTTGCAAAAGCTCGCCGCCAACTTCATCGTGGAAAAGAAAGGAAAGGAAATATACCGCCCGACGGCACTGCACAACTTCTCACTCTACCTGAGCGGCGAATGGTACTCGCTCACCGCCAAAGAAGGCACTTACGACAACAGCGACCCCATCGGCGTGCTCGACGTTACCATATCGTCCGACCTGATACTGCGCGACATTCTGGGAATCAACGACCTGCGCTCGGACAAACGTATCGACTTCGTCGGCGGCATCAGAGGGCTCGGTGAATTGAAGCGCAGAGTCGATAGCGGTGAGATGCGGGTGGCTCTCGCCCTCTACCCCGTGTCGATGAAACAACTCATGGACATCGCCGACACAGGCAACATCATGCCGCCGAAAACTACTTGGTTCGAGCCGAAACTGCGCTCCGGACTGGTAATACACAAACTTTCATAGACCTGACAGGTTACAAAAAACAAATAAATATGAAACAGTCCTTTTCACTTTCGGCTTTCGCCATTGTCGCACTGCTTTCGTTCAACAGCTGCTTGGGCGACAAAGGCAACATAACTATTTCGTATGGAACGGGAACGATACTTTTCGACTCGCTGAACAACATTCCCTACATACGGTTGGACGACATCGGACTCTGCCTTACCGGCGACGGCGTACCTACTCTCTCCGACAGCATTGCCAGAGCCATGACAAATTATACGGTCGATTGGGACAATCAACCGGCAAACTCACAAACTACCGGCATTTTTGAAGCCACCCTCTCCAACATATCGACTTGGGACATCGATACAATCAGTTCCATACCGACAGATTTTTCTTTTATCGAAACCGACACGATACAAGGCATCGCCCGTCCGTTTATCACGTACAAAACGCCTCTTCTGCCGAATATGCTGACGATGAATGTCCGGCTGTTCGCTTCCTCGACTTCTTCGGTAAAATTGATGCAAAAAAACGCTCCTGCCGATCCGTACTATACCGGTCAGTCGATCGATACGCTTATCATCTCCTATACTACCGGAGAGATAACAAATAAGACCAACGACTATTGGTACACATTCGAGCTACCGGACTATCCGTCGAGTATCACTCGCATCGTTTTGATGTTCAAAGGAATAAATGTTTCCGGATTCACTCCTGTTCCCAATCGTGATGAACTGTTCGGCGGATATACTTATACGCTATCGACAAGTTTCAAAGACGAAATTCCGGAATAAATCGACTCTTCCGGAAAACCAACTCGGGGTATGAATCGAAAGATTCGTACCCCGAGTTTTTCATTCATGCTCATTTATTCTCCTTCACGGGAGAAGCGGTCGGACTGCATATATTTTACCGGAAACCACGATGCGAGCAAGCCTATCAATACCACAACAAGTAGCACCACAAGGGCATCGCTCCAATAAAAGCGCACGGGATAAGCATCGACGATAAAGGCTCCGGCATCGCCCATGCGCAGCCACCCGAATGCCTCCTGCAAACGGCACAACACGATGCCGGCCAACAGTCCTCCACCCGCACCGATTGCCGATATGAGCCACC
Organism: uncultured Bacteroidales bacterium; assembly: GCA_947589325.1. GTDB lineage: Bacteria > Bacteroidota > Bacteroidia > Bacteroidales > UBA11471 > Caccoplasma. The sequence continues at coordinate 20,897 of CANQAM010000014.1, read as the reverse complement.
CTTCCGTAAGAAATATGCGGGATATCAGCGTATCGTCCGCGCCCAAGCTGCGCAAGGTATGTATATTTTCCCGCTTGTCGATAATCAGCATCGAAAGCGAGCCGATGACGTTGAACGTGGCTATCATCAATATGAAAATCAATATGAGGAAGGTAATCCACTTTTCTATCTGCATCATATTGAATGTGGTCGCCTGTTGTTGCAATCGATTCAGCACGCGATACCCACCGCCCAAACGATTTTGCAGTCGGGCTATTGTCGCCGCTTCATCGGCATCGTCCTGCAAGCGCAATTCCAATGCTGTGGCTTCGGTCGTATAGTCGTAAAGCCGACGCACCAACGCCAGCGGAGCAATGACCCACGATTCGTCGTACTCCTGCTGATCGACGGCAAACACACCCGATACATAGCTGTTTTCTTCCCGAAACGAGGTCGAGGGATTGGCAAGATTCACACGGGCTTTGCGACGCGGAGCATACAGGCGCAACGGGCGGGAAAAGAATGTTCCTGTTTCGAGGTGGGAAGCCACGCCGGCGCCCAATGCCACCCAATTTTCAAGGGTATCGGTCAGGATAAATTCCCCGTCGAGAAGTATATCATCGACGTCGCCATGAACCGCTTTGAAATTTCCGCCAACTCCTTTGAGGTGCACGGGCATCTGGTTTTTGCCGAAAACAGCGAGCGCATTTTCTTCGACAACGGGCATGATTTCGGCAATTTCGCTCCAACGGTACAAATCGGTTATTTCAGCCGACTCGGTGTCGAGCGTCTTTCCCGACACGGGGAGTATCTTTATCTGCGGATCGAGGCGCGAACAGAGCGAGCCTATCAGCTCCTGAAAACCGTTATATACCGACAATGTACAGATAATGGCCATCGTCGTTACCGCCATACCCAGCACCGAAATGACCGATATGAACGTGATGGCGCTGTGCGATTTCGGAGAGAAAAGGTAACGCAAGGCTATTTTCAACGAAAGCGGCATATCCCGGCTTATTTGTTCAACAGGGCATCTATGTTTTCTATGTAATCGAGCGAATCGTCGATGAAAAACATCAACTCCGGCGTCTTCCGCAGCTGAAAGCGTATGCGGCCGGCAAGGGCGTAGCGTATCGTCTTGGCGCTGGCGCGCACCGACTCCAACATCTCGGCAGCCTTTTCCGACGGGAAAATACTCAAATAGGCTTTGGCTACGCTCAAATCGGGACTTACCCGCACCACGCTCACCGATACCAGCGTACCGGGCATCTTACGGGTTTCCGTCAAGAAAATCTCGCTCAACTCTTTCTGTATGAGGCGGCTTATTTTGTTTTGTCTGGTTGTCTCCATAAGCGGTGCGTATTAGAGAATTTGTCTAAGATAATCCTTTTTCCGGAAACCGGAAAACATTTTCGCCGAATTATTTTTTCCAAATAACGGTAAGGCCGTCGCGCAGAGGCAGAATCACTTTTTCCACCCGCGTATCGGCAGCGATTTTGTCGTTGAAAGCCTTGACGGCTTCGGTCTGCGTATCGTGCGAATGCCCGTCATATACCTTGCTGTCCCACAGGGTATTGTCGGCGAGTATCACACCGCCGGCGGCCACGCGGTCGAAAACCATATCGTAATAGTCGCAATAATGACGTTTGTCGGCGTCAATAAACACCATATCGAACGTACCGCCGAGCTGCGGCACGACCGCCAGCGCATCGCCGATGTGCAACTGTATGCGTGCGGCTGCCGGCGACTGCGCGAGATACTTGCGCGTGAACTCTTCTATTTCGTCGTCTATCTCCACCGTATGCAGCTCGGCATCGTCGGGCATACCTTCGGCGAGGCAAAGGGTGGAATATCCGGTAAAAGTGCCGATTTCCAAAATGCGCTTCGGGCGCTGCATTCGGCAAAACATTTTGAGAATGCGACCCTGCAAGTGTCCCGACATCATGCGCGGACGCAGCGTGTGGACATGGGTATCGCGGCTGAGTTGCGCCAACAACTCCCCTTCCGCATCGATGTGCGAGAGAATGTACTCATCAAGCTCCATATCAGTGCGCCTCGTCGAGATTGGGCAATACGTAGCGGTCGTAATCTTTCAATATAATTCCGGCTTTGTTGATTTCGAGGAACGTACTTCCGCTGTCTTCACCGAATGCTCCGCCGATGTAGGCTATCAGGTCTTCGTCCTTGATAATGCCGGCTCCGATAAGGGAGGAAAGTCCGTGATAGAGATATCTGCGCGAGGTCGCCGCCTCAGGCTGGTAGAGAGCAATAACTCCATAAGAGAGCGCCAGCTCGCGCATGGTGCGCTCGCTGTAACAGATTGCAAGAACGGGGTCTTTTCCGCGATATGCCGCCAGATTGCGCGCCGTCCGTCCTGTATAACCGTCGGTAACGATGGCTTTCACTCCCAACTTGTCGGACGAATCGACTGCCGATTTTGCCAAAAAAGAGGTGGTATCGAAAACCTCGCCCTCGATATTCACCTGTATATCGTTATCCGAAAGTTTCGTTTCTTCCGCCTCTTTGGCAATGCGCGACATCGTGGCAATCGCCTCGACGGGATATTGTCCGTAAGCGGTCTCGCCGCTCAACATCAGCGCATCGGTACGATAGTATATGGCATTTGCCACATCGGTTACTTCGGCACGGGTGGGGCGGGGATTTTTTATCATCGAGTGAAGCATCTGCGTGGCTACGATAACCGGCTTCTTCGCCTGCACGCATTTCTTTATCAGGCGACGTTGTATGCCGGGAATCTTCTCCTGCGCCACCTCGATGCCGAGGTCGCCGCGCGCCACCATGACGCCGTAAGCCACTTCGAGTATCTCGTCGATGTTATCGACGCCCTCCTGATTTTCGATTTTGGCGATAATCTTTATTTTGCTGTTATGGGCATCGAGTATCTCCTGTATCGCCAACACGTCCTGCTTGCTGCGCACGAAAGAGTGGGCGATGAAATCGATGTTTTTGTCGATAGCGTAAAGAATGTTCCGGCGGTCTTTCTCGGTAAGGGCAGGCAGGTTTATGCGCACGCCCGGCACGTTCACGCTCTTGCGCGAACCGAGTTCGCCGGCATTCTGTGCCACGCACAACAGGTAATCGTCGTGCTTCTCCAATACGCGGAACTCCAATTCGCCGTCGTCGATCAGCACGATGCTGCCCACCGAAAGGTCTTTGGCAAAATCGACATACGACACATTGATTTGCTGCTGCGTGGTATAGGCGTCGGGGCAGCCTTTCATACGCACAATGTCGCCGGCGGTAAATGTTATGTTCGCATCGTTTTCGATAAACGTGGTGCGCACCTCCGGACCTTTGGTGTCCAACAGTATGGCAATGGTATCGGAAACCGCACGCACATTGTTGATGATGCGGTCGAAGCCTTCGTTGTTGAGGTGCGCCGAATTCATGCGCACGACATTCATTCCGTTTTCGAAAAGAGAGCGGACAAAATCGACTTCACAACGTTTGTCCGATACAGTGGCCACTATTTTTGTCTGTTTCGATACCATAATTCTACCGATTACTGTTTTCTATGAGCGCTTCCACCGCCAAGCGATAGGAGTCGAGTCCGAATCCGATAATAGAGCCGCAGCATGCCGCTGCGATTTTCGAGGTATGCCGATACTCTTCCCGCGCATGGATATTGGAAATGTGTACCTCCACCACCGGTGCGGTAACCGCCCGTATGGCATCGGAAAGCGCAATGGAGGTGTGGGTATAGGCGCCGGCGTTGAGTACGATTCCCACAGGAGAAAACCCTTGTTCGTGAATTTTGTTTATCAATTCGCCTTCGATATTCGATTGATAATAGTGTATCGTATGCTGCGGATAACGACCGCGCAACGTTTCCAGATAGCTCTCGAACGAGGCGTCTCCATACACACTCTTTTCACGCTTGCCCAACAAGTTGAGATTGGGTCCGTTGATAATCCATATATCCATAAACCGAAAGATTTTATATCTTTGTACCGAATTGAAAACATTTTCCGGAAAGGGGAAAATCTTTCCGCCGGAAATTTTCGACAAAAGTACAAAATATTGTGGAATATTTCACCATCGGCGCATGATTGTTGGTAAATCGGGACTGCTAAAATCTTTTTCCCAATATCTGAAACTCGAAAAAGGCATGTCGGCAAACACGCTCGACGGCTATCTGCACGACGTACTCAAACTCTTCCAATACCTCACGCCGGAGGGAGAGCCTACCGCCGGGCAGCTTGCCGAAGCCGACATCACGAATTTCACCTGCCAACTGCAAGATATGGGCATACAGCCCCGTTCGCAAGCCCGCATTCTCTCGGGACTAAAATCTTTCTATACATTCCTGCGTCTGGAAGGGTATATCGAAAACGACCCGATGGAGCTTGTCGAGGGTCCGAAGCTCGGACGGAAACTGCCTGAAATACTGACCGTCGAAGAGATAGACCGGATACTCGGCTCGTTCGATATGTCGCTGCCCGAAAGCCAGCGTAACAAAGCCATTATCGAAACGATGTACAGTTGCGGGCTGCGGGTGTCGGAGTTGGTGGGGCTGCGCATATCGCAGATTTACCCGCAAGACGAATACATCATCGTCGAAGGGAAAGGGAGCAAGCAGCGGCTCGTCCCCATATCGCCGTCGGCACTGCACGAAATAAGCCTCTACCGGCAAGACCGCGCCCATATTACCCCGAAAAAAGGCGATGGAGACATACTGTTTCTCAACCGCCGCGGCGGTCGGCTGAGCCGGGTTATGATATTCTACATCATCAAAGAGCGGTGCGAGGCGTGCGGCATACAGAAAAACATCAGTCCGCATACGCTGCGCCACAGCTTCGCCACCCACCTGCTCGAAGGGGGCGCCAACCTGCGGGCGATACAGCAGATGTTGGGGCACGAAAGCATCACCACCACCGAGATATACGTACATCTCGACAAAGAATACCTCCGAAACGAAATTCTCACCCACCACCCGCGCAACCGCAAAGAGTGAAACGAGGGCGACTTTTTTCGATGAATCCGCGTTTTTTTGAATCGGAAACAGCTTATTTTTCTTCGTGAATATCCGAACGGGCGGAGATGCCGGCAGGCATGTTCGGAATCTTGAACAAGCGTTGTATGTGTCCACTCGCTATCATTTCTCCAACGGGAAGATGACAGATTTTGCCGTCGTCGATGAGGGCGATGCCGTCGCACATCTGTATGGCAACATCGAGTTCGTGGGTGGAAAAAAGAATACATTTACCCTCGTCGTGCGCCAATCGAGCCAGCAGGGCGCAAAGTTCGTAACGGTTCGGCAGGTCGAGAAACGAGGTCGGCTCGTCGAGCAGGATAACCGGCGTCTGCTGCGCCAACGCGCGGGCAATCATGATGCGCTGGCACTCACCGTCGCTCATCGTATCCATCGTGCGGTGGGCATACTGCTCCATGCCTACCGACACCAAAGCGTTCCGCACAATCTCTCTGTCGGCAGCTTGCAGGCTGCCTATCCAGTTGGTATAGGGAGCACGTCCGAGCGACACGACATCTTCGCAACGGAGGCTGGGAATGCGCGTGCGCTCGGTCGTTACGAATGCCAGCACCCTCGCCGACTCCTGCGGCGACAAATCACGCACCCGTTTCCCTGCCAAAAACAGGTCGCCGGAATAGCGGCGGTTGAGTCCGGCAATGGCGCGGAGAAGGGTCGATTTGCCCGTACCGTTGCGCCCTATCAGCGCCGTAAGCCGACCGCCGGCAAACGCTGCCTCTGCATGGTCGAGCAGCAGGCGCGAACCGTATCCGATAGAAAAATCGTCGAGCTGTATCATACGGGAAATCATTTGTGGCGCAGCACCACCCACACCACGACAGGTATGCCCAACAGGGAGGTGATGGCGTTTACCGGTAAAACAAATATTTTGGAAACGATATCGCACAAAAGCAACACGGAAGCACCCGTGAATATCGTGCCCGGGAGAAGTATGCGGTGGTCGCTTTCGTCGAACAGCCACCTCGTGATATGCGGCATCGCCAGCCCGATGAACCCGATAGGTCCGCAAAAAGCGGTAACCGTGCCGGCAAGGAAGGTAGTGGAGAGAAACAAGAGATTGCGGGTACGGCGCAGATTCAAGCCCATGGTAACGGCATATTCTTCACCGAAAAGGAGCAGGTTGAGCGGCTTTATCGTAACCACCGCCAGCAACAGTCCGACCAAAACGGCGGGTATGAGAATAGCGAGCTGCGGGGCGGTAACGTCGCCGAGCGAGCCCATCGTCCAAATGACAAAGGATTTCAATGCCTCCTCTTTGCTGAGGTATTGCAGTATCTGCACGACAGCTCCCGCCCCCGACGAAAACATCATGCCGAGAATAAGAATGACCATGATGTCTTTGATGCGGCGGCTCGCCGCAACGACAATTGTCAAGACAAGCGCGGCGCCAACCCATGCCGCACCGGCAATGCCGAAAGAGAGAACAGCCGCCGGCAGCCCGAGCAGCGGCGCTCCGAGTATGAACAACGCCACGCCGAGACTTGCGCCCGAACTGATACCTAACACGTAGGGACCTGCCAGCGGGTTGCGGAAAAGGGTCTGCATCTGCAATCCGCTCACCGACAGCGCTGCGCCGGCAAACAGCGCCACGACGGCTTTCAACAAGCGGATATTCAAAACGATTTTCGCCGTCGCCTCCGGACAGTCGCCTCCGGTCAAAGCCTTCCAGACATCGCGCAGCGGCAGGGCGACACTCCCTACTGCCAAGTCGAACAGAAAAAGAACGATCGTCAAGGCAATCAACAGAATAAACAGCAGGGAGGCACGGGAACGCATCTATCGCAATTTTTTGTAATATACTAAATCTTCCTTCACCATTTCGGGGTGAAATATTTTCACAAGGTCTCGCAAAAGAATATCGGGATTGACGACCGCCGACTCGAAAAAGTCGTTGCCGCCGGCAGCATTAATCCGGCGGGTGTTGTTATAGACACTGCCGTTTCTGAAACAGCGGGTGTCGGTGAATTTCGGGCAGGCGGCACTCAACTCGTCGAGAGTATTTGCCGAACCGGTGTGAAGCCACATATCGGCGCCGGCGACCAGCAGATAGGCTTCTTCGAGGTCGATGGGCAGCGAGGCATTGCCCGCATTCTCCTTGTAAATGTAATCACCGCCGGCATCGGCAATCAACTGCACTAAATAACTCCCTGTCGATGGCATGAACCACGAATCGCCATAAGGGGCATTGAGCATGACCGAAGGGGCATCGGACGTCGTCGCAGCCACCTGCTCTTTCAAGGCATCGTAGCGCTCGGCTATCGGGTCGAAGTGCCGGACGGCTTCGGCTCGCCGCCCCACCGTCTCGCCGACGGCAACCAGCCACTCCGCTTTTCCGAGCGGAGACTCTTCGAGATAGTCGCCGACATACATATACGGAATACCCAGTTCCGAGAGTTTGCCTTCCATCGGATTGGCGCCGTTGATGCCGTAAAGCAGCACGAGGTCGGGACGGAGCGACAGCAGCAGTTCGTAATCGATATTCCCCTCGTACCCCACATCGCCGATACTGTCGCGATGCGAGGCGACATATTCATTCGAAATATAGTCGATGCACGACACGCCGACCACACGGTCGTCGGCACCGATGGCAGCCAGCATGGCGATATGGGTAGCCGACATGGCAACGATGCGAGACGCCTCACCCCGCAGCACCTGCCCCGTGAATCCGGCGGGCACCGGCTCCTCATTGCGGGCAATGAAAAGACGCGCAACCACACCGTCGGCATTCTGCCACGGATTGGAAACCGTAATCAGCACGCTCTCCTTTCCCTCGATGCCTTTGATGGAAAAACCGGAGGCATATCGGGGCGAATAAACCGTTTCCGTAAATTCGTCGAGAGTCGCCGCCGTGCGGTTGCCGCACGCCGTCGCCAGCAAAGCAAGAAGAATCGCTGCAAATGTCGTTCGATAAATTTTCATCGGCATGAACAATTTTCCGCTCAAAGATAGTAATTCCCGCCGACTTCCACACACTGCCTCGCCCAAATTTCAGCACCGTCCATAAACCTGTTAAACACCTTGCGAATGGTTTTGCATTCATACATAATTTCTTCCCCACCTTTATCTTTTTCACATTTTATATTACCTTTGTAGAAGTATCGAAAAATTTATGGGCAAAACAGGAACTAATATCACGACCGGAGGCTGTAAGGAAATTACATTTTATCGGTATGTCGATGAAAATTGATGATGAAATCAAATAATCAGTATGAAAATATCCATTCGATTTTATAATGACCGAGAAGTACGGGCTATATGGGACGAAGAACATTCTAAATGGTGGTTCTCCGTGCTGGATATTATAGGCGTTTTGAATAATCAGGACGACTATCAAAAGAATCGCAATTATTGGAAATATCTAAAAAACAAGCTCAAAAAAGAAAATGCTGAACTGGTTAGTGTTACTAACCAGTTAAAACTTACTGCGCCAGATGGCAAGCAGCGGTTATCTGATACTCTTGACTTTAACGGCGTTATACGATTGGCAAAGGCGTTTCCGAATACGAAGGCAGCAAGATTTGTCGAGTGGTTTACCAACAGTGATGAAACAATCGACGGCAAGAGCAAATCGAAAGCGTATGCACTTTTTGGAAGCAATCTAATCGATAACATTGAAGTCGGAACAGTAAAAGGATTGCAACAAATACACGCCTATTTATTCGGAGGTTTGTATGATTTTGCCGGACAGATTCGTTCAGTTAATTTGGCAAAAGGAGGATTTCAATTTGCAATGGTCCAATACCTGCCACAAACACTTTCTTCCATCGAGCAAATGCCGGAGGACACATTCGAACAAATTGTGGACAAATATGTCGAGATGAATATTGCCCATCCTTTCCGCGAAGGAAACGGAAGATCTACTCGCATTTGGCTCGATTTAATCCTCAAAAAGCGTCTAAAAAAATGTATAGATTGGAGCCTTATTAACAAAAAAGAGTATCTGAGTGCCATGCAACTCAGTGTAGTCAATGCATCTAACATTAAGAACCTTCTGCAATCGGGATTAACGGACAAAATTAATGATCGTGAAACCTTTATGAAAGGTATAGATTATTCTTATTATTATGAGCAAGAAGAGTAAATCTATAAGCATTAATATGACAAAAGGGCTCCGTCGTAAAAAAACAAAAATTCATTCATTAATTAGAAACAGATTAAATAGTATGGCATTTCAAAAAATTATATTATCTTTGTATCACATGTGAATAACTAACATAGAAAAACTATGGTCCCCAAATTTGAAGAATTTTTCCACCCATGCTTGAAATGTTTGTCCGATGGCAATACCTACACGCAAGAAATGTTGCGGAAATATATCATCGATTACTTTCATCTTTCTGATTCAGATGTCAATACCCTAATCAAAAGCGGGAAAAAGACACAGGTTGCCGACCGTGTATCATGGACTGTATCCTATTTTTTGCAAGCTGGACTGATCGATGCACCCAAGCGCGGCTATTATACAATCAATAAGACAGGATTATCATTTCTTGCCGAGCATAAAAACGGATTCAATAAAGGGGACTTATTGCAAATACCCTCTTTTTCAACATTTGCAACACCAAAAACAAAAGAGGACAAAAATCTTACACAAAAAGACTTAAACCCATCTGTCCAAGAAGAAAGCACACCCACAGACCTCATTGCCGATGCACACCGTCAAATAAACGAAACTCTTGCCAAAGATTTATTGTCTAAAATCATGGAATCATCGCCGGAATTCTTTGAGCGTTTAGTTGTAGAATTATTGGTAAAAATGGGGTACGGAGGAAGTTTTGAAGATGCAGCAAAAGTTACCCAATATACCCATGACAATGGAATCGACGGCGTGATTAAAGAAGACAAACTCGGTTTTGATACTATCTACCTTCAAGCGAAACGGTGGAGTGCAAATATCGGAAGCGTTGAGATACAAAAGTTCATAGGTGCTCTAAATTTCAAACACGCTTCAAAGGGCGTGTTTATCACGACTTCTAAATTTTCCGATAAAGTCAAAAAGAGTGTAGAATCCATTGGTGGTCTGAAAATTATCTTGATTGACGGAGAACAGCTATGCAAGTATATGATTGAATATAATCTGGGTGTTACAGTCCGGCAAACCTACGAAATCAAACAATTGGACAACGACTATTTCACAGAAGAATAAATTTTTTATAACACCCGCACGACAAACAAATTTTCATTGTTTATCTCACTGATATTTAATTATATAAACCAATTAACAGCAGTTAATACTCTTCCTCATTGAATAAGTTTATATACAATATATTATATTGGGATTAACATAATTAGCGCAAACAAACCGCACCGTCTGAGACGATTCGTAAGAATGGAGAATAAACAAATTATATTTTCCACCCTTTTGCTACACATCATAGCCTCTAATACTAAAACATGCATTAAAGTGAAACTGTAAACCTTTTTTACGGTATTTCTCCTGACGAAAGAATCACACTTGTTTCAGATTCCGTGTTTGATAATTTCAATCGGTTTGTGTATGAAGAAAGATATGGTAATTTTTGTACCCGATGTATGCGGGTATATTCCTAAAAATATGGTATATTTGTTTCAAATATGTAAATTCTAAATTCAAATTTAGCCATGAAACAATTGAATCACAATTCATTGAGGATACTTACCGCATTCGTGTTCTTTGTATTCCTGTCGGTTTTGGGACAGAATTGTGCGACAAAAGAGAACAAACCGTATAGCGCCACTACACAGAAGTTGGTGGATATGGTGAAGCAAGACAGCCGCATCAAGTCCCTTCTATTGGAAGCTATCGAAAAAGGTCGGAAGATCAACCCAGACCCCTCTACCAATCCGGTGCAGTCATTGGAGGCGTACTATGATTTCATTGACCGCTCTCAGACCGCCCTGCCTTGGGATGTGATTTTCTGTCCCGGCCAACCCAGCATTTTCGGACGTATGTATCAAGCTCTATGCTATTGCTATTTCATCAACTGCATGCCACTGGAATCGTTGGAGAATGAAAGTCTTTTCACCAATTCGGTGCAATACGTAGAGCCATACCGCAGTTGGTTGGTAGATTATTGCAAGTCATGGGGTAGTTTCCTCTCTTCACCCGCATCTTGGAACAAGGAGTACGAGGAACTGATGATGCAGCAAGAAGAGCTTGGCATGACCAAGGGCTGGTATGAAGATCCTTCGCACTGGCATTCGTTCAATGATTTTTTCAGCCGTCGCCTTGCGTCTGCCGACCAGCGTCCCATAGCCTCTCCGGAAGACAATTCAATCGTGGCATCACCGGCCGATTGCATTCCGCAGGGAGTTTGGGAAATCGATGATGATTCATACATCATCACGAATGAGAAGATCACGGTAAAATCACGTGTATTCAACTCCATACGCAACCTTATCGGTCCGGATAGTCCATATTGTGACGCTTTTGCCGGCGGCACTTTCTACCACGCTTTTCTCAATGCAAATGATTATCACCGTTATCATTTCCCGTTATCCGGAATAATCCGCGAGCTTCGTATTATTCCGGGAGATGATGCATTGGGCGGAAAGATTACTTGGGAACCCAACTTGCAGCAATACATAGTTGATTGTTCCGTACCGGGTTGGCAAAGTATCGAAACGCGCGGGCTGACTATCATTGAAACGGAGTCGCATGGGTTGGTTGCTGTGATGCCTATCGGAATGTCACAAGTCGCTTCTGTTAATTTCTCGGAAGATTTGCACGTAGGCAAGCGAGTGGAAAAAGGCGATGAGTTGGGTTATTTTTTGTTTGGTGGCTCGGATTTCGTATTGGTGTTCCAAAAGGAAGCCAATTTCCATTTAACCTCTCCGCAAGATGAGGACGGTGCATGGCAGCACATTCTGATGGGCGAGAAGATAGGTGAATTGAAACAGGTTCGCTAATCACCCCCCAGCAGTTATCAAGGGAGGGCGTACACTCTTCAAAACAAGTTTTACGGATAGGTCGTACCCTCCCGGAAGGCAAAGCACGGTTTCCCCAACAAATTACCCCCCCCCCGCTAATCTTATTGATTAACAGGGATTTAATATTTGATATTATGCTAAAAACAGCACTAATACTCTTCCTCATTGAAGAAATCTATCAATATTGATTATCAGTGCATTTTATAATAATCAATGAAATTTGCGCAAACAAACCGCACCATCTGAGACGGGCTGAGGCGATTGACAGACATATCGGACAAACAATTGCCGTCTTAAGAACTAACGAAAAATCGCGTCTGAGTTAAATTCCATTCCTAATATTTTAAACTCTTTGGCAATCTCCATTTTCCATGCACCTCGATTATCATATGTAACATATACGACTCCATCAACATCGCCAGGTTTCTCTACCTCCTCTTTAATTAAGGCGCAAACCTTCTCCCTGCCCAGTTTTCCTATAAGATATCCATGCTCAAATACAACATTCTGTCTTGCTCTAGGTAATACATTCGGACTATCCTTTGATGCCCCCTTATCACACGGAGTATATAAAACTATTGCGTAGCAGACATTGGAATAAGTTTCTATTTTTTCAATTATAGTTTTACCTATATTAGGTTGTTCGTGCAGAATAATTGGATTGTAACCCATATCAGTGATAAACCGTGCGACCTCATTTTTTAATCCATTATCATGACCATGAACAATAAAAATATCTTTATTTTCCATATCTACTTTTGCACCCATATCATGATTATCGTCTACTACTGCCGCAGCTTGAGAAACTAATGGCAACTGCTTAATTAAACTCTCGAGATAAATTACTTTTTCATATATTTGATGCTTAACTTCTTTGACAATATCTTCACCGAATAATTTTGTTAAATCTCCTGTATGACCATAAGCCCTGAAATAAGAATGTGGTGATTCATTGTCATCAAAAGAATGGCTTATTAATGCGCTATTATATGTATCCCATTTTCTGCAATCTTCGAGGAACATTTTTTTCTCTTTTTCGTCATATTCCTCTATTTCTATAATTCTTCTTGGGTGCACAAAAGTCGTTTTATCCCCACTAACTTCACGATGCAATAAATCATTACCACGTTCAATTTGAGACTTTAATTGGAGTTCAAAGTCTTCCCTCTTCATTATAAGATTTCCTTTTGACATAACTATATAGTTTGCACAAAGATAATCATTTTATACTTAAATTGTCATAGCAACCACTTTTTTGTTATTTATCATAATAAATAGTATTTTTCTTCAATTATTTTACAAAATAATCTGTATCTTTGTGAAAGATTGATAGAGAAATATGGAACGAAAGCTTCTAATCCGAATTAAAGTTGTCCTTGCAGAGAAAAATAAGTCCAATAAATGGTTGGCGGAGCAACTGGATAAAGACCCTGCCATGATTTCTAAGTGGGTTACAAACACAAATCAACCTAACATTGAAACACTTATCCAAATTGCCAGAGTGTTAGAAGTAAGTGTAAATGATCTGTTGAGAACCGAATAAGAAAAATATTGGTATTATGAAGGAGAATAATAGTATTATATCGGATTCTCTTGTAGCCGATGTTCGTAACATTATTGAGGAAGGTCGTCAACGTGCTTTTGCCACTGCCGGACAGGTTGCCATTCTAACCTATTGGAATGTCGGTCGCCGTATTGTGGAGGAAGAACAGCAAGGAAATGCTCGTGCCGACTATGGCAAAGGGCTTATCCCTGCCCTTGCGGATAGAATATGCCAACAGAAGAGGAGTTACGTAACGAGATTGAACAACAGAAAAGATTCTTTTTGGAGCAGCATAGGGATGAGTAAATATGCAGGATAATTTGCGAGATCTATGGCATTAGAAGTTTTACATCAGCAAGCTGCAACACACGAGAATGAACAATTCCGTCGCGTTGTCAAAATAATAGACGCCGTCTTTAAAAAGCACAATTATGAGGGCATTCTTATAGGTAACCCATTTAATGAAAATTATCGACGCTTTCGTGCAGATGCAATTCTTTTATTCAATCATGGCGTTGTAATTATTGACTTCAAAGACTACGCAGGTCAACTAATTACTCCACGAGGGGATGATGAATTTAAGAGTTCCCCTTGGTATACAGAAAATGCATTAGACCATCAAACTATTGAGGTTAAAGCTGGTGCACATTTCCTAAATCCATTCCTTCAGCTTGCTTCATATAGAACCGCTTTCAGAGAAATTGTTGAACATAATCCAATCCTCCGGCAAAAAATCAATCCATCCCGGGTGTGCATAGCCAATATTTTTTCAGGACCGCTTAACCTCATCAATAAGGTCCCAGGAAAATATCCTTATTATAAAATTACAGAAGAATCTGAGATAGGGGCATTACTTTATGACTTAAATAATGATAACGCTTTCGATAAAGAGATTGCCAAGGTGATTAAAAGCATTTTTCCATCAAATGAATATATTCAAGATTATTCACTTGATCCAGGGTTGATTCGCAAGCAGGATATCATTGTAGGGGAAGAGGCTAAATTTATCATCGATGCCTTTATGCAAGCAGAAAACAACGACCTTCTTGTTTTAACATCGATGGATCCGGAAGAACGAGATAATTGGGCAAAATACATTTTTTCAATTGCAGATAATTATAGGATTCCTGAAGTCCATGGACTTTGTCACTCAAATAGAATTAGTCGCCGGCTGCACCTGCGTGGCATAGAGGCTTCCAGTCTTTACTCATTCATATATGGAGGGAACGAAAATACAGATAATATGTCCGAGGAGGAAGAAAATGATGATTGGGCTTTACAGGTTATTCCTTTACGTTCGGATATTGGATTGGATGAGCGGGCTTTATTAATTGTGCATGATGCGCATCTTGTAAGCCGCAGCCTCTCTCAAACAGATTTGCTTCGTTTTGGAACAGGGCGCCTGCTTGAGGACTTTATCGCTTTTGCCAATCCGGCATCTGAGCGAAAAATCGTTTTCATTGGAGACCCTTATATGCTATCTTTCGGGGCTTCCGACGATTCTGCTATCAATGTGACAAATCTTCAAACAATCTGTGGGGATAGGGTTATTCATTTCTATCATCAGCCTGCCTGCGACTCACATGAATCCTGCAAAGAGGCACTAAAATGTAGTCTCGCCAAGAGTATGGATGCACAGTTGTTCAACAATTTGGACTATACTTTTGATGATGGTACTATCGTTGAGATTGAGAAAGATGCGATTACCAGAAAAATGAAGGAATGGTTTATGTCCCCATTGCAGCAAGAACCCAAGCAGTCGGTCCTGTTTTTTAAGAAAAACGACTGCCAGAAAACCAATCTTTGGATTAAGCATCATTGTTTGAATAATGGGGAGGAACTTGCAGCAGGAGACCTTCTTATTGCTAATAACAATATCTGTATCCCTGATGAGACAGGGTTTGGTAATCCCAAGAGAGTGCTGAACGGGATGTATTTTACTGTAAAGGATGTGCTTGAGAAGCGTAGTGAAACAATATCCATTAAGGGCTATCCGCGTCCAGTACTTCTGTCTTTCACAAAAATATCTGTTAAATGTTTGAACCTAAGTGGACAGAATACCGAGATTTGGGTGCTTGATAATTATCTGGATTGTGCGGATGAATTGGCTAAGGAGGAACAGATTGCCGTTAATGTCTTCATTAATCGTCGTATTGCTGAGCAAAAGAAGTCGTCCTCATTTGCCAAGACTGAATTTTATCGTCAGTTAGTATCTAATGCGGACTATCAAGCCCTCTCAAATGATGAGAAAGAAGCGATAGAAAACATTATTCACAATCGTTCTGTCCAGAAAGAAGATAGGGTACCGGTCAAAACAACGAAGATGGCTCATTCATTGCTCAAGCATTATTATGATAAGTACGAGCGTGGGATTCAACGGCTTTCCCGTGAGAACGATCCACTTATCAATGTATTGTATGCGAAATATGCATGGGCTATAACTGTTCATAAAGCTGTCGGTTCCGAATTTGACAATGTCATCTTGAAAGGATTCCGTGCAGAGAATGACGGAATATGCAATGAGTCTTATTTCAGATGGCTATACAGTGGACTCAGTGTTGCGGCTGGAGTATTCTATATTGCACAACCGCAATATGTCCATCCGTTTATGAATTGTACCGTGAGCGAAACAGATTCAGGTGTTAACTCACCGAAGCAATTACTTATATATGATGAGTATAAAGTACCATCCCGTTTTACTGAGATGGTTGCGCTTAATAACGTCAATGTGTCAGCTGCTATTTGTGAATTGGCAAAACTTGTCGAACCAAGCGGTTATATCTTAGAGGAGGTTAAGCAATGTAATGATTATTTGACCAAGGCCGTGTTTTCAGTACCGCAAGGTATTAAAAAGAAATTGGTAATTGATTTTCATAATAAGGGCGTTAAAGATTCTTATGGTGTCTCGGCAATCAAAATGGAGCCGAATGAATTAATTGATACTACTTGTATTAAGCAAAGTATTGAAACAGTCTTTTCTCAGGCTGCATGTAATAAACTTGTGGAAACTCCTTGGTATATTTTGGAAGTCATTAAGGCGTTTGGTGAGCAGATGAAAGAGCGAGGATTCAAGTTTGATGTAGTATCAAGTAAAGATTATCAGATTGTTTGCAAGGTTACATCTAATAATGGCAACGTTACGCTACGCTTATGGTATGGAACCAGTTTAGAAAATCATAGCAAAGGGTTTATCAACAAAATTGAGGTATTCGACATTACTGATACCGCCATTGCGAGTGAGGTGCGGGAAATGATTGTATTTAAATCAATAAAACTATAATTTGGTCAGTAAAAATGGTAAAGTTTAGTTATCAGAATGATTACTCCCTTCGCATATCAACTGAAATCTATGCTCTCCGTCGCGGTGGTTTATTGGATGATGCCAGACAACTGGCTGAAGATTATCTTCAAAAAGACAGAACAGACATAGATGTTTTGAAAGCCTATGCTTGGACATTGATTGATATCTGCAAAAGGGAGCAACAGAAAGGAAATATTGTAGATGCGCGAAAAATTTCAGATCTTCTGTCGCGTATGCACTTCGACACCCAATTCGATGAGTTTGCAACAACTCTTGTTCGAAAGATACAAGCGCTGAGGCTAACGGTGGATCCTTTCTACACTCAGATTCAGGAAGCGAAAGAATTGAGTCAGAATGGCAACAATGATAAAGCATGGGAGATTCTTACCCGTTTGTCAGTAGACGGAAATCTTCCAGAAGAGGCGCATGAAAGCTATGGATGGATAATATACCGTTATTTGCGAGATCATCTTACCCGACTCAATTCAGTACAAGTGCGTAAGCAACTGCGAGATTATATCAATCTACAGAATGAGCGTCCTTCGATACTACATTCCCAAATACTAAACTTAGCCCTTAATTATTCCAAACTGGATAATAATTTCAAACTAGTTTCTTTTCTGCGTCTATGGGACCCAGATAACTTGCGGACAGAGGATTTTAATGATTCCAGAGGAAATGATGGCAAAACCATACCGTCTTTGATGTCAAGGATTGCAAAAGTTTTGGTAGATTATCCATTAAGAGAGATCAAAGAATTTGTTGAGCTTCTTCATCGTGAGAAAGATGTTTTTATTGAATTGCTGAAGACTCAGTTTTTTTGGAAATTATATCGTAGTGCAGATGACGGTCTATCTTCATCTATGTGGGATCTTTTTAATCAATATCTGGAGTTTTTTCCAGAGTCTTCAGCATCACTGGCTCATTCAAAGGTACTTGGACTGGCAGAACGAATCATGAAAGAAGGTAATGCATGGCGGTTCTATGATTTCTTCAAAAAATGGAATCCTCAAAAATTAAGAACAGCTGATTGGCAGGAAGAAACAGGAGATAATGGTGAGATTTATAAGCCCTTAGCAATGAAGTCACTAAAAAAAGCGAAAGAAGCTCTTGAAAATCTTTCCGAGGAACAAATTGGAGATCTCCAGTGGCTGATTGATTTGTATGGAATGGCCATAGAGAAGTTTCCAGAAGATGATTGGATCTTTAGGTCAAAAGCGTTACTTCATCTACGTGCTGGGCAGCAAGCAGAAGCAAAGGATATCTATAAGAGGCTTTGCCAAAAGATGGGAGAAAAATACTATATCTGGAGTGAATTTGCCGATTGTTGTGAAGATGTAGATGTAAAGATTGCTTTTCTTTGTAAAGCTATAAGCTTAGAAAAGAATGAGGACTTCATAGGAAAGATACGATTGGAATTGGCACGACAACTAATTAAATCCAAGAAATATGCAAATGCAGTCGTTGAACTTGGTCAATATAAAAAACACTATGCAGAAAAGGGATGGCGTATTGATTCGAAAATAGATGCTCTTTTTGAGCAATGCCTCTCGACTACTCCTGCTCCTGATAATAACAAGGCTCTTTATGTCGAAAATATCTCAATTGCGGAAGCATACGCTTACGAAGATATTCCTTTCACAGAAGTTGTACTCGTAGACAAATGGAAAAACGAGAACGGAAAGACCATGATGGCTTTTGTTGATGGCGAAACGATTGAATTTGTCGCTAACAAGAAAAGATTCCCCATATTAAAGGATAGTCATAAAGGGCAGGTTTGGAAGTTCCAGTTATACAAAGATGAAATAATCCGAACTATTCCTAATGAAATTTCTTGGGGCCCACCCAAGACCGAAACGATTATTAAATATATTCCCTTGGCAGCCGCTCCTTCAGAAACAACTGATTGGTCGAGTTTGCCGATTCAATATGGCTATGTTCAACATATAAACATAGAAAAGAAGGTTTATCATATTTATTCGACAGACTCAACGCTCTTTTTTGAACACTATGAGCAACAAGAACTTAGCAAGGGAGATTTTGTCAAACTGCGCCAATACAAAAAGAAAGTCAAGGAAGAGAGCAAGACTTTCTTATGTAACGTACAAAAGTGCACTGAGGACGAGGCTATTGAAAAATTCAAGTGCAGGATTGTAGCGGTGGATGATGTTAATAATCTGCGCCAACTATTCCATTTTGTGTTAGGACCCAAGTTAATTTCAGGTATTCTACATTATAATAAAACGGAATTACGACCATCCGTTGGCGATTTCATAAAGATTCACTATTTTGTTCGGAAAATTGATGACAAGAAGAATCTCGACAAACAAAAGAAAGTGATAGAAGTACTTAAAGCGGAGAGCACAAACGAAATCAATAGTAGCCTAATTAAAAACATAACAGGTTATCTGGAACTCAAATATAAAGATATGTATGATGAAGGGGATCCGGATTTTGCCTTTATTGGCGATTACTATGTCCATAAAACCATACTAGAAAAATACGATATTAACTCTAATTGCCAAGTAAATGCGAAAGCGATCTATGCCGGCGATGGGAAATGGAAGGTATATGAAATTGAAAAGCAATAATCGTTCTCGTTTTTTCTTTGGTTAAGAAAAAGTCTGACTTTTATAAATCAGACTTCATAAATCAAATACTGGAACTTTACCATCTCTCGGTATTCTTTTTGCCGTTCCAAGGGAGGTCGGAGTGCGAGCCGCCGGCACCTGTGCCGATGTGGGGTTGAGTAAGTGGACAGCCTCGCCCGTCCCATGACGTCATCGGCCGACAGTCTTGGTCCCGTCTGTGTCCGGTACTTTTTCTCGCCCTCGCGGGACTTGCGTTTGCGTTCTCCCGTAACAATTGGCACAACCGTAGCGTGAAGGTGCGGCGTCTTCTCGTCCATGTGCAGCACACACGAAACGACATTCTCTTCACCGAAGGTGTCGCGCAGCCATTTCAGATTGGCATCTGTCCATCGGTCAAGAAGACCCTGTTGTACAATCTTCATCATCTGCTCGTGGGAGCCGGTCAGGATAATACGGACAGCCTTTGTCTGGTTCTTGCCGACCTTGCGGTGAAGTCCGGCATGGCCGATGCGGTATTGGACAGCCTCGGTGCGGTTGCGCACTCCATTCGGGAAAGTTATGAGCTCCCGATTGAGATGTGTTCTTGTCTTGTCGGCATTGTCGGGTGTGTACACTTTGCCGTCGGCGGTCTTGCGCTCAATGTGGCATGACATTCCGGAATCGTTGCCGTTACCCCGTTGAAGATGACACACGGCGCATTGGATATTACTCATAGTCTGATTCGTTGTTTGATGTATAAATGGTGTTCTGTTTGGAATCGGGTTGTAAATTTCCGTCTTATACCAGCCGCAAGGTAACGGGGAGTCGGGAGGGCGAGCCCTTTCGCCTATGGGCTTTTTTACTGCCACTCGGAGAGTGAAAGCGGTGAAAATGCCCTAATAGGCTACGGAAACAGCTTAATTATTTTCTATATTACTGAATATTAAATATGTATATCATAATAATATCGGAAAAGCAACAACACAGAAACAAGAACCATTTTTATTCTTACCTATTCAGATTTGCTTGCCACTTCTTTTCACGGGTTGCATATATTGACATCTCTTAGTTATAAAAGACCCTCCTCATTTTTTATAGAATCGTTTTGCCACCAAAAGAGAAAATGTGCCGGACGGATTATTTTCTTTTGGATGCATCGCTAATCATACCTATCCCTATACGCAGGCATCGACCTGCATATATAGTTTAGTTTGTTTTAGTATATATATAGACTAAATATGTAAACTAAACTGAATTTCGGACTGTTTTCACGACGGCTAATCTGCCCGCTAAAAGAGAAAATATAACGACCCGTATTTTTTCTTTTGGCTGCGAGAATCTCTCTGTCGGTGTAGTTTGCGGTATGTCGATTCGACCGACAATGTTATCTGGGTATTACCGGCTTTTTTAAGGCAAGATGGAACAAATGCAGAAAGATGACACTCGAGACTATTCGAGAGAATATCGACAACGATATGGGCTAAAACACACCGTTTTCGGCCCAATATATCGTACATTGCCCGAATATTTCTCTTTTCGCCAACAAAATTCATTGCCAGTTCTAATACCGACGCAGGCTTGCCG
>CANQAM010000013.1 GCA_947589325.1 uncultured Bacteroidales bacterium | reverse complement strand
ATCGGCCCCGTAGTTTAGTGAATAGAACGTCAGATTCCGGTTCTGAAGGTCACAGGTTTGAGTCCTGTCGGGGTCACGCGGCGAAACGCTCCGAATTGTCAAAAGCAGTTCGGAGCGTTTTTTATCTGATAGACAAAACGATTCCGACAGGGAATTTCAGAGCGCAAGAAATCTGCCGGTTATGCTCTCCGGATTGGCGGCAATCTGCTCCGGTGTACCCTGCGCAACGATTCTGCCGCCCTCTTCTCCGCCGCCCGGGCCAAGGTCGATGACGTAATCGCAGTTGGCAATCACATCGAGGTCGTGCTCGATGACGACAACCGTCGCGCCGAGTTCGAGCAACTGTTGAAACACCCCGATGAGGGTGCGGGTGTCGAGCGGGTGCAGACCGATGGTCGGCTCGTCGAAAACGAACAGGCTGTCGTCTTGTCGGCACCCCATTTCGGCAGCCAGCTTCAACCGCTGGGCTTCGCCGCCCGAAAGGCTCGTGGTGGCTTCGCCGAGCGTAATATACCCCAGACCGATGCGGTCGAGCGATTCGAGGCGCGATTTCAATACCTTGTAGCGGGCAAGGGCTTTTGCGGCATCGGCAACGTCCATTTTCATCAAGTCGGGCAGCGAAAGCGTGTTCCCGCCGGCTGTTTCCAAACAAAACTCTTCCGCCCGTCGCGCATAGCGCGAGCCATGACATTCCGGACACGGAATATCGACATCGGGCAGAAACTGCACATCGAGACTCACCGTCCCCGTCCCGTCGCACACCGGACACCGCAGCGCACCCGTGTTGTACGAAAAATCGCCCGCCTTCACCGAAGCCGACTTGGCGGCAGGGGTCTTGGCAAAGAGGCTGCGCAGGTCGTCGTGCACGTTGGCATAGGTTGCCACCGTAGAGCGCACATTGGCGCCTATGGGCGTGGAATCGATGAGCTTCACATTTCTGATGCCTTCGGCGGAAACGCTTTCCACGTGCGCCGGCAGCTTTTCGCCGCGTATCGAAGATTGAAGCGCCGGCACAAGGCTTTCGAGCACCGTCGTGGTCTTGCCCGAACCGGAAACGCCCGTTATCGCCACCATGCGCCCTTTGGGAATGCGGACTTCGAGCGGGTGCACCGTGTGAATCCGTCCAGTCTTCATCGTTATCGCGCCGGCGGCAAACATCTCGGCTTCCGACGCACGTTGGCGCACAGCCGCCACCCTCTGGGCGGAAAGGAACGGCGCTATCATGGAGCGGGGATTTTTTTCGATTTGTTCCACCGTTCCCTGCGCGATGATTTCCCCGCCCTTGGCGCCGGCTTGGGGTCCTAACTCTATCAGCCGATCAGCACTGCGGAGAATCTGCACATCGTGATCGACCAACAGCACGGAATTGCCGTCGTCCACCAAATCTTTCATCACCCCGACCAGCCCCACGATATTGACGGGGTGCAGCCCGATAGAGGGCTCGTCGAGCACATATATCACGCCGGTGGTGCGGTTGCGGACGCAGCGCGCCAACTGCATGCGCTGGCGTTCTCCGGTGGAAAGCGTCGCGCCGGCGCGGTCGAGGCTGAGATACGACAACCCCAGTTCGAGAAGCCGGCGGGAGGTATCGAAATAAGACTGGCTGATGCTTTCGCACATGGGGCGCATTTCTTCGGGCAGCCACGCCGGAATGCCCCTCACCCACTCGTCGAGCTGCGTAAGCGTCATTTCGCAGGCTTGCGCCAGACCGATGCCGCGAATGAGCGGCGCGAGAGCTGCTTCGTTCAATCGGGTGCCGCGGCAATCGGGACATATATCCTGTTTCAGAAACTTCTCGACACGCTTCATGCCCTTGTCGTCCTTAACTTTCGACAGGACATTTTCCACCGTATAGACGGCATTGTAATAGGTGAAATCCATTTCACCCGACACCTCCGAAGTTTTGCTCTTGTACAAAATATGCTTCTTGACGGCAGGGCCGTGATAGACGATATCCTTTTCTTCGGGCGTCAAATCCTTGAAAGGCACATCGGTGCGCACGCCCATGGCGCGGCATACGTCGATCATCAGCGTCCACATCAGGGAGTTCCACGGAGCGACAGCGCCTTGGTCGATTGTCAAATCCTGATTGGGAACCAACGTCGCTTCATCGACCGTCATCACCGTGCCTATGCCTCCGCACTTCTTGCATGCGCCGCTGCTGTTGAACGACAGCTCTTCCGCCGACGGGGCAAAAAAGTGCGCACCGCACTCCGGACAGACGATTTCGCGACCTGCCGCCACGTTGAGCGTCGGCGGGCAGTAATGCCCGTTGGGGCAGCGGTGGCTCGCCAGACGGGAATACATCAGGCGCAGACTGTTGAGCAGCTCCGTGCCCGTGCCGAACGTGCTGCGAATGCCGGGCACCCCCGGACGCTGCCGCAAGGCAATGGCGGCAGGCACGTAGAGTATATCGTCGAGGTCGGCTTTCGACGCCTGCGAGATGCGGCGGCGGGTATAGGTCGATAACGCCTCCAAATAGCGTCGGGAGCCTTCGGCATAGACCACGCCCAGTGCAAGCGACGACTTGCCGGAGCCGGACACGCCCGCCACCCCGACAATCTTGTTCAACGGTATATCGACATCGATGGCTTTCAGGTTGTGCACCCTCGCGCCGCGTATTTCTATTTTGTCCCATTCCATTTCATTGACACATTTATTATCTCAGACAACATCGGAACAGCGATATCGTCTTCCGAATGCCAAGAAAAATTTTTCAATGGCTGCCGACATGCCAAAAACGGCTTTTAATTTTCAGGTGCCGGCTCTATATAAAATACCTTGTTCTTTTTCACTTTGAGCACTTTACCTATGGCTTCGCACACCATCGGCTCCATTATCTGACGATAGCATACGAGATTGGGGTGGCAGGTATCGTAACTCCACTTCTGCGGAAGGCCTCCTTTTTCGTCCGTCAATTTCGGATAGTAATCGAGGTAATAAATTCCGTTCGCTTCGGCATACGCCTTGATGAGTTTATTGAGATCCCGAATTTTTTGTGCAGGTTTCATATCCTTTCTCCAACTGAAAACCGAAGTCGGCGTTACCGAACAAAGTATCACTTTTATTCCGTTCGCTTTGGCAAGTTCACACATCGAAACGATATTTCCGAGCGTATTTTCGGGAGCTATGTAACCGTTGTTCTGCGCTACGTCGTTCGTACCCGACAAAATGACTACGACTTTGGGGTGCAGGTCGATTACATCGCGGCGAAAACGGACAAGCATTTCCGATGATGTCTGTCCGCTGATACCGCGTCCGACAAAGTTGTTGCGGGTAAAAAATTCAGGGTCCATACGAGCCCACTTGTCGGTAATGGAGTTACCCATAAATACGACATCGGGTGATGCGGAGATTTTTGCATTCGCTTCGGCATACCTGTCGAAACCGGCCCAATCTTTCTGTTGAGCATTGGCACACACAACCAAGCTCAAAGCCAGCAGTAAAAACAATTGTTTCATAGCAAATTTTTTATGTTAGACATTTGTTTGAATGTTACAAATGTACAAAAATTATACCGAATGCACACGGGCTTGTAGCCATATTATTTTCTACTGAAAAACGGACAATTTTTCTTTTGTCCAAAAATTATAATTACCTTTATGGCTCCCACCAACACTTGGATACCATGTGTCATACACTGTTGAAACATACCGCCCTTGCCGTTACCGCCCTGTCGCTGGTGTCGTGCAACTCCCAATCCCGACGCAAAAAGGCTACTCCCGAGCGTCCGAACATCATCTTCATACTCGCCGACGACATGGGCTACGGCGACCTGTCGTGCTACGGCTCGCGCTACGTGAAAACGCCCAACATCGACGAGCTTGCCCGCACGGGTACCCGATTCGACCAATGTTACGCCGGCAGCGGCATTTCGTCGCCCTCGCGCTGCGCGCTGATGACGGGTATGCACAGCGGCAAGGGGCGCATTCGCGACAATATGTGTACCGCCGGCGGTCTGACGGGACTTAAAATCACGCCGCGCGGCGACACCTCTATCGTCAGACGCACCAACCTGCAACCCGAAGACACCACCCTCGCCACCGTCGTCGGGTCAGCAGGCTACCGCACCTGTTTAGTAAACAAATGGCACCTCGACGGTTACGACCCTACGGCAGCACCGCATCATCGGGGATTCGACGAATTTTACGGCTGGCTTATCTCCACCGTTTACAGCAACGACCCCTATTACTATCCCTACTGGCGTTTTCATGGCGACTCGCTCATCAACATCTCCGCCAACGAGCACGACCGGCACGTGATTCACAACACCGACCTCTCGACCGACGATGCCATTCGCTTCATCGACCGCAACCGCGAAAATCCGTTCTTCCTTTTCCTCGCCTACGATGCGCCGCACGAACCTTATAACATCGACGACACTTCGTGGTACGACGACCAAGCCCAATGGGACGAAAACACCAAACGCTACGCCGCTCTGATTACTCACATGGACGAAGCCATAGGCAGACTGCTGGCAGAACTCGACCGGCTGGGTCTGCGCGAAAACACCCTCGTCATCTTCGCCAGCGACAACGGCGCCGCCATTCAGGCTCCGCTCGAACAACTGAACTGCAACGCCGGTTTTCGCGGTCGCAAGGGGTTGCTCTACGAAGGGGGCATACGGGTGCCCCTCATCGTCAATCAGCCCGGGCGCATACCTGTGCAACGTTTGCAAAATACGGTCTATTTTCCCGACATCATGCCCACCCTCGCCGCGCTTACCGGCGCCGAACAGGCTTTGCCGCAAGGGTATAGCGGCATGAATATTCTGCCGCTGTTCTACGGCGGAGAGGCGGACACCGACCACCGCCTGCTTTACTGGGAGTTCACCGGCAAGCAACGCGCCGCCCGCTGCGGCAAATGGAAATGCGTTACCATCAAGAAAGGCGCCCCGTTGGAGCTGTACGACTTGGAAAAAGACCCGAGTGAACAGCACGACTTGGCGGCAGAATATCCCGACCTCGTACAGCAGTTCGACGAAGAGATGCAGCGGCAGCACGTACCCTCGCCCTGCTGGCCGTTGGCGGGAGAAGAGTTTTGACAACTGTCGTTTTTCATCATAAAGAAAAAAATGATAGCGCCCTTTGGAAAACCGCTTTATGTCATGGCAAAGCCGGTCGGTGCGAGGTGCAACCTCGCCTGCGAATATTGCTATTATCTGGAAAAAGAGAATCTTTCCGGAGCCCCTGCCGCCTGCCGACCGATGAGCGACGAGCTGTTGGAACAATTCACCCGCGACTACATTCAAAGTCAGACGATGCAAGAGGTGCTCTTTACTTGGCACGGCGGCGAGCCGCTGCTGCGCCCGCTGTCGTTCTACCGAAAAGCGCTCAACCTGCAACGCCGCTATGCCGGCGGACGCCACATCGACAACGCCATACAGACCAACGGCACGCTGCTTACCGACGAGTGGTGCCGCTTCCTGCACGATAACGGCTGGCTCGTAGGCATATCCATCGACGGACCCCGAGAGCTGCACGACCGCTACCGCCGCAGCCGCGGCGGCGACCCGTCGTGGGAGAGCGTCATGCGGGGCATCGACCTGCTCCAAAAACACGACGTAGATTGGAACGCCATGGCAACGGTCAATGCCTGCAATGCCGACCACCCGCTGGAATTTTACCGGTTCTTCCGCGACATCGGCGCGCACTACCTGCAATTTACCCCCGTCGTCGAGCGGCTTCTCCCCCACGACGACGGTCGCACGCTCGCCGCTCCCGCCGACACGGACGCTCCGCTTGCCGGCTACTCCGTCAGTCCGCAGCAATGGGGCGATTTCCTTTGCCGGATTTTCGACGAATGGGTGGTCAGCGACGTAGGACAAATTTTCGTCCAGCTGTTCGACGCCACATTAGCCAACTGGTGCGGTATGCCGCCCGGCGTCTGCTCCATGTCGGAAGACTGCGGTCATGCGGCAGTCATGGAAGCCAACGGCGACGTTTACAGCTGCGACCATTTCGTTTTTCCCGAATACCGGTTGGGCAACATCAGACAGCACACGTTGGTCGAAATGCTCTACGGGAAACGTCAGCAGCAATTCGGTCGGCAGAAACGCCACGCCCTGCCCCGTCAATGCCGCGAGTGCAGCTACCTGTTCGCCTGCCACGGCGAATGCCCCAAAAACCGTTTTGCCACCGCTGCCGACGGCGAACACGGACTCAACTACCTTTGCTCCGGTTATCACGCCTTCTTCCGCCACGCCGAGCCTTGCATGGAGTATATGCGCCGCGAGATAGATGCCGGTCGTCCCCCTGCCAACGTCATGCCGGTCGCCCGCCGGATTCTTGCACAATAAATTGATAATCAATTATAAAACAATAGCAACAAAGCTATTATTTGAGCCAACAGTATCAAGGGAATGCCATATTTGAATTTTTTGTGCAGCGTTTTATGATGCCACACTTTCATTCCCAACCAAGCCCCCACACTGCCGCCCAGCGCAGCCATCAGCAACAGCGAGGCTTCCGAAATGCGCCGTGCGGATTTCTTCGCTTTCCACTTGTCGATGCCGTACACGAAAAAAACGACCCCGTTGATGACGACAAGGCAGATAAAGAGATAATACATATACTTCGATTAAACAAGAATCATCGGAAAAGAATGCAAGCGCCTCCAAAAAAAACGCTTGCATTTTTTATATCCTCATCGGCGAAAATTTTTCGCCCGACGCACTATGCTTTCGGCGGATAAGGGTGGTCGTACAGCGCCTGCAAAACAGCACGGTCGGCATCGGAAAGCGATTTGCCGCGCCGCGCCATCATGCGCTCCGCCATCTCCTCGACACGCGACAAAGCGACCGAGTCGAAGCCTTCGGCGCCTCCCTGCACAAAAGAATCGATAATCGTGCGAGGGAAACCGGGACCATACACATTCGCCCCCACGCCCACCATCGTCGCCGTGTTGAACATCGTATTGATGCCCGAGCGTGAATGGTCGCCCATCAGCAAACCGCAGAATTGCAGCCCCGTAGAGCGGAAGCGGTGTTCCGTATAGCTCCACAATTTCACTTCGGCGTAATTGTTTTTCAGGTTCGAGCAGTTCGTGTCCGCCCCGAGATTGCACCATTCGCCGATAACGGCGTTGCCCAGATAGCCGTCGTGTCCCTTGTTGGAGTAGCCGAGCATCACCACGTTGCTCAACTCGCCACCCGCCTTGCAGTGCGGACCGAGCGTCGTCGCCCCGTATATTTTGGCGTTCATGTTCACGGTGGCGTGGGTGCAGGCGGCAAACGGCGCGCGAATGGCGACACCCTCCATGATTTCGACATCGCGACCGATGTATATCGCCCCGTTCTTCACATTGAGAATGGCGCATTCGAGCGTCGCCCCCTCCTCGATGAAAAGTTTGGGCGTACCGTCGGCAAAGCACGGGTCGCCGACCAACCGGCACGAAGCGGGCAGCGGCTGCGAGGTGCGTCCCGCCGTTATGGCTCGGAAGTCTTTTTCCAACTCTTTGCCGTTCTCCCTGAAAATATCATATACGGCGCGTATCGCCGTGTAATCTTTTTCGTACCGGCGTGTCGAGGCAAACGCCTTGCTGTCGAAACCGGCACGGTCGCCACGGTAAGCCAGCAGCGTATCGTCGGCGCCGAGCAGCGCTTCGCCCTCCGACAAAGCGGCAACGGCGGCAGCCAAGTCGGCATCGGGGCAGAGATTGCCCGCCACGAACAAAGCCCTGTCGGGCACGGCAGGATATTTCACTGCCAGATACTCCGCGCTCAGCGCCGTATATTCACCCGGCAAAAAACGCTCCCATTTTTCACGTATCGTAACGATGCCCACGCGCACGTCGCTCACCGCGCGGGTGAACGTTATCGGGAGGCACGCACAATGGCTTGCCTGCGTATCGAAAAGAACGATGTTTTCCATATTCATCTGTTTTTTGGTTTTAATCTTCTGCATCTTCAT
This sequence comes from uncultured Bacteroidales bacterium, assembly GCA_947589325.1. Taxonomy (GTDB): domain Bacteria; phylum Bacteroidota; class Bacteroidia; order Bacteroidales; family UBA11471; genus Caccoplasma. Next base: position 48,144 of record CANQAM010000013.1, on the reverse strand, counting down.
CGAAACCGGCAGGGTAAAGAATAAACGTCGTGCCGCCTATCGACACGATAGCGCCGTCGTCGAGGCGTATCCGGTCGCGGCGTCCGAGCCGGCTCTCCCGCAGATAGGTGCCCGACCGCGCCGAGCAGTCGCTCAACGTATAGACGAATCCGCCCTGCTTATCGGGACGCACGTTGAGTATGCAATGGCGGCGTTCCAAGTCGGCATCGCTGCTTTCGATGGCAATATCCACGTCGGTGCCCTTGTTGCGCCTGCCTATCACGTTGTCGCCGAGCGCGAGCGGAAACTCCTGCCGGTAGCAGCAGTTGTTTTCCAGCACGACGATGCGGCCGCAGTTGGGGGCATCGTCCTGCGCCGAAATTTCCTGATGCGACAGCGAAAAGCTCTTCCCGCAGTGGGGACAAGTCAAATGGAGCGACTCGCCCGCCTCGCACCGCGTTTCGTCGAAAGTTACATACCCGTCGCATCGGGGGCAAAGCACACGTTTCATCTTCTCTGTTTTTTCCGGTCGGGAGCGGTATTTTCGCCCCGCTCCGTGTTGCAAAGATAAAAGTTATTTTCATAAGCGGCACAGCAGAATCGGGGAGAAACGAATATTTCTTGTTTTCCTGTCGCTTTTTACCGTTTTTTCATACATTTGCAGAACAAATCGTTTCCAATAATTTTGTTTATGAACGACCAAATCAAACAAATCGCCCACCGGTTGAAAGGTTTGCGGGAAGTACTCGACCTTTCGGTCGCCGACGTTGCCGCCGTATGCGGCTTGACTCCCGAAGCCTACGAACGGCTGGAATCGGGCGAAACCGACATTCCCGTCAGCGTGCTGCACCAAATCGGCACCCGTTACGAAATAGACCTTTCGGCGCTCATGTTCGGCGAAGAACCGCGCATGAACAGCTACTTCCTCACCCGCAGCGGGCAGGGTGCCAGCGTGCAGCGCACCAAAGCCTACAAATACCAGTCGCTCGCCGCCGGCTTCATGAACCGTAAAGCCGACCCCTTCATCGTAACGGTGGAGCCGTCGGAAAGCAAAGAGATTTATCTCAACACCCACCCGGGACAGGAGTTCAACTACATTCTCGAAGGGCGCATGATTCTGCAAATCGGCGAAAAGCAATTGACCCTCAACGAGGGCGACAGCCTCTACTTCGACGCCAACCGCCCACACGGCATGAAGGCGCTCGACGGAAAACGGGTACGCTTTCTCGCCATCATTCTCTAATACATTCGACTGGGTAAAAAAGAAATCATCATGGTAGAAAAATTCTTGCAACAGACGAAATTTTCTTCACAGGAAGATTTTATTCGGAACTTCAAAATAAAGGTGCCCGAGAATTTCAATTTCGGGTACGACGTCGTCGATGAGTGGGCACACACCGCTCCCGACAAAAAAGCCCTCTGCTGGACGAACGACAAGGGCAAACACATCGACTTCACTTTCGCCGACATAAAACGGGAAAGCGACAAAGCCGCCGCGTTCTTCACCTCGTTAGGAATAGGCAAAGGCGATATGGTGATGCTCATTCTCAAACGCCGCTACGAATTTTGGTTTTCGATTATCGCCCTGCACAAAATCGGGGCGGTATGTATTCCCGCCACCCACCTGCTGACCGAAAAAGACATCATATACCGCTGCAACGCTGCCGACATAAAAATGATTGTGGCAGTGGGCGAAGACATTGTGCTCGGGCACGTCGATCGCTCGGTGGAGGCATCGCCCTCACTCAAATACCGCGTGTCGATAGGTCCGTCGGTGCCGGAGGGCTGGCTCGACTTCCACGCCGGCACGGAGGCTGCCGCGCCTTTCGTGCGTCCGGCACACGTCAATACCAACGACGACATATCGCTGCTCTACTTTACTTCGGGTACGACCGGCAACCCCAAAATGGTGGCGCACACTTTCACCTACCCGCTGGGGCACATCGTTACCGGCTCGTTCTGGCACAACCTCGACGAAACGAGCCTGCACCTCACCCTCGCCGACACCGGCTGGGGCAAAGCCGTGTGGGGCAAGCTCTACGGGCAATGGATTGCCGGCGCCAACGTGTTCGTTTACGACTACGATAAGTTCACCCCCGCCGACGTGCTGGAGATGATAGAGAAATACCGGATTACCTCGTTCTGCGCACCGCCCACCGTATTCCGCTTCCTCATACGCGAGGACATTTCGCGCTACGACATCTCCTCGCTGCGCTACTGCACCATTGCCGGCGAAGCCCTCAACCCAAAAGTATATGAGGAGTTTTTCCGCATCACGGGCATCAAACTGATGGAGGGCTTCGGGCAGACCGAAACGACCCTCACCATCGCCACCTACCCGTGGATAGAGCCGAAACCCGGCTCTATGGGCATTCCCAATCCGCAATACGACGTCGATTTGCTCACGCCCGACGGACGCCGCGCCGAAGAGGGCGAACAGGGGCAAATCGTCGTGCGCACCGACAAGGGCTATCCGATAGGGCTTTTCAAGGAGTATTACCGCGACGAGGAGCGCACGCGCGAAGTCTTCCACGACAACATTTATTACACGGGCGACGTGGCTTGGCGCGACGAAGACGGCTATTTCTGGTTCGTGGGACGCGCCGACGACGTTATCAAGTCGTCGGGCTACCGCATCGGCCCCTTTGAAGTGGAAAGCGCGCTGATGACCCACCCCGCCGTAGTCGAATGCGCCATTACCGGCGTGCCCGACGAAATACGCGGGCAGGTGGTGAAAGCCACCATCGTGCTCTCCAAAGAGTACAAATCGCGCGCCGGCGACGAACTCGTCAAAGAGATACAAGACCACGTGAAGCGGGTTACCGCCCCGTACAAATATCCGCGTATCGTCGAATTTGTCGATGAATTGCCGAAGACTATCAGCGGCAAGATACGTCGCGTGGAAATACGCGACAAATCTAAATAATTCCGCCATGCCCCGCTACAAACGCATCACCGTAAAAATAGGCAGCAACGTACTCACCCGACCCGACGGGACGCTCGACGTTACCCGTATGTCGGCGCTGGTCGATCAGGTGGCTGCCCTGCACAAACAGGGCATCGAAGTGATACTCGTATCGTCGGGTGCCGTGGCGTCGGGGCGCAGCGAGCTGGGCATGGAACACGACCGGCGGCTCGACGCCGTATCGGCACGCCAGCTTTTCTCGGCAGTGGGGCAGGCAAAACTCATCAACCGTTATTACGAACTCTTCAAAGAACACGGCATCGCCTGCGGGCAGATACTCACGATGAAAGAGAGTTTCTCCACCCGCCGCCACTACCTCAACCAAAAGCACTGCATGGAGGTCATGCTCGAAAACGGCGTCATTCCTATCGTCAATGAAAACGACACCGTGTCGGTAACCGAACTGATGTTCACCGACAACGACGAACTCTCAGGCATGATAGCCTCCATGATGGGCGCAGAGATACTCATCATACTCAGCAACATCGACGGCATCTACACCGGCGCCCCCGACGACCCGCAGAGCCGCCTTATTCCCGAAATATCGGCAGAAAGCCGCACCGACCTCTCCAAATACATTCAGACGGGAAAATCCTCTTTCGGGCGCGGCGGTATGCTCACCAAAAGCAGCATCGCCCGCAAAGTGGCGCAGGAGGGCATCGAAGTAATCATTGCCAACGGTCGGCGCGACGACGTACTCGCCGCCCTGCTCCGTCGGGACGGCGCGACACCCTGCACCCGCTTTCTTCCTTCGGACAAAACGACATCGAGCATCAAAAAATGGATTGCCCACTCCGAAGGATTCGCCAAAGGCGGACTGCACATCAACGAACAGGCGGCAGAGCGGCTGCTCTCCCGTCGGGCGACGAGCCTGCTGCCCGTCGGAGTAACTGCTGTCGAAGGCGATTTCGAGAAAGGCGACATCGTGCGGATATACGCCCCCGACAGCCACCAGATAGGCGTCGGACGCATCAGCTGCGACAGCTCGAAAGCCCGGACGCTCATCGGCAAACAGGGCGGACGCCCCCTCATTCACTACGACTACCTCTTCCTCGACTGACCCCGCCCGCAAAACTTCCCGCTCTCCCGCAAGCATACTCCCTGCCCCTTTCCTCAAAAAAGATGGGCACCCTGCATTTTATGCGATATGTAAAGCGCAAAATCGAATTTACTTTTTTGCAAAAGATTTATCCCCTTATTGCTGTTCCGTAAAAATAAAAACAGTAAATTTGTATGGTAGCGGTTTATTTTAATACCGCATTGATTTACAAATTATTATCCAATCTGTTTTTGTCATGAAACTATACGACAATCTTCAAGAATCCATAAAAGTGGCGAACACTTCGGCACAAAACCTCATGCTGGGCATAAATGCCCTCGATAACGTTCTGAAAGGAATCGAACCGGGCAGCGTCGTTGTGATAGAAGGACGGGCGGACAACGGTCGGGCGGAGATGTTCAACACCCTTATCTGCAACATTGCCATTAAACAATCGCGTCCGTCGCTTATATTGAATATCTCCACGTTGGAGTCCGAATTTTACAACCGGCTCTTTTCGGCGCTTACCAATACGGACATCGACATCGTGCGAAAATCGCCTGCCGATATTTGGGCTAAACATTCCGCCAAACTGCAAAAAACGAACTGCTATGTTGAATTTCGCCGGTTTGTTCCCGTCAAAGACATCGCCGCGTGCATAAGGGAATATGCCGCCGCAGGAGTAGAAATCGTATTTATCGACCTTTTTCAAGCCATCGACGACGACGGAGATAACCGTTACTGCATATCGGAGCGATGCTCAAAATTGTTGTATTCCCTCGCAAAAGAATACAAAATCACAATCATCTTGACAAGCAACATTTATCCGACAGAAGAACGGATAGGCGGCATACGGGAAAAACAACCGTCACTCGCCGATTTAGCCCCGTTCGGACAGCTCGACGAGTTCAGCGATGTCGTCATATCGCTGTTTGTTCCGGAAATATATAACATAAGTGAAGATTTGCAAGGCAACGATTTGACAGGGCAGGCTTTCGTCTCCATCATAAAGAATACTCTCAATCAAAAACTAACTTCCGTACGCCTCTATTACGACGCCCAACATTTCAAAATGGAAAACACCCAACTATGGAATGCGTAAAAATCCATTGGGAATAAACGGCGATAGTCGTTTTTCACTATATTTGTAATCGGAATATGCATTTGTAGCCGAAAGAATCGGCGAAACAGAAGCAGATGATATTCGCCAAGCCATTAGACGAGCATTGTCAAGCCTGTTCGAGAACAAATAAAACCTTTGCATCAAATAATTAAACACGAGATTATGAAAAAACTTATTGCCACATTTACATTTATGGTAATTGCTTTAACTGCATTTGCACAAAGCAATTCAGAACATCTCACTTTCAAAGGTGTACCTATTGATGGGACTCTCAATGAATATGTTGCAAAAATGGAAAATGCAGGATTTAGTCATATTGACACAAAAGACGGCGTTGCCATTTTGAGTGGAGAATTTGCTGGCTATAAAGATTGTATAATTGGTGTAATGACTTTCCAAAAATGTGATCTCGTCCACGAAATTACAGTCCTTTTTCCAAGACAAAACACGTGGAAAGGCTTAGATTTTGATTATAATAGATTAAAATCAATGCTTTCAAAGAAATATGGGAAGCCTGATAAGTGTGTTGAAAAATTTGTTCATTTCTTCGAAGATGATGATATCAAAATGAGTGAAGTTAAAAATAACAACTGCACATATTATTCTGTATTCAAAATTGAAAACGGCAATATTTCACTATCTATCGAAAATGTCTACTATGGTGTATTCGATGGTTGTCGTGTTAAATTATGGTATTCGGACAAAATCAATTCAAAGGCTTTTGAAGAAGCGGCAATAGATGATTTATAATTATTTTATTGTAAATAATTGATATATGAATCTTTTGCTTGCCTTAATTGTATGTGCTGTTGCTATTTATATTGCAATTGTAGCTACAATCCGAAACCGTCTTAAAGTTAAGGCAAACAAGTTATCGGAACAAATAAAAAGGATTCCTTCATACAGCGATAAATCCAATTGCGAACAAACAAGAGAGAGATTGTCTGCTCTTAATGAAAAAGGATTCATCGATATTTCAACAGATCTAAACAACAATTTTTCCGGCAAGATAATCTCTGCAACGCAAGAAAAGGATTTTATTAATCACTATACGCCATATTTTCAAGAGGTATATTCTCTTTTTGAAAAACTTGAAACTTTTAAGATAACACCCTCTGAAACCATATCCAAATTCATTAATGATTTTGAGACTATCAATCGACTTGTAAAACAGCATAATGACAGTGTCATTACCTTTTTGCTCGATACGCATAAAGACTTTTTCGACCATTGTCTAAAATATCCATTAGACAAGCAACAAAGACGTTCAATCATTTCAGAAGAAGACAATTGCTTGGTGGTCAGCAGTGCCGGTAGCGGAAAAACATCGTCTATCGTCGGGAAAGTCAAATATCTAACAGAAATTAAAGGTGTTGCGCCTCATAGAATTTTACTCATTAGTTACACGAATAAAGCAGCAGCCGAACTCACAGAGAGAATAGCGACTGAGGGGTTGAAAGGTTATACATTTCATAAATTAGCTATCGATATTATAGGAAAAGCAACCGGTACCAAACCATCTATTTGCGATAATACAGATGCTTTATTCATAGATATTTATCACAATCTATTAAAAAAATCGGCTTTCAAAAAAAGCGTTATAGAATATTTCAAGAATTACCAAACAAGCAAAACCGATTGGGAGCAACGCAAAGATGAAAGAAGAGAAATGTTGTCGGAACAAAAAAACGTACAACTAAAAGCCTTATTTCCCGATATGGACGGTAAAGCCATATATGTGAGAAGCGAACAAGAGTATAAGATATGCTTCATATTATCATCACTTGGGATAAAATTCAGATATGAAGAACCATACGAATATCCGTTAGCTGATGAAATGCATTCACAATATCGTCCCGATTTTTCAATATATTTTGAACAGGAAGGAGAAACAAAGCGTATCTACTTAGAACACTTCGGCGTTGATGAGCACGGTCTCGTTCCCGCATGGTTTGCAAAGGATAAAAATATCACATACGAAGAAGCCAATCAAAAATATAATGATGGCATAACTTGGAAGAAAGTAGCTCACAAAAAATTTGGCACCCAACTTCTGGTAACTTCGAGTGCCGATTTTCTCTGTTCTGATTCCGATATAAGCGATAAACTCCGAAAATTATTAGATAATGCAGGAGTGCCTATTCACGAAAAAACAAATGAAGAATTATATGATTTGGTTTTACCCGAAGACAGCAAACAAGAAAAAGCATTTATTCGGCTTATAGCTACTTTCGTTACATTAATAAAATCAAGCTGCAAATCCGTTATAGAAGTTTTAAGAAAAGCAGAAACTGTTCATGATGAACGAAGTGTTTTTATTATAATGAATATCTTTCAACCCGTTTATGACTGTTATATACAAGCATTAAAGATACATAAGCAAATAGATTTTACCGATGCAATTCTTCAAGCCACCGATATATGCCGTACTTCGCACCCTGTCGAGTATGACTATATCATTGTAGATGAATTTCAAGATATATCGATTGACCGTTACAACTTTTTGAAAGTATTGAGAGAAGGAAATCCTCCTGCAAAGTTATATTGTGTCGGCGATGATTGGCAATCCATATATCGCTTTTCCGGAAGCGATATGTCTCTTTTTAATCAATTTCCCGAATACTTCGGTGCAACAGAAATAAATAAGATTGAAACTACATACCGATTCGGAGAGCCTTTGGTATCTCTATCTTCCCATTTTATCCAACGCAATAAAGCCCAAATACAAAAGAATATCCGCTCTTTTAGTCCTGAGATGAAAACCGAATTGGAGTTTTATCCTTATGACCGAAGTGATTATTGCAACACAATAGGAGAATTAGTATCTTCTATCCCACCGAATAAATCCATATTTCTATTAGGTCGTTATTCTTTTGACGATTATTACCTCTCCTTTATGTATCAATCCATTAAAGAGGGAGATAAATTCTACTATATGATAGGAGGACGAAAAATAGAATTCTTGACCGTACACAAATCAAAAGGTCTCGAAGCAGATTATGTAATACTTTTGCAATGCAATAAAGATATATACGGTTTTCCGTCCCTTATAAGCGACGACCCTGTACTTAATTACGTACTCACTAAAAGCGACCAGTTCCCATACGGAGAAGAACGAAGATTGTTTTATGTTGCCCTCACAAGAGCAAAGATAAAAACAATAGTGCTTTACGACAACCGTTTTCCGTCTGTCTTTGTCGATGAGTTTTTACACCCCGAAAAAACGTCGGAAGGAAGTTATGCAAAACACAAAAATGCCAATAAGCGATGGACTCGCAATGAAGATAAATTCTTGTTACAACTATACAAAGAGGGCAAGAGTATCAAATATATTGCATCGAAAATGGGGCGTAGTCAAACATCTATTGTGATGCGTTTGGGAAAGCTAAACGCCGATTAAATAAAAAAGCGGCGGAGGGGTCCGTCGCTTTTTCGTTTCTATTTCACAAGGATTATTTCTTTTGAGCGGTTTTTGCCGGTTTCGGCTTGGCTGCAGCTTTGGGGGCAGCCGGCTTGGCTGCGGGTTTAGCGGCAGCTTTGGGGGCAGCCGGTTTGGCTGCCTTTGCTTTCAGCGCTTTCTTTTCGCCCGACTTTTTCTGCGCAACCTCTTCTTTGGCTATTTTCAACGATTTTTTCAGCACCTCTATTTCCGATGCCTGATTTCGTATCGTGGTAATCAGCGAGTTCAATTCCTCGTTTTCGATGGAATCGGGATACTGCTCTTTCACCCGCACGATGAAGTCGCTCAACACATTCATATAATTGGTGAATGCCTCGTAAGCGGAATCGTAGGGGCTGTAATGGCTGTGTATCGCGCCGTCGGCGAGGTACTTGGTGCACATATAATAGAAGTGGTCGCTGGCTTGCAGGTAGAGCCAGTCCTGTTTGAGACGGCGGTCGTCGCAGAGGCGCACCCGTTCGGCAACGGAATAGAGTTTGTCGAACGCCTCGTTCTGCAACAGGTTACCCAGCCATGCGCTGGTGTCGCGCTCCTCGTCCGCCCACGAAATGGGGTGAATGACCGAAAGCGTATCCACCGGTTTGAGTTTGGTGATGATTTCTGTCGGCGTGGAGAACGTGATACCCATTTGTTCGGCAAAATAGGGCAGGGCTTTCATAAACTCGAATATGCCGCTCTCGCGCGGTTGCAATTCGCCGAGCGTGTCGTAAGTCATAAAGAGGTTCACCACCTGCTCCGTTTCCGACAGGGAATTTATCCAGCCCATGAATTTGTCGGCGGTGAGGGGATATTCGCTCCACTCGTAATTGGAGAAGCGGAAAGTAATGTCGTCGCTGAGTTTGTAGTTTTTCAACAGCAGTTTGAGTTTGGGCACGGCGGCAGAGCTGTACAGGTAGTTCGGACTCTTCCACCCGAGAATGTGCTTGGCGCCTTCGGTGATGCAGCCTTTGAAACCCATGTCGGCGATCATACAAGCGATTTCGTCGTTGTATATCAACTCCGTGTTGCGGAACACTTTGGGACGCTGTCCGAAAAGCTGTTCGATTTTGTCGTCATGCTCTTTCACCTGCAAGGCAAACTCTTCGGGGTCGCGAAGCGATGCCAGCGAGTGGGCATACGTTTCGGAAAGGAATTCCACGCAGCCGGTCTTTGCCAACTCTTTCATCGAGTCGATAAACTCCGGCACATAGATTTCCAACTGTTCGAGGGCGACACCCGAAATGGAGAACGCCACTTTGAATTTCCCGTTGGAATTTTTTATCATCTCCAACAACGTCTGATTGGCAGGGAGATATGACCGTTGTGCAATACGGGTTATGATCTCGTCGTTGTTGAAATCATCGTAATAATAATGGTCGTTGCCTATATCGAAGAAACGATAGCGTTTGAGGCGGAACGGCTGATGAATCTGAAAGTAGAAACAGATGGTTTTCATATACTTGTTATTTGTTTTTCAAGGAATAAATTTTTATCGTTGCATCACTTTCCGGTAAATGTCGATGACCTTTTTGCCGGCATACACCCATTTTATTTCATCGACTTCCCGCTTGCCTTCGGTTTTCAACTGTTCGTACATGGCGGGATAGGTAATAATCGAATAAATGGCATCTGCCATGGCGTCGATGTCCCAATAGTCGATTTTGATGACGTTGTTGAGAATTTCGGCGCAGCCCGACTGCTTGGAGATAATCGAGGGCACGCCCACCTGCATGGCTTCGAGGGGCGAAATGCCGAACGGCTCGGAAACCGACGGCATGATATACACGTCGCTGGCTTTCAGCATTTCATAGACCTGCTTTCCGCGAAGGAATCCGGTGAAATGGAAATGGTCTGAAATTTTGCGCTGCGCCGCAAGGCGTATCATCTTGTCCATCATATCGCCGCTGCCCGCCATGACGAAGCGCACGTTGTCGGTCTTGCGCAGCACCTGAGCCGCAGCCTCCACAAAGTATTCGGGACCTTTCTGCATCGTGATGCGCCCCAAGAAAGTAACCACTTTTTCTTTCGGGTTACGCGGCATCTGTATCGACAGAATTTCCTGACTGAGCGGCTCTACGGCATTGTGTACGGTGGTAACCTTAGCCGGGTCGATGCCGTATTTCTCGATGACGGTGCGCCGCGTCAGATTACTGACGGTGATGATGTGGTCTGCCCAGTTCATACCGTCTTTTTCGATGGCGAATACCGTCGGGTTCACATTGCCGCGGCTGCGGTCGAAGTCGGTGGCGTGCACGTGAATGACGAGCGGCTTGCCCGTTACCTGCTTGGCGTGAATGCCGGCAGGATAGGTGAGCCAGTCGTGCGAGTGAATGACGTCGCAGTCGTAGGTGCGGGCTATCACGCCTGCCACAATCGAATAGTTGTTTATCTCTTCGAGCAGGTTGTCGGGATAGCGTCCCGAGAACTCGATACAGCCCAAATCGTTGGTGTGCATATAATTGAAATCGGCGTAGATATGGTCGCGCAGGTTATAGTATTCCTGCGGGTCCATGCAATAGCCGAGCCGCTGGGAAACATAATCCCACGACACGTCGCGCCAAACGACGGGCGTATTGCCCGCGCCGATGATGTGCGCGAAACTTTTGTCTTCATCTCCGAAGGGTTTGGGAATGACAAAAGTTATATCCATATCGCCGCACTCGGCCATGCCTTTCGTCAGGCCGTAGCTCGCCGTTCCCAAGCCTCCGAGAATATGCGGGGGAAACTCCCACCCGAACATGAGTGCTTTCATGTGTATATGATTAAAATCGGTTTATTATATGTGATCGTATTTTTTCAACAAACTCAAAACGCGCAATATCTCGCCCACGTTGGCCGCGAAGCTGATGGCGCCGCGACCGGTGAAAGGCGGGTTGCCGTCGAACAGCTCCGAAATGGAGCCGATACAGTTGTTCGACATCTCCTCCTCGAAGCCGATGAGCATGCGTTCGAGGAACGAAACGCCGCTGAGCCCGAACAGCCGTAGATAAGCATCGGCATAGGCGCCCATGAGCCACGGACGCGCCGGACCCTGATAATAGGCATACGCCCGCTGCTCCTCGTTGCCCAGATACGTCGGCGAATAGCCGTGGCTTTTCGGGCTGAGGGTGCGGATTCCTTTCGGAGTAAGCAGTTCGCGCGTAACGACATCGAGCGCTTTTTTGCGCTCCGACTTGTCGAGCGGAGAATAATCGAGCGAAAGGGCGAACAGCATATTCGGACGGACGCTCCAATCGGCATAATTCGTATCGACATAGTCGAACAGATAACCGTAGTCGTTGAGGAACATCTCTTTGAACGAGACGGCAGTCGTATCGGCAAGCGTCGTCAGCCGGTCGGCAATGGCAGCCGTTTCGGGCGTGATAAACACGTGTTCGACGGCGAAGCGCAGCGCGTTATACCAAAGAGCGTTAAACTCTACCAAATAGCCGCTGCGCGGAATAATCGGGCGTTTCTCCCAGTTTTCGGCATCGATCCACGACACGACGGTTTCGCGACCGTTGGTGTAGAGCAAGCCATTGTCGTGCAGGAACAGGTTGGGTATCTTCGATTTGACGATGCTGTCGATGATGAGCGAAATCAATTCGCCGTACCGTTTGCGGCACTCCTCTATCGAAACCATCTTGGCGTACTGCTGCAATGCCCATACGACCCACAGCAGCACATCGGGCTTGTCTATTTCCTTGATTACCGCATCGCGTTCGCCTTTGAGAATCCATTTTTCCAGCGCTTTCGATGCCGTAGCCATCATTTCGTGGAACATCGGCACGTCATCGACCGCCAGCGTACAGCCCGGCAGGGCGATGAACATATCGCGGGCACGAACGCCGAACCACGGATAACCGGCCAACAGATAATTGTCCTTGCCGCGCTTGTAGTAGAATTGCTGCGCCGAGTTTTTCAGGCAGTTGTAGAAGCTCGTGCGGTAGGTGCGCACGCTCAACTCCTTATTGTAAAGAGCCGTCAGCGAGCGCGATTTCACCTCGCTCACGCCTGCCGAGAAAATAATGCTTTCGCCTTTCTTGATAGGCACCTCGAAATAGCCCGGCACGTAGAGGTCTTCCTTGTAATCGTATCCCCGCTCTTGGTCTTTGACATATTCGATGCCCTTGTACCAGTTGGGCTGGAACACGAACTCTGCCGCCTTGTTGAACTGCATATACAACGTCGGATAGCCGGCATACAGACAGCAGCTGATACCGTTTTCCACTACGTCGTAATGGCGGTTGAGGTTTCCGTTTTCCACGCACAGGGAATTGGCGTTGCGGAAAGCGAGGAACGGGCGGAATTGCAGCTTCGTCTCGGAATGGGCATCGAGCAGAGTATAGCGGATAAGTATGCGGTTTTCGTGCGAAATGAAAACTTTTTCCTTACTCAGAATCACACCGCCCACCCGATAGGTACACTTCGGCACCGACTCGCAGGTAAACTCCCGAATGTACTTGTGTCCGTTCGGGCTGAAACAATCGCCTTGATATTTGTGCAACCCCAAATTAAACGGCGCACCATGCTGTATCACCGTTTCGTCGAGCGACGAAAGCAAGACATGATTTTCATCGTCCATTTCGGGAATGGGTATTACCAACAGGCCGTGCTGTTTACGGGTATTGCACCCCACAATCGTCGTACAGTGATAAGCACCCGACTTGTTGGTACGCAACATCTCTTTCGGCAGAGATTGTTCGAGATTTATCATCAAATCTTTATCAAACTTCAAGTAGCTCATATCTTTATCAATATTTTTTGAGGTCTTTGTCGTTTCTTAATTTTTTTAATTGCCGAATATAGAAATTTTCTTGTAACATTCCAAATTTTTCGGCAAAAATTTCTTACAAAACCTTGTTTTTTCAAAAAACGTCGTCTTTTTCCGTCATTTTTCCAGAAAACAGCCACCGGACATTTTTTTCGAAAGCCATATCCCCATTTATAAAACAAAACACACGCAACAAGTTGCGTGCGTTTATAATATGCTTATTTTCACATTATTGAAATTTCCGCAGCAATTCCGCGATGTTGCTCACGAACATACGCACGGAAATCGCCAGCAGAATGATGCCGAAAAATTTACGCAGCACGTACACGAACGCCTTGCCGCAAATGCGCTCCACTACGGAGGAATAACGCAACACGAAATAGACGATAATGATATTCAGCACCAAAGCGATGAGGATATTCGGCAGGCTGTACAGCGCCCGCAGCGAAAGCAATGCCGTGAACGACCCGGCCCCCGCAATCAACGGGAAAACGATGGGTACCAGCGTCGCCGAACCTTCGGGGCCGTCATTCCGGAAAATCTGTATGCCGAAAATCATTTCGATAGCCATCACGAAAATGACCAGCGCACCGGCTACGGCAAACGATGAAATATCGACTTGGAACAGCTGCAAAATAAAATCGCCGACAAATAAAAACGCAATAAACGTCGCCAAAGAAAACAATGCGGCTTTCGGCGCCGAAATTTTCATGCCGCGATCCTGATAATCGATAAACACGGGCAGAAGACCGGTAACATCTATCACCGCAAACAATACGACGAACGCACTAATCGTTTCCTGCAAATCGAAATAAAAATCCATTCCGTTCATATCATTAGGTTTAAGGTTAAATTGTACGAACAAAGATAGCAAAAAAACGAAAAAGGAAAATACAAAAAACGTTATCGGCACAACTTTTTTTCACCCTTCGTTCTTCTGTTATACATTAACAAAAAAAGAGGCGGAAATAGATTTTTTCAAAAACAATTAAATTGATTTTATGTTTATTGTTTAGAGATTTGGATAATTCTTCTTATTTTTGAGTTGTTAAAAACGAACGACTATGGACAGTATGTACGATATTTTATTGCAGCTCCCTCTTTTTCAGGGAGTAAGCAGAGAAAAAATGTCCGGAATCATTGAAAAAACACGTTTTCATTTCTTAAAATATCCGGATAATGAAATCATCGTCCGGCGGGGTGAGGAGTGTACGCACCTGAAATTCATCGTCTCGGGGAGCGTCCGCTCCGAAATGGTAAACAAAAGCGGAAAGATACGGGTATCGGAAACGCTGCATGCTCCCGACGTCTTGTTTCCCAACCACTTTTTCGGCAAAAACACCTCCTACCCGAGCGAAATCCGGGCAAAAGGCGACTGCGGCATCATGCAGCTCGACAAACAGTCGTTCATCGGGCTTTTGCAGCAGGAATCCATCTTCGCCATCAACCTGCTGAACATTCTTTCCCGCCGGTCGCAAAAAAGCCTCGAATCGTTTCTCTCCCTGTCATCGGGCAACATCAAGGAGCGGCTGGCGTTCTGGATTCTGAGTTTCACCCAGCGCAACGCCACCGACATACAGATACTCTGCAAACAAAAAGACTTATACACGTTCTTCGGCGTACAGCGCTCCATTTTCATGAACGCGCTCATCGAGTTGCAAGACGACGGCATCATCGCCTTTTCGTCGCAGGGCATCACCCTGCTCGACCGGCAAAAACTGCGCGATATTCTCGCCAGCGAAATCGACGAATAGCCGACACATCGGACACATATAAAAAAGCCTTGCGTTCTTCGCAAGGCTTTTTGCATTTATACAGGAAATCGTTATTGCAGCTTTGCCAGCGCCTCTTTGATGCGGCGCAGGGCTTCTACCAAATTTTCATCGGAAGTGGCATACGAGAAGCGCAGGCACTCGGGAGCGCAGAAAGCGGCGCCGCCCACCGTAGCCACATGCCCTTCTTCGAGCAGATACATTGCCAAATCGGCAGAGCCGCTGATCGTGCGGTCGCCGAATTTCTTTCCGTAATAATACGACACGTCGGGGAAAAGGTAAAAGGCTCCTTGCGGTACATTGACTTTGAATCCGGGTATTTGGCGCGCCAGCTCCACCACGAGATTGCGGCGGCGCTCGAAAGCCTGCCGCATCTCCTCCACGCAGCGCTGGTCGCCGGCAAAGGCTGCCACCGAGGCTTTCTGGGCAATGGAGCTCGGGCCCGACGTATATTGGCTCTGCAACTTGCTGCAAGCCTTTGCCAGCCACAACGGCGCGGCAATGAACCCGATACGCCAGCCCGTCATGGCATAGGCTTTGGAAACACCGTTGATGATTGCCACGCGGTCGCGCACGTTTTCAAATTGGGCGATGCTTTGGTGTCCGCCCGCATAATTGATATGTTCGTATATTTCGTCGGCGATGATGATAATCTGCGGGTGCTTTGCCAGCACATCGGCCAACGCTTTCAGTTCGTCGCGGGAATAGACGCTGCCGGTCGGGTTCGACGGCGAGCAGAGTATAATCGCTTTCGTCTTCGGCGTAATGGCGGCTTCGAGCTGCGCCGGCGTGATTTTGAAATCCTGTTCGATGCCTGCCGGCACGACCACGCTTTTGCCTTCGGCGAGCTTCACCATTTCGACGTAGCTCACCCAGCACGGGGCGGGTATGATTACTTCGTCGCCCGGATTGACGATGCACAGCACGGCGTTGCATATCGCCTGCTTGGCGCCGTTGGACACCACAATCTGTTCCGGCGTGAAATCGAGACCGTTCTCGTTTTTGAGCTTTCCGCAAATCGCTTTCCGCAAATCCAAATAACCGGGCACCGGCGAATAGAAAGAGAAATTATCGTCGATAGCCTTTTTGGCTGCGGCTTTGATATGGTCGGGAGTATTGAAATCGGGTTCCCCCACACTCAGGTTGATAACATCGACACCCTGCGCTTTCAATTCGTTGCTTTTCTGCGACATGGCAAGCGTCTCCGACGGAGCGAGACTCATCAAACGGTCTGATAACTGATTCATGTTTTTTCGTTTTTGTTAGTTCAAAAGCCTTGCAAATATAAACGAATATTCGGAAATACGGAAAGTTTTTTCGTTCATTTTTCTTGCACGGGAGAAACGACAATCCCGCAACGGCGCATTCACTCTCCGAAAAGATACTCTTCCATGCCGGAAGTCATGGCAACGGCGCTCTCTGCGGAATCGACGGCATAAATAAGATAGGCTTCCATGTCGTCGTGCCGCTCGGCAATTTCGAGACTCTTTTCCACGCCGAGCACCATGAAAGCGGTGGCATAGGCATCGGCCGTCATGCAGTCGGGCGCCAGCACGGTCGCACTCAGTAGGGAATGCACGGCAGGATAACCGGTCGTCGGGTCGATGGTATGCGCCACGCGCTTGCCATCGACGATGCGGAAGTTGCGGTAATTGCCCGACGTCGCCAGCGCAGCATCGTCGAGTACGACAACCTCTTGTATCTCGCCGCCGGCGACGTTGTTTTCGTCGGGCGTATCGATGCCCACGCGCCACAGTCCGCCGTGTGCGTTTCGACCGCGGGCAGCCACTTCGCCGCCGATTTCCACCAAATAATTTTCGACGCCCTGCGTCCGCAGAAACGACGCCACGATATCGACGGCAAACCCTTTGGCTATGGCCGAAAAATCGAGCGTCATGCGGGCATCATCTTTCAGCAGCCGCCCGTCGGCAAGCGAAACGCGCTCCATACCTACGAGCTGCCACAGGCTATCGACTACCGCCGGAGTAACGGGTATGCCGCTCTTGAAGCCGAATCCCCACGCATTGATCAGCGGCGACACCGTCGGGTCGAAAGCCCCTTCGGTGTCCTGCCACACCTCTTTTGCCCTCGCAAAAACGGCGGTAAACCAGTCGTCGGCACGCGCCGTCGAATCGTTGCCGTTGAATCGGGAAATGAGCGAGTACGGCTCAAACGGCGACAGCGACGCATTGAACCGCTGCAACTCCTCCTCTATTTGCGACTGGTAATTTTCCGACGATTCGTAAGTAAAATGATACACCGTGTGGAACACCAATCCTTCGTCGTAATGATACACCGTTTGCTCTCCGCCGCTGCAATCGCGCCACACGAGCGCCACTACGGCGGCAACAGCCAACAAC
This sequence comes from uncultured Bacteroidales bacterium, assembly GCA_947589325.1. Classification (GTDB taxonomy): domain Bacteria; phylum Bacteroidota; class Bacteroidia; order Bacteroidales; family UBA11471; genus Caccoplasma. Next base: position 30,714 of record CANQAM010000013.1, on the reverse strand, counting down.
ATACACGCTATCGCACCTCTTTTCATCGTTTCATCTTTTTTCTTGGCGGCAAAGATACAAAAACGAAAGCCGGAAATCGTCTCCGACTCCCGACTTTCTTCACAACACTATCAAAAAGCAAAGCTAAAAACGCTCATATCCTCGTGGTCCGCGACCGCCGCCGAAACCGCCGCGCGGTATCTCGCCGTCGCTTCCTTTTCCGAATTTTTTGAACTGGTAAGACACGTACAGCATACAGTAGCTGCCGAGTGCATTCGTTTCTTGGTCGCGCACATACGTACCGCTCACCGACCGGCTGATGTTCGAGTTCTGTTGCAGAATGTCATACACCTTGAACTGCAAAGTCAGGCTTTTATTCTTCAACAAAGAGTAGGCAAGCGATGCATTCCAAATCACTTTGTGCAGGTTGTACCCGTCTGCCATACCGGCCGTACCTGTGTAACGGCAGTCCGTCCCGAACGACAGACCGCAGTCGAAAAAGCAGTCGAGACCGGCACGGGCGCCGAAGCGAGAAGTAAACAAATTGTTCGATGTCTGTATCGTATTGTTCACATATTCGAAATTATAGTTTCCTTCCACGCTGCAATTCAGATGTTCCGACGAATAGCGCAGCGACACCCTTTCGCCTGCCGAAACATCGCGCGAAACGTTTTTGTCGGTCTCTTTGCGGTCGAGCGACACGAAGCCCACCGAATTTTGATAATTGAGATTGGTATTGCTGTTGAATCGGAATTTCTTGTTTCGTTTGAAAGGCATATCGTAATAAATCCATGCGCCGGCCGACCACTCGCCATTGACGTTTATCGGCGTGCGAATGCGACCTCCGTCATCGGTGTATGTAGTCTTATCGACGATGGAATTTTGCGTAACATTGGCATTGGCATTCAACGAGAACGACTGGTACGTATCGGGGTTGTATGCATTGTATCGCAGCGTTATGCGGTGACGGAACGACGATTTCAAATCGGGATTTCCCTGATAGATATTCAACGGATTGGAGATATCGGGTGTCTGCTGCAGCTGCCGGGCCGACGGCTGGGTGGAATTTCCCCGATAATCGGCACGCAGGTTTTTGTTTTTGCTGATGCGGTAGCGCAGGCGCAGCGACGGCGAGAAATTGAATGTGCGGGTCGTAATGTCGTTGTCGGCATTGCGGCCGAAGAGATAGCGCGTTTCCCTTTTCTGGTGTTCCACGGTCCCGCCCACATTGAAATTCATCTTGGCATAGACGCCCCGCAGCGAAACCTCGCCCCGATGCGTCTGGTAGCGACTGCGCGACACATCGCTGAAATTCGGGTCGGCGACAGGGTTTCCCTGCGAATCGAGTTCCTCGTACCCGCCGGCATCGTCCATATCGTAAGTATAAGCGTCGGCGTCGTTGTTGTTATATCGGTATTGATAGACGAAATCCAAATAGTAGTGTGTCGAAAGCGGCTCCACATAGGTGGCGCGCACATCATACGACTTTCCGTTTTGCGTATTGTTGTCCTGCTGATTCCGTATGGAGTCGCGCACGTTCTGCCGATAAAAATTCAGAAGGTCATACGACATGCCGTCTTCCTCGTTCCGGTTTCCGCTGTAATTGAAACTGAAACTGAAACGCCGGCGCGGGTCGCTGCGGAAAGCGCGGCTGAAACTGAGCCGCCCCGATAAATTATATCCGTGCGCATCGGCTTCCGAAATGGTGCGCTGGTCGTTCACGCTGTCGCGTTCTGCCAACGTCACATCGCGGTATCCGCCCATCGTTTCGGAGTAGCTCTCGTTGTCGGGAAGCGACTTGTTGAATCCGAAATTCGGCGCGAACTCCAACGTCGTCAAAGTATCTATCTCCCACCGCAGGCGGAAATTCATGCGCAGATTGTGGCTGATGTTTCTGTTTTCCGAAAGGGAATTGACGAACGACGAACTGTCGGCGGTCAGGAAATTCTGCTGCTCGCTGCGGCTCCAATAATACCGGTTGCTCGTCATATAGTTTACGGAACCACCGATACGGAAAGTTTCCGATTCGTTGTCGGTATTGAAGTTACCGCCTACCATACCCGTTTTTCCCTCGCCCCTGCCGTCGCTTCTGATGCGGTTGCTGCCCGAAAACATCGACGACGCCAAATCGGACGCCCCCTGATTGTTGGTGTTGTTGTAACCGCCCAAAATCGTGAATTGGCTGCTATTGACAAACCGGTTGGCGACACCGTTCACTTCGTACATCGGGTCGAACTCCTCCATGCGCGTACCGCCGCCGCCTTGTGCCGCTCCGAACCAGCCCTGTTTCATGCCTTTCTTCACGGTCAGGTTGATGACGGTTTCTTCCTCGCCGTCGTCGATACCGGAGAAGCGCGCTTCGTCGGATTTGCGATCGACCACCTGTATTTTGTCTATCATATTGGCAGGCAGATTCTTGGAAGCCACTTTCGGGTCGTCCGAGAAAAATTCTTTCCCATCGACCAAAATCTTTTTCACCTCTTTGCCCTGCACCTTGATGCCGCCATCGTCATCGACGTCTACGCCGGGCAGTTTTTTCAACACATCTTCCACGGCGGCATTGGGCTGCGCCTTGAACGAATCGGCATTGTATTCCAGCGTATCTTCTTTCACGACGACAGGGGGCACGATACCCACGACCACCGCCTCCTGCAACATCACGACATCGGGTTCCAGCTTAACCGCACCCAGTTCGACAGCGGGCTGCACCCGCAGCAGCCGCACCTCTTTATATTGCGGTTTATAGCCGAGAAAAGTGAGATGCACTAAATAATTTCCCCGTTTCAGATTATTGAGCAGAAATTTTCCGTTGTCGTCGGTCATCGTACCCGTACCGGCGACGAGCGAACTGTCGGCAGCCGACAGCAGGCGCACCGAAACGGCGACCATCGGTTCGCCATTCTCGTCGAGCACCCTGCCCGTAATATGATATTCCGCCTTGTCATCGGGAGCATCGCTGCGGGCATTCTCCTGCCGCGGCGGTCGATTGCCGCCGAAGCCGCCGCCCCATTGAGCTGAAACGGAGAGTCCGCACACAAGAAAAACGAGAAGCGAAATATATTTTTTCATTCCGGGATAAATTCTTCGTTAAAAAAATCCGACGTTTTGACAACCGTACCCCGCAAAGGTTTAATTCCCGACCCGAACAAAACTTTTTTTAACTGTTTATAACACCGCGCAACGGCAGCTGCCGTTTTTTCGGCTTTCTTGCATTCGATTTTATATTTTTCAAACATTTGTATTGCATTTTCCGTTTTTTTCGTTATCTTAGCCAAAATTATTTCCGTACGACAAACAAAAAAAACGCAATGCTCGATTTTCTGACATACAGTTGGAGCGATTGGGTTTATTACAGTTTCTACATCGCTTTCGTACTGACGATAATCTTTACTATCATTGTCGTCATACTCGAAAACCGGAATCCCGTAAAAAGCCTTGCATGGATTGTCGTATTGGTATTTCTCCCTATCGGCGGTTTCATATTCTATCTATTTTTCGGGCAGCAGTACCGCCACACGCGCATGATTTCGCGGCACAAGCGGCGCATCTTGCAGCGCATGTCCGACGCGGGGTCGGGCACGCCCGCCGTATCGTCGCCGCTCTCGCCGGCAGGAAAACAGCAGATACAGCTCGGTTACAAACTGGGCGGCACCAAGCTGTTCGCGCAAAACCGCATCGAAATATTCACCGACGGAGCGAGCAAATTCGCCGCCCTGATACGCGACTTGAAAGGGGCGGCCGCGTTCATTCACCTGCAATATTACATTTTCGACAACGATTCGCTCGGCAATACCATAAAAGACATTCTCGTGGGAAAAGCCCGGCAGGGAGTAAAAGTCCGCGTGCTCTACGACGACGTGGGCTGTTGGCGGGTGAAAAAAAGTTTTCACGATGAAATGCGGCGTGCCGGCGTAGAGATACGACCTTTCTTCAAAGTTACCTTCCCGCAGTTCGCCAACAAGCTCAACTACCGCAACCACCGCAAAGTGGCGATTATCGACGGCAAGGTGGGCTACATCGGCGGCATGAACATCGCCGACCGCTACCGCGACGGCGTAAGCTGGGGCGTGTGGCGCGACACGCACATTCGCATCGAAGGCACGGCGGTATACGGTTTGCAAACGGCTTTTTCCATCGATTGGAGCTTTACTTCGCAGGAATTTCTGTCGGAGGCGATTTACTATCCGGCAGTCAAAAGCGAAGGCAATACCGACATACAGATACTCACCGGCGGGCCGCTGGGCGAATGGAAAGAAATCGCCCTCTCTTTCCTCAAAGCCATATCCAACGCCAAGAGTTACATTTATATACAGACGCCCTATTTCCTCCCCACCGACAGCCTGCTCAAAGTCTTGCAGATGGCGGCGCTGTCGAAAGTCGATGTGCGCCTCATGATTCCCGCGCACGGCGATTCCCGTCTGTTGCAGCTCGCCTCGCAATCTTACCTGCGAAACATTTTGCAGGCGGGCGTCAAAGTCTATTTTTATCAAGCGGGATTCCTGCACGCCAAAACCATCGTCATCGACGACGAATTTTCAACGGTCGGCTCCACCAATTTCGATTTCCGCAGCTTCGACCACAATTTCGAAATCAACGCTTTCATGTACAGCCCCGACACGGCGAAGCGTCTGAAACAAATTTTCATCGACGACATGCAGCAGTGCCGCAACGTTTCGTTGGGCGAATGGATACGCCGTCCGCGCACCACACGGGTGGTCGAGTCGTTCGTGCGGCTGATGAGCCCCGTCCTGTAATCCGCGCCGGCGGGTCGGGGGCGTCCGCCGTTATTCGGACAGTTTGTCTTCGAGATATTCCTGAGAGGCATTGACGAGCGAGAGCCGCCCCGTCGTGCGGGTGAATGCCGTGTAGAGCCAGCGGTAAAAATCGATGCCCAAAGCATCGGGGCGGATATATCCCATATCCACATACACGTTGCTCCACTGTCCGCCCTGCGCCTTGTGGCACGTTACGGCATAGGCATACTTCACTTGCAGGGCATTGAACCAGACGTCGCGTTTCAGCCGCTTCAACCGTTCGCGTTTCGACGGCACGTCGGCATAGTCGTCCATCACGGCGGTAAAGAGGCGGTTGTTCTCCTCCGCCGTGAGCGACGGCGATTCCGATTGCAGCGTGTCGAGTATCACTTTCGCCTCTATTTCCGTGTCGTAGTCGGGGAAGTAGAGCGCCACGTCGGCAAAGCGGAAGCCGTACATTTCGCACGTGCCGCGCACCCTCACCACCCGCGCCACGTCGCCGTTGGCGATGAAATCGAGATTTTCGTACGTTTCGCTCCAAAAATAGTTGTTGCGGGCTATCAGCAGCAGGTCGCCCGACACGAGTTCCTCCTCGCGGTAGAGAATGCGGTTGCGCACTCCTTGATTGAAAATATTTGCCCGTCTGTTCGAGCGGGTTACGATTATCGTTTCGTCCATGCCGTCGCGCCGGTAGTCGGTCGAGAGCGCCTCTATCAGTTCATCGCCCCGCACGTAGCGCACATCGGGAAATCCCGACAGACGTATTTTCGGCAGGGCGAGCGGCGTCTGCCGCATCTCCGCCCGCAGGCGCGTGGCATTGAACAGCACGCCCGAATCTTCGGTCTGGCGCACCACGCCCGTCAATTCGCAGCCGTACACCGGATAGCCGTACCGCTGTACATACTTCTCGTCGAGAGCCGGACTCTCCGCCTGCCCCACCGGCGGGAGCTGCGCCGTATCGCCCAGCAGAATCAGGCGGCACCCGGCGCCGGAATATACATATTGAAAAAGGTCGTCGAGCAGCTGTCCCGACCCGCAAGCGGCGCCGTCGCCGGAGCTGTTGGCTATCATCGACGCCTCATCGACGATAAAAAATGTATTTTTATGCGCATTGTGCGCTAATTGGAATCCCGAGAAATCGCCCGTAAACACCCGTTGGCGGTATATCTTTTTATGTATGGTATAGGCAGCGTGTCCCGCATACGATGCAAAAACTTTCGCGGCGCGACCTGTCGGGGCAAGCAGTATGCATCGCCGCTCGAACGATTCGAGCGTCTTCACCAGCGCTCCCACAAGCGAGGTCTTGCCCGTACCGGCATACCCTTTCAACAAAAAGACCGACGGTACATTGTCGTCCCACAAAAAATCGGCGAGATGCGCTATCGCCTCTCCCTGCTCCTCCGTAGGCACGTAAGGCAGGTTTTCGGAAAGCCGTTCGATGAAATAGTCGCTGAGCATGGTGTTCGCAGGTGCACTCGGCACACGATGCAAAAATACGTTTTTTCCGCTATACCCTCAAAATTATCGAAAAAAACACCCCGCCGATTCAAAATTGATTTTAATATCCGCTTTTTTATGAAAAAATATTTGCACTTCCTCTGTAAATATATAACTTTGCGGCGCATTTACCTTCGGAAACGGGTCTATGCACAAACAAGAAAGAATGTTCAAATATATGAAAAAAGAACGATAAGAAACAGATTCTGCCAAAAAAACACGCATATCATCATGAAAATTCACATTCTTCTGGCTCTGGTCGTATCGTTGTCGGTATGCAGCGCAGGCGCCAAAGTCAAAAAAACGAAAAAAGAGCCGGTGCCGGCAACGGAGCTTTCCGCGCCCGACACCATTACCATTAAAGGGAAAGTAGCTTTCACCTACAAAGGATATTGGAACTATCCCGCCCCGCAGCCCGAATTCAAAATGACCGTCTACCGGCAGGAGGGAACGGGGCGAAAAGTCTTTGCCGAAGCCGAAATCGACGACAACAACGAATACACGCTCCGGCTGCCGGTAAACTCGGTCGGAGTCTATACCGTCGATTGCGGACACTGGCAGTCGGTGCAGATATGGGCGGAAGATGAAAATCTCGAAATCGACTTCCGCGGATACGACACCGCCCGCATCAAAATCAAGAATCCTCCTTATGTATATATACGCGGCGGCGTAAAAAACGAAATCATGAACCAGTACAATTTTTGCGGCTACCGCAACTATCAGGGTATGATTGCCGTTTCGCGCGCAGCCTACCAGTCGGGTGCCGATGAAGATGTCCGCAAAAAAATCTCGGGCGCGCTCTACGAATATCTGGGCGACGAATACAAAGCCCGCGTGCGCTACATTGCCGAGCACAATGCCGCGACTACCAGCGTGCTGGCGCTGCTGCCGGCTTTCAACCCCGACGCCGACAAAGAGTTCATCGAATCCGTTTTGTCGCGGCTCGAAGCCGAGCACCCGGGATATGCCCCCATACAGGAATACCGCGAACAGGTGGCGCGGGACAAGGCGCAGCGCGAACGGCTCGACAACGGCAACCCCGCCCCGGCATTCGCCTACCCGCAGCTCGACGGCACCCCCCTCGCCCTCTCCGACCTCAAAGGCAAAATCGTGCTTGTCGATTTCTGGGCTTCTTGGTGCGGTCCCTGCCGCAAAGAGATTGTCAATCTCAAAAAATATTACGAAGAATTCAAAGACAAAGGCGTGGAATTTTTGAGCGTCTCTATCGACGCCGACGACGCCGCATGGCGCAAAGCCGCGGCCGAAGAAGACATGCCGTGGCTGCAAATACACGCTACCGACGGCGGAAAACAGGTGATGAGCGACTACCGCTTCAACGGCATTCCGCATATCGTGCTCATCGACGCGCAGGGAAACCTCTATGCCAAAAACCTGCGGGGCGATGCCATTCGCGAAACGATACAGAAAGCGCTCGACGGCGTGGCGCCCGAAAAGCCCGCTCCCCGCAAGAGCATATCCATAAGCGCCATATCCATGTAAACGACAAAACCACAAAAACCTATTTTTAACATCAAAATTTTTTTTAGTATGAAAAAACTGAATGCTATGCTGTTTGCAGCCGCGCTGGCTGCTCTCGGCTTCACAAGCTGCGACGAAGACGATGCCGCCGGCGACGCAGCGTCTTTCGGTATCACCGAAGTTTCTGTTACCACGAAAGCGGGAGTATCGTATACCCTGAGCGATATTTCCATTTCGCAAACCGAGCTTACGATTACGATGCCCGTTACTACCCAGACTTCGGATTTGGAAACCTGCACGATTGCCGCAAAGGCTACCCTGAACACTACGGTTACTGTCGATGATAAAGCACTCGAAGACAGCACGTTCAACCTCAACAATTCCGTAACCCTCACCGCCGCCTGCGACGGTCAAACCAAAGAGTACGTGCTCACGGTTTCCTGCACCGAAGAAGATGCCGACCTCGCTACCGGAAAACTCCTGACCTCCAACCTGCGGAACAGCGGTATTCCTGCCGGCACGTACGACTACTCCGTAGCGTTCTTCAAAGGCAAATTCTATGCTTTCACCGCCAGCGGAACCGGCGACGCCTCCGAATACAGCGTATATACCTCGACCAACGGTATCAGCTGGGAGAAAGCCGCCGACAACATCGGCGGTATGGGAGCTTCGCCGGTGATTTACAACGACAAGCTCTACATCATGGGCGGCGTTCGCCTCAATGAAGATATGCCGGAACAAGGAGAAGGAGGTAGCGGAACCGGTGGCGGCATGGCAGCAGCAGGCGGAGCATTGAATCTGAAGACATTCCGTACATGGACGACCGCCGACGGCGATACATGGACCGACGAAAGCATCGAAGGCAGTATGGAAGATCCGTCGGATATGTTCCGTGTGATGGCGTTTCGCGGTCTACTCGGGTTCCTCCGCCCTACACCGTTCGTATTCAACGAAAAACTCTACTTAGAAAGCGGCACAAAGTATTATGGCGAGTTCCAAAGCTCTAACGAATCGTTTTATTGTCTATCCGATGGGGAAACCTATACTCCGATCATGTCTGCCCGGATCGCATTGAGAAGCCTCTGCTCCACGTTCGTACTGAACAATAAATTATTCATCATGTGCGGATCCGGCGGAGTTATCAGTCCCACGACACTCCAAACAGCCGTATACAGCTCCGAAGACGGTGAAAATTTCATTACGGCAAGCGACAATACTGCCGTCGGTGCCCTTTGCGGTGCAACCGTCGTTACCAATAACGCCGGCACCGCAGCCTACCTCTTCGGCGGCTGCTGCTATAATGAAGAAGGTGCCCGCGTAATGAACGACAAGATATACCGCACGGAAGACGGTACGACGTGGACGGCTCTCGAAGTCAATCCCGCATACACCGGTACCGTTACCCCGAGAATCGTGGTCGATGACAACGATATCGCCTACGTATTCGGCGGCTTCTTATCCTGCGGCGAGTACTCGCCCTACTCCACTTCGGTAGACGAAATGGAGCCCTCGTTTGCCGCATGGGCATTCCAGCTGCAATAATTTCCCGCTGACCCTATTCCATACCCCGCGCGCCGCACCGAATCCGCGCGCGGGGTATTTTCTCTCCACCCACACACTTACACCCGAAATATCCGCGTATGAAAAAAATTTTCCCGTTATGCCTGCTATCGCTCTGGCTGTTATTCGGCGGGACGGCATGGGCACAAACCTTTCCCAAAATCACCGGCACGGTGTACGACGAAAACGACGCCCCGCTGGCAGGCGTTACCATTGCCGTCGAAGGCAAGGGCGCCACGCTCTCGACAAGCAGCGGCACATTCACCTTGACGAGCGTACCGCAGGGCAGCACCGTCAGATTCTCGTTCATCGGCTACAAAACGCAGAAAATCGTCATCGACTCGCCCGATGCCGCAGCTTCGGTAAAACTTCAGCCCGATGCCGTCAATACCAGCGAAGTAACCGTCATAGGCTACGGCAAACAGGAGCGGCGCGACATCACCGGCTCGGTATCGTCGGTGAAGCTCGACGAGCAAAAGGCGTTTATGTCGGTCGATCAGCTGCTGCAAGGCCGCGCTCCGGGTGTATTCGTATCGAACTCTTCGGGTGCCTTGGGCGGCGCCAACCTGCTCACCATACGCGGTGTCAGCTCCATTATCGGAGAAAACAACCCCCTGTACGTGGTCGACGGCGTACCCATATACGGCACCGACCGTTCCGCCAACTCGGTATCGACCTCCGGCGGCGCCATAAGCGCCGTAAGCATGCAAGGCACCTCCACCGGCGGCGGCTCGTTAGTAAACAACACCGACCTCAACTACTCTTTCGAACAAAACCCGCTGCTCTCTATCAACCCCGACGACATCGAGTCGATAGAGATTCTCAAAGACGCTTTCGCCACCTCTATCTACGGCTCGCGCGGCTCGGCGGGTGTCGTACTCATCACCACCAAAAGCGGCGCCTACAACCGCACCTCGGTAAACGTATCGTACACGCTGAGCCTCGACAACCCTATCGGCAAGCTCGACCTGCTCAACGGCGACGAATACGTCATGATATACAAACAGCTCTACCCCTCCGACCTCTATACACCCGGCTACAACACCGACTGGGTCGATGCCGTAACCCGCACGGCGATAAGCCACAACACCAACGCCTCCATTTCGGGCGGAGGCGAAAAAACACGCTACTTCCTGAGCCTCTCATACGCCAACAACGAATCGTACGTCATCGCCAACGACTTGCAGCGCTACTCGGCACGCCTCAACCTCGACACGGAGCTTTCGCGCAAATTCTCGATGGGAGCCAACGTTACGATATCGTTCGTCGATAACAACGCCGTAAACGCTCCCACCGTCTACAAAGACGCCATTCTGCGCGCGCCCAACCTCCCCATATACGGGCCCGACGGCAAATACTACTACGGCCACAACCTCAACGCCAAAGGCAGCAACGACAACTACAACCCCGTAGCCTACGCCTACGACAACATTTCGCGCAGCAAAAACATCACCACCATAGGAAACGCCTACCTGCAATACGACGTACTGCCGTGGCTGGAACTGCGCACCGAACTGGGCATCAACATATCCGACGGCCGCACAAACACCTTCAAACCCGAACTGCCCGCCGCCGTAGCCAGCCTGACCCCGAACAATCAGGCTTCGGAAACCGTATCGCAGCGATACCGCATCGTCAATAACAACACGATAACGATAAACAAAGTATTCAACAACGAACACTACCTGCAAGCCGTCGTCGGCGAAAGCTACGAAATAGCCCACGAATACAACAACTCGATTGCCGGCTCCGACTTTTTCAGCAGCGACACCAAAGGCATCGGCGCCGCACAGACCCGCCGCGTAAATGCCGCCGGCGAAGACACGCAGTCGCTGCTCTCGGCTTTCGCCCGCATCAACTACCAACTGATGCGCCGCTACATGTTCGGCGTATCCTACCGCCTCGACGGCTCCTCGCGCTACAACCGCAACCACCGCTTCATCAACATTCCCTCCGTTTCGGCAGCATGGCGGCTCTCCGAAGAAGACTTCATACGCTACAACGCCGAATGGATAAAAGAATTCAAAATACGGGCTTCCGTAGGGTGGACCAGTCAGGACGCCAACAACAGCTACTACGGCGCACAAGCCATCTACGTGCTCAACACGGCTTCGTCGTACGGCGGTGAACAGTTCCTCTCGATGTCGCAGCCGAGCAATATCAACCTCAATTGGGAAAGAACAATCACCTATGACGCCGGCATCGACTTCGACGCATTCGACAACCGGCTGCGGCTCACGCTCGACTACTACTACAAACGCACCTCCGATATGCTCTTCTCCTCCGACCTGCCCGCCTACACCGGCTACGCCACCCAGCTGCAAAACATCGCCGACATGCAGAATCAGGGCATCGAAGGGCAAATCATTTCCGACAACATCGTCACCCGAAATTTCAAGTGGCAGTCGATACTCAATATCACCCACAACAGCAACAAGATATTGAAACTCAACTTTGAAGGCAACCAGCTCGACCAAGCCAACAGCTCCTTCAAATACTACGCCGAAGGATACCCCATGGCACAATGGTACCTGCACGAATGGGCCGGCGTAGACGAAATGACCGGCAACCCCCTGTGGCGGCTCGCCGACGGTACCCTCACCACCGTGCCGCCCGCCTCGAACTACGCCACCTCGAACGCCAACAAATTCATCTATGGCGTAGCCGAACCCAAATTCTACGGAAGTTTTACCAACATCTTCACCTACAAAGGTCTCGAAGCAAACATCATGTTCACCTTCTCCGTAGGCGGCCGCATGATAAACTCCACACGGGCGCAGCTGCTCACCTATGCCACCGAGTCGGCAAACAACCTCTCGCGCGACATTCTCAACTTCTGGCAGATTCCCGGACAGAAAACCGACATTCCGAGCCTGCGAAACAACTCTATCATCAACAATTACGACTATACTTCGGCTATCACCTCGACGCGATTCCTCGAAAAAAGCTCTTACTTCCGGCTGAAAACCATCGAACTATCTTATTCGCTGCCCAAGCGCGCTCTGACGAAAACCAAAATTTTCGAACAGTTGAAATTCTTTGTCGTACTCACCAACCTCTTTACCGTAACCCCCTACTCGGGTCTCGACCCGGAGGTCAGCGCATTCGGCTCGTCGGCAACGGCAACCGGCTACGACAACCTGACGATGCCGTCGTCGCGCAGCTATCAATTCGGAATAAGAATAGGACTTTAACAACAGGAGGACCAACCTATGAAACATATCTCTCTCGCTTTATTCCTTGCCGCCTTATCGGCACTCTCGGCTTGCTCGCTCGACTATCCGCCCCAAAACACGATGGTCGATGAAACAGTCTACAAAGAAGCCAAAACCTCGCAGGCCGCCCTGATGGGCGCCTATACCCGTCTCTGCACGTTCCTCTCCGGCGCGCCCAACGACCAAAACAACTACACCAATTTATATTACGCCCATCTCGTGGCAGAAGTGGGCACCGACAACGTAAACGTGCACAACAGCGCTTCGCGGCTCTCCCCGATGGAACTTTGCGAATATACCACCGACGAACACGACGGTTTCATCAAAACCATCTACTCGCTCGGCTACAACGCTATCGACTACGCCAACAACATCATCGCGGGAATCAACGAATTCGGCAGCTACGACCCCGCCCTGATGCGCCAACACATCGCCGAAGCCAAATTCCTGCGGGCTTATGAATACTTCACCATGCTCTGCATCTACGGCGACGGCGCCCTCACCGGCGACGACAACGGACTCGGGCTGGTAATGCGCCTCACCCCCTACGACGGCTACGACCCCGACAAAGTGCAGGCGCGCGAATCGGTGGGCGCAGTCTATACGCAAGTCATCAAAGACCTGACCGAAGCCATACCCGACCTGCCGCAAACCGAATACGAACCCGCCGGCCGCTTCCGCGCATCGGCAACCGCCGCACGGGCTTTGCTCTCGCGCGTGTACCTTTACAAAGGCTCCTACACCGGAAACACCGACGAATTGAGCCTCGCCGCGCAGTACGCCGGCGAAGTGCTGCAATCGGGCATCACCTTCAACAGCGCCTACAACGACCATCGCACCAACATCTTCCCCAGCAACGTCTACAACGAAACCTATCCCGACCCCACCAACTACGCATCGGAATTGATACTGTTCCAGCCCAGCCGCATCAGCACGGCGGTATTTCCCTGCGGGTGGACCGACGTCTACTCCAAAAGCAGTTTCTGCGCCGCCGACGAACTTATCGCCTCGTACCTGCCCGGCGACCTGCGCGGATACGGCGAAACCGACGCCTACCTGATACAACAGGGCTCCGACCAGTTGCAATCCGACAAAAAAGCCTGCATGAAATACGACAACGGCGGCTGCTACGACGATGTGCAGTACATTCGCCTCTCGGAAATAAAACTCACCCGCGCCGAAGCCCTCGCCCGCATCGAAGGCAGCATCGGCGACGAAGCCCTGCAACACCTCAACGACATTCGCTGCAAACCCTTCCCCGAAGGACAGAAACCGGCAGCCTTCACCGCCGCCGACTTCCCGTCGGCACAAGCCTTCATCGACTCCGTACTCGTGGAGCGCAATCGGGAGCTGGCTATGGAGGGGCACTACCGTTGGGACCTTATCCGCACCGGCCGCGACCTGCGCGTGAAAGGACTGCCCGACAACCGGAAAATATTGCCGATACCCAACTACGAAATACAAATTTCCGACGGCGTCATCAAACAAAACAGCGGATTCATCGATTTCTAATCTCAAAAAATAAAACCCTATGAAACGATTGATTTCTTTCATTGCCTTCGTTCTGCCCTTTACGGCAATCGCGGCACAAGAACAGCCGGCCGACACGACCGGCATCACATTCCTCGAATGTTCTTACGCCGAAGCGCTCCAAACGGCTAAAAAAGCCGGCCGGCTGCTCTTCGTCGATTGCTACACCCAATGGTGCGGCCCCTGCAAACAGCTGGCGAAAACCACCTTCAAAGACCCCGAAGTAAGCGAACTCTACAACGGCTCCTTCGTATGCCTCAAACTCGACATGGAAACTCCCGACGGTATCGCCCAAAAAGATAAATTCGGCGTAACCGCTTATCCTACAATGGTATTCGTCGATCCGAAAACCGAAGAGGTCGTGCACAAAATGGTAGGCTACGGCGGAACGCAGGAATTTCTGAGAAACACCGTCGCAGGCCTCTCCGGCAACAACATCAAAACCATGACCGACCGCTACAACGCCGGCGAACGCAGCGACGCTTTCATGAAAGAATATTTCCAAGTCCTCGCAGCGGCTTCTGAAAGAGACCGTCTCGCCGCTCTCGTGCCCGACTATCTCGACAAGAAATGCGACGATATGCTCACCGACAAAGAGACGTTCGGCTATTTCATGGCATACGTAAATTCGCCCTACGCCAAACCCTACGTATTCTTCCTCGACAACAAAGACAAATTCGCTCAACAATACGGCGAACGGGTCATCGACCTGAAAGAGTCGCGTACATGGAACATGTACGGCCGCAGCTTTGTCGTGAAAAACGACGACAGCTCCTATACCTACGACGAAAAAGGCATGGCGGACTACAAAAAATACATGAAGTCGTACAAAGTGAAAGACATCGCCAAAATAGAACTCGGTGCAAAAATGTATTATGCCGAATGCACCGAAAACTGGAAAGACTACATCGCCTGCGGCGACAAACTGATTGGAAAATACTCCGCCGACGCACTCGAAGTGTATAACTGGCTTCTGCGCATCGACAAAAACTGCACCGACCCCAAACTGCGCCGTCATGCCGCCGTATGGTGCGACAAAATGGTCGAGAATATCGAAGCCGAAAACGCCCGCGCCTCGCAAGGCTCCGGCATGGCCGCCATGCGCATGGGCCCGCAAGCCAACCACTTCACGGAACTCGCCGAGAAACTCCGCAGCTGACACTCCGCCTTAAATAAAACAAAAAAGGTGCCCGAATTGTTCGGACACCTTTTTTCTTTCTCCCGAAACACATTTCACTCCGACAGCGGATAATAACGCTCTTTCATATCGAATTTTACGAACGTTTCGTAATCATAAACGAACTCCTCGCCCAGCGCACGCGACATCACCTCCTTGTAGATAATCGCCCGGCAAGGTGCGCTGAACTTCTGATCTCGGTCGTAAGTGCGCATGATGCTGTTTTCGGTGGGACGCCACACGCCCTGCGCCCAGTAAATCCCGCCCTCGTACACGCCGATGTTTTCGTCGGCATATCGTTCGTCGCCAATGAAATCGGCCCACCAAACTTTCGTCGGGTCATCGGTAAACGCGACATTGCGGCAATAATCGTATCGATTGTAATTCCACTCATTCCAATTCCGCGTATCGGCAGGAATCATATCGGTGTTCCCGCGCTCCACATATTCGTCGGCAAGCCACCCGATGGAGTGCCCCACACTTTCGTGCCAAAGGGTTTTCGCAAATTTCGGCTCCACCGTCGATACGCTGAACGACGTACGGTCGGCAACGTACTCCATGCCGGCCGAGCCGCCGTGTATCAGGTTATGGGCAATAAGCAGCACGACACCTCCTTGCGGCGAAATACCTGTATTTTCGGCAATATAATCCAGAATACCCGGAGTATCGCACAAATAGTACCGGTCGCTAAGATTGGGCTGATGCGTATCGAATTTAGTCTTTACCTCGTGATCATTCGTCTTGCCGTCCGAAGAATAAGTCATGCCTTTCTCCGGCGACTCCGCATAAATCAAATAAATATCGAAATAATCGCGCAAAGAACACATCGGCTCGATAGCGAACAGCTGTTCCACACTGAATTTCATAACCTTCTCCGCAACACCATTGACGGCATTACAGGAACGGTCGAACCCGTCGCAAAGAATGAACATATTGATGCCTTTTCCCGCCCGATGCTCCTGATAAAACTCGACCTCGCCATCGGCTCGATATCGGTTGTTGTTCAAACTATCGGGATCGTAAAGCGTCAGAAAATAACCCGACGCCTGCGGCGCCAGCGATGGCGCCAACTGATACGTTTCGGCATCGGCACAAACTTTTCGCCATATATCCACCGGCAGACCGGAAAAACGGGAACGACCGATATGCAGCGTAACGCCTTCGGCTGTTACATCAATCAAATGAGCAGGGATATCGCCTTCGAGACGGCTGTCGCCAACTGAAAAATACGTGAATCCTGACAGCGAAGCGGGCAGCTTGCCGCGAAATACGCCGGAGGCTTTGAGATAAGAAAGATGTTTCATGTCAGCAATTTCTTCCGGAAAATCGATAAAAGCGTGCCCAAGATTATTATCAATAATCAGCGAATCGAGATTTTCCAGTTGCGAAATGCCGGCAAGGGTCGAATAATTGCGCGAACGCAGCGACAACGTAGTCACCGTTGCCAGATTTTCATGCGTCAATACATCGACACCCAATTGCGAACAAAGGTACAGACGCAAATTTTCATCTGGTATGAGTAAGGTATCCGTATTTTGCTCCTCGCTTTCCGTCGGAGGCACGACAATCGTATTGTCGGTAAAAATATCGTCCTCACTGCACGCCGTCGCGAGTATACACAAAACGACAGCCACCCAAATGCGGCAACCCATAATTTTCAGTAAATTTTCCAATTTCATTATTCCTCTTTTTAATATCTTGCAAAGATAATTGATATAACTCTATTTCAACCCGCAAAAAAGATTCTTTTTTCTGAGCCCTATGGCATATTTCACGGGAATCATTTATCTTTGCTCCTTTGAAATAGCGGCATAAGAAATGGAAACACCCGAAATCCCGACAACGACGAACCTGCATCTGCTGATAAAGTTGCAGGCGAACGGATTGTATGCCGCTGCGTTCGACCCGCTCGACAACGATACGTACTGTTGTCTGGCAAACATTTTTTCGGGACAGGATTCTGACGAAGTCCTCAAAAACCGGATATACGAAAATCCGCAGCTTTTGCAGGAATACGGGCGCACCTGCATTCTCGTCGATTCGCCGCACTTCACTTTCGTACCCGAAGAGATAGAGCCGGCAGAAGAAAACCGCCGCGACTATTACGATTTCTGTTTCCCCGAGCACACCGACTACATCGTCGAAAACCGCTTGCAGCACAATCGCGCCTGCTCGCTCTTCGGCATCGGGCACGACCTGTACGGCTTTCTGTACCGCACGTTCCCTACGGCAACGATACTGCACCCGCTCACTCCGCTTTGCGAATACTTCGCCCTCAACAGCCGCAACGGGAACGAAGCCAAAGTGTATCTGCACATACAGGAAAATCACTTCTTCCTCATCGTCTTCAAGCAGGGGCGGCTGCTGTTTGCCAACCGCTTCGACGGCGCCACGGCCGACGACATCGCCTACTATACCCTGCAAGTCTATAAACAATTGAGCCTCGACCGGCTGCGCGACCGCATATACCTCACCGGCAGCAAAACGATGCGCCCCGCCGTTACCGCCTTGTTGCAGGAGTATGTACAAGCGGTGCTGCCCTATCCGTTCCCGTCGCAGCTATTCCGTTTCGGCAAAGAGGCACTCGATGCTCCTTTCGATTTGATAACCATACCACTATGCGGATTATAAGCGGAAAATACGGACGGCGGCGTTTCGAGGTGCCGACCAATATCAAAGCGCGTCCGACCACCGATTTCGCGCGGGAAAACATTTTCAACGTTCTCCAAAACCTGCTCGATTTCGAGGGGAAAAGCGCCCTCGACCTCTTTGCCGGCACGGGCGCTATCAGCTTCGAACTGGCATCGCGGGGCTGCACGCGGGTGGTATCGGTCGAGAACTATCCGGTACAATACAATTTCATACGCAAGGTCGCCGCACAACTCGGCGCACGGGAAATAACGCCCGTGAAAGGCGACGTCTTCCGCTTCGTTCCGGCCTGTCGTGAAAAATTCGATTTCATCTTCGCCGACCCGCCCTACGACCTGCCCGACTTCGCCGAAGTGGCACCGCTTGTCCTGAACGCAGACATTTTGTCGCCCGACGGAATTTTCGTGCTCGAACACTCCAAAAATTACGATTTTTCCGCGCAGCCCTCTTTCAACCAGAAACGTACCTACGGCAGCGTCAATTTCAGCCTTTTCATTCCCTAATCAGCGGCCGAACAAGCTCGGAGGCTCCGGAAACAGACCTTTCCGCAGAGCCTCGAAATAAAATCCGGTCAGCCGGGCAAAGGCATAATGCGGCAGCTCTTTTCGCGGCACGCGCAAATAAGCCAATAGAGCCGGCGGCACGTGTTCCGTCGTCAGCGTATGGAACGTGGCATGGATAATGCGGTGCGACAACACATGGCGGCGCTTGAACGGCGGATAAAGATACATTACCTGTCCTGCCCCCGACATCAGTGCACGATACGCTTCCGTCTGCTGCAACGCCTCGAACGACAATTCTCCGTCGCTCTCTATCAATACAAACTCATAAAGGTTACGCCAAATATCCCGCTCGCTGCGGCGGTGTATGAAAGTATCTTCGCCGGCATGTATCACTAAATAATTGAAGTAGCGGGGGCGCACCACACTCTTTCCCTGCTTCACGGGAAAGGCCTCTGCCTTGCCCGATGCAGCCGCTTCGCAGCGGAATGCCAGCGGACAGCCGCCGCACAGCGGCGCACGCGGCAGGCACTGCAATGCGCCCAACTCCATGAGCGCCTGATTATAGAGGGCCGGAGCACGTCGGTCGAGCAGCTCCTCCGCCAGTGCGGCGAAAAGTTTTTTCCCTTCCGCCGTATCGATAGGCGTATCGACGGCAAAAAGACGTGCGAGCACCCGATAGACATTTCCATCGACTACGGCATGGGGCAGACCGAATGCAAAGGAAGCTATGGCGGCTGCCGTATAATCGCCCACCCCTTTGAGAGAGCGAATGCCCGCATACGTCTCGGGAAAACACCCGTCAAAATCGGAAACGATCTGTCGGGCAGCAGCGTGCAGATTGCGTGCCCGACTATAATAGCCGAGACCCTCCCAGTATTTCAGCACCTCGTCTTCGTCGGCAGCCGCCAGCGAGCGCACGTCAGGAAAACGCGCGACAAAGCGGCGGTAATAATCCAGCCCCTGCGCCACGCGCGTTTGCTGCAAAACGATTTCGGAAATCCATATCCGATACGGGTCGGTCGTCTCCCGCCACGGGAGCCGGCGCTTGTGCTGCTCGAACCACGCTTCGAGTCGGCTGGCTATCTTGCTGTTATCGGACATTTGCTACTCTATTACCTGTAAAAACCGCAAAACGACTGCGGGTATTTTCGTCACAAAGATACGGGAAGTTGTCGGCAAAGTCAAATTTTCCGCAGCCGATGAATGTTGAAACCGTTTTTTCGTTTCGGTTTTCTTTTTTCAATAACTGTTTCTTTTTGTGAACAAGATTTTATTTGTTAATAATTCGATGTGTTTTCACACAAATAGTGTTAATTACACGCCGTTTTTTCACACAATTATTTGGTGAAAACAAAAACCGCTTTTACTTTTGTCTTATGTTTTTTCATAGTATTAAATTTAAGGTTTACACAAAGACAGGCTGTCGCGAGACAGCCTGCTCTTTTTTCTTTTCTACTGCCATACCGGAAGGCAAATAGAAGCCTGTTTCCTCCGAAAACAAAACTTCTTGCAAAAAACAGGCGTTTCATTATATACAGTTGAATTTTTATTTATACTTTCGCGAAAACTCTCAAAATGGAAAAAGAAAAAATTTCGATAGAATACAGTCTGAAAAACACTTCTCCCAATTCGGTATGGAACTACATCAGTACCACAAACGGGCTGGGACAGTGGTTTGCCGACGAAGTGCTCTGCGACGGAAAAGAATACACTTTCTTTTGGGCGAAAACGCCGCAGACGGCCACCCAGACAGGTTTTCGAAGCGGCATATTCGTCCGTTTCCATTGGAACGATGACGACGACCCCAAAACCTATTTTGAATTTCGCATTCACATCATCGAACTCACAGGCGAAGTGCTGTTTGAAATCACCGACTTCACGACAGAGGACGAAAAAGAAGAGAGCATCGAATTGTGGAACGAACAAGTCGCCACGCTCAAACGCAAACTCGGAACCTGAACCGTCCCGCTCTCGTCGGTATCTGCTCTTTCGCAATAATTGCAGAGATATTTATTTTTCATTACTTTTGCAACGAGAAAAAAGTTCGATATGGCAGTTATCAAGAAACTGTACCTTTTCATTCTGAAAACATTTCTGCCCCTGTTTCTGATGACTTTTTTCATCAGTCTCTTCGTTCTCCTCATGCAATTTTTGTGGCGATACGTCGATGAGCTGGTTGGGAAAGGTATCGAAATCGGTATTTTGGCGGAATTGTTTTTCTATGCTGCGCTTTCCATCGTACCGATGGCACTGCCCCTGTCCATACTGCTGGCTTCGCTGATGACATTCGGAAATCTCGGCGAACGTTTCGAGTTGCTCGCCATCAAAGCTGCCGGCATCTCGCTGCGCAAAACCATGCAGCCGCTTATCGTTACCATGATACTCATTGCCATAGGCGCATTCTTTTTTCAGAACAATATTCTTCCAAAAGCGCAAGTGAAAATGTATTCCCTGCTCTTTTCGGTGCGGCAGAAGTCACCGGAGCTGGACATTCCCGAAGGCGTCTTTTACGACCAGATAAGCGGCTACAACCTGCTGGTCGAGAAAAAAAACCGCGAAACCGGAATGCTCTACGACCTGATGATTTACGACTTTTCCGACGGATTCGACAACGCCAAAGTCATGCTGGCCGATTCGGGAAAACTCTCTTTCACCGACGACAAACAATACCTCTTCTTCACTCTGTACAGCGGTGAATCGTTCGAGAACTTGCGCAACCAGCGTGCCAATGCAAGCAACATTCCTTATCGGAGAGAAAGTTTCAGCACCAAAGAAATATTGATTCCTTTCGATGCCAACTTCAACCGCATGGACGAAGGTGCTATGCAAAGCCAGTATATCGGACAAAATATTGCCCAACTTACACACTCCATCGACTCCATGACTCATCGCTCCGACAGCATTACGGCAGGCATCGCCACAAGCCTGAAAAGAATCTACTTCACCGAGAAAACTTCCGCCGTAAGAGGAAATTCGAACGAAGAAATTATAGAACAAAACGCCTATATCGACATCGACAGCATCTATGCCACCGCCTCCTTGCAGGAACGTGAAAATATGCTTGCCCGCGCCCTCGCCCATGCCGAAGACATCAAGCAGGACTATGAATACAAAAGCGTTACAAGCGATCAGCAGCAAACATTGATACGGCGACACCTGATAGAACGGCATAAAAAATTCACCATTTCATTTGCCTGTCTGATATTCTTCTTCATCGGCGCACCGTTGGGCGCCATTATCCGCAAAGGCGGATTGGGAACCCCCGTCGTCGTTTCCGTTCTCCTGTTCATATTCTATTACATCATCGACAACTCCGGTTACAAAGCCGCGCTGCACGGTCGTTGGGAAGTATGGGAAGGTATGTGGCTCAGCTCCGGCGTATTGTCGGTTCTCGGCATTTTTCTGACCTACAAAGCCGTAAACGACTCCGCCGTATTCAATAAAGATGCTTACGTCAATTTCTTCCGTAAAATCGTCGGAAAATCCGAAACCCGAAAAATCGTCCACAAAGAAGTCATCATCGACGAAGCTGCCCCGCAGGAGATTCTGAATCGGGTCGAACAGCTCGACACGTCCGTCGTCGCGCTCATCGAACGCTTCGGCAACAAGCGGCAAACGTTTTTCGCCTATTGGACACACGGCTACGACCGCCAAGCCATACGCAACCTGCACAACGAAGTGAAAGATTTTGTGGAAACAGCGCAAAACTGCCGCTCGGCATTGCTGGTTACCAAACTGATGGATTACCCCATACTGCGCAACCTTCTGCTCTACCGACCCTGCCCCTCCGTATGGACAGGCTCGGTAGCCATGTGCCTGCTGCCTCTCTCGCTCCCGCTTTACTTCATCGGAATATGGGAACAAAAACAGCTGCGGCAGGAATTGCAAATCATTCGCCGCACCGACAAAGAAATTGCCGACATCGCACGAAAACTTCACAACGAACAGAATCAATAAATCCCGACTCGGGAAGAAAGGAAAACATACATGACCGACGACATCAAGCTAAGCACCATCGAAGAAGCCATCGAAGAATTCAAAGTCGGAAACTTCATCATCGTCGTCGATGACGAAGACCGTGAAAACGAAGGCGACTTCATCATTGCCGCCGAAAAAATCACGCCGGAAAAAGTCAATTTCATGTTGAAAGAAGGACGCGGCGTACTCTGCGCCCCCATCACCCGGCAGCGCTGCATCGAACTCGAACTCGACAAACAGGTGCTCGACAACACCTCCATACTCGGCACGCCTTTCACCGTAACCATCGACAAACTCGACGGCTGCACCACCGGCGTATCGGCACACGACCGCGCCGCCACCATTCGCGCACTGGCAGACCCGACAGCCACCGCTGCCTCTTTCGGCCGTCCCGGACACATCAATCCCCTCTACGCACAAGACAAAGGCGTACTGAAACGGGCAGGGCACACCGAAGCCGCTGTCGATATGGCGCGCCTCGCCGGTCTCTATCCCGCCGCCGCCCTTATCGAAATCATGAACGACGACGGCACCATGGCACGCATGCCCCAACTCCTCGAAAAAGCCCGGCAATACAACATAAAAATCATCACCATTCGCGACCTTATCGCCTATCGGCTGCAACAAGAATCCCTCGTCGAAAAAGGCGTCGAAGTCGATATGCCCACCGCTTACGGGCACTTCCGCCTCATTCCTTTCCGCCAACTCTCCAACGGCCTCGAACACGTCGCCCTTATCAAAGGCGAATGGCAGCCCGACGACCCGGTGCTCGTGCGTGTACACTCTTCCTGCATGACGGGCGACATCTTCGGCTCGCGCCGCTGTGAATGCGGCGAACAGCTGCACCTCGCCATGCAGACCATCGAAAAAGAGGGGCGCGGCGCCGTAGTTTACCTCAATCAGGAAGGACGCGCCATCGGGCTCATGGAAAAAGTCAAAGCCTACAAACTCCAAGAAGGCGGCCTCGACACCGTCGATGCCAACATTCGTCTCGGGCACAAAGCCGACGAACGCGACTACGGCGTAGGCGCCGAAATACTGCGGCAAATCGGCATTCGCAAAATGCGGCTGCTCTCGAACAACCCGGTCAAGCGCGTCGGACTCGAAGCCTACGGCATAGAAATCGTCGAGAGCGTACCCCTCGAAGTGAAACCGAACCCCTACAACATCGACTATATGCGCACCAAGAAAAAACGCATGGGGCACGACCTGCACCAAGTCGATTGACCGCCGCACCGCGAAATGAAATACTTCCGCCTCTATACCCCCAACCCCGACCCGCACGACATCGACCGCATCGTCGATGCCCTGCGTCGCGGTGCCGTAATCATATACCCCACCGATACGATTTACGCCATCGGCTGCGACGCACTCAACGTCCGCGCCGTCGAACAGGTATGCCGGCTGAAAAAAATCGACCCGCAAAAAGCCCGCCTCTCCGTCGTATGCCCCGATTTCAGTATGCTCGCCAACTATGCGCGGGTGAGCGACACCTACTTCCGCCTCATGCGGCGCAACCTGCCCGGAGCCTTCACGTTCGTCCTGCCCGCAAGCTCGCGGCTGCCACACCTTTATAAACACCGCAAAAGCATCGGCATTCGCGTGCCCGACAACGCCATAGCCCGCGAAATAGCCCGACAGCTCGGCAATCCCCTGCTCTCGACCTCCATCGCCGCGCCCGACGGCGAAAGCGAATACCTCACCGACCCGTCGCTCATACAGGAAACCTATCGCAACAGCATCGACATCTTCGTCGATGGCGGCGACGGCAGCATCACCCCTTCCACCGTTGTCGATTGCTGCGGCGACACCGCCGAAATCGTCCGGCAAGGCAAAGGCGAACTCATAGAATAACCCAACGACAAAAGACTTTTTATTTCCTTTCACTCAAAATCATACGATAAAAATCCGACCGACGTACAAAGGATTCCACCCTTAAAATTCTAAATCTGCCGGAATGTCTTGTTTTTTATATTTTCTTATTTTTTATTTCCTCATTTGAAATATAATAAATATCTTTGCAACAAAAAGTTTTTATGGAAAAATAGTCTCATCTTCTGCTTATATGTGCCTTGAATCGGGAAAACGACTTTAACATTTTACATCGCCTCTATCTCTTCGTTTTTCTGCATATATATTTACAAAACGGGAGGCAATATCAAAAAAATCAAATTGAACATCATGAAAAATTTTATTTATTTAGCCATTCTTTTGGTGGCTGCCACATCTTGCAAATCGATAAAATACAGCAGCACCAACAAAGCCGACGTCAATAGTCTCATCGTCAATGTCGTTACTGCCGACTTAACTGTATCGGACAAGAAAGTAACCGTAACACTCCCCAAAAGCAATATTGTAAAGAAAAACATTCAACTATCCAAAGAAGGAGCCATTGCAAAGGCGCTTAGAGAATCCAAGGCCGATGTCTTGGTGGAACCGGTTTTCGACATAACCTACAAGGGCCTGCTCCACCGTATTCAAAACATAACGGTATCAGGATATCCCGCCACTTACACCAACTTCCGTTCAGACAATTCGCTGATAAAAGAACTGGGCATACCCGTTGTTCTTCAAAAATCGTTCCACATGGAAGGCGCCGTTCGCGTAGCAAACTAAATCCCGATATTTACCTATACAGCATAGCAATTCCTGCTATCGCACACAACACCCCGAAGTTTTACCGAACTTTCGGGGCGTTTTTTTCAGAATTGTTTTTTTCTCTGTATCTGGAAAATAACCATTAATTTTATCGATGCAGGGAATAGAATCTCCCTTTTTTTTATCTTTGCAGAAATATCGTATCGTAACTCCTCTATTAAAAATGATGAAAAAAAGAATATCGACACTCGGACTCTTATTGTTCTTTCTCTTTCCAATCGGTACAAAAGCCCAGACTTTCTTTGAACAGCCTCCCGTAACAGGCTGTTATTGGGAATGGATGAATGGCAACATTTCCAAAGAAGGCATTACCAAAGACTTGGAATACATGAAAGCTGCCGGCATCGAATCGGCAATAATTTTCGATACATGGATAGGCATTGAACGAGGTCCCGTAGATTATGGCTCGAAAGAGTGGATAGCTGCGATAAAACATGCCTGCAAGGAAGCGCGGCGTTTGGGTATTACGCTGGGACTGCACAACTCGCCGGGATATACTGCAATGGGTGGCCCATGGATTCGTCCGGAAGAATCGATGAAACAACTTACATGGAGTGTTTCTTCCCGAAAAAATCCGCCTGTTCCTCCCCATAAAATGAATTTTTATCGCGACATCAAAACCTTTCGCACTACGGCTGCCGATGAAATGCAACAAATAAACAAACGGTTGAAAAAAGATGAATCAATCGTGCTGACATTGGAAAAAGAAAAGCTATTCATCGGATTCAACCTGTGGCGTGGAAAACGGGAGCTCCCCTTAGACCCGTTCGACGGCCCGCGTGATTATGCCCCAAAATTGTACATAGAAGTTAGCAGCAACGGAACAGACTGGCACGAAGTGACAACCGTAAGCGGTACTGCTCTAAAAGAGCATGATATTCCCATTCATTTTTCGTGCGAAGCCGTAAAATGCCGTTACATACGACTGACGTCCAACCGCGATACCAACTTGGACCGCATCGAACTGCTGACAGCTCCGGGTTGCGGAACGACCTATCGCAGAGTCGGCTATACCACTACCGGACAAATGGTAACAGCAGCTCCGGAATCGGGTATCGGACTCGAAGTAGACAAATTGTCCCGACGGGGTGTGGAAGCTCATTTTCAAAAATTTTTGAAACCGTTATTGGACGAATTGCGCGAATATTGCGGAAACACGCTGGCTTTTATAACGATTGACAGCTGGGAGGCTGGAAAACAAGACTGGACGGAATCGTTGGGTGCAGAATACATCACAACGGGAGAAGGTAAAAACTTCCTGTATGGAGGCATCGGCGAAACAAACTCGACCAAACAGCGGCTGTTCATGACCGAATTTCTGCTGCCATTCAAAGAAATGCTCCGCCCTTACGGATTGTTGCTGGCCGGAGAACCATATGGCAATGGCGACTTTGACCGCAAAGAATATGGATTGGCATTCGATATCCCCATGAGCGAATATTGGGCACGATGCCACTATGGCTCCATCGAGCGGCCTTATTTCGTATCACGCTACGGACACACGGCAGGACGCAAAGTCATCGGCTGCGAAGCATTTACAGCTTATCCGGGCGATGCCGACATTCCGGCTACATTAGGCAGCTTTCGCCAAGATGTGGACAAACTATGCAAGGCCGGTGTAAACTATTTTGTATTCCATTGCGTTGCCCACCAAAATGATGACAAACGGCCATTAACCATGGGCCCCTTTGGTACCCGTTTCGACCGTCTGCATGCTCATGTGGATTCGGTACGGGCATTGACCGACTACATACGACAGCGTGTGGAATTACAGAAACGGCGCGCCGACTTCGACTATTGCACCGGCAGTGAAGGCGAACGAGCTTACATACGGCTGCCGCGTGGACAACGCGAAGTAAAAGCAGTGCTCTACTGTCATCAAAACATGACGGAAGAAGTATTATTCCGCAGCGACCTGTTCAAGCAGCAAATGGACAGTCTGGGCGTAGCGATGGCTTTCGTACAGCACGGCTCGCAAAATTGGGACGTAACCGACGGATGCCAAAAACGCTTCGAAGAAATCATGCAGGAATTTGCACGCGGTACCGAACACCCGGAACTGGCAACAGCCCGCATCATACCATTCGGACATTCGGCACAAGCGACATTTCCGTGGAACTTTGCCGCATGGAATCCCGACCGCACTCTCTGTATTCTCTCTTACCACGGCGATGCTCCTCGCACCAACCTTTGCGGCTACGGACGAGCCAATATCGAATGGGGACGCACCCGCAATATCGACACAATACCGGGTTTGATGATTGAAGGTGAATACGAATGGTGGGAAGCTCGTGTACGCCCGGCTTTGGCTTTCCGCATGATGTACCCCGACAGCCGTATTTCTTTCTTGTGCGACGCCGGCAAAGGCCATTTCGACCTTTGTGAAGAGACACAACTGTACATTGCCCGCTTCATAGCCAAAGCATTGGAAAATCCGCGTCCGAAAGACGGTTGTTATTATTCCCGCTGGAATATCGACGGAGTGGAAAGCAACGACCCTCACGATCAATTTTGGTATCAAGACGAAGAAATGGTTCAGCTCACCCGCAACCGCTATCGGGCATCTTGGGGCAAAAAGCAACAATATTTATCAGTACAGATAAAAGGGGAACTGCTCGAATACAATGCCGACAAACACATCAAACTGAACGGCTCGATAGCAGAAAATGAATTTACGCTGGAGCCTGTATTTGTAAACAAAGAGAGAACAGCACCAAGCAGCGCTCATGCCAATGTCCGCCCCCGCATCGTACTGATATCGGGGCCCGCCATTCAAACAGGAGAATATACGTTCCGATTGGATCCCGACTATTTCGGAAACGACCCGAAACGGCTTTGGTCGGGCATAACCCTCTGCATAGAAGCCGATGGCGACGAAACATATAAAACAGCCGTGCAGGAATTGAATTTGCAAGTAAAACTTTAATTTTTACTTATTAAATCATATTTTCTTGTTTGGCGAGGGCTTCGGACCAGACGGTGTGGGCTTGTTTTTTGTCCGGCGGGTAGTGGAGAGGGTATGTGTCTGTGTTGTTTTTTTCGTATGGGGGCGGGTATAAAACGAGAAAAGCGTCGGGGAGTGTGTCCCTGACGCTTTTTCGTGTGGGTGGCGGCTTCCTACTTTCCCGCTTGCGCAGTATCATCGGCGTTATAC
This sequence comes from uncultured Bacteroidales bacterium, assembly GCA_947589325.1. GTDB lineage: Bacteria > Bacteroidota > Bacteroidia > Bacteroidales > UBA11471 > Caccoplasma. The sequence goes on along the minus strand of CANQAM010000013.1, from coordinate 2,581 downwards.
GGTTTAACTTCTCTGTTCGGTATGCTCTATCGGGGAAAAAATCGCTTGCTTAAAAAACAAGCGAACTTCTATTCGATCGTCATGATAAGTTTTACAATACAAAACAATTACAGGATTTTACTCACGTATTCCGTATTTTTTTCATGCTGAAAATATAACACCTCGGTGCATTGTCATTATTTTGTATTGCGACAATCTTTATAACCCCTATTGCCTTATTCTCTTTTCCGACCAAAATAACGTCATTGACAGCAATATCGGATATGGCATTTTGCGGAATACCGCTACTATAACTGCTTTCTATTCCGGATTGCGTCGCCGTCGCATAATTGAACTCATTGAAACGGACAAATTTCATGCCTGTATAAGAACGCCATTCGCCCGAAAGCGTCTCCGTCAAATCTTCTTCATCTTTATAAACGTATATATCTACTTCGGAAGAGTCTGCCAAAGCCCTTATTACCGGGGTATTCGCCGACAAATCATAGGCGTCGGGTCTGTTGTTCCCACTTGCATACATGGTAATATTCTCAAAATTATCAAGTTCCAACGCACCTCCGGTAACGAGGATATACCGCTGTATACTCATTTCATTACCCAAAACATCTGCAACATTAAAATTCAATCGCAACAAAACGCTGTCTTGCGAAAATTCCGGTACGACAAAAGGATAAGCATATGAAAATTTTTCTCCTGTAAGTACAGAATCGGTCATCGGCAACAGCCCCCGAATCGGCTCGAAACATGTTACTGAAAAATGTGCCAACGACGATGATGTATTGGAATAAGCCTCCACGCCATAAAGCAAATTTTCGCCGGCACTGCTATTTTGTGATATGACATTCGGGGAAACGAGTAAAATCACCGGAGAAGCATCTTTTTCACTACACGAAACTAAAAACAAAAATACAATTGTAATACAATACAACAATTTCCGACTTAAAATTCTCATATTCTATACATTGAAAAGACGCAGAAGGGAAAAGCCAATACAAATATTACTAAATTAGCTCCCTCCTGCGTCATATATTTCTTAGCGAAATTTATAGGCTCTGATAAGTGCTTTCCGTGATACGTATTTTCCTCCGAACATTTTCTGCTGTTCCGATTTCACATATACAGGCATAAAATAATCTGCATCAGGATACATATCCACTACTTTATAAAGAGCTTTTTTCATCACAGGCGGCAATTTAATGTCCTTTTCACCTTTCAAGGAAACTTTATGTACCGTCCGACGATCATATTCGACACCGTTGATGGAATCGAGATTGGATATAAATCCCAAGTAAACTCTGGAAAAGGTCGTAATCTCCGTTTCTCCCAACAGTTCAAAATCAGACATACTCAATGACAAACGGACATCATCGGGAGTAAAAGAAACCGCCCGCGTCGAACTGAAATGATACAATCCGTTGCAAGATGTTCCCAATAACAAAATAACAGAGAAAAATATGGTATATAACTTTTTCATACTCTTGTTTTATTTAAAATAATAAGTAAACGTGAGACGTATATCACCCCCTATTTCGGTTTTGCGCATGGTCAAATCATCAAAATTACCGCTGAGATTAAGGTCATTATTATTGGGAGCAGTATAATATTTTTCCGTACTACTACCCGATTTTATCTCATTCTTGGTCTGCAAACCGCCTCTGAAAAGCGCCGAAACTCCATACTCCAATCCTATGGAAAAAGGCAAATCGGCAACAAATACCTGTAAACCGATAAAAGCCTGCGCACCCATTATAAACGAACGTTGCGTAGTCGTTATCGAATACTCTTCTTTTTCGATCGAAGACGAAGAAATACCTTTCGTTATATCCCACCCGATAGGTAAAGCTGCTCCCACATATACGTCCAATAAATTTTTACTGTTAAAGTGGTAAGCAAATCCCGGAGTAATGCGATTGTTGGCTTTTACGTCTGAATATTTTACATTCGACGACTCACTGTCTTTTCCTTTTGCTTTTTCTTTTGTTTTATAAAATTGAAACCCCAAACGGAATTCCCACGAATCGTCCCAATAATATTTGAAATTAACCAACGGTACTCCCCGATAATTTATATCCTGATCGATCATGAGCAATATATCGCTCAAACTCGGTCCTATAAATATACCCCACGTACCATAATCAGGTCTGTTACCTGTTTTCAAAACCGTAGAAGAATGTTTTCCTTCCGTAATTTGGGCTTGCACAGAAAAAGAAGCTAAAAAAGCACACGCAAGCATACACACGATTAATTTTTTCATAATGCGATTGTTTTGTTTTACAATAAATACTGTTTGTTTGATTTTGCAAAGATAAAAAGTATGTGCGACAAAACAAATCTTATTGATAATTTTTTTACTTTTTTGTTTAACCGGTGTGTCTTTATTTTTAATGTAGAAAATAATGAGGCGACGGTACAGGGGGGCGTGTGTTTTGTCCGATGGGTGGTGTGTATGGGTTGTGGGGAGAGTGTTGTTGGTGGTGGGCGGGTATAAAACGAGAAAAGCGTCGGGGGAGTGTGTCCCTGACGCTTTTTCGTGTGGGTGGCGGCTTCCTACTTTCCCGCTTGCGCAGTATCATCGGCGTTA
>CANQAM010000012.1 GCA_947589325.1 uncultured Bacteroidales bacterium | reverse complement strand
TTTCTTTTTCACGGCCGACGAATCCTGCTGCGCCATTTTCACGACTGCGGCGGCATCGAGGGGCACGTTGATTGTCCGGTTTTTTGCGGGAGCGGGCGCCGCCTTTGTTTTTCCGGCTTTCTCTGTTTTTCGGTTCGTTTGGTTTTTATCCGATTTTTTGTCGTTGTCCGGTTTGGCGGTTTTTTCCACATTCAGGGGCAGATAATAGATGCGGGAGGGGGCCTGCGTACCTTTTTCCGTTTGAGCCGCGACGGCGGCCGACAACACGCAGCAGAGCGCTGCCAGAAGCAGGCGGCGGAACGTGGAAATCGTGCGGTTCTCTTTTTTCATGCGGTGTTGCGGTTACAGGTAGAACGAAAATCCCAATCCGATACTCAGCAGGTTGATATTGAAATTGAGGCTGCTGCTCGATACTTTGCCCTTGTAGAGTTGGTTATGGGTTTGGTCGGAAACGCCGTAGGTCAGCCCCATGACGCCCACATTCACCTCTACGGCTGCCGTGTTGGTGATGAATGCGATAAGCCCGGGCGACACGTCGAGCGACACCGAGTAGCCCGTTTCGAAGGTTCCCCGCACCGGTTCGTTGGCGGCGAATTTCTTTTGGTGGTAACTGAATTTCAGCGCCGTTTCGTTGAACAGCGCGAAGCGTTTGTTGCTGCCTAACGGGATATACTGCCGCCAGATGCCGGCAATGGAGAAAGAGTGTTTCAGTTGGTAATAATAGTCGGCGACGATGTGGGTGCCCGATTCTTCGTCGCCCAGATTCAGTTCGCCGCTGTCGATGCGTGTGAGCGAGCGGCTGTATGCCCCGCGCACGCCCAAGGCCACGTTGTCGCGTATGGCATACGCTATGAGCGGGCTTACCTTGAACGTATAGCCGTCGGAGCCGATGTCTTCGAACACGAGAAACGTGTAGCTGTCGTTCGTCTGCGTGGAGTAGGAGGCGGTTCCTCCGAATATCCACTGTCCCTGCGGCACGAACATGTTTTTCATCGCTATCAGTCCCCGCTGGCTGCGGTGATAGTTTATCGACGTCGTGTCGATGGTTGCCGTCGAGTCCGCCGCTGCCGGTTTCTCTTTCACGATTCGGGAATGTGCCGTGAAGCACATTCCCGAAAAGAGAAAGATGAATATCAGTTGTCTGTACAGCGGTTTCGTCTGTATCATCTTAATATTCAAAGGTTACTTCGTCGATATACATGACGCTGCTGGTCGATCCTGCAAAGTAGTCGCCGTATTTGCTTGCCGAGGCGGTTATGAGAATGTAAGTCGGCATTTCATTGCCATACTCCTCGGTGTATTCCAGCGGAAGTTCTATTTTCGTCCAGTCGCTCTGCGACGTCGTGTTTTCCCATTCGGCTTTGGCTACGATATGGCCGTCTTTGGCGTCGTTGCGGCTGTTTGTACTAAGACTTCCGTCCGTACAGTAGTCGATGAGCGAAGTGTCGAACTTCATAAACGTCGATTGGTCGGCGGTCGCTACGATATGCGGTCCCGTCATGTTGCTGCACAGCATCACGTAGAATTGCGCCACATCGGAGTCTTGTTTCGATACAGGAGCGTTCTTACCATCTGTGCGGTCGATGGTGCCTACCGTGCCTTTGTACCAGAACGTTACCTTCTTCGGCCGGTATTCGGGTACGAAAGGTTTGCCGAATCCGATGACACCGTCCGTTCCGGCGGTAGCGACATATTTTCCGACGAAGATATTGCCGGCGGCAAATTTTACGATAACCAATCTCGATGCGAGTTTGGCGCCATAGCCTTTCTTGCCCGTATCCCTTGTCGTTACGTTATCCGAGGAACTTAGTGTAGTCGAACCGTGGTTGCCGGTATCCCACCACTGATCGACGTCTGCATTTGTGTAAGGACACCATGGTTTGCCGATTTGCGCCCATGTTTCGAAGTTGCCGTTGGGTATCTGCCAGCCGCCGGTGATGGCGGTGCTTTGTATGGCGCCGGTGGTCGTTCCGTCTATCAGCAATTGGTATTCGTAGGTATGACCTGCCGTGATGCCGGTTACCTGTGCCGTGTAGGTGTTGCCGTCGGTCAGGGAGGCGTCGCTCTGTTTCCACTCCGTGGAGTCTTTTTCGCGATACTGCACCTTCACGTTCGAAGCCGCGTCGGTATATACGACACCCTTTATTTCGCCCTTGCCGTCCCATTTATCTTTGGCATTGGGGAGCGATGCCAGCGAGGTGGCGCCCGACGATATCAGGTGCACTTCCACTTCGCCGTCTTGGTCGGCGTTGTCGCGTGCCGTGATGTTCATGGTCGATTCGCCGCCCGGAACGTATTTGTTGAAGAACGCTTCGGCGAGTTTCAGCTTGACGGCTTTTTTGTCTTGCACGTCGAGCGTGATGCCGTCGGCTTCATGTTCCGTCGGGTTATCCACCGACACCGTGATGGAGTTGGCAGCATCGACGGTGCGTATGGCGCGGGTAACGACGGGAGCGGCCGTGGATATCGTTACGCTCTTTATCTCCATGCTTCCCGATGCCGACAAGGTGTATTCGGCTACGCTGCCGCCGCCCGTATAGGTGTAGACCGGGCCGTCGATGCCGTTGCCGGTTACGGTAGGCGCTGCGTTGGGTATGATGCCGATGTAATCGTTGATTACGTCGCGCGCTTTGTCCACCGTTACGTTGAACCGCAACGAGCCTTCGGCATCATCGGAGTATTTGAATGACAGCCGGTAGAGGTAGCCCGCCTTTTTATCCGGGTCGAACGCCAGCTTCTCATGTATGTGTATGTCTTCGGCATGGCTGCGTTGTCCCCAGAAGCAGTAGCTGAGGGTGTCGGCATCGTCGGGCACGAGCAGGTAAATGCGCTTCGTTCCGTTCGGTACGAAAGTATAGAACGGCGACGCGCCGGTCGTCGTGTCTTGTGCTTCGAACGAATCGCGTATCATGGCGCATACGCGGTAGCCCGCGTCGAATGCGTCGTCTACCGACTTGTCGAAATTCACTTCCACGATGGTTTCTTTCGGGTCGCACGCGATTTCCACCGACGTCGTTTCTCCCGCTTGTATTTCAAACGCCTGTTCGCCGGAGAAGCAGCATTTGTTGGGGGCTGTTTTCACGCGGTCGGCAGGTTTCTGCACCGTGCTGTCGCCTAAGGTTACGGTAACGAGGTAGTGGCCGTTTTTCAGCCACAGTTTTTCCGGTACCGATTCATACGAATGGTAGTGGCGTATCAGTTCTTTCGCTCCGTCGGTTTTGTAGATGCGCAGGGCGAAAGGGTCGAACGATGTGGCGCTCATGGAGCGTGTTTCTATGATTGGCAGGTTTATCGACAGGTTTACGTAACCGTCACCGTCGCCGTCGCCATCGATCGGCTCTCCTTCTTTTTGGCAGGACACCATGGTCCATACCGCAAAGAGAAGCATACCGTATAAAAATATCTTTTTCATGACTGCGATTTTTAATTTTTTACTTGCTTAACATGACGGTTTTACTTACGCTGTTGCCCTCGTTGTCGGTAACGGTAAGTTTGAAGTCGGACTCACCCGAGGGCAATAAATTCAAAAAGCTGGTTATATCGAATGTATCTATACGGGTTTTCCCTTTTACATCATTGCCTACGGGGAAGCCTAAGCCCTTAAGTACTCCGTCCAACGGAGTATCTTCTTTTATCTGGTACGTATTGGGATCGACCAGACTGAACTTTTGCGGTAAGGAAACACTCTCCAACATCGACACGATTGAGCCCGATATCTCTACCATGAACTCTTGGATACCTTTGGGGCAATCGACTACGATGACGCATTGGAGGCCGTCCACTACTTGGTGCCGTTGGTCGATATCTTGACCCTGCCATATAATAGTGGGTTGTCCGGCGGGTTGTGCGGAGCCGCTCGCGAGGTTGAGGTCGAGGTCGATATCGATGCGCGAGTAGAAACCCTGTTGGTCGGTAACGGCGATAGTCAGCTCGTGGTTGCCCGAATAGGGTGCGAGGAACGTCATAAAGGCTTTGAGGTCGATAGCGTGCTGCATGCCGTCTTTGAGCGACGCGCTGCGCGGGAAGCCCATCGTGTGCAGCAAGTTGCGAGCCGTCATTTCCCCGGAAGCGTCAGAGAGCAGGTCGATAGATTTGTTGTAGAGGCCGCTCGACTGCAAATAGTTCATGAACGAGGCGTTGTCGGTGCGCAGGCGCACGGCGAAGCGCGTAATCGCCGATTGGGTGGTAACGTCGATAGTGGCGTTTTTGTTATAGTCGCCCTCTAACGTATAATCCGAGGCGGTGATATGGTTGGTGTCGTTCACGAAGAAGCAGCCGTCTCTCGGAATGATGAGCGGAGCCCGGGGGTCGCTGATATCGGGTATCACCTCTTCTTCGTAGTCGGAGCCCAACGATTTCACCTCCACGAGTTCGTTATACACCCATGTCTCTACATTGACGCCTATGGCTATGTTGCCCGTATTGTCTTCGGGGCCCGATTTCAGGTAGAGCGATATTTTGTGCCATTGACCGGCTTTGGCCTCCGACGTTATCGATACCCGTTTGTCGATTGGTTGCTCCTCGATGGTCGTCTGGAAACGAATGACCAAGTGGTTTTCTTCGTGTATGGGGGCGAGGAAAGCGTTTTTCGACGGCCGTATGGGTGCGTCGCCCACCGGCTTGATGCTGTTGTCGTCACTTACTTCGAGGTCTACGACGCCGAACGTGTACAACTCGTTGCCGCTGTCGTCATTGAACGTAATCGTACGGTTGGTTACGCTTTCGTCTTCGAGTTTCACCTCCACCGACGTGTTCTCGCAGAGTGTATTCAACTCTTCTTCCAACAGCACGCTCACCTCTATCGATTGCAGTTTGCATACGATGTTTCCGTCGGGTTGGTACGGATTTCCCGCATCGTTTTCCGTTTTCAATTCGAAGAAGTCGGTTTCGGCGCCGAAGGTCGGCTGGGGGCCGTACTCCTCATCATTATCGTTTTCCCACGCTACATCTTTCATTTTGGCGGAATAGACGCGGATTTTGTACTTTCCTATCGGCAGGGATATCGGCCCTTCCAGCGCCTTGATTGCGCCGTACGTGCTCGTATATGCGACCGAATCGCCCTTTTGGGAGAAGATTTCCACCGTATAATTATCGACTTCATCTTCGGTGTCGCGCGTCTTGGTCTGGGAGTCGCTTTCGTGGGAACTCACCACTTCTCCGTCTTTGTGAACGGAAACGGAAAGTCCGCCGGCAAGGTCGAGGTAAGCCATTACTCCCTGCTCCGGCGTCGTGTCTTCTATTCCGAATCCCGATTTTTCGCGTGAACAGCCCGTCGTGAGGCCGGCTGCCGCGAGAAATAACATCAACGTTCTGAATACAGTTTTCATATCGTAAAGTTTTTATTTTTTCTGATTTGCGGGAGCGTTGGGGTTGAGTTCCACGCTCTCTTCGATAGTATCTACCGGGGTGTCATTGACCTGAATCGAAAGTCCGCGACCGGCCACCTCCTCTATATCGAGACGCATCGTATAGAGTCTGCACGGCTCTACGGTGCTTTGCTTGAATTCTTTTATCGTTACTTCCGAAGCGGGCAGGTCGCCGGGCTCTTGGCGTTTCGCCGTGCCCTTTATCGTAAATTCCTGCGGACGAATCCAGAAATATTTGGGCAGACCGGGCGTTCCCTCGGTATAGCTTACCGTAAATTCCGCACCCGCTTTCGTGGTGAGCGTTATATCGGCGCTGGGGAAATAGCCTTTGAACGCATCGGTAAAGTCGATGCACACAGCCGAGTTGATGACTTTCATCGTCACGTCTACCCGCTTGTCGTGCAGGCCTTTCTCCACCGTTGCAGTCGTTGTGCCGAGGAAATAGGGCTTGTTTTCGCCCTCCTCGCATTGCGGTATCAGCGTCGCGCGCTCCTCGTAGGCAGGAGCTTCCTTGGCATCGACATCGTCGCCGGCCGGCGTCTTCCAGTTGCACAGCGGGTTGGAGCTGCCTATCGTTACCATATAGTCGCCTGCTTCGAGGCTCGGGTTGTAATCGGGGTTGTTGAAGCTCGTCGGGCTGGTAAAAGGCTCGTTGTATTCGATGCCTTCGGTAAGGCTCGTTACCAGCACCCGTTTTATGGCGGGGTCGGTGGTGCAGCCCATGTCTTCGAGATTCGTCTGGTCGCCGCTTGCCCGCGTTACGACGCCCAACTCAGGAGCTGTATCGCAATTGATGGCTATCGAGCCCGTGCCGCCGCGTGTGGGCACCGGTGCGTCTTGATCTTGCGCGCACGATACCAGCATCGCTGCTGCTCCTATTGCTAAAAATACTCTTTTCATTTTCTCTGTTTTCATTTTTTCATTCTCCTTATTTATAAAACGCTTCTCCTTGTTTCGTGTTTTTCATTTCTCTCTCTTTCCTTTCTCCTTACGGCACTATCGATACCTTGATATTGTCGAGGTATAAATAGATGTTTACACCTGTAATTGTACTTAAACCATGAACGTCAGTTCGAGCGTTTGTTCTCCAAGAGAGGCGATGTTTTTGCGTACAATTATTGACTGTTACGGTTTTATGGTAAGGTAAGTTGGTGTAACTGCCCTTTGTACCGGGTTCTTCCGTAAAAGCGACTGTTTCTATGGCGTCATTTGAGGCTTCGGTTGAGGTGACCATACCGAAATCGTAAGTTATATAAGCGATTGTTCCACCTCCGAGATTACCTTTACACATACTACCTCCTATATCGTAGGATACGGATAGCGTTACGCTGGCACCGGCTTTCAGGTGGGTCATAAACGGCGTATCCATTCGTCCGTGATATAAACTATTGCCAATCTGATTTACAGTAGCCAGATGTAAATTAATTCCTGCGGCAAGATTTGCCTCTAACTGGTATCTTTGACCTGACCAACCGGGTAAATTGTAACTGGCTAAGTCATTATCTTTATCATTATATCTGTCTGCGCTTTTCACATTGCTGAAATCCTCAGAGAAAAGATAGGGGGCGGTAAGGGCGAAGATTTTATCGCTGCCGGAAGCGGTAACGGTGCCGGTGGCTGTTAAGCCTTCGGTGTTTGCCGATTCGATAGGCGCAGAAAGCGGTTTCCGGTTTTGTGCAAGCTCATCTACGACATCGACAAACATTCTTATGGTAAAGTCGCTGCCCTTTTTTGTGAGGGGAACGATATTGCTTCCCGTCGTCAGGCCCGGCGTGGAATAGCCTTCGGGCAGCGTCAGCGACGCGATGTTGGTAACGGGTTCGCCCAACCGGCTGTGGTCGGTAACTTTCACCGTAAAGTCTTCTTGCTCACGCTTCGACAGGTTGGTGAGATTCACCGGCGTGATATGCCCTGAGTCAAACTTTTTGAAATCGCTGCTCGTTTTGGGGAACGTATAGTCGGTGCCGTCGGTGGCGATGAAATGCACCTCGCCGCTCACGGCGGTGTTCGGCGCCACGAATACCCAGAATGTTTCGTTTCCCTGCTTCGGCTTGTCGAACGTTACGGTAATGGCATTCGACCCTTCGGTGAGCGATGTCGAGCCGTTCGTCAGGTCGATGCCCAACTTGCCGGCCACTGCGCAGGGAAACTCGATGCGCACCTTGCTGATGCCCCCATCGAGCGGTACGGAGGGCACGGTGATTTTCAGCGCGTGCAGTATATGATGGAATGTAAAGTTTATCTGGTTGCGGAGATTCGCCATAAGGCGTTTCGCCTCTACCGGCTGCGCCCACAAGATGTCGCGCACGGAGCTGCCGTACTTGCCGTCTTGCTCGGCCGGCACGGTGAAATAGGCCGTGGTGCCGCTCGACGATGTCGGTGCCGGCGACACGGCGTAATAGGTGTATTGGCCTTGGAGGACGGGTATCTCCATCTCTTTGCAGTAAAAGAGCGCCCACTCGTTTTGCTCGTCGGCCGACGGTGCCAGATAGGTGAACTTGGTCGGCCCCGTCGGAGAACCACCTTCATTGGTGACTTTCGTCCACAACGCCAGTTCGTCGCCCTTGGCCCATTCTACGGCAGCTGAACTTTCGTTGTCGTCCTCTGAAATATAGGTGCGTGTTGTGATGTTTCGGGGAATGAGTATTTCGACACGGCTCGTTTCACCGGCCTGCGTATCGGCGATAAGGTCTGCCGACGGGGAGTCGCTTTCGGAACACGATGCCGAAAACAGCATCGCGGCGACACCCGATAAAAGCACGATATACGTCTGCAAAAAATGAACTTTTGTTTTCATTCTGCTTGTTTATAATCCGCTATTCGACAACAAAGGTAATACATTGTCGGGAAATATGCAAACTTTTTCTTGCTTATTTTTGTCTAAAACTCATGAATAAGTGTGAGATTCCTTTGACTGTGCGGCTTTTACGGCAGTGAAAAAAAAGTGCGGCGCGGGGTGGCAGACAACGGCTTGCCCCGAAAAATCGCACCCCGCAAGCAGCATCGCTTGCGGGGTGCGCGTCAAAAAAAAGATAAAGCAGTGTTTTTATTTCTTTTTCTTCCAAAGATTGCTCATGTCTTCGAGGGTCTTGCCTTTGGTTTCGGGCACGAGCTTCCACACGAACAGCGCGGCTACGACGCAGATGATGCCGTAGAGGGCGTAGGCGAACATGTGTCCGAACTTGTCGCCCATGCCGCCCGCACTCATGTTGTACATGGGTACGAAGGTGGACGATACGATGAAGTTGAATATCCATTGGAACGCCACCGCTATGGCTACCGCCGCCCCGCGTATGGTGTTGGGGAATATCTCGGCGATGAGCACCCAGCAGATAGGCCCCCACGAGAACATGAACGATGCCGAATAGACCATGATGCTCAACACGGCGACGATAGCCGGCAGGTCGCACAGATTGCTCAACGCCACGCCGAACGCTCCCACGGCCATGCCTATGGAACCGCTGATAAGCAGGGGCTTGCGCCCGAGCTTCTCGACCGTGAACACGGCCACGAGCGTGAACGAGATATTGACGATGCCCATGATGACGGTCTGCACCATGGGGTTGCCCATGTTCATCGACTCGAATATGCGCGGGGCGAAGTAGAGCACCGCATTGATGCCCACCGCCTGCTGGAATACCGACAGCATGATGCCCACGAATATCACCATGACACCGTAGGTAAAGAGCCGCTCGGTCTTTTCGTCGGCCGTGGCTTTGATTTCGGCCAAAATGGTTTTGGCCTTGGCGGCGCCGTTGATGCGCGAGAGCACGGCGAGCGCGCTGTCGTCGCGCCCCGACAGGGCGAGGTAGCGCGGCGTCTCGGGCACGAAGCACACGAGCAGGGTGAACAGTCCGGCGGGCACCGCCTCGCTGACGAACATGTAGCGCCAGCCGGTGGCGATAGTCCATGCGTCCGACGTGGGCAGTACGGCGTAGATGCCTTCGGCGGTCTTCTCGATGAGCGGGTTGGTGTGGTCGCCGAGAATCATGAAATTGACGAAATAGACCACCAACTGTCCGAAGATGATAGCAAACTGGTTCCACGACACGAGCGTGCCCCGAATGTTCGACGGAGCCACTTCGGCGATGTACATGGGGCAGATAGCCGATGCCAGCCCTACGCCTATGCCGCCGAGTACGCGGTAGAGGTTGAAGGCGATGAGCAGGTTGAAGTCGGCATGTCCCCGCTCGAAAAAGAGAAATTCGGGATAGTACGACCCCAGCGCGGAAAGGAAGAAGAAAATGCCGGCTGCCACCAACGACTTTTTACGTCCGAGATTGGAGGCGAAAAGCCCCGAGAGCGCGCTGCCGATGATGCAGCCTATTAATGCGCTCGACGAGGTGAAGCCGTGCATGAAGTCGGTGTAGGCGAAGTCGCTCGCCCCGATGAAGAAGGCTTGCAGCCCCTTTTCGGCTCCGGAGATGACGGCGGTGTCGTAGCCGAACAACAGACCGCCCAATACGGCAACAAGCACAATCGAAAACAAATAGCTCTTGCTGCCCGTTTCTGTTCGATTCATGGTATTATATATATTATGGTGTGAATAAAAAGCATTCCCGCCCTGCGCGAGGGTCGGGAATGCGTGTGTCGGGTCAGCAGTACATATTGACGATAGCTTCGTAAAGCTCCTGCTTGCCGCTCGTCTGGGCGGGTTCGCCGTTGGCTTTGGCGTATGCCACCACCTGTTCGAGCGTGAGTTTGCCGTTTTCGAACTCTTTGCCCTTGCCCGAGTCGAACGAAGCATAACGCTCGGCGAGCATTTTTTTGTAGGGCGACTCGGCGAGCAAGGCAGCCGCGCTTTCGAGGGCGCGCGCCATGGCGTCCATGCCGGCGATGTGGGCGATGAAAATGTCTTCGAGGTCGGTGGAGTTGCGGCGCGTCTTGGCGTCGAAGTTGGTGCCGCCGTTGCCGAGACCGCCGTTGCGAATGATTTGCATCATGGCCTGCGTGAGCTCGTAGTTGTCGATAGGGAACTGGTCGGTGTCCCAACCGTTCTGGTAGTCGCCGCGGTTGGCGTCGATAGAGCCGAGCATGCCGTTATCCACAGCCACTGCCAGCTCGTGCTCGAAGGTGTGCCCCGCCAGCGTGGCATGATTGACCTCGATGTTTACCTTGAAATCTTTTTCCAACCCGTGCGCTTTGAGGAATCCGATGACCGTTTCGGTATCGACGTCGTACTGGTGCTTGGTCGGCTCCATAGGCTTCGGCTCTACGAGGAAAGTGCCTTTGAAGCCTTTGGCGCGGGCGTAGTCGCGGGCGAGGGTGAGCATCATGGCGAGATGTTCTTTCTCGCGTTTCTGGTCGGTGTTGAGCAGCGACATGTAGCCTTCGCGGCCGCCCCAGAACACGTAGTTGGAGCCGCCCAACTCGATAGTGGCGTCGATGGCGTTCTTTATCTGCACGGCAGCGCGGGCTACCACGTTGAAGTCGGGATTGGTGGCGGCGCCGTTCATGTAGCGGGCGTGTCCGAACACGTTGGCCGTGCCCCACAGCAGTTTGATGCCCGTTTCAGCCTGTTTTTTCTTGGCATAAGCCACGATTTCCTTCATGTTGGCTTCGTACTCCTCGATGCTGCTGCCTTCGGAAATGAGATCGACATCGTGGAAACAGTAGTACTCGATGCCGCATTTCTGCATGAACTCGAAACCGGCGTCCATTTTGTTTTTGGCGCGCTCGATAGCGGTAGCGCCTTCGTTCCACGGGAATTTCTTTGTGCCGCCGCCGAACTGGTCGCCGCCTTCGGCGCAAAGGGTGTGCCACCACGCCATGGAGAAGCGCAGCCACTCTTTCATCTTCTTGCCGGCAACTACTTTCTCGGCATCGTAGTACCGGAATGCCAGCGGGTTTTTACTCTCTTTGCCTTCAAATTTGATTTTTCCGATTTGCGGAAAATACTCTTTCGTAGCCATAATATTATGTTTTTAATGTTGATTATTTTGTCAGATTTTCGACGATGCCTTTCCAACGCGCATACGCCTCTTTGTAGGCGGGAATGCTCTTGCTCTCGGGCTCGATGACCTGTATCTTCTTCAACGACGCGAATGCCTCTTCGGTCGATTTGTAGATGCCGGCGCCGATGCCCGCACCGCGCGCCGCCCCGACGGAGCCGTCGGTGTCGTAAAGCTCGATGACGGCTTCGGTAACGCCCGCCAGCGTGTCGCGGAATATCGGACTGAGGAACATGTTGGCGTGTCCCGCCTTGATGGTGCGTATGTCGATGCCCATGTTTTCCATGATTTCCATGCCGTACTTGAACGAGAACACGATGCCCTCCTGTGCCGCGCGCATCAGGTGGTAGCGGTCGTGGCGGTTGTAGTTCAGCCCGTGTATCGACGCGCCCGTCTCGCGGTTTTGCAGAATGCGCTCGGCGCCGTTGCCGAAGGGCACGATGCTCACGCCGTCGCAGCCGATTTCGACCTGCGAGGCGAGCAGGTTCATGTCGGAGTAGGAAATGTCGTCGGGGGCGACGTTGCGCTTAATCCACGAGTTGAGAATGCCCGTGCCGTTGATGCAGAGCAGCACGCCCAAACGGGTCTGCCCCTTCTTGTGATTGACGTGCGCAAACGTGTTTACGCGCGAAAGGGGGTCGTAGTTCACCGTGCCGTTGATGCCGTAGACCACGCCCGACGTGCCGGCGGTGGAGGCTATCTCGCCCGGATTGAATACGTTGAGCGACAGGGCGTTGTTCGGCTGGTCGCCGGCGCGGTAGGTAACCGGCGTGCCGGCGCTCAATCCCAGCAGGCGGGCGGCTTGCGCGTGCACCGCGCCCTGCAAGCCGAAGGTCGGCACCGTCTTGGCGATGAGGCTCTCGTCGAGCCCGTAGCAGGCGAGCAGCTCTTTCGAGAGACACTCGTTCTTGAAATCCCAGAAAATGCCTTCGGAAAGCCCCGAAACGGTGGTGCGCACTTCGCCCGTGAGCCGCATGGCGATGTAGTCGCCGGGCAGCATGATTTTGTCGATTTTCTCGAAGACGGCAGGCTCGTTTTCCTTTATCCACGCCAATTTCGAGGCGGTGAAGTTGCCGGGCGAATTGAGCAGATGCTCCAAACAGAACGTTTCGCCCAGCGTGCGGAACGCCCGCTCGCCGTAGGGCACGGCGCGGCTGTCGCACCAGATAATGGCGGGACGCAGCACCTTCCGCTCTTTATCGACCACCACCAACCCGTGCATCTGATAAGAGATGCCGATGGCTTTTATTTCCGAGCCGTCGATGCCCGACTGCGCCAGCACCGACTGCGTGGCGGCTTGCAGATTTTCCCACCAGCGTTCGGGGTCTTGTTCCGCCCAGCCGGCCTTCTTGGCGATGATTTCCATTTCACGCTTCGGCGCGAAATCGGAGGCGATGCACATGCCGGTATCTGCATCGACCAGCGACGCTTTTACCGACGAACTGCCTATGTCATATCCTAATAAATACATAACTTTTCAAAATTTACGTTCGAGCGGTAAAGATACATTTTCTCCCCCAATAGAAAAATAAAAAAATGTTCTTTTTTGTTTTTGAATCGGAAACGATTGCTTATCTGTCTGTTTTATAGTTGTTTAATAATGCGCCTTTGCTGCCGGTTGCGAATGGGAGGTGGATTTTTCGGGCACGGAAATTCTCCGCTTTTTGCCGTTCTGTTTCGATATCGGAAAAATAAACCGCCGGTAAATTTGCATTTGCCGCCGCCGCATTTTATCTTTGCCGATACAATTATTCTAAACCTTCAAAACAATGAAAACAGTTATCGCAACGAAAGCGGCTCCGGCTGCTATCGGCCCTTACAGTCAAGCCATACAGGCTGGTAATATGCTTTTTACGTCGGGACAGATACCTATCGACCCCGCTACCTCGCAATTCGTCGAAGGCGGTATCGCCGAACAGACCCGTCAGGTGTTCGCCAACCTTAAAGCCGTGCTCGCGGAAGCGGGATACACTTTCGATAATATCGTGAAAACGACCGTGTTCCTCGCCGATATGTCGCTCTTCGGCGCCATGAACGAGGTGTATGCCGCCCAATTCACCGGCGCATTTCCCGCCCGCTCGGCCGTCGCCGTCAAGGAATTGCCCAAAGGCGCGCTGGTCGAAATCGAAGTCATCGCCGTGAAATAAGAGAGAGGCGCTTCCTCACGAAAACCCCTCTCATCGACAAAACTGAAAATCTCCCGTCCCCGCATCGTCGTAAAAAAACGATGCGGTTTTTTCACACATGATTGTGTATAAAAACAGTTGTATTCGTTGCAAAGATATTTATAAAATTATAAAATCGGAAATTTTGTTTGATAAAAAATGCTAAAATGAAATTTTTTTCAACGCAGGTATTTCAGCAGGTCTGTGGGGAAGCGGTTTTTACCGTATAAAAAAGAATCACGGAGATATTGTCTCCGTGATTCTTTTTCGATGATGCCGATATCTATTTTTTTACAGCGATACGGTATGTGTCGTCTATGACAATGTTGTGCAATCGGGTGTTTGCTGGTATCGTTACATCTTCGCCTTTCATGCACATAACACATAGAACGGGCAGACAGAATGTACCGATTCCTACACCTAAACTTACGCCTAAGGCGATTCCTCTTTTGTCTCTGCCTTCGGTGTTGTAACCACCCATAAGACGTATGGTCTGCCCGTCTACGGCGGTAGTATTCAAACAATTCAATTTTATTTCTCCGGCTTTGCCTACGCTGCGGGCTTTTTTTACCGTAGCTTCAATGGCGACTGGCGTACCTCTGCGGATAACGACGTAATTGTTGCTGTCGTCTCTTACGTCGCTTTCCACAATAGCAGTTACGATGTCTTTTCCGTTGTGTTTGCTGTAAATGTCAGACGTCAGGCGTATTGCAATAATTTTTCCGTTTGAAAGGTTGCCTGTCGTTTGTCCTGCACTATACTGACTGATGACAGTCAGAACTACTAAAATACAAAAAAATTTTTTCATCTGTTTTTGATATTAGTTAAACATGATGCAAATATAAATATACAAATCAAATCATAAAAAATTTTTTCAAGAAAAAATCAATTAAATTAATAAACGCTTATGGCGTAAGGTATTTCAGCAGGTCGGCAACGACGAAGCTGCTCCCGCCGATGAAGATGAAATCTCGTGCGCCGCTGTCGTGCAGCGCGGTGCGGTAGGCTTCGCCCACCGTGGGGTAGGAGGCCCCGCGCAGACCGTATCGTGCCGCCTTTTCGCGGACGATGTCAGCGGGCAGGGCGCGCGGTATGGAGGCTTGCGTAAAATAATATACGGCATCGGCGGGCAGCATGGCGAGCACACCCGAAATATCCTTGTCGTTCACCATGCCCAGCACGATGCGCAGCCTTTCGCAGTCGATGCCCGCGAGTTGGCGGGAGAGGTAGGCGAATCCGCCCGTGTTGTGCCCCGTGTCGCACACGGCGCGCGGCTGCGTGTTCACTGTCTGCCACCGCCCTTGCAGACCGGTGAGCGAGGCGGCGCGGGCAAACCCTTCACACACGGCGTCGGGGGCGATGTCGAATCCCGTCTGCCGCAGCACGCGCAGGGCGCAGAGTATCGTCGCGGCGTTTTTCTCTTGGTACAGTCCGCCGAGTTCGTAGTGCAGGGTGCCGTAGTCGGTGCTGTCGATGCACCAGCCGCCGGTCTCTTCCTGCCGGCACGCCCGCAGCACGTCGCTCTCCTCCGCAAAAACGATAGGCGCCGACATTTCGCGGGCTTTCGCCTCGAAT
Organism: uncultured Bacteroidales bacterium; assembly: GCA_947589325.1. GTDB lineage: Bacteria > Bacteroidota > Bacteroidia > Bacteroidales > UBA11471 > Caccoplasma. The sequence continues at coordinate 44,396 of CANQAM010000012.1, read as the reverse complement.
ACACCGCGTGTTTCGTCCGTCGCTTCGCCGATGACCACCGGCACGCCCTTTTTGATGATGCCCGCTTTTTCGCGGGCGATGGCTGTCAGCGTGTTGCCCAGCAGCGCCGTGTGGTCGTAACTGATGTTGGTGATGATGCAGACGCGGGGCGTGATGATGTTCGTGCTGTCGAGCCGTCCGCCCAGCCCCGTTTCCACTACGGCGACATCGCACCCGCAGGCGGCGAAGTAGTCGAACGCCATGGTCATGGTCAGCTCGAAAAACGACGGGTGAATATTCCTGCTCGCTTCGAGGTATTTGCCCGTGAAATCGAGCACGGCGTCGCGGGTTATCATTTCGCCGTTCACCCGTATGCGCTCGCGGAAATCGACGAGGTGCGGCGACGTGTAAAGCCCCGTTTTGTAGCCGCATTGTTGCAGAATGGCGGCAAGCGTGTGGCTTGTCGAGCCTTTTCCGTTAGTGCCCGCCACGTGTATGGTGGCGTAGCGGCGGTGGGGGTGCCCTGCGAGGCGGTCGAGGGCGAGGCTGTTGTCGAGTCCGGGTTTATAAGCTGCCTGTCCGATTTGCTGATACACAGGCAATTGTCGGTAGAGATATTCGAGCGTTTCTTCGTAGTTCATTTCAGTATATCAGAAAACTGGCTATGCCGGCGAAAACAATCAACAAAATGGCATTGGCGCGGAAGAAAAAGTTGGCGACGAACACCGCCGCAAAAATCACGATGCTTGCGATGAATTGCCGGCTGTCGCCCTGCGGCGTGCCGAAATTTTCGCCGTTCATCAGTACCAGAGCCGCCGACGCGATAAGACCGATGACCGCCGGACGCAGCCCCGCGAACACGTCGGTTACGCTGCGGCTTTCGTGGTATTTCATAAAAAAGCGGAACAGCGTGAGCATGAGTATGAACGACGGCAGCACGAGCGCGAACGATGCCAGCGCCGCGCCCCACACGCTCCCCGTCGCCGTGTAGCCGATGTATGTGGCGGAATTGATGCCGATAGGACCCGGTGTCATTTGACTGATAGCGACGATGTCGGTAAACTCCTGCGCCGTGAGCCATCCGTGCCGCAGCACCACTTCGCCCTGTATCATCGAGAGCATGGCATACCCGCCGCCGAATCCGAACACTCCGATTTTGAAAAACGAGAAAAACAGTTGGACCCAAATCATTGCGCACCCCGCTTTCTTTTTATCGTGCCGTAGAGCCAGCCGCCCGCGCCGGCGGCAAGCACCACCCATATCGGCGAAAACCCGAACAGCCACACCACTAAAGCCGCCGCTATGGGAATCCACACGTTGTAACGGTTCACCCGCGCCGCCTTGCCGAGTTTGAACACCGGCGCGGCAATCAGCGCCACCACCGCCGGACGTATGCCCTTGAATATGCGTTCCACCGTTTCATTCTCCTTGAAGCGTGCAAAAAACATCGCGATGAGCAGTATGATGACGAACGACGGCAGCACCGTGCCCAGCGCGGCAACCACCGCCCCCGCAAACCCTTTGATGCGGTAGCCCGTAACGATGGAGACGTTCACCGCCAAAATGCCCGGAGCCGATTGCGAAAGGGCAAGTATATCGACGAACTCGCTGTCGGCTATCCATTTCCGTTTGGCTACCAAAGCCTCTTCCATGACAGGCACCATGGCATATCCGCCGCCTATGGTGAACAGCCCGATTTTGAAAAACGTCCAGAAAAGTCGTAAAAAAATCATGTCCGAAAAATGCCGGTAACTTTGTAAAATTCGTAACGCAGACAAAACGAAAAAGTTTCTGCCTGCCGTCCGCCTTTTGCTCTCGGACGCGAGCCGTGTCGCAAAAGTGCAGGCAAAGGTAGAACAAAAATTCCGAAACAATTTGAAGATACCGAAAAAACATATTACCTTTGTCGCAACTTTCGGAAACGAGAGAGGAGAGATGGCAGAGTGGTCGATTGCGGCGGTCTTGAAAACCGTTGAACCGCGAGGTTCCGGGGGTTCGAATCCCTCTCTCTCCGCTTATTAGTTCTTTTAGAATGAAATATCTTGATTTATGAAACATAAAATTTTTGCGTGTATTTTGCTGATGATGGGATTGTGTGCCGTTGCACAGGCGCAGATGTCCGACGATCAGGTGATTGCTTATGTAAAAGCGGCCAAGAGTGCCGGTAAGGGAGAAACCCGGATAGGGCAGGAGTTGATAGCCCGTGGCGTAACTCCGGCTCAAATCGAGCGGTTGAAAACCCGTTTTGAAGAAAGGCAGGGTAGTGAGGCTCAGGTTGTCGATCAGAGTGTCGGCGCCCAATATCGGGAACGTACCCGAGATGCCGCCAATGAAGTTACGGCGGGTTCTCTCGACGGAGTGGCACAGGCGGTCGATAACGTTACCGAGAGTGCTGCTGCGCAGCGTCATGTTTATGGACGTAATGTATTTAATGGCAGGACATTGACTTTCGAACCGAACGAGAATACGGCGACTCCGGAAAATTACCGTTTGGGCCCGGGCGATGAGATCATCATCGACATTTGGGGCGAAAACGAAGCCAGCCTCCGGCAGGAAATATCGCCGGAAGGCAACATCATGGTTTCGCAGTTGGGTCCCGTATATTTGAACGGATTGACCATAAAACAGGCTTCCGACCGAATCAAAGAGCTGTTTGCTCGGAAGTACAGCGGCGTTTCGGGCGACAATCCCGATTCGCAGATACGGGTAACGCTGGGGCAGATACGCACCATACAGGTCAATATCATGGGCGAGGTACAAGTGCCGGGAACCTATCGGCTCTCGTCGTTTTCGACGCTGTTCCATGCTCTGTATCGCGCCGGCGGTGTGAGCGGTGTCGGCTCTTTGCGCAATATTCAAGTGATACGCGACGGAAAACCGTTGGCGACGATCGATGTGTATCAATATCTTTTTGAAGGAAAAACCTCCGATGACATACGTTTGCAGGAAGGCGACGTGATAATCGTGCCCCCCTATGAAATCATGGCGAATATCGACGGAAATGTAAAACGTCCGATGCTTTACGAGATGAAGAAAGGCGAAACGCTTTCCACGTTGATAGAATATGCCGGCGGATTCACGGGCGATGCTTATTCCAAAGAGGTGCGCCTCGTTCGCAGAACCGGTCGTGAAAATGAATTGTTCAATATCGACAGCGATGAATACGCCTCCTATCGGCTGGAAGACGGCGATGCCGTTACCGTAGGGGCTATTCTCGACCGTTTTGCCAATCGGGTGGAAGTGCGCGGCTCCGTGTATCGTCCGGGTATGTACGAGCTTGGCGATAAAGTGAAAACGGTCAAAGAACTTATCGCACGTGCCGACGGTTTGAAAGAAGATGCTTTCCTCAACCGTGTGCAGTTGTTTCGTGAACGCGAAGACCTTACGCTGGAAATTTTGGCAATCGATTTGGGCGGATTGATGAACGGGACACTTCCCGACGTAGAGTTGCGCCGCAACGATGTGTTGGTGATACCGAGCATTCATGAACTGGAAGAGCGCGGCGCCTTTATCATCAGCGGGTTAGTTGCCCGTCCGGGCTTATATCCTTATGCCGAAAACACGACGCTGGAAGACCTTATCGTCCAAGCCGGCGGTTTCTTGGAGAGCGCATCTTCGGCAAGAGTCGATATTTCCCGTCGATTGAAAGATCCGATGGGTATGGAAGAAGTCGATTCGTTGAGTCAGACTTTCTCTTTCTCCGTAAAAGACGGTTATGTCATCGACGGTGAGAGCGATTTCGTATTGGAGCCGTTCGATATGGTCGATGTCCGCAAAAGTCCGGCTTATCAGGAGCAGCGCCGTGTGCATATCGACGGTGAAATACTCTTTCCGGGCGGTTATGTAATCAAGGAAAAGAACGAGCGTCTCTCCGATTTGGTGGCGCGAGCCGGCGGATGTACGAAAGGCGCTTATATCGAAGGCGCACGGCTGATTCGCCAAATGAATGACGACGAGCGCGCCATTCGCGACAAAGTGCTGAATGTGGCTCGAAGCAGCTCCGGCGACTCGCTGGCGATAGCTCGTCTGCAATTGTCGGATACCTATCTGGTAGGTATAGAATTGGACAAAGCGTTGAAAAAGCCCGGTTCCTATTTCGATTTGGTGGTGCGTGAAGGCGACAGATTGGAAATACCCGAACACGAAACGACCGTCAAAATCGAAGGTCAGGTTTTATACCCCAATACGGTAACCTACCTGAAAGGGAAAAAACTGAAATACTATATCTCCCAAGCCGGCGGATATGCACACAGGGCAAAGAAGCGCAAAGTCTATATCGTGTATATGAATGGAACAGTTGCCAAAGCAAAAGGGAAAAAAGCCCGTATAGCAGAGGGCGCGCGTATTATCGTGCCGACGAAGAAAGATCGGAAAGGCCTCAGCGTGGGTGAAATCATCGGACTGACCACTTCTGCCGCTTCCGTTGGTACCATGGCTGCCTCTATTGCCAATATAGCGAAATAATATCTAAATATCGAAGTAATGAAAGAAACCGATATGCCGGAACAGAATATTCCGGACACAGAAGACGAAATCGATTTGATAGAGCTTGCCAAAAAACTTTGGACGGAGAAAAAACTCATTTTGAAGTGGTGCGGTGTAGCTGCCGTGCTGGCAATCGTCATCGCATTCAGCATTCCCAAGGAATATACGACAGAAGTAATACTTGCGCCGGAACTTGCCGACAAAAAGGCGGGTGGCGGTTTGAGTGCGCTGGCAGGTCTGGCGGGTGTCAATATGGGACAGTCGGGTGTCGATGCCGTATATCCCGATTTATATCCCGACATCGTATCTTCCGTCCCTTTCGTGGTCGAACTCTTCGATGTACCCGTAACCAATCTCAAAGGCGATTTGCAGACTACCGTCTATGATTATATGCTGAACCATACGCGCTCGCCGTGGTGGAGCGTCATCATTTCCGCTCCGTTCAAGGCACTCGGTTGGTTCGTTTCTCTCTTCAAAGACGAAGAAGAGGAAAAAGAGGGAATCGACGTTTTCCAATTGACTTCCGAAGAAGCCGGTATCGTAAAAGCCCTGAACGGGTGCATCAGTGTTTCCGTCGATAAGAAAACATCGGTGATAACACTTGCCGTAACCATGCAAGACCCCCTCATATCGGCTGTGCTCACCGATACGGTCATGCGCAATTTGCAGGAGTATATCACGGACTACCGCACCAACAAGGCTCGGCACGATTTGGAATTTATGCAAAAACTTTTCGACGAAGCGCAGCAAAATTATTATATAGCCCAACAAGCATACGCTGATTATGTGGATTCCAATCAGGGGCTTTCGTCGAACAGCGCGCAGACCAAACGCGAACGCCTGCAAAACGAAATGAATCTTGCCTACAATCTTTATAATCAAATGGCGCAGCAGTTGCAGCAGGCGAAAGCCAAAGTGCAGGAGAGTACTCCCGTGTATGCTGTCGTGCAGCCTGCCTCCGTACCTATCAAGGCATCTAAACCTTCCAAACTCCTTATCTTGGTCGGCTGCGTGTTCTTGGCCGGAGTTATTGCGGCTGCGTGGATTCTTTTCGGTCGGGGCATTGTGGAGCAGTTCCGCAAGAACCCCGAAGAATCGGTCGCTTAGCCGGACGGAGGTTTGAAGAATACGAAAGCGGTCGCTTGGTTAAGCGACCGCTTTCGTATTATATTGAGGCAGAGGAGCGGACGAAAAAAACAGCGCGACCCGACGGGTCGCGCTGCGTGTATCGATGGGTCGGTGTCCGGTTAGTAAGCGAACAACGGATAGTTTTTCATCGTTTCGTTTACCTTCTCGCGCACGGCTTTGATGACCGCCTCGTTTTCGGGAGCGGCAAGTACGGTGTCTATCATTTCCACGATTTCGAGCATCAACCCCTCTTTGGCGCCGCGCGTGGTGATGGCGGGCGTGCCGAGACGTATGCCGGAAGTCTGGAACGGCGAACGGCTGTCGAACGGCACCATGTTCTTGTTGGCAGTGATGTCGGCTGCCACGAGCGCTTTCTCTGCCACCTTACCCGTGAGTTCGGGATATTTGGTGCGCAGGTCTATCAACATGCAGTGATTGTCGGTACCGTTTGAAATCACCTTGTAGCCTTTGTCGATGAAAGCCTGAGCCATGACGGCGGCGTTTTTCTTCACCTGTTTTTGGTACTCTTTGTATTCGGGTTGCAGCGCCTCGCCGAAAGCTACAGCTTTGGCGGCGATGACGTGTTCCAACGGACCGCCCTGTACGCCAGGGAAGACGGCGGAATCGAGCAGCGCCGACATTTTTTTGATTTCGCCTTTCGGCGTCGTTTTGCCCCACGGGTTGTCGAAATCCTTGCCCAGCAGAATGATGCCGCCGCGCGGACCTCTCAGGGTCTTGTGCGTCGTGGAAGTAACGATGTGGGCATATTTCAATGGGTTGTCGAGCAGTCCGGCAGCAATGAGACCCGCCGGGTGCGCCATATCTATCATGAAGATGGCGCCTATCTCGTCGGCGATGCGGCGCATACGGGCGTAGTCCCATTCGCGCGAGTAAGCCGACGCGCCGCCGATAAGCAGTTTCGGACGTTCACGCAATGCCACCTCTTCCATCATGTCGTAATCCACGTAGCCCGTGTCTTCCTTCACGCCGTAATCGAGGGCGTGGAACACCAGACCCGAGAAGTTTACGGGGGAGCCGTGCGACAGGTGTCCGCCGTGCGAGAGGTTCAGACCGAGAAATTTGTCGCCCGGATTGAGTACGGCCATGAACACCGCCATGTTGGCTTGTGCGCCCGAGTGCGGCTGTACGTTCACCCATTCGGCGCCGAAGATTTTTTTCAGGCGGTCTATGGCAAGTTGTTCCGATTCATCTACCACTTCGCAGCCGCCGTAGTAGCGTTTGCCCGGATAGCCTTCGGCATATTTGTTGGTCAGGCAGGAACCCATGGCCTGCATTACTTGGTCGCTCACGAAATTTTCCGAAGCAATCAGCTCGATGCCTTTCATCTGGCGCTGCCGCTCGCGGTCGATGATGTCGAAAATAGCATTGTCTCTCTTCATTTTTATACTTGTTTTTGAGAATTTTTCGTTTTTGAAGCCGCAAAGATAATCTTTTTTTACCGCTTGCGGGGTATCATTTTCTTTTTTTCTCGACCGACCAGCCGAATTTTCCGATTTTCTCACCCGTGCCGTAGTAATTGCCGTGCGAATAGACCAGCAGACCGGCTTTTTCCATGTCGAATGCGCCGCTTTCGGGGTCGATGTAGGCGGTATCGGCGAGTATGCCCTCCACGTCAGCGATGAACATATCGTGGCTGCCGAGCCGCATGACTTCGCGCACGCGGCACTCGATGCACATCGGCGCCTCTTTCAGGTAAGGAGCGGCCACCGTCTGCGACGGCACGGGCGTCAATCCGCACTCGGCGAATTTGTCGTAATCACGACCCGAGCGCACGCCGCACCAATCGGTTTCGCGCGCGAGCGCTTCGGTCGTCAGGTTGATGACGAATGCCATGTTTTTTTCGATAATCGGGTGCGAATGCCGTTCGGGGCGTATCGACACGTAGCACATCGGCGGGTTGCTGCATATCGTGCCCACCCATGCGGCGGTGAGCACGTTGTACTCTTCGGGCGCGGCGCCGCAGCTGATGAGCGCCGCCGGCAGCGGATAAATCATCGTGCCCGCTTTCCACGCCACCTTTTCGCCGGAGGCGGCGACACGTTTTTTCTCACTCATGGTGCGCTGCGGATTATTTGATTTTTATCTGCTCTTTCGAGATAGCCTGTTCGCAGTAGCAGCATTTCACCGTAACGTTTTCTTTGTCGATGACGTCGAATTTCGTTGCCATCGGTTCGTTGTTGGTGATGCACTTGGGGTTGGCGCAGCGTATGATGTCGTGCAGTTGGTCGGGGAGCGAAACCTCCTGTTTGTGCACGACCTGATAGTCTTTGATGATGTTTATTTTGGCTTTCGGCGCCAGAATGGCGATTTTGTTTATATCTTCCTCTTTGAAGAATGTATCGGCGATTTTTATGATGCCTTTCTTTCCTATTTTGTGGCTGTACAGGTTGTTGCCGATGGTGATGCTTTTGTCCATCGTGTCGAGGTGCAGCAGCGATACGACCTTGAATAGTTGGTCGGAAGGTATGCGGTCTATGACCGTGCCGTTTTCGAGGGCAGCCACTTTCAGTTCTTTGTCGGACAGTTCCATGACGGTATGTTTTGAAAAGTCGATTAATCCGTGATTTTTATTCCTAACACTTTGCAGATGATAGCCTGCCGCGTGTACAGCCCGTTTTTCGCCTGCTCGAAGTAGTAGGCTTTCGGGTTGTCATCGACGTCGTAAGCGATTTCGTTTACGCGGGGCAGGGGGTGCAGTATGCGCAGGTTGGGCTTGCTGCCGGCAAGCATGGTGTTGCGCAGCGTATATACGTTTTTCACTTTTTCGTACTCCATCAGGTCGGTGAACCGCTCCCGCTGTACGCGCGTCATGTAGAGAATGTCCGCCTGATTGATGATGTCTTCGGTGAAGTCGCGGTGCTCCTCGTAGGGAATGCCGAGTTTGTCGCAATACACTTTGTACTCGTCGGGCATTTTCAGTTCTTCGGGCGCCACGAAGTGGAAGGTCGGGTGGAAGTGCGACATCGCCATCAGCAGCGAGTGCACCGTGCGTCCGTATTTCAGGTCGCCCACCATGGTGATGTTCAGGTTTTCGAGTGTGCCCTGCGTCTTGTATATGGAGTAGAGGTCGAGCAGCGTCTGCGACGGGTGCTGGTTGGAGCCGTCGCCCGCATTGATGATAGGCTTGGGCGATACTTCCGATGCGTAGCGGGCGGCGCCGTCGAGGTAGTGGCGCATGATGATGAGATCGACATAGTTGCTCACCATGATAATGGTATCTTTCAGCGTTTCGCCTTTGGTGGAGCTGGTGGTCGAAGCGTCGGAAAATCCGATGATGCGTCCTCCCAACCGGTTTACGGCGGTTTCAAAACTCAGTCGCGTGCGCGTCGATGGCTCGAAAAACAGCGTGGCGATGACTTTCCCCTCCAACACGCGGCGATTGGGATTCGCCTCGAACAGTTTGGCGGTTTCCAACACTTCGAGTATTTCGTCTTTCGAGTAGTCGGTAATGGAAACTAAACTCTCTTTTCTCATAATATGGTTTCGTTAAACAAGTCGGGCATAAAAAAGACCGCAGCCGAAAATATTTTCGGAACGGTCGTTCGACGAAACGATGCCGGCATCTCTTTTCTGCGAAAGAGTCTGAATCCGTTTTCCGTCGGCAGTTGTCGTGTTTTCGGTATCATCGCTTCGTACATTCGTTCTTACAAAAGTACAAAAAAAATGGTATCGGCAACATTTCCGATAAAAATATTTTTTTTCGGAGAATTTGCGAACGACGCATTTGGGGAGATATTTATTTCGTGGTATTGATAAAAAATGAAAACGAAATGAAAAGAAAGGGTTAAAAATATATATCTTTGTACCCAAACGAATAACCATGATAGGAAATAAGAAAATTGTGGTCGTGATGCCGGCTTACAATGCCGAGAAAACATTGAAACAGACATACGACGAAATACCTTTCGATATTGTCGATGAGGTGATACTCACCGACGATTGCAGCAACGACAATACGGTGGACGAAGCTCACCGCATCGGCATAAAAGAAGTATTGGTGCACGAGCGCAACAAAGGTTACGGCGGAAATCAGAAAACCTGTTACGACCGTGCGCTGGCGCTGGGCGCCGATGTGGTGATTATGGTGCACCCCGATTATCAATATACGCCGAAACTTATCGCCTCGATGGCTTATGTCATAGCGAATGGCGTTTATCCCGTCGTACTGGCGTCGCGCATCTTGGGCAAGGGCGCACTCAAAGGCGGTATGCCCATGCTCAAATATATTTCCAACCGCATATTGACATTCGTACAAAACGTGCTGCTCAATCAAAAACTTTCGGAATATCATACCGGTTATCGGGCTTTTTCGGCAGAGGTGCTGCGGGCTATCGACTATCATGCCGGCTCCGACGACTTCGTGTTCGACAACGAAATGCTGGCGCAGATATTCTGGGCAGGTTACGAAATAGGCGAAATCACGTGTCCCACCAAATATTTTGCCGAAGCCTCGTCCATCAACCTGCGGCGCAGCGCCGTTTACGGATTGGGCGTGCTGCGGGTTTCGTTTCTTTACCGTTTGTGCAAGTGGCATTTGGCAAAGTCGAAACTTTTCCGTAAAAAATAACTGAGGTTATGATGAAGAAATACATTCCCCTGTTGGCTGTCGTGCTGGTGTTTACTGCCGTCTATGCCTTTTGTTTCGATGCCAAACTCGACCTGAACGGCGACAATGCCTCTTACATACAGCTGGCGCGAAATCTCTCTCACGGGTTGGGCTACTCCAACGTCGCGCCCGACGGTATTACCCCTGCCGGACATTTCCCGCCCGGGTATCCTTTTTTCTTGGCGCTGTTTATGTGGGTGGGAATCGATAACCTCGTATTCTTCAAAATTCTCAACGGACTGTTGCTGCTGTTTTCCATTGTGGTGCTTTTCGCTCTGTCGCGCCGCCTGTCGGGAAACAATGTCGCCGTGGCGGCGACGGTGGCGCTGCTTACCTGCTTTTCGCCCCACCTGATGCACTTTGCGTTGATGGCGATGTCCGAAATGCTTTATCTCGCCTGCGTGACGCTTGCTTTTGCGGCGTTGTACCGGTATGCGGTGCAGCAGCCGGCGTCGTTTTACCGGTCGCCGTATTTTTACGCCGCATTGTTGGCAGCAGGAGCCGCCTATTATATCCGTGCCGTAGGGGCGTCGATACTCTTTGCCGTGTTGTTGTTTTTCCTTTTTCGCAAAGAGTGGAAAGCTGCGGCAGCTTCCATCGGCGGCATCGTGCTGCTGCTCCTGCCGTGGTCGGTGCGCAATGCGGTCTGCGGCATAGAGTCGCGCTATTTCGGTACGATTATGGTCGTCAATCCGTGGCGTCCCGAAATGGGAACCGTGTCGAGCGTGGGCGAGATGTTCTCCAAAATGATAACCAACTTCGACGAAACCGTGCTCAAAGGGTTTGCCGAAATTCTTTTTCCTTTCCTCTCTATCGATTATCAGCACCCGTCGGGATTCGGCGGCATCGTTGCCGGCTTGGCGATACTTGCGGTTGTGCTGTATGGCTGTTGGTCGCTGGGCGGAAAAAACTTCCGCTATCCTTTTCTCGGATTCATCGCGGCGAATATCGGGCTGTTTGCCTTGTGGCATGGCGGCAACGGCAGCCGCTATGTTGTGCCGGTGGCTCCGTTTCTCTATCTGTTTTTTTATTTCGGTCTGTACAATTTGTTGGTGCTGGCAGCCCGTAAAATAATGAAGACGACAATCGATGCCGTGCACGTACAGCGCTGGGCATACGCGGCTTTGTTCCTGCTTATTCCTATGTACACGCCCATAGAAGCGCAGGCGCAGCTGTCGCGGCAGCCGTTTCCGTCCGCATACCGCAACTATTTCAGGATTGCGGAAACCATGCAAAAGCAGCTGCCTGCCGGTGCGATAGTCGTTTGTCGCAAACCGGAACTGTTCTCCTATTTTGCACCGGCTCACTTTGCTACCCGCTATCTGTTTACAAAAGATGCCGATGCTCTCATTGCCGACCTCGTGGCGCGAAAAGCCGATTTCGTCATTTTGGAACAGTTGGGTTACAGCTCTACGCCGCTCTATCTTTATCCTGCCATACAGCAGAATCCAGACCTTTTTCCGGTCGTGCTGCATTTGCAAAATCCCGATACCTACCTGTTGCGATTCGACCTGAAAGCAGCCGCCGAGCATCTTGCCGGCAACCGTACGGAATAAAAATTCTTTTTGACAGGGAACAAAGATATTCCGGCTTTATGCCGATATGTCGGGAAAAATGGCTAACTTGCGCCTGCTTCTCCGCAGAGAGGCGATATACATAATATAAAATACCGATGAAAGAAGAAGACAAACTTCCGGCGGGTCTGCCGGAAAATGCTTTTCGGGAACTGAAAGAGGGAGAGGAGTACCGCCCCGTCATGTCGCCCGACAAAAACTATCGTGAAGTAACCCCGTGGTCGGTGTCGTGGGGCATTCTCATGGCAATCGTCTTTTCGGCGGCTGCCGCCTATCTGGGACTGAAAGTGGGGCAGGTGTTCGAGGCTGCCATACCTATCGCCATCATTGCCGTCGGGCTCTCCACCGCCGCCAAACGGAAAGATGCGCTGGGCGAGAATGTCATCATACAATCCATCGGAGCCTGTTCGGGCAATGTCGTCGCCGGCGTGATTTTCACCCTGCCTGCGCTTTACATCATACCCGGACTGTCGGCAGGTTTCCTGCAAATCTTTTTAAGCTCGCTTTTGGGCGGGGTCTTGGGTATTCTTTTTCTGATACCGTTCCGCAAATATTTCGTGTCGGATATGCACGGAAAATATCCTTTCCCCGAAGCTACGGCGACGACGCAGATTCTCATCTCCGGACAGAAGGGCGGCAGTCAGGCGAAGCCGCTGATTTTCGCCGGACTTATCGGCGGACTTTACGACTTCGTCTTATCTACGTTCGGTTGGTGGAGCGAGGTGCTCACCACCCGTGTGCTGCCTTTCGGCGAAGCCGTTGCCGAAAAAGCCAAACTGGTGTTCAAGGTCAATACCGGCGCTGCCGTATTGGGTCTCGGTTACATCGTCGGACTGAAATACTGTCTGATTATCTGTGCCGGCTCCATATTCGTGTGGCTGCTACTGATACCCGGATTCAATCTGATATGGGGCGATACCGTGCTGCAACTCAACAGCGGCGACGTAGCCGTTACCGTCGGCGCCATGACGCCCGAACAGATATTTACCACTTACGCCCGTTACATCGGCATCGGCGGCATAGCCATGGCGGGTGTCATCGGCATTGTCCGCTCGTGGGGCGTGATACGCAGCGCGGTGGGGCTGGCGTCGAAAGAGCTGCGCGGGCAGGCTGCCGCCTCGCGTGTCGTCGTGAAACGCACGCAGCGCGACATCGCCATGAAATCGCTCGTGCTTGCCATTGCTCTCACGCTGGTTTTGATATTGCTCTTTTTCTATCTCGGCGTGATTCACAATTTCATACAGGCGCTCATAGCCTTTGTCGTGGTAACGCTTATCGCCTTCCTCTTTACGACGGTGGCGGCGAATGCCATTGCCATAGTGGGCACCAACCCCGTATCGGGTATGACGCTCATGTCGCTTATCTTGGCATCGGTGGTGCTGGTGGCATCGGGATTGTCGGGCACGTCGGGCATGGTGGCGGCATTGGTCATCGGTGGCGTGGTATGCACAGCCCTCTCCACAGCCGGCGAGTTGGTTACCGACTTGAAAATAGGTTATTGGTTAGGCTCCACGCCTGCCAAACAGCAGACGTGGAAATTCGTCGGCACGTTAGTGGCTGCGGCTACGGTGGGCGGTGTCATGATTATTCTGAACAAGACCTACGGCTTCACGGGCGACCATGCGCTGGCTGCTCCGCAAGCCAACGCCATGGCTGCCGTCATACAGCCCCTTATGTCGGGACAGGGTGCGCCGTGGCTGCTCTATGGCGTAGGGGCGTTGATAGCCCTGCTGCTTACTTGGCTCAAAGTGCCGGCGCTGGCTTTTGCGCTCGGTATGTTCATTCCGTTAGAACTGAATACCCCGCTGGTTATCGGCGGATTGGTAAGCTGGTATGTCTCCACCCGTTCCACCGATAAGGAACTCAACAAAGCCCGTTTGGAAAAAGGCACGCTGCTGGCTTCGGGATTCATTGCCGGCGGTGCGCTCATGGGCGTGGTAAGCGCGGCGATACGTTTTGCCGGATTTGAATACGTTTGCACATGGAACGAAACCATGCTGCAATCGCTTGGTTTGGTGATGTATCTGCTGTTGATTGGCTATCTGGCGAAGTCGTCTTTGAACGCAAAAAAATAAAAGGTGTTTTTATAATGCAGGCAGGCGCGACCCGTCGGGTCACGCCTGCTGGTTTTTATTCTACCTCTTGCTTAAAGAAACCGACAGAATCGAGATACATTTTCAAGTCGTGGGCAAAAACGGAGGTAAAGAGTCGTGCCCCCTTGTCCCATAAATGTACGTTGTCTTTGAAATATTCGGGGTGGTCGAGATACAGTCCTGCCGAATGGTAATCGAAGAAAGGAATGCCGTTTTCATCGGCTATCTGTTTCAGCACGCCATATTCATTGGGACTCGCAATCAAATAAACCGGTGATACGGTGAAAACCAAGAGTATATTGTGTTCGCGGCACAACGATATGAATTTCCGGATATATTTCACTTTGTTGCTGTCGCATGAAAAGACGAAGTCGCTGTTCTTCAATGTATCGGGAAAATGCGGAGGCGGCGGAAGAGGTATATAGCCGTTGTCTTCTGCTTTTTCATTTCTGCTGTAAATCAATCCGTTTAATAACTGAATGGCAGTATTATTGTAGCGGTATAAATGCGATATCTGGTAATATGGATAATACCCTGCTTCCTTAAAAACAGCGTCCGTTTGTTCCGACATTCCGATATAAAGGGCATATCGTCTTATGGCACTGTAAGGATCATCATCTTTAACAATATAGTCTGTCGGTGAGAGTTCCAGACATACGATTTTTGGTACCGATTTATAGGCAACGCATGGCAAGAGAGATATATATTGCGAATAAATATCGCGAGAGCCTGTTAATCCGGCATTATAGACAGATAGTTCTAATGAATCGGACAGAATAGAAGATACATAATGATTATTGGCACGCGAGGTTCCAAATATGACGACAGATTCCGACAGCCCATTTTCAATTCTGTTTATTTTTACAAGAATGCGGTTTTTGGTATATTTGTTTAGTTCCCATAGAATTTTTCCGCCTATCCTATCGAACGCAAATAAAAGAATAACAATAAACAATATGCTATATATCAGTCGTTTCATACCATTAAAATTGGAAGTAAATAAATTGGTCGCCGTTCAACACGCCGAAAAGAAGAATGTAACAAATGGCGGCAGCAATATACGTGTGCCGTACCACCCAATATCGGGAATCGGACAGATGGATATTCCAATGAAACTCATCTTTGCACTCTTTGAAAAGCACAATAGACAACGCCATGAAAATAGCCATACAGTCAGCGAGGGGTAAATAAGGCATTTCCAAATTCGTAAAAATGCCTTTGATAATCCGTCCGGCATCGGCAACCGTTTCGGCACGGAAAAATATCCATGCTAATGCCACGAGGCAGAACGTGGCAAGCCAATGGAAAAACTTGCTCGCACCCGACATCGGCTTCTTGGCAAAACCCAAGAACTTCTCGATGCAGAGAATGATGCCGTGCAGCGCACCCCACACGATGAACGTCCAGTTGGCACCGTGCCACGCTCCCGAAACGACGAACGTAACCAACAGGTTGAAATAGCCGCGCGCCTTGCCCACCCGGTTTCCCCCGAGCGGAATATAGACATAGTCCTTGAACCACGTGGAGAGCGAAATGTGCCACCGGTGCCAGAAGTCGGTAACCGTAGCCGCGAAGTAGGGTCGGCGGAAGTTGTCCATCAGTCGGAAGCCCATCACCCGCGCCGCCCCGATAGCCACGAGCGAATAGCCGGCAAAGTCGCCGTAAATCTGGAACGGGAAAATCAACGATGCCAGCAGATAGGAACCGCCGTTGTGCTGCGTCAGGTTGTTATAAACGGCATCGACATAGGTGCCGCACCGGTCGGCAAGAGCCAGTTTCAGAAAATAGCCCCAAATCATCAGCCGGATACCCTCCATGACAGCATCGTAGTCTAAGCGCTGCTTCACCTTGAATTGCGGCAGCAGGTGGGTCGAACGCTCGATAGGACCTGCCACGAGCTGCGGGAAAAACGAGACGAACAGGGCATAGGTGAAAAAGTTTTTTTCGACCGCCGTCTGCCCTCGATAGACGTCGATGGAATAACCCAGCGCCTGAAACGTGTAGAACGATATGCCAACGGGCAGGAGCAGCCCGAACTCCGGCATCGGCAGCGCTATCCCCAGATGTTCGAGCAGCAGCGAGAGCGATTCCGCTGCAAAGTTGTAATACTTGAACAAGAACAGAATGGCGAGGTTGAGCACGAGGCTCGCCGTCAGCCACGCCCGTTTTCCGCGCCGGCCCGCGCAGCGGTCGATGCCGAGAGCGGCGACGTAAGTAACCGCCGTGCTCGTGAGCAGCAGCAGCGCATACGCCGGCTTCCAATTCATGTAAAACCAGTAGCTTGCCGCCAGCAGGAAGAGGTTTCGCCACTTCAACGCCGGAATGGCGAAATAGATGATGCAGACAACCGGAAAAAAGAGTAAAAAATTCAGGGAGTTGAACAGCATGGCATAGGATTGATGCGATGAGTATTATAAGTTTTTGTTGCAAAAATAAATATAATATGCGAAATGATTAACCGATAATGATAAAAATAGGAAAATTTTATTTTGAAAAAAGTTAAACCTCTCAACCGGAACGGGAAAAATGCAATTAATAAATCGTATGCCGAAAGCACGGATTATTCAAAATAATATCCGTATATTTGCAGTTTGAAAAAAAGAAGATATGATTCCGAAGATTCTGACCAAAGCACAAGCCGATAAAATGGGGCAGCTGATCGATGAGGCGAGCCGCATTGTCATTGTCTGCCATGTGGCGCCCGATGGCGACGCCATAGGCTCGTCGCTGGCGTTGTGGAATCTTTTGACCGAATTGGGAAAAGATGTTCATGTCGTTACGCCCGATGCCTATCCTGCCGATTTGCGTTTTCTCAAAGGGTGCAAAGACATTCTTGTCTATTCCCAATATGCCGATTTTGCAAAGGAATTGCTGGGGCGTGCCGACCTCATTTTCTGCCTCGACTTCAACGAACCGAAACGGGTCGATCAGATGGAAGACGTCTTGTGTGCTTCGCCGGCGAAAAAAGTTTTGATAGACCATCATCTTGCCCCGAAACCTTTTTGCGATATGACGGTGTCGCACCCCGAAATATCTTCGACCTGCGAACTCCTCTTTCGGGTTATCTGTTCGCTGGGGCTGTTCGACCGGCTGACTCTCGACGCGGCTGCCGCCATTTATACGGGCATGATGACCGATACGGGCAATTTCACCTACAACTCCAATTCGCCTGAAACTTACCTCATCATCGCTGAGCTGATAAAAAAAGGATTGAACAAAGACACCGTGTATGCACGGCTGCACAATAACAACCGTGCGGAAAAACTGCAACTCAACAGTTACGCGATTTCTCGGAAAATGGAGCTGTTTCCTTTGCAGGGAGTTGCCATTATTTCGCTTTCGCAGCGGGAGTTGAATCACTATCGCTACCAGAAGGGCGACACCGAAGGGTTGGTCAATGTACCGTTGTCGATAGAAAATATCTATTTCTCGGCATTCGTACGCGAAGAAACCAATCTGATAAAAATATCGCTGCGCTCGAAAGGTTCGTTTCCTGCTAATAAAATCGCGGAAGAATACTTCAACGGCGGCGGACACCTCAATGCGGCGGGCGGTGAATTTCTCGGCACGTTGCAGGAAGCGTGCGATGCTTTGAAAAAATTGCTGCCGCTGATAGCTCGTCTTACCGAACAGGCGAAAAAAGAATCGTGATATGAAGATAAAAATCGGAACAGGACTCGTGTTTGCCGCATTGGCTTGTATGTTGCTTTTCTCTTGCAAAAACGGGAAATCATACATCGAGTTGCGAAAAGAAGAAGATAATGCCATCAATAAATATTTGTCGAGCGACGGTCGGACAACGGCCTCCCTGCCGGCAGACGGAAATTTCCTGACACGTGAAAATTCGGAAAATCCGCCTTTTTACATTCTCCCCGACGGTGTGTATATGCAGATTGTAGAAATGGGATACAGAGAGCCCTCCGGCACGTTTTTCCGTCCGGGCGACCGCGTATATTTTCGTTTCGAACGCATGAGTCTTACGTTGTGGGCAACCGGTGTCGATGATCGGTGGGGGGGCAATTGGAGCGACTCCTCCGGTGCGAGCGATACCTATTTTTTCGATTATACTACGCAGGAGGGTCCCAATTCTTCCCAGTATTATCAATACGGTTTGGGCATAGAATATCCCTTGCGCTATGTGGGAAACGGGGCGATACTCAACCTCATCGTCCCTTCCAAAATGGGATTTGCTTCCGAAATATCGAATGTGATACCCTATTTATTCAAAATAAGATATAACCTGAAAGAAAACTGATACTGAAATGGCTCTGATAAAATCCATCTCGGGGATACGGGGCACGATAGGCGGTCGTGTCGGTGAAGGTCTCAATCCTTTGGATATTGTGAAGTTTACGGCGGCGTATGCCACCTTTATACGCCGGACAACGGAAAATCCGTCGTCGAAAATCGTGGTGGGTCGCGATGCCCGCGTGTCGGGCGAAATGGTAGCCCGCTGCGTGGTGGGTACGCTCATGGGCATGGGCTTCGACGTTGTCGATATAGGTCTTGCCACGACGCCTACCACCGAGTTGGCGGTAACGATGGAGAAGGCTTGCGGCGGAATAATTCTTACTGCAAGCCATAATCCGAAACAGTGGAACGCGCTCAAACTCTTGAACGAGCGGGGCGAGTTTCTGAATGCGGCAGAGGGCAACGAAGTGCTGCGCATCGCCGAAGCCGAAGATTTCGACTTTGCCGATGTGGAGCATTTGGGGCACGTAAGGTGCGACGACTCGTTTACGCGCAAGCATATCGAAAGTGTGTTGGCGCTCGATTTGGTCGATGTCGATGCCATACGCGCCGCCGGTTTTCGTGTGGCGGTCGATTGCGTCGATTCGGTCGGCGGCATTGCCATTCCTGCGCTGCTCGAAGCGCTTGGAGTGAAAGAAATTGTGAAGCTCAATTGCACGCCCGACGGACTTTTCCCGCACAATCCCGAACCGCTGCCGCAGCACCTTACCGAAATTTCCGACCTGATGAAATCGGGAAAAGCCGATGTGGGATTCGTGGTCGATCCCGATGTCGATAGGTTGGCGATTATCTGCGAGAACGGCGATATGTTCGGCGAGGAATATACGCTGGTCGCCGTAGCCGATTACGTG
This sequence comes from uncultured Bacteroidales bacterium, assembly GCA_947589325.1. GTDB lineage: Bacteria > Bacteroidota > Bacteroidia > Bacteroidales > UBA11471 > Caccoplasma. The sequence continues at coordinate 25,408 of CANQAM010000012.1, read as the reverse complement.
CTGCACCATACGCCCGGCAGCACGGTTTCCAATCTGAGTTCGTCGCGAGCGCTGCGCGATGTTACCCGCGCCTGCGGACAGCGTTACGAAGCTGCCGCCGTCGGCGAAGTCAATGTCGTGGCGAAGATGAAAGAAATCGGCGCCGTCATCGGCGGCGAGGGCAACGGCGGTGTCATTTATCCCGCTTCCCATTACGGGCGCGATGCCTTGGTAGGCATTGCCCTGTTCCTTTCGCATCTGGCGAAGTCGCGTAAAAGCGTCAGCGCGCTGCGGGCGGGTTATCCTCCTTACTGCATTACCAAACAGCGGGTCGAGCTTACGCCTGCGATAAATGTCGATGCGCTGCTGGCTGCCGTCAAAGAAAAATATGCTTCTTACGAAGTTACCGACATCGACGGGGTGAAAATCGATTTTCCCGACAGCTGGGTGCATCTGCGCAAGTCGAACACCGAACCGATAATCCGCGTTTATGCCGAAGCTGCCACCATGCAGCTCGCCGAAGCGAAAGCCGCCGACGTCATGATGGTAATCCGTTCGATGATAGCGTGATAACGAACTATACAATACGTATGCAGGAGAGAAATTCGAGAATTTCTCTCCCGCATTTTTTGTGAACGGACGTTATTGCAGATAGGGATTGTGCGTCTTTTCGTAGCCGATGCTCGTCGCCCCGCCGTGCCCTGTATAGACGACGGTCGTGTCGGGCAGCGTGAGCAATTTCGTTTCGATGCCTTCGATGAGTTGTTCGTAATTGCCGCCCCACAGGTCGGTGCGTCCGATGCTGTCGCGGAAAATCACATCGCCGGCAAATGCCGCGCCTGCCTTTGCGCAATAATAGACGAGGCTGCCCGGCGAGTGTCCGGGTACGTGCAGAGCGGTAAAGTCGTACCGCCCCACCGACAGTATGTCGCCCTCATCGACGTATCGGGCGATAGGGACGGTTGCGCCGTTCGATACCAGTCCGAAAATTTCGGTCTGCCGCTTGAAATTTTTCAATAGAAATTCGTCGTCGCGATGGGCTGCAAGTCCCGCACCGAATGTTTCGGCGGCGAATGCGTTGCCGAGTATGTGGTCGAAGTGCAGGTGCGTTGCCCATATCTGTTTTACCGTCAGATTTTCCGACGCGATGAACTGCCGCAGCATTTCGTTCTCGTCAGGCGTGTAGCACCCTGCGTCGATGACGACGCTTTCGAGCGACTCGTCGTCCCATGCCACATACGTGTTTACGGCAATGGGATTGAACTCGAATGATTTTATTTTCAGCATGATATGAATTAAATCTGTACGTAGATGACTTTTTTCGTATCGAAAAATTCTTCTTGGAAATAATCTTTCAAATCGAATACCGATGCCGTGCGTCTCACCGGTGCCACTTCGGCTTGTACGTCGCCGCCTTTCAGGCAGATGATGCCGTTGGGCAGGGCGTTGTGCTGCGTGCTGCCGATGTTTTTGCGGGTCAGCCGCAGCAGGTCGCCCAGCGGCATGACGGCGCGGCTTACCACGAAGTCGTATTTGGCTTTGTCTTCCTCGACGCTGCAATGGGCGAATGTCGTATTCTGCAACCCGATGGCTTGCGCCACTTCCTGCGCCACCCGCACTTTCTTGCCGATGCGGTCGATGAGTCGGAAGCGGCATTCGGGAAAGAGTATGGCGAGCGGAATGCCCGGAAAGCCTCCGCCCGTGCCTACGTCGAGTATCGACGTGTCGGGCGTGAACTGTATGATGCGCGCGATGCCTAACGAATGCAGTACATGATGCAGGTAGAGGTTGTCGATGTCCTTGCGCGAAATAACGTTGATTTTCGCATTCCAGTCGTTATACAGCGCTTGCAGGGCAGTGAACTGTTCGCGCTGCCGTTCGGTGAGTGCGGGGAAATATTTTTCGATGATTTGCATGGCGCGACTATTCCGGAAGCACCCGACGCAGGGGCGAGTTCGTTTTCAGATAGCCGGCAATTGCCCGATAGGGCAGCGCGATGCGTATGGTGCCAAACGAGTAGGGGGCGATGTCATAGGGGTTGTACAGCCACGTAACGGCGTCGCTGCCGAGCATGAACGAATCGTTTACGACGATATTGTCCACGTCGTAATCGCTGTCGAGCTTATCGACGCTTGTGCCCGTGTCGTCGGCAAGCTGCTGCCGCAGCATACGGTTTATCACGGCATAATCGCTTTCGGCAAAGAGGTCTTGCAGCGACAGCGGACGACCGCTTTTCAAGTCGATGACGTTGTAGGTCGTAGTCGATATGCCGTGCGCTCCGCCCGTGTATTGGTACACCTCTACGCTGTACCCCCAGAAATCGTGCTTGTTGTAGAGGCTTTTGCTCGAAACGATGGTTTCGTAATTCATCCATGCATTATCTTTCTTGCGGGCTTCTTTCCGGTATTCGCTCATTTCGCTTTGGTATTCGCGGATATAATTCTCGATGAACCGGCGGGCGGCAGCCGACGGCGTTGCGCCGCTTTGCATACCTTCGGGCAGACTTTTCAGAAAGAGCTGCTGCAATTGTTCCAGCGACAGTTTGCCCGTGTAACCGCCGTCGGGATATACGAGCGACACCTCCGCCGTGCAGGCGGGCAGGGCGGCGTCGTTGTCGATATGCCCCTTTCTCGATTCGGAGAAGGTGGCGAATTTCAATTCTTTGCTCGGAGCGGCAGCTGCTGTTTTCGATGCCGTTGTTTCGGTGGCTGCGCTTTGAGCCTTGTCTTCCTTTTCGGATTGAAAGTAGCGGCACGACCACAAGCCCGTCATTCCGCCTATCAACATCAAGGCTATTGTCTTATGTACGAATTTCATATTCCTGTCGTTTTTGTTTATACTGCAAATATAGGGAGAAAAATTGAAAATCCCTTTTTCTCCGTTCGTAAAACAAAAAAAGCGCCGGCTAAGTTTCTTTCGTTGTCGTTCAGAAACGGAAGCGTGCCGGTGAAAAATTTTGTCTTTCGCCGGCTTTGTCCTATCTTTGCCGACGGAAAAACAAGAATCGTCATGTTGCAAATAGGCAGATACAATACGTTGCGGGTCGTCAAGAGCGTCGATTTCGGCGTCTATCTCGACGGCGGGGAACAGGGTGAAATACTTTTGCCGTCAAATTCCGTACCGCCGGATTGCAAGGTCGGCGATGAAATAGAGGCATTTATCTATTTCGACAGCGACGACCGCATCATCGCCACGACCGAACGCCCCTATGCCCAAGTCGGCGACTTCGCCTGCCTGCGGGTCGATTCGGTGAATCGTGTCGGCGTCTTTTTGGATTGGGGGCTTCGGGGCAAACAGCTGCTCGTCCCATTCCGCGAACAGCGGGCGGAAATGCGCGTTGGCAAATATTATACGGTGTATGTCTATCTCGACGAAGCGAGCGGTCGCATCGTTGCCACTGCCAAGATAAATCGCTACCTGCACCGCACGCCGGTCGAATACAGCTACAATCAGGAGGTCGATATATTGGTGGTGCAGCGTACCGATTTGGGCTTTCGGGTCATCGTGAACAACGCCCACTGGGGCATGATTTATCATAGCGAAATATTTACGCCCGTGCATTGCGGCGACCGGTTGAAAGGATATGTTACCCATATCCGTGCCGACGAAAAAGTCGATGTGGCTCTGCGTCCGGCGGGTTACGAAAGTGTCGAGGCGCTTTCGCAGACGATACTCGATGCGCTGCGCGAGGCGGGCGGATTCCTGCCTTTGACCGACAAGAGCGATGCCGATGTCATAGCCGAGCGGTTCGGTTGCAGCAAAAAGAATTTCAAGAAAGCGCTCGGCGCCCTTTACAAGAAAAGAGAAATACGGATTCTCGAAAACGGTATCGAATCGGTGAAATAGCAGGTTTATTGGCGGGGCAGTTTCACGGCAAGCGTGCGAAAGTGCGTCAGATGCCCGCAGAACGTCTCGATAAGTTTTTCATCGGTGGCGCGCACGGGGTTGATGTCGATGCCGCCCCGACGGGTGTAAAATGCCATGACTAATAAGTCTTCGGGGGCAAACCGCGTGTGCAGTGCGTTGAAAATCATCTCTGCCACTTCTTCGTGAAAATGGTTCTCGTTGCGGAATGAAACGATATAGCGCAGCAGCGAATCGACAGCGGGCAGCTCGTCGCCTTTCATATAGAGATAGAGGTCGCCCCAGTCGGGCTGGCTTGTGATTTTGCAGCGGCTTCGCAACAGGTCGGTGTGCCCTTGCAATGTGCCGCTTCGAGCGCTTTCGGGGCATAGCAGCGCGGTGTCCTGCGTATAGGCCGACAGCGGCTTGGGCGATAGCTGTTCGATGCCCCAGTATTCCCATGTTGTTTCTCCTTTTTCGACGGACGGGTACGAAAACGTGTGCCGTGCCGCTTCTTCCGGCGTTTCGGCACATACGGCAACTTCCGTTTCGAGCAGAGCCGACAGGTCGCGTGCTATCGTTTCCGTCAGGAATTGTCGCAACGCTTCCCGCGTTGCGCCGCACGGGGTCATGTTCAGCGCATTCAAATAAAGTTTGAGCGACTTGCTCTCCACGATATAGCGGCTTGTGCAGGCGTAGCGAATCCGCACGATGAAATTCACCGGCGCTCCTTTGTCCGTCAGTGCGCTGGCTTCGTAGCAGTTCCACAAGTCGGCGCCGATGAACGGCAGGTGCGATTCGTCGATACCGTATTTCCGGCGGTTTTCGATGCGGGGCACGCGCACCAAGATGTCGGGTGCATACCGGTCGGGATAGGCGACCCGCCGCCCTAAAACGTGTTGTATGTCATTGTCCATAGGCTGTTACAAAGAAGGTAGCAATAAAGAACTGTCGCCGTAGCTGAGGAAGCGAAAATCGTGCGCCAGTGCGTAGTCGTAAACCCGCCGCCAGTCGTCGCCGATAAATGCCGATACGAGCAGCAGCAGCGTGCTGCGCGGCTGGTGGAAGTTGGTGATGAGGCCGCGCACGAGGTGGTAGCGGTAGCCGGGTACGATGATGATGCGGGTTGCCGATACTAAACGGTCGAGGCGTTTCCTGCCGAGATAGTCGATGATTGCCTGCAATGCCTCGCGCACGGGAATGTCGGGCGTAGGTTCGTAAGGCTGCCATTGTGCCACGACCAATTCTTCGGGGGCGGCATCGGGCGACGAAATAAGTCGGCAACCTATATAATAAAGGCTTTCGAGGGTGCGTACCGACGTGGTGCCCACCGCCACGATGCGGCGGTCGGTCGTGGCGAGGGTGCGGAGCGTGTCGCGCGGCACCGAGATATATTCCAGATGCATTTCGTGGTCGGCGATGGTATCGCTTTTTACCGGTTTGAACGTGCCTGCCCCCACGTGCAACGTCAGTTCCAGACGAGGAATGCCCCGCTTTTGCAGCGCGTCGAAAACTTCGGGCGTGAAGTGCAGCCCCGCCGTCGGAGCGGCAACCGACCCTTCGATGCGCGAATAGACCGTTTGGTAAGTCGTCTTGTCCGACTCCTCCGCTTCGCGGTGGAGGTAGGGGGGAATGGGCAGTTCGCCGAAACTTTCGAGCAGGGCGGCGAATGTCGTTTCGGCATCGTCCCACGAAAAAATGATTTCGTGCGCTTGCGAGCCGTGTGCCGCGCCGCGTTCCGCCGTGAGCGTTACCTTCCGTCCGCCGATTGTCAGCGTGCGGACGAGTGCACCCTGTTTCCATTTGCTCAGGTTGCCCACCAAGCAGCTCCACACGCAGCGACCGGTAGTCTGAAATACAGATAGATAGTCGCACGGCGACAGCGGTTCGAGGCAGAAAATTTCAATCAGTGCGCCGGTCGGTTTGCGGAAGTGCAACCGCGCCTGTATCACCCGCGTGTTGTTGCACACCAGCAGGGTGTCGTCGGGCAGATAATCGGCGAGCGAGCGAAAAGTCGATTCCGCGATTTCCCCGTTCCGGTAGAGCAGCAATTTAGAGGCGTCGCGGCGGGCGACCGGAAATTTCGCGATGCGCTCGTCGGGTAGCGGGTAGTCGTAGTCGTCGATGCGTATATCTTTCGGATTTTGCATTTCGTTGTTGAATATTTCTGCAAAAATAGGCATCTTTGCAGGATAAATCAAAAAAGACCATGATAAAGATTGGAGACAAGGTGCGATTTCTGAATGCCGTAGGCGGGGGCGTTGTGCGCCGCATCGACCGCGACATCGTTTTTGTGGAGGAGGAAGACGGTTTTGAAACGCCGATTCTCGCCCGTGAATGCGTAGTGATAGAGGAGGGCAGGGTGCAGGACAAGGGTGTGCCGCCCGTCGGCAAAGACGAGGAGCCGCGCCGGCACGGCGGGTCGCCCAAACAGCCGGCAACCCCGCAGCCTGACGATGAGGACGAGGAAATGAAGTTTCCCGTCGAGGAAACCCGCGAAGGCGAGCGGCTCAGCCTCTACCTCGCATTCGTGCCCGAAGATACCGCACGGCTCGACAAAACGACGTTCGATGCCTATCTGATAAACGACAGCAACTATTATCTCGACTATATCTGCCTTTCCCGCTGTAACGATGGAGCCGGCTGGCAGTTGCGCAGCCGCGGCACGGCGGAACCGAACATACAGGTGCGTCTGGAAACTTTCGACCGCGAAACGGTCGGCGAGTGGGAGCATCTTTCGGTGCAAGCCGTTGCCTACAAGCGGGGTAAAAAATTCGAATGCAAAGAGCCGGTGTCGGTATCGCTGCATATCGACCCCGTGAAATTCTACAAACTGCACACTTTCGGCACGAGCGAATTTTTCGATGAAATGGCGTGGGTGCTGCCGCTCGTGGAGCGGGATTTGCCGATGAAATCGCTGCATATCGATGCGCAGGCGTTGGCGCGGGCTATGCACGAGAAACACGACGACACCCCTGCGCGCCGACCTGAACCCCGCAAGCAGCCCCGCAATGAAATCGTGGAGGTCGATCTCCACATTCACGAACTGGTCGATACGACTGCCGGCATGAGCAACGGCGATATGCTGCAACTGCAATTGCAGACTTTCCGCGATACGCTCGAACAGCATAAAGGCGAGAAAGGCCGCAAAATCGTATTCATACACGGAAAAGGCGACGGCGTGCTGCGGCGCGCCATTCTCGATGAGTTGCAGCGTCGCTACAAGCACTACGACTATCAGGACGCCTCGTTTCGCGAATATGGATTCGGCGCCACGCAGGTTACGATACGGTAACGGTCGCCGCCGTGCCGTCGGTTATTTGTATTCTTGTAGCAGGGCGGTAAGCTCTTTCACCCCTTCGCTCGCCCCTTTGGCGATGACGTGCGTTATCCGCCCGCTCACGTCGTTTACGGGGTTGGGGTCGATGAGGAATGCCGGCACGCCGGAGCGTATGTAGCGCAACAGCCCTGCGGCGGGATAGACATTCAGCGATGTGCCGATGACGACGAAAATATCGGCTTTCTCCACCTCCTCGATGGCATCTTCGATCAAAGGCACGGCCTCGCCGAACCACACGATGTGCGGACGCAGCTGCGACCCTTTTTCGCAAAGGTCGCCGAGTTTGGTATCCAAGTGGTCGGGCGCGACGTCGTAGACCAGACTCTCATCGACCGACGAGCGCACTTTCATCAACTCTCCGTGCAGGTGTATGACGTTCCGGCTTCCGGCAGCTTCGTGCAGATTATCCACGTTTTGCGTGATGATGCGCACATCGAAATCGTTTTCGAGAGCGGCAAGCCCCCGATGCCCGTCGTTGGGCGATACGTTCATCAATTCCCGCCGGCGGGCGTTGTAGAAATCCAGCACCTGCTGCGGGTTGCGCGCCCACCCTTCGGGCGTAGCCACATCTTCGACACGGTAGCCCGACCAGAGTCCGTTGCTTCCGCGAAAAACCGCCAAGCCGCTTTCCGCGCTCATGCCTGCGCCCGTAAGGACGACCAAATGTTTTTTATTCATGATGCAATCTGTTTTTGCGACGTTTCCTGCAAAATTAGAATTTTTTTTGTTTCAAAAAAGAAATCTCTGCAATAAAAACCGTATCTTCGCCTCGCTTTTCACGGAAATGTGAAAGTTTCCAATAAAATCATAATATAGGAATATGGATAAATTAAGTTACGCTTTGGGTTTGAGCATGGGCAATAACTTCAAGTCGTCGGGCATCGCAGCGTTGTCGGTCGATGATTTTGCGCGCGGTGTGCAAGCCGTTTATGAAAATGCGAAACCGGAAATGACCTACGATGAAGCCAAGCAAATCGTGAACGACTATTTCACCCGCTTGCAGCAGGAGGTCGAGGAGCGTAATTTACGTGCCGGAGAAGCCTTTTTGGCAGAAAATAAAAAGCGCGCTGGCGTGGTGACGCTGCCCAGCGGATTGCAGTACGAAGTGCTGACGGAGGGCAAGGGGCGCCGTCCGTCGGCGACCGACCGCGTGCAGTGCCATTATCACGGCACGCTCATCGACGGTACGGTGTTCGACAGCTCCGTGCAGCGGGGCACACCCGCCGTGTTCGGCGTCAATCAGGTGATACCCGGCTGGGTGGAAGCGCTGCAACTCATGCCCGAAGGCTCGCGCTGGAAACTTTATATTCCCTCCGAACTCGCATACGGAAAACGGGGTGCCGGAGGCAGCATTGCCCCCAACAGCGCACTCGTTTTTGAAGTGGAACTCATAAAAATCATTTAATCATAAAACGATGAAAAAAATTGTAATCAGTTTGGCGGCAGCCTTGTCGTTTGCCGCTGTATCATGCGACTCTTGCAAGTCGGTCAAGGAATTGAACAGTGAAACCGATTCGTTGTCCTACGCATTCGGCGTTTTAGCCGGTGGCGATGTGTTGAACGGCGTGCAGCGTATGGATCCTGCTGTGGATATGGCTCAATTCTTCAAAGGAGCGAAAGAAGGATTGAAAGGCGATTCCACCAAATTCTCGTACGAATTGGGTTACTCCTTTGCCCTCTCCATGAAACAGCAAATGGAGAAAATGTACAAACAGTTGGATATCACCGTCGATAAAGCCATTTTCATGGCTGCTCTTTGTGCGGCCGTAGATAAGGATTCTACTGCGTTGATGAACGAGATGACCGCTCAAATGGCATGGCAGTCGATTTTGACGGCAGCAGATGAAAGAAAAATGGCTTCGTCGCCGGAAGCAATTCAGAACAAAGCCGACGGTGAAGCCTTCTTGGCTGCCAAAGCAAAGGAAGAGGGCATCGTTGCCACTCCCAGCGGACTGCTCTACAAAGTACAGAAAGCCGGCAAGGGCGAAGCTGTCAAAATGGGCGATAAGGTAAAAGTGAATTACAAAGGCACGTTGGCTGACGGTACGGAATTCGATGCCAACGATAACGTGCAGATGACTGTCGGTCAAATGGTGCCCGGATTCAATGAAGCCCTTATGCTGATGTCGCCCGGTGCCAAATATACGATATACATTCCTTCGGAATTGGGATATGGCGTGCGCGGTCGCGGCGCCCTCATTCCCACCAACTCGGTACTTGTTTTCGATGTGGAAGTGTTGGAAATCGTAAAATAACAAATAACAGATAGTTATTATTTATAAAGAAAGGTTCGGAATAAATACCGAACCTTTCTTTTTTTGAAACGAATTTTTATTAAAAAGAAATTTTAGAGAAAAAATACATTATTTCACTATTTGAATGAACGACAATATCAAAAAAGGTGTATTTTTGCTTTACCAAATCAGAATTAAAAAAACATATTATGGAGAAGATTGATAATCTTGACCGTCAAATCCTCGAAATCATCATGCGCAATGCACGTATTCCGTCGAAAGATGTAGCCGCCAAATGCGGCGTTTCGCGTGCTGCCATACACCAACGTATACAGCGATTGATCGATATGAATGTGATCGTCGGCTCCGGCTATCACGTCAATCCCAAAATTCTGGGGTATCGCACGTGCACCTATATCGGAGTCCGTCTCGAAAAAGGCTCCATGTACAAAGATGTCGTGCCCGAGCTGTCGAAGATTCCCGAAGTGGTGGAGTGCCATTTCACCACCGGTCCCTACACGATGCTCTGCAAGCTCTATGCCCGCGACAACGAACATCTGATGCAATTGATAAACGACCATGTGCAGCAGATTCCGGGTGTCGTATCGACCGAAACCCTCATATCGCTCGATCAAAGCCTTAACAGGGAAATTCCTATCAATAAACCGGAAGAGTAAGGCGCATGACCGTTTATGAAAAAATCCGTCCTTTTGCAAGAACGGATTTTTTCTTTTCTCAACACCCCTTAGAACAGAATACCGAGCGCTTTTTCTCTGTCGTGCAGCAGCTGCATGCGCAGCGACTCGATGTTGTCCATGTGGTATTCCGGCCGCAGAAACTCCACGAATTCTATGCGGAGCCGCTGCCCGTAGAGCGAGCTGTTGAAATCGAACAGATGCGCTTCGATGTTTTTCACCCGGCTGTCGGGAGTGACGGTGGGGTGCGTACCGATGTTCAGCATACCGCCGTATTCTTTGCCGCCGTCGAGCCATACCCGTACAGCGTATGCCCCGTTGGCGGGGATTATCTTGTCGGCACACGCGGGAACGATATTGGCAGTCGGAAATCCGATGCGTCGGCCGAGTTGCTGTCCTTCCACAACGGTGCCTTCCAGACGGTATTCGTAGGAGAGCAGGCGGGCGGCTTCACGCACCTCTCCGCTGCCGAGCAGGCGGCGTATGGCGGAAGAACTCGCTTTGCGTCCGTCGGGCATATAGGCTGCCGAGTGCGATACCGTAACGCCGAGCCTCTCGCCGTAGCGGCGGTAATCGTCGGGCGTGTCGCTGCTGTTGTGTCCGAACCGGTGGTCGTATCCCATTGTCAGATGTTGCACGCCGTAATGTTCGTGTATCGACGCCATGAAATCGTATGCCGACATGCCGGCGACAGCAGGGGTGAAATCGAGCAGTATGCAGAAGTCGATGCCGGTCGCGGCGAGCAATGCCATTCGTTCTTCGGTCGTGGTGAGCAGCGGCATGCGCTCGTGTGTCAGTACGGTTTTCGGGTGTTCGCGGAAAGTGATGATTCCCGATGCCAGTCCTTTTTCGGCGGCAGCGGTCTGCACGTCGGCAAGCAGGGCGCGATGTCCCGCGTGTACCCCGTCGAAAAATCCGATGGTGGCTGCCAATCCTTTTTCCGGACGGAACGGTAGAGATTCGATAATTTGCATGGTGTCGTTCAAATCGGAACAAAAATACATAAACTTTTACATTTCTACCGATACTCGGCGGCGGATTAACGTTTATTTTCCGACAGCATGCGTTCGATGACGGCTGTTGTGGGCAATAAATTTGTTTTTTACATATAAAACATATATTTTTGCAAACAAATTAAAAATTTATGTGCTATGAAAATGCTTCAGGAATTTAAGGAATTTGCCATGCGTGGCAATGTGGTCGATATGGCAGTCGGTGTTATCATCGGCGGTGCATTCGGCAAAATCGTTTCTTCGTTGGTTGCCGACGTTGTCATGCCGCTTATCGGTATTTTGATCGGCGGTATCGATTTTACCTCTTTGAAATGGACGTTCAAAGCGCCGGGTCTCGACTTGGCATCGCATGAAGTAACCGTGAATTACGGAAACTTCATACAGGTGACGTTCGATTTCTTGGTAATCGCTTTCTCCATCTTCATGGTGATAAAGCTCATCAACCGTTTCTCCGCGAAGAAAAAAGCTGCCGAAGCCGCAGCTCCCGCCCCCGAACCTGTGGAGCCCGACGATGTGAAGTTGCTGAAAGAAATTCGCGACCTGCTCAAAGAGAAAAAATAATTGCGATGATTTTATAAAAGAACGACCGGCGGCACCCACGTGCCGCCGGTCGTTCTTTATCGGAATATCCGGTGCTGCGATGCGATGTTTTTATTTGTCGGTTCTGACGATATTGTCTTTTTCTTCGTTCAAGTCAACCGTGAAAGCGGTATGATATAAGATCGGACGTACCTGATCGATTTTATTTTTTGGTGAGGATAAATTTGAAGAAAAGTGTGACATCTGGCCTTGTTTGGATTTACCGTCGGAGAGAAAGATTTCAGATGTATAGTCAGAAGTGTAGCCGATACCGTAACTATCTTTTGTATATTCCACGCCCGTTTTGAGTGTACGTACTATTTGCAACGAAAAATCGCTCGGGAATTTTTCGCATGCAAAGGTCTTTTTCCATATCCCCGTAACGGGTTCCGTTTGGGTATTGCCGGAAAAATCGGTGTATTCGGCTGTCAGGTCGAATACTTCTAACTGATCGGCTTGCGGCTCGAACGAAAAGGTATATTCCACTTTCGTTACCGTTGCTGTAGGATTTTGAGGCTCAGTTGGCGATTCGGTAGGATTTTGGGGGTCAATAGGCGATTCTGTAGGATTTTGGGGTTCATTATCTTTTTTGTCGTCGTCGCTGCATGAAGCGGCACCACAACCGAACAATACTATGGCAAAGCCCAATAGAAATGTTTTTGTAGTTTTCATAATGTTTATTTTATGATATGATTTACGGTGTAAAGATATTAAAATACAAAAAGGTTAGAAATTTTCTAACCTTTTTTCGTCGTTTTTGTCGGAATAAATTACAAGCCTTTTTCCAGCAAATATTTTTCGGCATCGATAGCTGCACGGCAGCCGCTTGCCGCAGCCGTTACGGCTTGGCGGTACAACGGGTCGGCAACGTCGCCGGCCGCGAACACACCGGCAATGTTGGTGGCGGTGGTACGCCCGTCGGTTACGATGTAACCCGCTTCGTCGGTGGCGATGTCGGGGAACGCTTTTGTATTGGGTGTGTGCCCGATAGCGAGGAAGAATCCGTCGATGGCGATGTCGATGTATTCTTCGCGATCGGTGCCTTTGTGTTTTACGAGATGCGCTCCCTCTACGCCGTTTTCGCCGAACAGTCCGACGGTTTGGGTTTCGAACAGCACTTCGATGTTTTCGCTCTGCATTACACGTTCCTGCATGATTTTGGAGGCGCGCAGGTAGTCTTTCCGCACAATCATATACACTTTCGATGCCAGATGCGACAGATATACGGCTTCTTCGCAAGCCGTGTCGCCGCCGCCGACGACTGCCACACGTTTTTTGCGATAGAAAAATCCGTCGCAGGTGGCGCAGGCGGATACGCCTTGACCGGCATATTTCGTTTCATCGGGCAGTCCGAGATATTTGGCGGAAGCGCCGGTGGCGATAATCAGCGCATCGGCTTCGATTGTTTTTTCGCCGTCGATAGTGAGACGGTAGGGGGTATGGGAAAAATCGCTTTGCGTAACGATGCCGTTGCGTATGTCGGTGCCGAAACGCTGTGCCTGCCGGCGAAGCTGTTCCATCATTTCCGTACCCGATACGCCTTCGGGATAGCCCGGAAAGTTTTCTATATCGGTGGTAGTAGTCAGTTGTCCGCCCGGTTGTATGCCTTCGTACAATACGGGCGAGAGATTGGCGCGTGCGGCATAAATGGCGGCGGTAAATCCGGCAGGGCCGGAACCTACGATAAGACAACGGATTCTTTCGATTGTTTCCATAGTTTTGATGTTTAGAGTGTTTATGTCAGCGTAAATCTATGATTTCGGTATTCGGGTATTTATTTTTGTCGAAAACAAAGTGGTCGGGCGAAAAGTTTTTGTCCGTTTTGTATGATTGCAGCGTTATTTCGATTGAGGCGCCTCCCTCTTGTGAAACGGACAGTCGGGTTATTTCATTCTTCTTTGCGTCCCATGTTATCGTTACGGTTTGTATGTTTGCCGGCTCTTTCGGGTGGAGTACGGCGGTGCATATATCTCCGTTTTTTTCGGTGGATTGGCAGATGAAGTCCTTTTTGTACGATTGCAGCAGCAGGAGCGGACTGGTCTGTTCCAATTCTTCGGCTTCGGGGGTGCTGATGTTTATTTCCTGTGCCGACTCGATGTAAGTCCATTGCGTCGTACCGTCGAACCATACCGTCATGTCGGAGAGATGCAAGACGAATTTTTCGCGCTGCATATCGATTGTTCCGGCCGTATCGTCACCCTCTTGACACAGCGTGAAGTTTATCGAAATGCTTTCGGCTTCGCTTATTTTTGCTATCGCTTTGTCGAGCGAAGCAATGGCATTCTCTTGTGCCATACAGGGCAGGGCAAACAGGAGAAGGGGCAATATGAAAAGCGTCTTTTTGAACATGACTATCGCAGCGATTCCAATATCTGATCGAGGTGCATATCGTCCATGACGAGGACTTGGCGGGCTTTGCTGCCTTCGAACGGACCGACGATGCCGGCGGCTTCCAACTGGTCCATCAGCCTTCCCGCACGGTTGTACCCGATAGCGAATTTCCGTTGAATGAGAGAGGTCGAGCCTTGTTGGTTAGCGACAATCAATCGGGCGGCGTCCTCGAAGAAGGGGTCGCGGTCTTTCAAATCGTCGGCGTTTCCGGTGACGCCGCTGTTTTCCGATACATATTCGGGCAGCAGGTACGCGGTGGGGTAACTTTGCTGCGCGCCGATGTACTGGCAGATGCCTTCGACTTCGGGCGTGTCGATGAAAGCGCACTGTACGCGGGTGATGCCGCCGTTGCACGAAATCAGCATATCGCCTTTGCCTATCAGCTGGTTGGCGCCCGGCGTGTCGAGAATGGTGCGCGAGTCGATCATCGACGCCACTTTGAAGGCGATGCGCGCGGGGAAGTTGGCTTTGATGCTTCCCGTGATGATGTTGGTCGAGGGGCGTTGGGTGGCGATAATCATGTGCAGCCCCGCTGCACGACCCAACTGGGCGATGCGCGCGATAGGCATTTCCACTTCCCGTCCTGCCGTCATGATGAGGTCGCCGAACTCGTCGATAACAACCACTAAATAAGGCATATAGCGATGTCCCTTTTCGGGGTTGAGCTGGCGGGCTATGAATTTGTCGTTATACTCTTTGATGTTGTGTACACGGGCGAGTTGCAGCAGTTTGAAACGGCTGTCCATTTCCACGCACACCGAATTGAGCGTTTGCACCACTTTGTCGGTTTCGGTAATAATGGCATCTTCGCTGTCGGGCAGCTTTGCCAAGAAGTGACGCTCGATAGAGCTGTACAAGCTGAATTCCACTTTCTTGGGATCGACCATCACGAATTTCAATTGCGAAGGGTGCTTCTTGTACAGCAGCGAGGTGATAATGGCGTTCAGTCCCACCGATTTTCCTTGACCGGTCGCACCGGCTACCAGTATGTGCGGCATCTTGCAGAGATCGACCATGAATATCTCGTTGGTAATGGTTTTGCCCAGTGCCAACGGCAGTTCGTAGGTGCATTCCTGAAATTTCTGCGAAGCGATGATCGGGCGCATCATTACCGTCTGCGGGTTGTGGTTCGGCACTTCTATACCCACCGTACCTTTGCCCGGAATAGGGGCGATGATGCGGATTCCGAGAGCGGCGAGGCTGAGGGCAATATCGTCTTCGAGGTTTTTGATTTTTGAAATTTTTATACCCGCTTCGGGTACGATTTCGTAAAGCGTTACCGTAGGACCTACGGTCGCTTTGATGGAGCTGATGCGTATGCCGTAGTTTTCGAGCGTGGTGATGATGCGCTGTTTGTTGGCTTCCTGTTCGGCTATGTCAATGTTGGTGCCGTTGGTGTTGTCGGGTTTCAACAGGTCGAACGTCGGGGGCGTGTAGAGCGACAAGTCGAGAGTCGGATCGTATTTGTCGAGTTTTGCCTGTTCCGTAGCTTCGGCTTCTTCCTCGCCTGCTTTTATTTCAAATTTCGGTTCCGTTTCTTCTCCCTCCGGTTCCTCCGGCGTTTCCGGCAGTTTGTCGGGAGCGGGATTATAAAGCGTAAAATCTTTTTGCTCGGGCATATCGAACGGGTATGGCATTTCGGCTGCCGGTTCCGATACAGCACCTTCGGGTTCGGACGAATCGGACGTCGTAGCATCGATAATCGTCATTTCAATATCGGACGGAGTTTTTTCGATGGATTCGCCGTTTTCCTCCTCTTGGGGTGTGTCGTTTTCCTCCGTTTCCGGTGTAACGGCCGGCTCTTTTTTCTTCCGCTTGATGAAGTCCATGCGGAACAGGTGGCGCAACACCGATATGGTACGGCGGCTTATGGCAATAGCCAGCAGCAATAAGCCGGCGATGATAAGCAGCAGCGTGCCGGGCCAGCCGATTGCCGATTCCAGCCACAAAGTTACGTAATAGCCTTGATACCCGCCTAAAAAGAGATAGGAGTCTTCGTAGAGGTGGAGAAAGAAAAATCCGCAGGCAAGCGATACGATGATGCAGAGCGCGGTGGTATATGCCAATGCTTTGGCAGTGGAAAATGAGATGACTTTCATCAGTTTCAATCCCACACCGCCTAAAAAGAACACGAAGAAAAATGCCGATATGCCTATCCAGCGGTTAATGAACAAGTCGGCGCAATAAGCCCCCCATAATCCTGTCCAACTATGTATGCCGTTCCCGATATAGCGGGGCGATTTTGCCGAATGGTAATCGAGGAGGCTTTGGTCGGCAGCGCCGGAAAAGAAAAAGGAGATAAACGAAATCGTCAGGAAAATGGTAAAAATCAGCAGCAACAGCCCCCCGATGAAACGGGTGCGTTCGTCTTGCAGTATCCGTCGGGTCTTATGCAGGAAACTTTCGTGCGGAGTTGCCGTGCCGTTCTCTTTTTTCGGTTTGATATTATCGACTTTTTTTGTTGCCATGTTCTCATTTTTACAGTTTACAAAAGTAATTACTTTTTGATAAAAAGAGCGATTTTATCGAGAAAACTTACGGTTATTTTTTCCAAAAATAGGAAGTAAAGAGTATCAGTACGGTGAAAATTTCAAGACGACCCACCAGCATGTCGAATGTTAGCAGCCACTTGCCGACGGCGGGTATCGACCCGAACGAAAAGACCATTCCGCCGAGTGCCGGCCCGATGTTGCTGATGCAGGATATGGAGCACCCGAAAGATTCTTCGATGCTCAATCCCATGGCCGACAGAGCCAGCGAACTGACAATTGCCAAAAAGGCATAAATGAACAGGAACGCCAAAATCTTCGATACGATTTCGTATGAAATGACTTGTTGGTTCACACGCACAGGAATAATGGCATTCGGGTGTATCTGCCGGTAAAATTCATTGACGGTATTTTTCATCAGCACGACGATGCGTATCACTTTGGCTCCGCCGCTGGTAGAGCCGGCGCACCCTCCGCAGAACATCAACAGACAGATGATGACGCAGAAAAACGCTCCCCATTCTGCATAGTTTGCGGTGAGAAATCCCGTTGAAGATATAATCGCCGATACTTGAAACAATGCCGTGCGCAGCGTCCGTTCGATGCCCCATGTCTCGCCCGTCCCTATTATGAACAGCCCTATGGCGACAAGCCCTGTGGCTATGGTGACGATGAACAGAAACCAACGCACCTCTTCGTTGTCGAACATTTTTTTGAATTTGCCCTGCGTCGCCCAATATACCAATGAATAATTGATGCTCGACAACAGCATGAATACGATGATGACATATTCCATGTAAGCCGAATGCCAATACATAAGGCCGTTTGCTTTCGTTGAAAAACCTCCGGTGGCAGCGGTCGTCATGGCGTGGCACACGGCATCGAATCCGTCCATCGGTCCTGCGAACAGCAGCACGGCCACCAGAGCCGTAATACCGATGTAGGTCGTCCACAACCGTTTGGCCGTCTGGCTGATGCGCGGCCGTATCTTATCGTACATGATACCCGATGTTTCGGCTGCAAACAGTTGTACGCCGCCACCTCCTTTGTTGAGCAGCGGCATGACTGCCAACGTGAAAAGTATGATGCCCAATCCGCCCAGCCACTGCGTCATGGAGCGCCAGAGAAGTACGCCGTGCGGCAGGCTTTCGATATCGGGTATCACGCTTGCGCCGGTCGTCGTAACGCCCGACATCGTTTCAAAAAAAGCGTCGGTTACATTGTCTATGCTTCCCGAAATCAGGTAGGGCAGCATTCCCACCACCGAAAAGAAAAGCCACGACGATGTAACAATCAGGAATCCGTCGCGTTTGCCGAATGTCCGGTGTTCGGCATTCGGATATTGAAAATAGGCGATACAACCCAAAACGATGGAAATGGCTGTCGTTATGGCGAATGCCGGAAAATCGCCGTCGCCATACCAGAGCGATATGCCAAGCGGCAGGAGCAGGAACAGCGTCTCTATACCGAACAGCACGCCTATGGTTTTGAGTATGAGCCGATAATTGATATTGAACATGGCCTATCCGAAAAGTTTTTCCAATTTATGCAGTACCGTATTCAGACAGAATACCATGACGTGGTCGTTGGCTTCTATCTGCGTATTGCCGTTTACAATCATCGCTTTTCCGTCGCGTATGAGCCCGCCGAGCGTCAGATCGCGCGGCAAGTCCAAGTCTTTGACCGGTTTTTTCGTGATGGCTGCGCCCTCTTTGACTACAAGTTCCGCCACTTCGGCGTCGGAGAGGGCAAGACATTTGGCGTTCGACGAATCTTCATCGAGCAGTATTTGGAAAATGCGGCTGGCAGCCAGCAGCTTCTTGTTGATGACCGAACCGATGTCCAACCCTTCCGCCGTAGGAATGAGCGAGAGGTTTTCGACTTCGGCTATCGTCTTGATTACCCCGAACCGTTTGGCGGTGAGGCAGGCGAGGATATTGGTTTCTGCGCTGTCGGTCAGCGCGATGAAAGCGTCGGTATCCTGTATGCCTTCTTCCAGAAGCACTTCGGTGTCGCAGGCATCGCCGTTGATGATAGGAATGTCGGGTATCTTTTCGGCGAGCTGGTAGCAGCGGTCTTTGTCGATTTCGATGATTTTCATGCGCATCGACTCCGGCAGTATGCGGGCGAGTCGTATGGCGATGCGGCTACCGCCCATTACCAATATCTTGCGGACGTCGATTTCTATTTTTCCCGTCAGCTGCTGTATGTCGTGTATGTGTTCGGGCGTGGTGGTGAAGTACACGATGTCGCCTGCCTCTATGATGTCGGAGCCGCGCGGTATGATGGTTTCCGACTTGCGCCGTATGGCGGCGATATGGTAGAGCAGGTGCGTTTTGTTCAACTCGAAAAGTTTCTGGTTGAGAATGTGTGCGTTTTCGCGTATTTTCGCTCCGATGAGTATCAGTTCGCCGTTGCACAGTTCAAACCAGTTGCGCGCCCAGTTGTGGCTCAGGGCGGTAACCATTTCTTCGGCAGCCAACATTTCGGGGTAGATGAGGTCATCGACCCCCATCGCCTTGAAATGTTCGCGGTTTTCGGGCAGCATATATTCGTAGTTGTCGATGCGTGCCACTGTTTTGCGGCTGCCCAGATGTTTGGCGAGCTGGCAGGCCAAAATGTTTCGCGTTTCCGACGGCATGACGCCGATGAACAGGTCGGCATTGCTTACATTCGCCTGTTCCAGAATGTGGATAGAGGTGGGCGAGCCGGTAACGGTCATCAGGTTGTAATTGGAATCGAGCCATCGCAACGTTTCCACGTCGGTATCGATGAGGACGATATCCAAGTCTTCTTTTGAAAGCAGCTTTGCCAAATGGACGCCTACTTCACCCGCACCTGCGATAACGATTTTCATATTGTAAAAATTTTTACTTTCTATTGTTTCGCGCCGCCGCGCACGCATTCCGCTATGGCTGCGGCGATGCTTTCTTCGTCCATGCCGCACAGGGCGTACAGCTCGGCTACGCTTCCGTGTTCGATGAAACGGTCGGGCAAGCCGATGCGTTTTATCCGGGGCGTATAACCGTTTTCCGCCATAAATTCCATGACGGCGCTGCCCAATCCGCCGTTCACCGTACCGTCTTCCAGTGTGATGACGTGTTTGTATTTCCGTCCGATTTCATGCAATATTTCCGTGTCTATCGGTTTCAGAAATATCATATCGTAGAGGGCAGCCGATATGCCTTGTGCGCGGACTTTTTCCACCGCTTTCTGCGCTATCTTGCCGATAGGGCCGATAGCGACGAGGGCGATGTCGGTGCCATCGACAAGGCAGCGGCCTTTCCCTGTTTCGAGCAGCTGCATGGGGCATTGCCATTCCACCTGCGAGCCGCGCCCCCGTGGATAGCGTATGGTGAAGCACCCGTCGGCTTTTTGCGCCGTAAACATCAGATGGCGCAGGTAGTGTTCGTCGATGGGCGATGCAATGGTCATGTTGGGTATGCACCGCATATAGGCGAGGTCGAATGCGCCGTGGTGCGTGGCGCCGTCTTCACCGACCAGACCGGCGCGGTCGAGGCAGAACACGACGTGCAGGTTTTGTATGGCGACATCGTGTATCACTTCGTCGAAAGCCCGCTGCATGAACGAAGAATAGATGTTACAATAGGGGACAAGCCCCTCTTTGGCAAGTCCTCCCGAAAACGTTACGGCGTGTTCTTCGGCTATTCCCACATCGAATGTGCGACGCGGGTATTTGTCCATCATATACGTCATGGAGCAGCCTGTGGGCATGGCGGGAGTGATGCCCACGATTCTTTCGTCGGCATCGGCCAGTTCCACCAATGTGTGTCCGAATACGTCTTGGAAACGGGGCGGCAGATTCGTTTCATCAGTCAGCAGCCGCTCGCCCGTCTCTTTATTGAACCGGCCCGGCGCATGCCACGTTGTGGCATCTTTTTCGGCAGGGGCATAGCCTTTTCCTTTCACGGTTTTGATATGCAGGATTTTCGGTCCCGACATATCCTTGATGTTGTTCAGCACCCGCACGAGATGTTTCACATCGTGTCCGTCTATCGGTCCGAAATAGCGAATGTTCATGCCCTCGAAAATGTTTTGATGTCTGGCAATGAGGGCTTTCAGGCTGTTGTTGAAGCGCAGTATGGCGCCTCGCTGCCGTTCGGAGATGAGGCGCATACGCACCAGCAGACGATAGAGTTTGTACCGTATGTTGTTGTACAGCGGCAGCGTGTTGAATCGGGAAAGGTATTTATGAAAAGCTCCGACGTTGTCGTCGATAGCCATGTCGTTGTCGTTGAGAATGATAAGCAGGTTGTTCGGATTCGTGGCGGCATTGTTCAACCCCTCGAAAGCCAGTCCGCCGCCTATTGCTGCGTCGCCTATGACGGCTACGACCAGACGGTCGGTTTCGTTTTTCAGATGAGAGGCGACCGCAAGGCCCAACGCTGCCGAAATGGAGTTGGAGGCATGACCGGCGGTGAACGTGTCGTATTCGCTTTCGGCAGGAGAGGGGAATCCGCTCAATCCGCCGAATTTGCGGTTGGTGTCGAATCGCTCCCGCCGTCCCGTCAGAATCTTGTGCCCGTAAGCCTGATGCCCCACGTCCCACACGATGCGGTCGTAAGGCGTGTTCAGCACGTAGTGCAGCGCCACCGTAAGCTCCACCGTACCCAGACTCGATGCGAAATGTCCGGGATTTTTCGAGAGCGAATCGATGATGAAAGCACGCAATTCGTCGCATACCTGCGGCAGTTGGTCGAGTTGCAGTTTCCGCAGGTCAGCGGGGGTGTATATGGTAGATAGTATTTCTCTTTTTTCCGTACTCATATCTATGCAATAGAATCGCAAAGATACGTTTTTTTTACAAGTAGATGTGTTGTAGGCAAAAATAAATGAATTTTACTTTTTTGCCCGAAGCGGCGGCTTAATTACTCGAATTCGACAACGGTGATGCCTGCTCCGCCGAATTGCACGTGTTCATCGTGAAAATCGCGTATGCCCGCCACGCCTTTCAGGTATTGGCGCACGAGCTGCCGCAGAATGCCCGTGCCCGTGCCGTGCAGAATGCGCACCTGTTCGGCGCCCGTCTGTATGGCGTCGTCGATATAGTAGATGACCGCTTGCAGGGCTTCGTCGCCTCTCATGCCGCGAATGTCTATCTCCCGACGGAAGTGCAGCTGCTTGTCCCGCATACTGTTGGCGGTATCTTCGCTCACGAAGGTGGCTTTTGCCGTCTGATTCCGTTTTATCCGGTTGGGGCTTGTTTTTTCGAGCAATTCGGTTTTTACGGTCGTTTTCACTTGCCCGAAGACGACGGTTGCCTTTTTTCCGTTTATCTCCACCACTTCGCCGGCGGTCGATTGCCCTTGCAGGCACACGGCGTCGCCTACGGCGATGACGCTTTCTGCCGGTGCGGGTTGGGGCTCTTTCTTGGGGCGGTTTTTCTTTTCCTCTTTCGCCTTTATTTTGGAAATCTTGCGGGCAATGGCATCGTCGTCGCTGCTCTCTGTTGCCAGCCCGCTTTTGAACGCGGCCAACTCTTGTCTTGCTTTTCGGGTTTTCTCTTTTTCGGCGTCGGCTTCTTTTATCGTGCGTATGGTATTTTCGATGCGGGCGTTTGCTTCGGCAATGAGCTGCTCGGCTTTCTCTTTGGCTTCTTTGAGAATGCGTTTGCGCTCTTTCTCAATCGCCTGTAAATCTGCTGAATACCGCTCGGTGATTTCGTCGAGCTGCTTTTCCCGCAGGCGGATATTCTGACGTTTGTTTTCCCAATACCGTTTGTCCCGCACAATGTCTTGCAGGTACTTGTCCATATCGATGTAGTCGGCGCCCACTTTTTCCGACGCATCGGCGATGACATCTTCGGGCAGTCCGATTTTGCGCGCTATCTCTATGGCGAACGAGCTGCCCGGATTGCCGATGGAGAGCTTGAACAGCGGCTGCATCAGGTGCCGGTCGTAGAGCATGGCGCCATTGACGATGCCGGCGGTATCTTCGGCAAAATGTTTCAGATTCTGGTAGTGCGTGGTGATGACGCCGAAAGCCTCTTTCCGGTTGAAGCGGTCGAGCAGTGCTTCGGCTATGGCGCCGCCTATCTGCGGCTCGGTGCCGCCGCCGAACTCGTCGATGAGCAGGAGGGTGGCGTTGTCGCAGTTCCGGACAAAAAATTTCATGTTCGTCAGGTGCGAGCTGTACGTACTCAGGTCGTTTTCAATCGATTGCTCGTCGCCGATGTCGATGAAAATACGCTCGAAGACGCCCGTATGCGAATTTTCATAAACCGGTATCAACATGCCGCACTGCAACATATATTGCAGCAGTCCCACCGTTTTCAGACACACCGATTTGCCTCCGGCGTTCGGACCCGAAATGAGCAGTATGCGCTGTTTTTCCGTGAGCGTTATGTCGAGCGGTACGACCTGTTTTTGCTGCTTTTTCAACGCCAGATACAGAAGCGGGTGCACGGCATGATACCACTCTATCTGCCGGCACTCCTCCACGTGCGGTAATAACCCGTTTATCTCCGCTGCCAACAAGGCTTTGGCGCGAATAAAATCGATGTCGGCAAGAAATTCGTACGATTGCAGCAGGTCGGGCAGGGTGGGGCGCAGTTCGTCGGTGAAGCGGGTGAGAATGCGCACGATTTCGCGCCGTTCCTCCCCTTCGAGTTCCCGCACGCGGTTGTTGGCTTCCACCACTTCCGCAGGCTCCACATACACCGTTTTTCCGCTCGCCGACTCGTCGTGCACGATGCCCTGAATACGGCGTTTGTAGGCGGGGCTTACCGGTATGACCAACCGGCCGTCGCGCAGCGACGGAGCCACGTCTTTATCGACAAAACCGTCGCTTTGCGCCTTTTTCAGAATCAGATTCAGACTGCGCGATATGCCCGCCGTCGTCCGGCTCAATTCGCGGCGTATCTCCGCCAGTTCCGGCGACGCATTGTCTTTTACACGACCGAATTTGTCGATGATTCGGTCGATTTTCACCAGCAGCTGTGGAAATACCGCCACGTTGCTCGCCAGCGATTGCAGGTGCGGGTAGGGGCGCTCGCTCTCCTCATCGTCCGGCACGAGAAAATGCACGATGCCGTTTATCGTTTCGAGCGACCGCCGCAGGTCGAAAAGCTCGGATTCATCGAGAAAAGTCCCCTCGATGCGCACGTGCTGCAACGACGGGCGCACGTCGAAAAAATTGTCCGACGGAAAATTTTCCTCCGCCGACAACAGCCGGCAAAACTCCTCCGTCTCCCGTAAGCGCGCATCGATGTCGGCAAACGAAGTCATAAACTTCATTTGCTCCATCCGCTCTTCGCCCAACGGACAAAGGCAACGGTCGGCAATCAACCGGCGTATCTTGTCGAACCCGATTTTCTCTTCAAAATTCTGCGGATAAAACACAATCTTGGTTACTTGAAACTGCGGCAAAGGTAATAAAAAATCTCCACGCTGCCACCACTTCGCTCCGATTCACTAAATAAGGAAATAATAAGGTCTAAAATCTTGATTCCACGAAAAAGAATATTTTTATAATGAAAAAATTACGAAAAAATGTGTCTGTTTGCTTTATATTAAATATATATTGCAAGAGCAATAAAATATGTGTTTTATAATTTAATATGAACCATTAATATGGTTGAGTCATTTCTTTACCTTCAAAGAAATCACACCTACGAATTACTAAAAGACGCTCGTCCGTCGCAGAAAGAATTTTTATGAAAAAGAGAATGGAAAGAAATAGTGTTCTTCGGAAAATCAGGATAGAGCACTATTTCAACACGGGATTGATATTGCCGCCGGACGCTGACGGTTATCGACCAACTTGCCGGCATCATCGTAACGATGATAAGTCGTCTGCGAACTCGCACCGGTAAGAAAATCCGCCCCGAAAGAGTAGCTGAACCGGCGGGACAAATCGAATCGTTTCCACAACTTGCCACGGAAAAGCACATCATCCGACTGCGTCAATATGCCATGCCGATTAACCATCATATAATACGGTGCAAAATCACCGCTGCCGGCATTTCCCATCAATGATACTTCATAATTGATGCCCTCGCGATCCGATATCGGCGACGCGGCAGCCGCGACTTCGCCCATCAATACCACAGATATAAGCAATAAAAAACTTATTCATTTTTTTCAATTCTTTCGAGACCCAATTCTTGCAATAAAACAAATCCCCGCAATAGGCGGGGAAAAAGATACACATTTTGGAAAATTGTCAAAATCCGACAAAAAAAGCCCGAAATTTCGGGCTTTTTTTGTCGGATTTTATTTCTCTATAATTCTTTTTGAATACTTCATATATCAATCCTTGCGGAATAGGTCGCGGGTATAGACCTTGTTGGCGACATCGTCGAGCGACGCATCGTAGCGGTTGGCGACGATAACGCGGGATTGCGCCTTGAACGCCGCAAAGTCGTTCACTACGCGGCTGCCGAAGAACGTGCTGCCGTCTTCGAGCGTCGGCTCATAGATGATGATCTGCGCACCCTTCGCCTTGATGCGTTTCATCACGCCCTGTATCGATGACTGCCGGAAATTGTCCGAATTCGACTTCATCGTCAGGCGGTAAACGCCGATGGTGCAGGGTCGTTCGTTCGTCGCATCGTACTGCCCATTAGCCGTGTAGTAGCCTGCCATCGTGAGAATCTGTTCGGCGATGAAGTCCTTGCGCGTGCGGTTGCTCTCCACGATCGCCGTCATCATGTTCTGCGGCACTTCGGCATAGTTGGCTAAAAGCTGTTTCGTGTCCTTGGGCAGGCAGTAACCTCCGTAGCCGAACGACGGATTATTGTAGTGCGTGCCGATGCGCGGGTCCAACCCCACGCCCTCGATGATCGCCCGTGCGTCCAGACCCTTGACCTCGGCATAGGTATCGA
>CANQAM010000011.1 GCA_947589325.1 uncultured Bacteroidales bacterium | reverse complement strand
ACTCAACTTTAACTCCCCAAAAGAGTGTTTCTTCAATCTTTTTTTGTAATGTTGCACTTGCTGGTTGACTCTACCGTGAATGTGTGCGGATATAAATTTTACGCTTTTCGGAATATTTTTCGAAAACGATTCGTACATTTGCGAAAAATACCTGAACCATGTTATCTCTCGACAAAATCTATCATGCTTCTTTTGTATTGAAAGAAGTGATAAGGCATACCGACCTTATCGCTGCTCCGCAAATCAATTCCGACAGCAAAATATATCTGAAAACGGAGAACTTGCAAATTACGGGTTCGTTCAAGGTGCGGGGCGCTTATTACAAAATATCGCAGCTTTCCGACGAAGAAAAGGCGCACGGCGTCATTGCCTGTTCGGCGGGGAATCACGCGCAGGGCGTGGCGTTGGGTGCTACGAAAAACGGTATCAAATCGCTGATATGCCTCCCTGCCGGCGCACCCATTTCCAAGGTGGAGGCGACGAAACGGCTGGGTGCGGAAGTGTGTCTGGTCGATGGCGTATACGACGATGCGTATCAAAAGGCTTTGCAGTTGAAAGAGGAAAAAGGTTATACGTTCGTCCACCCGTTCGACGACGAAAATGTGATAGCCGGACAAGGCTCCATAGGCCTCGAATTGCTCGAACAACTCCCCGATGCCGAGGCCGTCATCGTGCCGGTGGGCGGCGGCGGACTTATTTCGGGAGTGGCTTTTGCGCTCAAAATGCTGCGTCCGAACATAAAAGTATATGGCGTGCAGGCCTCGGGTGCGCCGAGTATGGTGCAGTCGGTGGCACACGGCAGCATTGAGAGGCTTCCTTCGGTATCGACCATTGCCGACGGCATTGCCGTGAAAGAGCCCGGAAAAAATACTTTCGAGTACTGTAAAAAATATGTTGATGATATCGTAACCGTTACCGACGACGAAATATCTACGGCCATACTTTCGCTCATCGAGCGGCAGAAGCTGGTGGCGGAGGGCGCCGGTGCGGTGGCGGTGGCGGCTGCCATGTTCGACAAGGTGCCGATTGTCGGAAAAAAGACGATATGCCTCGTATCGGGCGGAAATATCGACGTTACGATACTTTCGCGCGTCATCAATCGGGGATTGGTGAAGTCGGGACGCTCTTATGTATTGACGGTGGAGCTGGCAGACCGTCCGGGCGAGTTGGTAGGCGTAACGAGCATTCTTGCCCGCACGGGAGCCAACATCATTTCGGTGCACCACGAGCGTGCCGGAAAGACGCATGACATCAATGCCTGCTACCTGCAAGTGGTTTTGGAAACCCGTAATCAGGAGCATATCGACGACATACGGCAGGAATTGATGTCCGCCGGTTATTCCGTCATTTCTTAGCGCGCTGTTGCGCCGGCTCGCCGAGCCGGCGTTTTTCCGAAAACTCAGGTGTGATACGTATGATGCCCTTTCACGAAGTAGTCGATGATGATGTTTCGGCGACCTTCGGGCATCGTTTTCAATAGATTGATTTGCGGCTGCATGACATAGCGTTTTCGCTCTTTGCGAAAATGGTTATGGGCTTGCCACACGGCGCGGGCGTGTTTCCATTCTCCTCCGGCAACAAAGCGCGCAAAGGCGATAGCATCGAGAAGCCGCCGTCGAAAAAGAATTTTCTTCCCTTCCCTGCGCGGCAGGTTCTTGTAGAGCATGAACAGGTTGTTGCGGAAATTGAGATAGGTTTTTCGCGGCTCGGTCGATGCCAGCGTTGCCCCGCCGAGATGATACACTTTGCTGTCGGGTACGGCCATGATTTTGTATCCCGCCAGCTTTACACGCCAGCAGAGGTCGATTTCCTCCATGTGGGCGAAGAAATTTTCGTCGAGACCGCCTGCTTTCAAATATACTTCTCTTCGGATAAACAGACACGCGCCCGTAGCCCAGAATATTTCGGCGGGGGTGTCGTATTGACCTTTGTCGTTTTCGATGGTGGAGAAGATGCGCCCTCGACAGTAGGGGTAGCCGTATTTGTCGAGAAAGCCGCCGCCGGCGCCGGCGTACTCGAAAGCCTTTTTATCGCGGTAGGAGAGCAGTTTGGGTTGGCAGGCGCCCACGTCGGTGTGGCTTTCGCAGAAGTCGAGCAGTGGCGGAAGCCACCCTTCCGGCGTTTCCACGTCGGAGTTTAACAGCACGATGTAGGGATATTCCAGTGTCTTTACGGCCAAGTTGTACCCGCCGGCATATCCGTGATTTTTCGACAGGCGTACGATGCGCACTTGCGGGAATGTTTTTTCCACCCACTCCACAGAACCGTCTGACGACCCGTTATCGGCGACGACCACGTCGGCGAGTTCTTTCGGTATATGGGCGCATACCGACGGGAGGAACTCCCGCAGCAAGGCAGCTCCGTTCCAGTTCAAGATGATGACGGCGACTTTCTTCATGGGGCTATTCGGTTTGTCGGTTATGTTTCCACCGGTTGTGCGACCAGAGCCAGTATTCGGGCGCGCGCAGAATCGTTTGTTCCATCAGCGCGATATACCGGTCGGATATTTCGTAGTCGGGACATTCGCGCGGATTCATCGCGATTTCCCGTATCGTTGCCGTGTAGTAGCCGCGTTTCACTTTTTCCACATCGAAGTACATCACGGCGAAATCGAGCTTTTTGGCGATGGTTTCGCCTCCGGTGAGTATCGGCGTATCTTGGTGCAGGAACGTTGTCCGGTGGTGAATGTTGGCGGGCGAGGGCGTTTGGTCGGCGATGAATCCCGTGCCCGACACCCGACCGGCGGCGCGGGTGGCGAGCAGCGCCCGCAGGGTATCGCTTTTTGGAATGCTGGCAAGCCCGAAACGGGAGCGTATTTTCAGAAACAACCGGTCAGCCCACGCATTTTTCAGCGGGCGGTATATCTGTCCGAGATCGGCGTTTGGTGCATGCAGCCATAGCGAAATCGATGAAATGTATTCCCAATTGCCGTAGTGTCCTAACATCATGATGACCGAACGTCCGCTATTGAGGGCGTTTTCTATGCGCTCGGCATGAATGAATTTCATGCGGCGGCGCATTTCGTTGTCGGATATGTGCAACAGCTTGACGGTCTCGAAAAAGTAGTCGCAGAAGTGGCGGTAGAAGCGGTGCTCGATGCGACGAATCTCTTTCGCACTCTTTTCGGGAAAAGAGTTTCTCAGATTCTTGCGGACGATTTTCCGCCGGTATCTTACGATGTGATATACGAAAGGTGCGAGCAGGTCGGAGAGAACGAAGAGCGCCCGCAGTGGCAGCAGCGCCAACAGCCGCAGCAGCCACCCCCCCGGCGCCAACAAAATCGTATATGCTGTTTCTTTCTTCATATCGCGAGAGTTGCTTGCAGGGTCGGAATATCATTTTTTTCGATGAATCCGCCGATTTTTACGTCGCAGATGGTATTGACGAGTGACTTGTCGAAGGGTAGTTCCACCCGTACATAGTTGTCGGTAAAGCCGTGCATCGGTGCACCTTTGGCGGGGTGCTCGAAAAGTACGGGACGTGTTTTCCCTATTTGCGAGGAGTAGAAGCGGCGGAGCTTTTTATCGGATATTTCAAGCATTTGCCGGCAGCGTTCGTGCCGCACCTCTTGCGGGACGATGGGGGTGATGCGCAGTGCCTGCGTGCCCGGTCGCTCGGAGTAGGTGAACACGTGCAGTTGCGAGAGGTCGATATTTTCGACGAAAGTGGCGGATTCATCGAAAAAAGTATCGGTTTCGCCGCGCATGCCTACGATTAAATCCACACCGATGAATGCGTCGGGCATGACCCGTCGGATATGCACGATTTTATCGGCAAAAAGCGCCGTGTCGTACCGGCGGCGCATCAGGCGCAACACTTCGTCGCTGCCCGATTGCAGCGGAATGTGAAAGTGCGGAACAAATCGTTGCGATGCCGCCACGAAGTCGATGAGTTCGTCGGTGAGCAAGTCCGGTTCCAACGACGAGATGCGGTAGCGGGCGATGCCCTCCACGCGGTCGAGTGCGCAGATGAGGTCGTAAAACGATTCACCTGTCGAACGTCCGAAATCGCCGATGTTCACGCCTGTCAGCACGATTTCGCGCCCTCCTTCTTCGACAACTTCCTCCGCTTGTCTGACAAGGTCGGCAATCGAGCCGTTGCGGCTGCGTCCGCGTGCAAAAGGTATGGTGCAGTACGAGCAGAAGTAGTCGCAGCCGTCCTGCACTTTCAGAAAGTAGCGGGTACGGTCGCCGCGCGAGCACGAAGGTGCGAAGCGGCGTATCTCTTTGCTCGGGGTCGTGGCGATGTCGCCGGTCCCCTGCTGTTTGTGCAGGTTGTCGAGAAACTCCGTTATTTTTCCTTTCTCCTCCGCGCCCAAAACCAAATCCACCCCTTCGATATGCGCTACTTCGTCGGGTTTCAGTTGGGCGTAGCAACCCGTAACGATGACGGCTGCGCCCGGGTGGCGGCGTATGATGCGGCGTATGGTTTGGCGGCATTTCTTGTCAGCGAGCTCAGTAACGGAACAAGTATTGATGATGCAGAGGTCGGCAGCCTCGCCGTTGGCGGCGCGATGTATGCCCCGTTCTTCCAAGAGACGGCCTATGGTCGAGGTCTCGGCGAAGTTGAGTTTGCAGCCTAATGTGTAGTAGGCTGCCCGCTGCGGTTGGAGAATTCGGCTGTCGCTCACGTGCTGAAACATTTTGAGATACTCTGCAAAAGTAATTATTTTGCGGCAAATCCGTGTTTTCTTTCCCGCTCTTTTTTATTTGCCTGTCGGCGGACGGCGGTACAGAAGGAATATTTTTCCGACGATGCCGGAAGGTTGTAACGTATCATCGGGTGTGACAATTGGCGGCAGGGCGCACGTTATCTGTTCATTCTCCGGCAGGGAGGCATCGCCTATCATACGGTTCATCAGCGAATTGGCGACAAATATTTTCAACGTATCTTTCCCGTTTCTTGCCGCCTCTGTCAGGTCGGCTTCGTAAGGCGCGCACCATACGGTGGCGACGGTATCGCTGCCGAGTACGACGCGGGCAACGTCGTGCAGCGCTTCGAATTGCAGGTACACCCGCTCGTCCGAAGTTTGTTTCTTTATCTGTATTTCTTTTTTGTAAACGGCTGTACCCGAATAGTATTTGATGCGCGGGTCGTCGCTGTCGCGCCAGTCGGCGAGCGTGGTGAATACCGTTTTTCCGCAGCCTCCTGTTTTTTCAGAAAAATGAACGCCCCATTCTCCGGCGATTTCTTCGCGCCGCTCTGTCATCATGTTCGGCAGACAGGGCAGGTCGTCGCCCGACGGCTCGTCTGTCCATACGATGAAGAACGATTCTTTTGCCGCGAGTTGCAAAGGCACGGACGCAAAGCCTTTGGGCGAAGGCTCTGCCGACAGCCGGTAGCGCTGTCCCGTAACCGGATTCCACAACTCTGCCGCAGTCCGGTCGCAGCGGAATGTGAATGTATCATTCATCGGTGTGTCGGCATGATTGGCAATGAAATAGAGGTCGGCATCGGCAAGTCGGCGGTGGGCGAAATATATCGAATCTTTTTTCACGCTGCCGTGAGCGAGAGCGAGGTCGGGCGCGATGCCGGCCGCTTCGACCGCTTTTGCCAAAGGTAACCCCCAATACACCGTACCTTTCCCGTATCGGCGGTGCCCCGACGGTGTCGCTTCTTCGCCCCACATTTCGGCGACCAAAGCGTCGTATTGCCGGTCATGATTTTTGTCGCGCAGGCTTCTCGAACCGGTAGGTCGGCTGCCGTAAACGGGTACGCCGGCTTTCACGAGCGATGCGATTTTTTGCAGAGCCTCCCACGTTATTTCGCCGCTGCGGGGCAGCACCATCATGCGGTAACTCATGCCGTCGGGCAGGACGATGCGCCCGTCTTCCGCCGACATTCTCGACAGCAGCGCGTCGATCGTGAAAGCGTCGAAGTCAAGCCCTGCCGGCACTTCGGGCAGACGGTGCGTCAATATTTTCACCGGCGCGTTTTCGCCGAGATAGATACATAGGTCGATGACCGGCTCGCCCTGCCGCATCAGGAATGCGCAGCGCGCCTGATAGTCCCAGAAGCTGCGGCTGTACGGCCAGTAGGTATTGTTTCGGTTGAGGCAGTAGTGGCGTCCGCCGCCGGTGTTGCCGGGTATCTTGTCGAGGTAGGGTTGGTAAGCCGAGGCGCAAACGGCGAACTCGTTGATGCCGAAACAGTAGGCATAGTCCGCCAGCGATTTCAAGTATGCCAATGAATGGGAAAATCGGGCGTCGGTAAAGGCTTCCGCCGAGGCTATGCGCTTCCCGTACAGGTGGGCTGCCGACGAACATTCTTTGATGTCGTAGTTGCCGTCGGGGTGTATCGCCCAAAATTCGCCCTGCGGTTTTTCCACCCGACCTTTGGCTTGTATGGGGTCAGCCACGATGCAGAGGGCGTTTCCCGTTGCCTGCGCCGTAAATTCCAGTCCGTTTTCCCGACACAGCTGTTGCAGCGTTCCATAATATTTTTCGGCGATAAGGTCGGCTATCGTGCGACGGACGTCGAACAAGAAACGGTCTGATTCCTCGCGCGACTCTACCACGTAGCCCGCCATGGCGGGCAGGTAAGGCATCATGTCGTATCCCCGCAGGCGCAGAAACTCTTTTTCAAATCCTTTCGTCCAGTTTTGCGAACCGGCTTCGTGGCTGTCCATCGCCACGCCCGATAGTCTGCCGCCGTGTCGTTTCAGCGAGTCGGCAATCGGTTTCAGATAATTGTTCCAGTGCACCTCGACGGCGTGGGCCGACAGCTTGCCGCATTCCAGTCCTTTCATGTTGCTCCGTCCGTGCTTTGTCTTACCGCCGGTGGGAACGTAAGCCAGCCGCACGATGCGCCACCGCCCTTGCGGGGCGTCCCAGTGCAGCGTGCCGCCGCTATCGACGCGAGCCGTCAGGTCGATGATGTCTTCGCGCTGCACCGTTTCCTCCGGTGCGTAAGCCGGCGTGCGGTCTTTTTCGATGTATTCGGAGAAAAGCCCCGCTTTCTCTTCCCATTGGTCGATGCAGGCGCGCGACGACAGACACACGTCGCCGAGCCGAATATCGGGCGCACGGTCGCTTTCTTCTCCGCCGTACAGGCGGAGGCGGAAATAGCGGGCGGTAACTGCCGGAAATGAAACCGTCTTCTGCCGCCAATTCGAATGCGCTTTGTATATCGGCAGCAGCCGGCACACGGGGCGGTAGTCGGTGCCGTTGTCCGACGCTTCGAGGGTGCCCAAGTCGGGCAGCACCCGATAGCCTGTGCCCGTGAACGTGTCCGACGGACAGCCCGGCACGTTGGTCGCACTCGTGGTCGCCTTGCCCTGCGGCGCGGCTTGGTAGGAGAGGCTGCGGGCGGTGAAGTCGCGTCCGAAGTCGAGCGTCAGGAATACCGCATTCCCGCGCTCCGGCTTCGGAATGCGCACCAATGCTTTCCCGTGTTCGAATATTTTTTCGGCATCGAGGTCTCGGATATTGTACGCAATGCGCGGGTGCAGCGAGCGGTTGTCGCCGGCATCGTCGGCGACGGGAAATGCCAATACGGCGACGTCGCCGTAGCAGCCGTAAGCCGATTCGGGCTTCGGTAGCCGCACTTCTATGCGGCGACCTCCCGTCAGCGTCGTATCGGCAGCGGTGAGCATCTGCATACCCGACTCGGGCGTAATCCACGGTCCGCCGGCTACGAAGCCGTTGGAGATATGCGTTTCAAAAGAAAGCCCTACACGGGCAGCCTCCCGTGCGGCAAAAAACAGCATCTCCCACCATTCCGGCGAGAGCGCCTCGCACGCCCCTTTTCCGTCGCCGTGCACTTGGTCGTAATAGACGACTCCGCCCACGCCGGCGCGCCGGAATGCTTCCAAATCGGCGGTGATGCCTTCGCGGGTCGTTTCCGTTTCGCCGTGAAACCACCACACTTTCGTCCGTGCCGTGTCTTGCGGCGTGAGAAAGCCAGCCAAAGCCTCCCGCAGAGAATTGGGCGCTTCGTCGGCGTGTCGTCCGCACCCCGTCAAGACGAGGAGAGCCGCTAATCCCAAACAGAATATCCGATACATAATTTGCCAAAATTACGGAAAACAACCGGTAAAACAAAAGAAAACTTTTCTCCTTTTTTTCGATACGTTTTCGGCAATTTGCCCGAATTTACAATTTTTCGATTTTATTTCGTATATTTGCAACCGAATGGCAAATACCTCCCCCTGAAAACGTATGATAGAGCAGAATTTCATCAAACTGTACGAAAAGAGCTTCCAAGAGAATTGGGAACTTCCGGCATTGACCGACTACAACACGCGGGAGTCTTTTACTTACGGTGAAATGGCGGAACAGATAGCGCGGCTGCATCTGCTTCTCAAACACTGCCGCATACGTCGCGGCGACAAAATCGCGCTGATAGGACGGAATACGCCGCGCTGGGTCATGGCGTTTTTTGCGACGGTTACCTACGGCGCCATCATCGTGCCCATTTTGCAAGATTTCAATCCCAACGACGTGCACCACATCATCAACCATTCGGACTCGATACTGCTTTTTGCCGGCAGTCTGGCGTGGGAGCATATCGAAATGGAGAAGCTGCCGCAGATACGCGGGGTCGTTTCGCTCGACAACTACACCTGTCTCGACCAACGCGACGGCGAAGACATCATGCAGTATTGGGCGGACGCTGATGCCCACTTCCGCCGCGCCTACCCCAAAGGTTTTTCGCGCAATGACGTGAAGTACGCCGAGTTGGGCAACGACAAGGTGAGCCTTATCAACTACACTTCGGGCACGACGGGATTCAGTAAAGGGGTGATGCTTACGGGCAACAATCTGGCGGGCAACACCTGCTTCGGCATAGAATCGAAACTGCACTATCGCGGGAGCAAATGTCTCTCGTTCTTGCCGCTGGCACACGCCTACGGCTGCGCATTCGACCTGCTGACGCCGCTGGCGGTGGGCACGCACGTTACCCTGTTGGGAAAAATTCCTTCGCCGAAAATCCTGCTCAAAGCGTTGGAGGAGGTGAAACCCAACCTTATCATCTGCGTACCCCTGATTCTCGAAAAGATATACCGGAAGCAGATACTGCCTATGCTGCAAAAACGCCCGATGCGGCTGGCGCTCTCGCTCCCCCTGCTCGACACCCGCATCTACGGGCAGATATGCAAAAAGCTCATCGACGCTTTCGGCGGACGCTTCGAGCAGGTAATCGTGGGCGGCGCGCCGCTCAACGCCGAAGTGGAGCAGTTCCTCTACAAAATAAAATTCCCCTTCACGGTGGGCTACGGCATGACGGAGTGTGCCCCGCTCATCAGCTATACGCACTGGAAGAAGTTCGTGCCCCGTTCGTCGGGTCGCATTCTCGAAGGCTACATGGAGGTGAAAATCGACTCCGCCGACCCGCACCTGATTCCGGGCGAGATATGCGTGCGCGGCGAAAATGTTATGAAAGGTTATTACAAGAACGAAGAAGCCACCGCAAACGTTATAGATGCCGACGGGTGGCTGCATACCGGCGACATGGGCACGGTGGGCGACGACGACACCATCTTCATAAAAGGCCGCTACAAGACGATGATTCTCGGTGCGAACGGGCAGAACATCTACCCCGAAGAAATCGAATCGAAACTCAACAACATGCCGTTCGTCATGGAAAGTCTGGTCATCGAAAAAGAGGGCAAACTCGTGGCGTTGGTCTATCCCGATTTCGAGGCGGTCGATGCCTACGGTCTTTCCCTCGACGACCTGCCGGTGGCGATGGAGGAGGTACGCCGCAACATCAACAAGGAACTGGCGGCTTACGAAAACATCGCGTATATACGCATCTACCAGTCCGAGTTCGAGAAAACGCCCAAGCGCAGCATCAAACGGTATCTCTATACCAATTTCGAGCCGCTTCCCGATAAGGAAAGAGCCGAAGCCTGACCGGAAAAATAAAGGTAAAAAAGAAATCCATAAAAAATTTACGACAATGAATAAGAAAGCATTTCTGTTGATTCTCGACGGCTGGGGCATCGGCGATCGAGCCAAAGACGACGTCATCTATAACACCCCGACCCCGCACTGGGACAAACTGCTGGCGGAATACCCCCATTCGCAGCTGCAAGCATCGGGCGAAAACGTGGGACTGCCCGACGGACAAATGGGCAACTCCGAAGTGGGACACCTCAATATCGGCGCCGGTCGCATCGTCTATCAGGACTTGGTGAAAATCAACCGCGCCTGTCAAGACCGCTCGATTCTCTCCAACCCCGAAATCGTGAAAGCATTTTCATACGCCCGCGACCACCGCAAGCGGGTGCACTTCATGGGGCTGGTGTCCGACGGCGGCGTACACAGCTCGCTCGACCACCTTTTCGCCCTCTGCGACATCGCCCGTGAATACGGCATCGCCGACCATTTCGTGCACTGCTTCATGGACGGTCGCGACACCGACCCCCGCAGCGGTAAAGGCTTCATTGCCGACCTCGAAAAACATCTTGCCGCCACCGGCGGGAAAATCGCTTCGATTGTGGGGCGCTACTACGCCATGGACCGCGACAAACGCTGGGAGCGCATCAAAGAGGCTTACGACCTCGTGGTGTCGGGCAAGGGCACGCCGGCTGCCGATATGCAGGCTGCCATGCAGGCTTCGTACGACGCCGGCGTAACCGACGAGTTTGTAAAGCCCGTCGTTCAT
Organism: uncultured Bacteroidales bacterium; assembly: GCA_947589325.1. Lineage (GTDB taxonomy): Bacteria > Bacteroidota > Bacteroidia > Bacteroidales > UBA11471 > Caccoplasma. The sequence continues at coordinate 50,014 of CANQAM010000011.1, read as the reverse complement.
GTCGATGCCGCCGGAAAACCTGTTGCCGTCATCGAACCCGACGACGTGGTGATATTCTTCAACTACCGCAACGACCGCGCCAAAGAGCTTACTATCGTGCTCACCCAGCAGGATATGCCCGAACTCGGCATGCACACGCTGCCGCTCTACTATTGCTGCATGACGCCCTACGATGCCAAGTTTACGGGCTTGCATATTCTTTTCGACAAGGAAAATGTGGTGAATACGCTGGGCGAAGTCGTGGCGAAAGCCGGTCGCCGGCAGCTGCGCATTGCCGAAACCGAAAAATACGCCCATGTAACGTTCTTCTTCTCGGGCGGACGCGAAGCCGAGTTCGAGCAGGAAGACCGCATACTCATTCCCTCGCCCAAAGTGGCGACCTACGACCTGAAGCCCGAAATGAGCGTTTACGAAGTGAAAGAGTCGCTCAACAAGGCGCTGGCGTCGGAGAAATACGATTTGGTGGTGTGCAACTTCGCCAACGGCGATATGGTGGGGCACACCGGCGTGTACAGCGCCATAGAAAAAGCCGTCGTCGCCGTCGATGAGTGCGTCGGCTCGGTTATCGACACGGCGGTGGCTGCCGGCTACGAAGCTATCATCATCGCCGACCATGGCAACGCCGACCACGCCCTCAACGAGGACGGCACGCCCAACACGGCGCACTCGCTCAATCCCGTTCCTTTCGTGTACGTAACGCCGAACAGACACGCCCGCGTGGCAAACGGCATTTTGGCGGACGTCGCCCCCTCGCTCTGCCATATCATGGGCATCGCGACACCGCCCGAAATGACGGGCAAATGCCTGATTACGGATTGAAAGACGCCGAGACATATATGTTGCAGATAGGCGATGCCCTCGTGAGCCTCGATGTGGTGGAACGCCACTTCTTGTGCAACCTCGACGCCTGTCGCGGCGCCTGCTGCATCGAAGGCGATGCCGGCGCACCGATTACGGAGGAGGAGTACCGGCAGCTGCAAGAGCTGCTGCCGCAGCTCCTCGACGACCTGACTCCCGCCGCCCACGAAGTGATAGCACGGCAGGGCGTGGCATACGTCGATGAGGAGGGCGACTTGGTAACCTCCATTGTCGGAGGCAAAGACTGCGTATTTACCTGCTACGGCGAAAACGGCAGGTGTATGTGCGCTATCGAAAAAGCCTTTCGGGAGGGACGCATCGCTTTTTATAAACCCCTGTCGTGCCACCTCTATCCGATACGGATTACCCGCTATCCCGCCTTTACGGCGGTCAATTACCATCGCTGGAAAATATGCAAGGCAGCCGAAGTGCTCGGACGCAAAGAAGGGGTGCGGGTCTATCGTTTTTTGCGGGAGCCGCTCATACGCTGCTTCGGCAAAGCATGGTACGACGAGTTGGCGCATACCGCCGAAGTCTATTTGCAGCAAAAGGAAAAATGAAAAAGGGGACTGACCGTCGGTCTGTCCCCTTTCGGTATTTTCTGTCGGAATCAGTATTGTTCCGATTCGTTCGGGAAGTCGCTCGATTTCACGTCGCAGATGTACTGCTTCACGGCGTCGGTGATGACGCTGTGCAGGTCGGCATAACGGCGCAGAAAGCGCGGCGAAAAATCTTTGTTGATGCCCAGCATATCGTGCATTACGAGCACTTGCCCGTCCACGCCTCCGCCGGCGCCGATTCCGATGACGGGGATACTTACCTCCTCGGCTACGCGGGCGGCGAGCTTGGCGGGAATTTTTTCGAGCACGACGGCGAAACAACCGAGCTGTTCGAGCAGGTGCGCATCTTTGATAAGCTGCTGCGCTTCGGCTTCTTCCTGCGCGCGTACGGCGTATGTACCGAATTTATTGATGGATTGGGGCGTGAGTCCGAGATGACCCATGATAGGGATTCCTGCGCTCAGTATGCGGGAAATGGATTCGCGAACTTCCTCTCCGCCTTCCAACTTCACGGCGTCGGCGCCCGTCTCTTTCATGATGCGTATCGCAGAAGCCACCGCCTCTTTGGAGTTGCCCTGATAAGAGCCGAAAGGCATATCTATGACGACCAACGCACGCCGTACCGCCCGCACGACCGCCTGTCCGTGGTAAATCATCTGGTCGAGCGTCATGGGCAGTGTCGTGGCGTTTCCCGCCATGACATTCGAGGCGGAGTCGCCGACTAAAATGACGTCCATGCCGGCGCGGTCGATGAGCGTCGCCATGGAGTAGTCGTAGGCGGTAAGCATGGAAATTTTTTCACCGCGTTCTTTCATTTCGGCAAGACGGCGGGTCGTTACCTTGCGGTTGTCTTCGGTGTAGGTTGACATAGAGATGCTGTTTAGGTGAATGATTTTCGATGCAAAGGTAGAATTTTTTTTATCGAAAAAGTCAAACGTTTTTCCGAAAGAATCTTTATCGGTGAAATTGCGCGTCCATGGCGGCAGCTGCCCGTCGCCCGTCGCCCATGGCGAGTATCACGGTGGCGCCGCCGCGCACGATGTCGCCGCCGGCGTAGAGGTCGGGCAGGTCGCTCCGCATGGAGCTTTCATCGACGACAATGGTGCCTTTCGAGCTGATGGTCAATCCTTTGAAAGTGTTTGGTATCAAAGGATTGGGCGATACGCCGACGCTGACGATGACCATATCGACATCGATTTCCACAATGGCGCCGGGTATGGGCACGGGGCTGCGGCGGCCCGAAGCGTCGGGTTCGCCCAGCGTCATTTTTTGCAGGCGCATACGGGTTACGTGCCCTTTCTCGTCGCCGATGTATTCGATGGGGTTGTGCAGGGTCATGAATTCGATGCCCTCTTCTTTGGCGTGTTTCACCTCTTCGATGCGGGCGGGCATCTCTTCTTCGCTGCGGCGATAGACGATAATCGCCCGTTCGGCGCCGAGCCGCCGGGCGGTGCGCACCGAGTCCATGGCGGTGTTTCCGCCGCCGATGATAGCGACTTTGCGACCCGGCAGTACAGGCGTGTCGGCTTCGGGGTCGGCCGCTCGCATCAGATTGACGCGGGTGAGGTATTCGTTGCTCGACATCACGCCGATGAGGTTTTCACCCGGAATGTTCATGAAGCGGGGCAGTCCGGCGCCGCTTGCTGCGAATATGCCTTTGAAGCCCATTTCGTGCAGATCGTCGTACGAGAGCGTTTTGCCGATGATGCAGTCGGTAACGAACTCGACGCCCATTTTCCGCAGGTTGTCGATTTCGACATCGACGATGCTGTTAGGCAGACGAAATTCGGGAATGCCGTATTTGAGTACGCCGCCGATTTCGTGCAATGCCTCGAATACGGTTACGGCGTATCCTTTTTTTATCATGTCGCCGGCGAAGGAGAGCCCGGCAGGTCCCGACCCTACTACGGCGATTTTTATGCCGTTGCGCTGCGGTATTTCGGGCACGGATATTTGTCCGCTTTCCCGTTCGTAGTCGGCGGCGAAACGTTCGAGGTAGCCGATGGCGACCGGCTCTTTTTTCAGTTTTTGCAGATAAAAGCATTTCGATTCGCACTGCTTCTCCTGCGGACACACGCGCCCGCAGACGGCAGGCAGCGCACTGGTTTCTTTCAACGTGCGTGCGGCTTCGAGTATTTCGCCGCGCTCGATATTCTTGATGAATTTCGGAATGTTGATGCCGACAGGGCAGCCGGTGGTGCAGAGCGGTTCCGGACAGTCGAGGCAGCGGCTTGCTTCGAGCAGGGCTTGCTCCCGATTAAGGCCTTGATTCACTTCCTCGTTGCACGTAATGCGGTAGTCGGGCGCGAGCTCGTTCATCGCCACGCGGGCTATGCCTATGCGGTCTTTGTTGGGTTTCGATTTCCGCAGGGCTTCGCGCCAAGCCTCGGCGCGCTGTGCGTTCAGATATTCTTTGTTGTCCATGTCGATTCGTTTATTCGATACCTTTATAAGATGAGAGCCGCATGAGCATTTCGTCGAAATCGACTTGATGCGCATCGAACTCGGGTCCGTCCACGCAGACGAATTTCGTTTTGCCGCCTACGGTAACCCGGCAGGCGCCGCACATACCCGTGCCGTCTACCATAATCGTGTTAAGCGACGCGATGGTGGGGAGGTCGTATTTTTTCGTCAGCAGGGCGACGAATTTCATCATAATAGCCGGACCTATGGTAACGCACAAGTCCACTTTCTCGCGGTTGATGACCTCTTCCACGCCGTTGGTTACAAGTCCTTTCCTGCCGTAGGAGCCGTCGTCGGTCATGATGATTACTTCGTCGGAGTGCTGTCGCATCTGTTCTTCGAGAATGATGAGCTCTTTGGTGCGGGCTGCCAGCACGGTGATGACTTTGTTGCCGGCTTTTTTCATCGCCTCGACGATCGGGAGCAGGGGTGCCACGCCCACACCGCCGCCGCAACAGACTACGGTGCCGAATTTTTCGATATGGGTGGCTTTGCCGAGCGGCCCCACGATGTCGGTGATATAATCGCCCGCTTCGAGGGCGCAGAGTTTGCGCGTCGATTTCCCGACGGCTTGTATGACTAAGGTGATGGTGCCGCGTTCGACATCGGCAGAGGTGATGGTGAGCGGTATGCGCTCGCCTTTTTCTCCCGTGCGCACGATGACGAAGTGCCCCGCTTTGCGCGCCCGCGCGATGAGCGGCGCCTCCACTTCGAGTTTCACGACGTTGGCGGAGAAGTATTCTTTATTGACGATTTTGTTCATATTGTGTGTCTGTTGTGTTTCGACGGACAAAGGTAACAAAAATATCGGCTTGTATGAAAAAGTATGAAATTCGATATGCTTTGTGCTGCCGACCGGCGGGCTATTCTTTCTTTATTTTCTGGCGGCGGTGGTTCCAGAGTTTGTGGCGGCGGGTCAGCTTGTCGAAGAAGTCGCGCAAGGTCGTAAACTGCGTATAGTTGCGCTGTACGTTGATAGCCAGCGGGTCGGAGGTGAACGTGGGCAGCTCGGGAGCATCGCCGAACTGTTCGGGGAAAAGCACGACGAAATTGTTGTCGGCGAAGTAGCGGGAGAGTTGCAGCGGCAGTTTCTCGAATTCGCTGTTATAAGAGAGCGACGTGCGGCGCGCGCTTACGATGACGAACAAGTCGTCTTGCAGAATGACGCCCGTAAGGGTGAGTATTTCTTCCCAACTGTCGAGCCGCTCGAATTCGCTGCGCAGGTTGTCTTTCCGCTGCCGCAGTATGGCTTGCAGCTGCACCATGGTATCGGGGTGAGCGTAGAAAATGACGCGGCAGCCTATCTGCCGCCCCATGTTGGCGATGCGGTCTATCCATTTGGTGAAGCCGCTTTCGTATTGCGCCTTTTCCGGCACGGCGACGACGATGCGGGTTATCATGTTGATAGGAGTGATGCACTTCGCGATAGAAACCATTTTGTTGGTGTTTTTGAGCAGGTCTTCGACTTTGGAGCCGAAGAAGCTGTCTACGATGTTACTTTTGTGATGCAGACCGAGTACGACCTCCGAAATATTTTGTTCCTTAATCGTGTGGATAATGCCGCTGGCGATGTTGATGTCGTATCGCGAAATGCCTTTCACCTTGATGTCCGATGCCGCCGCCGTTCTCTCTGCTTGTTCGAGAAGTTGTATGCCGGCGGCATTGGCGTGTTTTGTTTCTTTGTTGTCGTCGATGACGTGCAGGGCATACAACGGGTTTTGCCGGTGTACCCCTTTGGAGAGTATGGCGAAATTGATGAGGTTTTCGAGCGTGTCGGGGTTTGCCACCGGTATGAGAATACGGGCATCGTGCGAAGCGGAAAGCTCCTTTTCATTTTCTTCGACGGAACGGAGCGTTACCATTTTCTGCGCTGCACGTTCGGTGGCGAACGAGCTGATAGTACAGGTTACCAGAATCATGATAATCGTGCCGTTGAGAATGTTTTCGTCGAAAAGTCCGAGATTGTAGCCGATAAGTACGGCAGCCAGCGTGGCGGCCGCTTGTCCGTTGCTCAATCCGAAAATCATGGTGCGGTCGGTTTTCGTCAGCCCGAAATGTTTTTGCGTAACCCACGCGGCGAGCCATTTCGAGAGCGTGGCGACACCCGACATGACGAGGGCGACGAAGAGCGCTTTCCAGCCGGAAAAGATGACGGACAGGTCGATGAGCATTCCCACGCCGATGAGGAAATAGGGTATGAAAAGCGCATTGCCCACGAACTCGATGCGATTCATCAACGGCGATACCGACGGTATGAAGCGGTTGAGCACGATACCGGCGAAGAACGCACCGATGATAGGTTCGAGCCCTGCCGGCTTGGCAAGGAACGAAGCGGAGAACACCAGCGCCAGCACGAAAATGTATTGCGATACGCTGTCGCTGTATTTTTTGAAGAACCAGCGGGCAAGTCGTGGAAAAGCGTATAAAATAAAGGTGCAGTAAATCGCGATGCCGAGTGTGAGGCGCAGCCAGAACCATTCGTTTATGACGCCCGTCTGTTTGCCCACGATGATTGCCAGAATGAGCAGCGCCCCCAACACCGTAATCACGGTGCCGGCAATGGTAATGGTAACGGCGGGCTGTTTGCCCACGCCGTAGCGCAGCACGATGGGATAAGCCACCAGCGTGTGCGAGGCGTACATACTTGCCAGCAGTATCGAAGTCGGCAGGTCGAGCCGCAACAGGTAGTAGCTCGACAGCGTGCCGAGTATCATGGGCAGCAGAAAAGTGTACGTACCGAAAGCGATACCCCGCGATTTTATTTTGCGGAAGTCGTGGATATTCATTTCAAGCCCCACGAGGAACATCAGGTAGAGAAGTCCCACGTTCCCGAAAATCGTGAAGCTGCTGTCGTGGGCGAGAAAATTCAGACCGTGCGGTCCGAAAATCATGCCGGCGAGAATCATGCCGATGATGTGCGGTATCCGCAGTCTGTTGAGCAAAAGCGGGGCGAACAGTATGATTGTCAGTACGATAAAAAATATCAGTACCGGGTCGCTGAAAGGAAGTGTCGGCATGAATCGGCTGAAATCCATAACAAACTGCTCTTTATAAATATCTTTACAAAGATACGAAAAATGCGGATATATTTGCCGGATAAATGAAAAATCGTACAGAAAAACACACTTTCCGATAAATATCTTGATTTTTGTGCGAAGAATCAATGAAAAAGCGCTAATTTTGCCAAATCTTTGTGCCGACCGGCAAGGTCGGCATTATTCGGAAAAAATAAAAGGATAAAAATATGAAAGTTGCTATTGTCGGAGCAAGCGGTGCCGTAGGGCAGGAGTTCCTGCGGGTGCTTGCCGAACGGAATTTTCCGGTCGATGAATTGTTGTTGTTCGGTTCGTCCCGCAGCGCCGGAACATCGTATGCTTTTCGGGGAAAAGAAATCGTGGTGAAAGAGTTGCAGCACAACGACGATTTCAAAGGCGTGGATATCGCTTTTACTTCGGCGGGAGCCGGTACCTCGAAAGAGTTTGAAAAGACGATTACCAAATATGGCGCGGTGATGATTGACAATTCGAGCGCATTCCGTATGGACGAGGACGTGCCTTTGGTCGTTCCCGAAGTGAACGCTCCCGACGCCAAAGTGCGTCCGCGCAGCGTCATCGCCAACCCCAACTGTACGACCATACAGATGGTGGTCGCTTTGCAGGCAATCGAAAATATTTCGCATATCCGCTCGGTGCATGTTTCGACCTATCAGGCAGCCAGCGGTGCCGGTGCCGCAGCCATGGCGGAGCTGGTTCACCAGTACGAGGAGTTGATAGAGGGTAAGAACCCCACTGTCAATAAATTCTTTTATCAGTTGGCATACAATGTGATACCGCAGGTCGATGTCTTCACCGACAACCTTTATACCAAAGAGGAGATGAAGATGTACAACGAAACACGCAAAATCATGCACTCCGACGTGAAAGTAAGCGCTACTTGCGTGCGCGTGCCCGTGATGCGCGCCCATTCCGAATCGATATGGCTGGAAACCGAACGCCCCGTGTCGGTGGACGAAGCCCGCGAGGCTTTTGCTCATGCCGACGGCGTAGTGCTGATGGACGACCCCGAAAAGCGCGTCTATCCCATGCCGCTCGACATTGCCGGAAAAGACCCCGTGTATGTGGGGCGTATCCGGAAAGATTTGGCAAACCCGAACGGGCTTGCCTTCTGGGCGGTCAGCGACCAGATAAAAAAAGGTGCGGCGCTCAATGCCGTGCAGATTGCCGAATACCTGATTCGTGAAAATGCGCTTTAATATCGACATAAAATGATTTATAGACACGGGACAGCCGCAACGGCTGTCCCGTGTCGTTTCGATACCACCCTAAAAAGATAGATGTATGGCTCTCTTTTCCGATAATGAAATTTCTCCGTCGCTGGCGTCGCTGTATAATAAGCTCGATGATGCCGCCCCGTCTGCTGCCCGCGTGCCGGTAATCGGCATTACGACGAACCATCGTGCCGAGGAGTCGCTTACGTGCATAGCCGACCCTTATGTGGAGGCGGTGCAGCGTGCCGGCGGTGCGGCACTTTTGCTGCCCTTATGCACCGATGCGGTGCAGCTCGACGCGACGCTGGAACGTATCGACGGGTTGCTGCTTACGGGCGGCGGCGATTTTTCGGACGCGGTGCTGGCGTCTGTCTCCCCGTTGGCGGACGCAGTAGATGCGCAGCGCGATATTTCCGAATTTTCGCTGCTGCGTCGGGCATTGCAGCGGCAGATGCCCGTGTTCGGCATCTGTCGCGGACACCAGCTTGTCAATCTGGCACTGGGCGGAACGCTCTTTCTGGATATTCCGTCGGAGTACGACGGCACGCCTTTGGCGCATTCGCAGACCGAAGACAAGCGCAAGCCGTCGCACGAAGTCGCCTTGACGCAGGATTCGCTCGTGGCGCGTCTGTTGCATACTACGTCGTTGTCCGTCAATTCGCTGCATCATCAGGCGGTGCAGGCGGTTGCCCCCTCGCTGCGGGCGACGGCATACGCTCCCGACGGAATCGTCGAGGCGGTGGAGAGCGACTGCTATCCCGTTTACGGCGTGCAGTGGCACCCCGAACAGCTTTTGGCCGGTGGCGACGATACCCAGCTGCCGCTTTTTACGCATTTGGTCGATGAGGCGCGCCTCTATCGCGCCGCCGCCGATTTTCACGCTTCTCGCCTCACGTTCGACTCGCATTGCGACACCCCGATGTTTTTCCCCGAAAAGATAGATATCGGTACGAGAGATTCCCGCTTGAAAGTAGATTTACCGAAAATGGAGACGGGCAGGCTCGATGCCGTGTGTATGGTTGCCTATATTCCGCAGAAGGAGCGCGACGCCGCCGGACTGGCGGCAGCCACGGCGCAAGCCGATGCCATTCTCGACGAACTGCGCCGGCAAATCGCTTGCCATGCCGACCGTGTGGAACAGGCGTTTACTCCCGACGATGCCGTGCGCTTGAAGCACATCGGCAAGAAAGCAATTTTCATGGGAATAGAAAACGGTTATGCCGTCGGGCGCGATTTGGCGAATGTCGAGCGCTACCGCCGCATGGGGGTGGTGTACATGACCTTGTGCCATAACGGCGACAACGATATATGCGACTCGGCGAAAGGTGCGTCGGAACACGACGGCCTGAGCGATTTCGGCCGTGCAGTCGTGCGCGAAATGAATAGGGTCGGCATGATGATTGACTTGGCGCACGCTTCGGAAAAGAGTTTTTACGATGTGTTGGAGGCGAGCCGCACGCCGATTGTATCGACCCACTCGTCGTGTCGGGCGTTGTGCGACCACCCGCGCAACCTCACCGACGACCAGATACGTGCGCTTGCCGGCAAGGGCGGCGTCGTGCAGATATGCCTGTATGAGTATTTCTTGAAGAAGGGGGGAGACGCTGCGCTCTCCGATATCGTGGCGCATATCGACCATGTCGTGCGTTTGGTCGGTGTCGATTATGTGGGTATCGGTTCCGATTTCGACGGCGGAGGCGGCATACCCGGCTGCGACGCTGCCGATGAGCTGATAAACATCACCAAAGCCCTCTTGCACAAAGGTTATACGCCGGAAATGCTGGAAAAAATCTGGGGCGGAAACTTCTTGCGCGTCATGCGTCAGGTGCAGGCTGCCGCCGAAATGCAACCTTAAAAAGTGTAAATAATAAAAAGAGAAGAGGCGTATTTCCCGAATTTCTTTTACCTTTGAGTGTCAAACGATAATATTATAATGTCATATAGGTCTTTTCCGTTTTTACTGTTGCTCTGTCTATCGATGGCGTTTACTTGCCTTTCCTGTAACCATAAGGGGAATAAGACGGAAACCGTGCCGGTGTCTGCCGCTGCGACGGTTGCCGTCCCGACTTTCAATGCCGATTCGGCATACGCCTATATCGAGAAGCAGCTCGCTTTCGGCTATCGCATACCCGGCATGCCGGCACATCGTGCCGCTGCCGATTTCTTGGCATCGGAGCTGCGCCGGCACGGCGGCGATGTGATTGTACAGGAAGCGCGTGTAAAAGCCTACGACGGGACGATGCTCGATATTCGAAACATCATCGCCGCCTTTTCGCCCGAAAAGAAAGAACGGGTGCTGCTGTTCGCCCATTGGGACAGCCGCCCGTATGCCGACAACGATGCCGACGAACGCAACTACCGCACCCCCATCGACGGTGCTAATGACGGTGCCAGCGGTGTGGGCGTGCTGCTCGAAATAGCACGGCAGATGCACCTTGCCGAGCCGCGTATCGCCGTGGATATTATTCTCTTCGACGCAGAAGATTACGGTATGCCCTCTTTCATCGACTCCTTTGCGGGAGGCGACTCATGGGCGCTCGGCTCGCAGTATTGGTCGCGCCACCCCCACAATCCCGCTTATCGGGCGCGTTACGGCATATTGCTCGATATGGTCGGCAGCAAAAACAGCCGTTTCATGCGCGAAGGCGTGTCGCTGCAACAGGCTCCTGCCGTAGTCGATAAGGTGTGGGCGGCTGCTCACGAATTGGGCTATGGCGATTACTTCGTCAATGAACGGGGCACGTTTGTTACCGATGACCATTTGTATGTGGGGCGTCGGGTGCCGAGTATCGACATCATCGCCTACGATGCCGAACAGGGCGGTTTCGTGCCGCAGTGGCATACGCTCGACGATACGATAGAAAACATCGATAAGAAAACGCTTGAAGCCGTCGGGCAGACGGTATTGTATGTTATTTATAATGAATAGAATATGCTTACGATAAATCAAATACAGGACGACATCGTGGAGGAGTTTTCCGCCTTCGACGACTGGATGGACAAATATGCCCTGCTGATAGAACTGGGCAACTCGCTCGAACCGCTCGACGAGCAGTACAAAACAGACAACTACCTGATAGAAGGGTGTCAAAGCCGGGTGTGGCTGTACGCCTCTTATCAGGACGGCACGATAACCTATCGGGCGGAGAGCGACGCCGTAATCGTAAAGGGTATCGTTTCCCTGCTCATCAAGGTGCTTTCGGGGCACACGCCGCAGGAGATACTCGATGCCGACCTCTATTTCGTGGAACGGATAGGTTTGAACGAACACCTTTCGCCCACCCGTTCCAACGGGCTGCGCGCCATGATGAAACAGATGCGCCTCTATGCCATGGCGTTCAAGGCGCAGGAAGAAAACAATGCGAAACCATAATATGAACCTAAACAAAAAAGATCATGTTCAAAAACCAACCCAAAGGATTGTATGCTTTGGCGCTCGCCAATACCGGTGAACGTTTCAGCTACTACACGATGCTTGCGATATTCCTCCTGTTTATCCAAGCCAAATTCGGATTCAGTGCGGCTGTCGCTACGCAGATTTATTCGATATTTCTGGCTGCCGTTTATTTCCTGCCGCTTTTCGGCGGTATTCTCGCCGACAGAATCGGATACGGAAAATGCGTTACCTTAGGTATCGGTGTGATGTTTGTCGGCTATTTGTGTCTGGCAATACCCACCGGCGTCGATATGATGGGTAAAATAACGATGTTCGGCGCATTGGCGCTCATCGCCGTCGGCACCGGACTGTTCAAAGGCAACTTGCAGGTGATGGTCGGAAACCTTTACGACAAGCCCGAATACAGCCACCTGCGCGACTCGGCTTTCAGCCTTTTCTACATGGCGATAAACATCGGCGCCATGTTCGCTCCCTCGATGGCGAAATATGTAACCAACACTTTCCTGTCGAAAAGCGGACTTTTCTACGATGCCAACATTCCTTCGCTGGCACACCAGTATCTCGACAACACGATTACTGTCGAAAACACCGACAAACTCGCTTCGCTGGCGGGACAGATGTCGGGCGCTTCCGGTTTGGACTTGGAGGCGTTCAGCCAGCTCTACATCGAGAAATTATCGACGGCTTATAATTACGGATTTGCTGTAGCCTGCATATCGCTCGTCTTGTCGGTGATTATTTATTACTCCTGCCGTTCGTGGTTCAAACACGCCGATGTCAATTCCGTGCAGGCAAAAGCCGCTCACGCGGCAGAACCGGAACTCACGCCAGCCCAGACGAAAAGCCGCATCACCGCCCTGCTGTTGGTGTTCGCTGTCGTGATATTCTTCTGGATGTCGTTCCACCAAAACGGCGCTACGATGACGATTTTCGCCCGCGACTACACGTCCAGCATTGCGCAAGGATTCACGCGGATAGGTTTCAACATCTGGAATCTCGTACTTATCGCCGTTTCCGTATATACGCTCTTCGGCGCTTTTCAGGCAAAAACGGCACGCAACAAAACGATTTTGGGTGTCATTACGCTGGCATTGTGGGGCGGGGTGGTCGCACTTTACAACATGATGCCTGCCGATGTTACGATTCAACCCTCCGATTTCCAACAGTTCAATCCCTTCTTCGTCGTGGCATTGACGCCGGTATCGCTGGCGATTTTCGGCGCGTTGGCAAGTCGCGGCAAAGAGCCGTCGGCACCGCGCAAAATAGGTCTCGGTATGCTTGTGGCTGCCTGCGGATTCCTTATCCTCACCGTAGGCTCGCTCGGATTGCCTTCGCCGAGTGAACTCGGCGGCACGAGAAGCGATGTTCTCGTATCTCCCGACTGGCTTATATCCACCTATTTGGTATTGACCTTTGCCGAACTTCTGCTCTCGCCGATGGGCATCTCTTTCGTGTCGAAAGTGGCGCCTCCCAAATACAAAGGCGCGATGATGGGCTGTTGGTTTGCCGCTGTGGCATTCGGCAACTACCTCGTTTCGATACCCGGACTTCTTTGGGATAAATTGCCGTTGTGGGGCATTTGGCTGCTGCTCATATCGCTCTGCCTCCTCTCGGCACTCTTTATCTTCTCGATTATGAAAAAACTCGAATCGGCTACGAAATAATTGTTCCTATATAATAATGTAAAGAGGGCTGCCCACACAAGAGTGGGCAGCCCTCTTTGCGTATGGACTTTTTTCAATCGAAAAGAGAGAGTTGAAGAGAATCGTCGAGTAGGCGGAACGTCTGCCGGTGGTAGGGCGTAGCCCCGTACTGCCGTATGGCGTCGCGGTGGGCGCGGGTGGGGTAGCCCTTGTTTTCGTTCCACCCGTATTGCGGATACTCCTCGTGCAGGCGCAGCATATAGTCGTCGCGGTACGTCTTGGCAAGAACTGATGCGGCGGCGATGGAGAGAAAGCGTCCGTCGCCTTTTACCTCGCAGCTGTGCGGTATGCCGGCGTATGGCGTAAAGCGGTTTCCGTCGATGAGCAGCGCTTCGGGGCGCACGGCGAGCGCGTCGATAGCGCGGTGCATGGCGAGGAAAGAGGCTTTCAGTATGTTGATGCGGTCTATCTCCTCCGGACTGACGATGCCCACCGCCCACGCCACCGCCTCTTTTTCGATGATGGGGCGCAGGTCGTAGCGCTGTTTCTCGGTAAGCTGCTTCGAGTCGTTCAGCACTTCGTTGCGGAAATCGGACGGCAGTATCACCGCTGCTGCATACACCGCGCCGGCGAGACAGCCCCGCCCCGCTTCGTCGCAGCCCGCTTCCACGCACCCTGCCGTTTTATAAGGAAGTAACATCTTTTATATTTTAACAGCAAAAATACGAAATAGCACGGATTTCTTTCGCAATGTTCTGAAAAATTATCGGAATGAATGCCGGAGAAAAATCGTGTGAAGCCGAAAACCGTACTCTCTGAAAAATCTTTCTCGAAAAAAAGTGCAGATTTATTCGCGTTTTTGTTTGGCGGATAAAGATTTAGTTTGTATCTTTGCGATGTTTTTCGCGAAAGAAATATCGTGCTTGTTTTGCAAGAAATTGTAAATGAGTATGATATGTGCTTTCTACTGAAAAGAAAGACAAAAAAGACAAACGAATAAAAAAGAAGATTTCAAGAATTAAAAAAAACTAAAAGATGCCTACAATTCAGCAATTAGTAAGAAAAGGGCGGGTAGTTTTGGAAGACAAGAGTAAATCTCCTGCACTCGATTCGTGTCCCCAAAGACGCGGCGTGTGCGTGAGAGTTTACACGACGACTCCCAAGAAACCTAACTCTGCAATGCGTAAGGTAGCACGTGTACGTCTGACCAATGGAAAAGAGGTGAACTCGTATATTCCGGGCGAAGGACACAACTTGCAGGAGCACTCGATAGTATTGGTGCGCGGCGGTCGTGTGAAAGACCTTCCCGGTGTACGTTACCACATCGTTCGCGGTACATTGGATACGGCGGGCGTAAACGGTCGCACGCAGCGTCGTTCCAAATACGGTGCCAAACGACCCAAAGCCGGTGCTGCTCCTGCCAAGAAATAAAAATAGCGGAGAACCCCAAGTAAACTTAGTGTCAAACACTGTTTGAGTTTATTGGATAGGCTGATTCAGGTTGAGTAAATGATGTCGGAGGGCATCGTTGAAGATGTGAAAAGCAACCAAAAACAAAAACATTAATTTAGAAAAATAATGAGAAAAGCAAAACCCAAGAAACGGGTTATATTACCCGATCCCGTGTACAGTGATGTGAAAGTTACGAAATTTGTCAATCACTTGATGTATGACGGCAAGAAAAATATTGCTTATACCATATTTTATACTGCACTGGATACGGTGAAGGCAAAACTTTCCAACGAAGAGAAATCTGCTCTCGAAATCTGGAAAAAAGCGTTGGACAACGTTACTCCCCAAGTTGAAGTGAAATCCCGCCGTGTGGGCGGTGCCACTTTCCAAGTTCCTACGGAAATCCGTCCCGACCGCAAAGAGTCTATCTCGATGAAAAATCTGATACAATACGCCCGCAAAAGAGGCGGCAAGACGATGGCAGAAAAACTGGCTGCCGAAATTGTCGATGCCTATAACGAACAGGGCGGTGCATTCAAACGCAAGGAGGATATGCACAAGATGGCTGAGGCAAACCGTGCTTTTGCACATTTCAGATTTTAATCTTTAATCAGTAAAGGAAACAACGATGTCAAAAGCAGACGAACAACTGAGTTATACGAGAAATATCGGTATCATGGCGCACATCGATGCCGGTAAAACCACCACGTCCGAACGTATCCTTTTCTATACCGGTCTGACCCACAAAATCGGTGAGGTGCACGATGGCGCCGCCACGATGGACTGGATGGAGCAGGAGCAGGAACGCGGTATCACCATTACCTCCGCCGCAACCACTACGTGGTGGCAGTTTGGCGGTGAGAAATACAAAATCAATCTGATTGACACTCCGGGGCACGTCGATTTCACCGCCGAAGTAGAACGCTCGCTGCGTGTACTCGACGGCGCCGTTGCCACATTCTGTGCCGTCGGCGGCGTAGAGCCCCAGTCGGAAACCGTATGGCGTCAGGCCGACAAATACAACGTACCGCGCGTAGGCTATGTAAACAAGATGGACCGTTCGGGTGCCAACTTCTTCGAAGTCGTACGTCAGGTGCGCGAGGTGCTTGGAGCCAATCCCTGCCCTGTGCAAGTGCCTATCGGTGCCGAAGAAACTTTCAAAGGCGTTGTCGATTTGATAACGATGAAAGCCATCTATTGGCACGACGAAACGATGGGTGCCGACTACTCCGTAGAAGAAATCCCCGCTTCGTTGCAAGAAGAAGCACAGGAATGGCGCGATAAGATGCTCGAAAAAGTCGCCGAATTCGACGACGTGGTCATGGAAAAATATTTCGACGACCCGACGAAGATTACCGAAGACGAAATCCGCGCCGCTCTGCGCAAAGGTACGTTGAGCATGTCGATTGTGCCGATGCTCTGCGGCTCTTCGTTCAAAAACAAAGGCGTGCAGACGCTGCTCGATGCCGTTTGCGCATACCTGCCCAGCCCCGAAGACACGCCGGCTATCATCGGACACAACCCCGACGACCCCGACAAAGAGGAAAAACGCAAACCTCTTTTCGAGGAAAAAATGTCGGCACTCGTGTTCAAAATCGCCGTCGACCCCTATGTAGGACGCCTCTGTTTCTTCCGCGTATATTCCGGAGAAATACCCGCCGGTTCGTATGTATTGAATACCCGTTCGGGCAAGAAAGAGCGCGTGTCGCGTCTCTTCCAGATGCACTCCAACAAGCAAAACCCCAAAGACGTCATCGGTTGCGGCGACATCGGAGCCGGAGTAGGTTTCAAAGATATTCGCACCGGCGATACCCTTTGTGCCGAAGATGCACCTATCGTACTCGAAGCTATGGACTTCCCCGCTCCGGTGATTGGTATTGCCGTAGAGCCGAAGACCCAGAAAGATATGGACAAGCTCAGCCTCGGTTTGCAGAAACTTGCCGAAGAAGACCCGACGTTCACCGTCAAGACCGACGAAGATACGGGACAAACCGTCATCAGCGGTATGGGCGAGCTCCACTTGGAAATCATCATCGACCGTCTGAAACGCGAGTTCAAAGTCGAGTGCAACCAGGGTCGTCCGCAAGTTGCCTACAAAGAGGCCATCACCCAAGCCGTCGAGTTGCGCGAAGTCTACAAGAAACAGACCGGTGGTCGCGGTAAATTCGCCGATATCATCGTGCGCGTAGAACCCGCCGACGAAACGTTTGAAGGCAGCGGTCTCCAATTCATCGACGAAGTAAAAGGCGGTAACATTCCCCGCGAATTTATCCCCTCGATACAGAAAGGTTTCACCACCGCCATGAAAAACGGCGTGTTGGCAGGCTATGCCCTCGACCGTCTGAAAGTAACCGTCCTCGACGGTTCGTTCCACCCGGTGGACTCCGACCAGCTCTCGTTTGAAGTTTGCGCTATCCAAGCCTTCAAAAAAGCCTGCGAAAAAGCCAAACCCGTACTGATGGAGCCTATCATGAAGATAGAGGTGGTAACCCCCGAAGAGAGCATGGGCGATGTCATTTCCGACTTGAACAAACGTCGCGGACAGGTAGAAGGCATGGAGTCGAGCCGTTCGGGCGCACGTATCGTCAAAGCCAAAGCACCTTTGGCAGAAATGTTCGGTTACGTAACCGCCCTGCGTACCATCACTTCCGGTCGCGCAACCTCCACCATGTCGTTCTCCCACTATGCCGAAGTAAGCACCCAGATTGCAAAACAGGTGCTCACCGAAGTACAAGGTCGTGTAGATTTATTGTAGAATAAAACAGATACAACCAATATGAACCAAAAAATCAGAATCAAATTGAAATCTTACGATCACAATTTGGTCGATAAATCGGCCGAGAAGATCGTAAAGACCGTAAAAGCCAGCGGAGCGGTAGTGAGCGGTCCCATACCCCTGCCCACACACAAACGCATCTTCACCGTGAACCGTTCGACTTTTGTAAACAAAAAATCGAGAGAGCAATTCCAGCTCTCCTCGTTCAAACGTCTCATCGACATTTACAGCTCTACGGCAAAAACGGTGGACGCCCTGATGAAACTCGAACTGCCCAGCGGGGTCGAGGTCGAAATCAAAGTATAGTACAAAACAACTATCATTATTAAAATAACAGAGAAATGCCAGGATTATTAGGAAAAAAAATCGGAATGACATCCGTTTTCAGTGCCGAGGGAAAGAACATTCCATGCACTGTTATCGAAGTAGGTCCCTGCGTAGTTACTCAAATCAAAACTGTTGAAACAGACGGCTATGAAGCTGTACAGGTAGGATTTCTCGACAAAAAGGAGAAACACACCACCAAACCCGAAATGGGACACTTCAAAAAAGCCGGAGTAACCCCGAAGAGACACTTGGCCGAGTTCAAAGAATTTGAAACCGAGTACAAAGCCGGCGACGTAATCACGGTCGATCTTTTTGCCGACACCGATTATGTAGATGTAATCGGAACGTCGAAAGGTAAAGGATTCCAAGGCGTCGTAGGCCGTCATGGATTCGGCGGTGTGGGACAGACCACTCACGGTCAGCACAACCGCCTGCGTGCACCCGGTTCGGTCGGAGCCTGCTCCTATCCCGCAAAAGTGTTCAAAGGAACACGTATGGCGGGTCAAAAAGGAAACGAACGGGTTACCGTTCAAAACCTGCAAGTGGTAAAAATCATGCCGGAACACAACCTCCTTATTATTAAAGGCTCGGTACCCGGCTGTAAAGGTTCAATCGTAATAATAGAGAAGTAATGGAACTGAGCGTATATAACATCAAAGGCGAAGATACAGGAAAGAAAGTTACGTTGAACGATGCAGTATTCGGCATTGAACCCAACGAACACGCCATCTACCTCGATGTAAAACAGTATATGGCAAACAAACGTCAGGGAACCCACAAAGCCAAAGAAAGAAGCGAAGTTTCCGGAAGTACCCGCAAACTCATTCGTCAAAAAGATTCCGGCGGCGCCCGTCGCGGCGACATCAACTCGCCCGTCATGGTGGGTGGTGGCCGTGTGTTCGGTCCGCGTCCTCGCGATTACAGCTTCAAGCTGAACAAAAAAGTAAAAGCATTAGCCCGCAAATCGGCTCTCTCTTTGAAAGCGCAAGAAAACGCCATCTACGTAGTAGAAGACTTTACATTCGACGCTCCCAAGACCAAAGAATTTGTTTCTGTTGCTCAAAATCTGAAAGTTGCAGATAAAAAAATGCTTTTGGTTTTAGGAAGTCAAAATAAAAATGTATATTTGTCGGCTCGTAACTTGCCGAAAGCGAAAGTTGTAACAACTTCTGAGCTAAACACTTACAAAGTACTCGACTGCGCAAGTCTGGTGCTTACCGAGAGTTCGGTGGCTGCTATTAATAACTTTTAACGAAAGGAGAAACGACAATGGCAATAATAATTAAACCGATTGTAACCGAAAAAGTAACCGGTCTGGGTGAAAAATACAACCGTTACGGATTCGCAGTTACTCCCGATGCCGACAAGGCACAGATAAAAAAAGCAGTTGAAGAACTCTACAACGTAACCGTCGTTGCGGTCAATACGATGATGAAAAACGGTAAACGCAAAAGCCGTTACACCAAATCGGGATTGATCGAAGGCCGTGCCGCAAAATACAAAAAAGCGCTGGTTACGCTGAAAGAAGGAGATACGATAGATTTTTATAGCAATATTTAAGAATAACAAATGGCAGTTAGAAAATTAAAGCCCACAACACCGGGGCAGAGACACAAGATTATTGGTGCATTCGACAACATTACTGCTACCGCACCAGAAAAGTCTCTTGTAGTAGGATTCAGAAAATCGGGCGGTCGCAACAACGAAGGACACCGGACGATGCGTTATATCGGCGGAGGCCATAAACGCAAATACAGAATCATCGACTTCAAGAGAGAAAAAGACGGTGTTCCCGCTGTCGTAAAAACAATCGAATATGACCCGAACCGTTCGGCACGTATCGCATTGCTTTTCTACGCCGACGGAGAGAAACGGTACATCATAGCTCCCAACGGGCTGGAAGTAGGTATGACCATCATGTCGGGCGCCGAAGCCGCTCCCGAAGTAGGCAACGCCCTCCCGTTGCAGAACATTCCCATTGGTACCGTAGTGCATAACATCGAGTTACGCCCCGGACAAGGCGCGGCACTCGTGCGCGCAGCCGGCGTGTTCGCGCAGCTCACCTCGCGTGAAGGCAACTACGCCATCATCAAGCTGCCTTCGGGTGAAACACGTAAAGTATTGGCTACCTGCAAGGCAACCGTCGGCACGGTAGGCAATTCCGACCACGCACTCGAAAGCTCCGGAAAAGCCGGTCGTTCCCGTTGGTTGGGACGCCGTCCGCGCAACCGCGGCGTCGTAATGAACCCTGTCGATCACCCCATGGGCGGTGGCGAAGGTCGTGCTTCCGGCGGACACCCGCGTTCACGTAAAGGACTTTACGCAAAAGGTCTCAAGACAAGAGCTCCCAAGAAACTCTCGTCCAAGTATATAATAGAAAGACGTAAAAAGTAACTCGATTTAACTAAGCAACTATGAGTCGTTCATTAAAAAAAGGACCATATATCAGTGTAAAACTGGAAAAGAAAGTAGCGGCTATGACCGAATCGGGCAAAAAGTCCGTTATCAAAACGTGGTCGCGTGCCTCTATGATTTCCCCCGATTTCGTAGGACATACTTTCGCCGTACACAATGGTAACAAATTTATTCCCGTGTATATTACCGAAAACATGGTCGGACATAAGCTGGGTGAGTTTGCCCCCACTCGCATATTCCGCGGTCATGCCGGTAACAAGAAAAAATAATCCGGAACATCGGGAATTTGAGAATTTCAAATACAAAAAGAATTAAACAATGGGTGCAAGAAAAAAAATATCAGCCGATAAAAGAAAAGAAGCCTTGAAGACGCAGTACTTCGCCAAGCTCAACAATGTGCCTACCTCGCCCCGCAAAATGCGTTTGGTCGCAGACATGGTGCGCGGAATGGAAGCATTCAAAGCGCTCGGAGTATTGAAGTTCTCCAACAAGGAAGCTGCTGCCAGAGTAGAAAAACTGCTGCGCTCGGCTATCGCCAATTGGGAACAGAAAAACGAGCGCAAAGCCGAAAGCGGCGAGCTCTACATCTCGAAAATCTACGTAGATGGAGCAGCCATGCTCAAACGCCTTCGCCCCGCCCCGCGAGGTCGCGGATATAGAATACGTAAACGTTCCAATCACGTTACGTTGTTTGTAGATACAATAAGTAAAACCGAAAAACAAAATTAAGCCGGATGGGACAGAAAGTAAATCCAACAAGTAACCGTTTGGGAATTATCCGCGGATGGGATTCCAACTGGTATGGCGGGAAAAAATACGGAGAAAGACTGCTCGAAGACAGCAAACTTCGTAAATATCTGAATGCCCGTCTCGCAAAAGCAAGCGTATCGCGTATAGTGATAGAGCGCACGCTCAAACTTATCACCATCACCGTATGCACGGCTCGTCCGGGTCTTATCATAGGAAAAGGCGGACAAGAAGTCGATAAGCTCAAAGAAGAGTTGAAGAAGATAACCGATAAAGACGTACAAATCAATATCTTCGAGGTAAAACGTCCGGAAGTCGATGCCACCATCGTCGCCACCAATATCGCTCGCCAGATAGAGGGCAAGATGGCTTATCGCCGTGCCGTGAAGACTGCTATCGCATCGACCATGCGCGCCGGTGCCGAAGGTATCAAGGTACAAGTATCGGGACGTCTCAACGGCGCCGAAATGGCTCGCTCGGAAATGTTCAAAGAGGGTCGTACCCCGCTGCACACCCTGCGTGCCGACATCGACTACGCTCTCGTTGAGGCTCTCACCAAAGTCGGACTCATCGGCATCAAAGTATGGATATGCCGTGGCGAAGTCTATGGTAAAAGAGACCTCGCGCCGCAATTCACTGCAAGCAGCAAAGAAGTTCGCGGCGGCAACCGCGAAGCCGGCGCAAAAAAGGGCTTCAAAAAAGCAAAACCGAATCGTTAACGAATTGAACTGACAGAAAATGTTACAACCGAAGAAAACGAAATTCAGAAGACAACAAAAAGGTCGTATGAAAGGTCTCGCAGGACGAGGCAATCAATTGGCCTTCGGTTCCTTTGGTATAAAAAGTTTGCAGGCAAAATGGATTACCGGACGCCAGATAGAAGCTGCGCGTGTCGCCGTTACCCGTTATATGCAACGTCAAGGTCAAATCTGGATCAGAATATTTCCGGATAAACCTATTACCAAGAAACCTGCCGAAGTACGTATGGGTAAAGGTAAAGGTGCTCCCGAAGGATTCGTAGCACCCGTAACGCCGGGAAGAATGATTCTCGAAGTCGAAGGCGTACCTTTCGACGTCGCAAAAGAAGCACTCCGTTTGGCAGCCCAGAAACTCCCCGTAACGACAAAATTTGTCGTAAGACGCGACTACGATGCTAATCAAAATGCGTGATAAGTTATGAAAATAGCAGAAATAAGAGAGTTGAGCACCAAAGAGTTGCTCGAAAGAATCGAAGCGGACAGCGTGGCTTTGAATCGTATGAAAATAAACCACAGCATCACCCCGCTGGATAATCCTGCCCAAATAAAAGCTCTCCGCAGGACGATAGCGCGCATGAAAGGCGAAGTGCGCCAAAGAGAACTCAATAACAAATAATCGACAGAGCTCATGGAAACAAAAGGCCTAAGAAAAGAAAGAATAGGGGTGGTAACCAGCAACAAAATGGATAAAACCATTACCGTTGCCGTAAAATGGAAAGAGAAACACCCTATTTACGGTAAATTCGTCAATAAGACGAAAAAATACCATGCTCATGACGAGAAAAACGAGTGCAACATCGGCGATACCGTGCGCCTGAGAGAAACTCGTCCGCTGAGCAAGCTGAAAAGATGGAGATTAATAGAAATCATCGAAAGAGTAAAATAATATGATACAGCAAGAAACCAGACTGACAGTCGCAGACAACAGCGGAGCCAAAGAAGCCCTTTGCATTCGCGTATTAGGCGGTACGGGTCGTCGTTACGCCACCGTAGGCGATCAGATCGTCGTTGCCGTAAAAAGCGTAATCCCGACAAGCGACCTCAAAAAAGGCGCCGTTTCCAAAGCTGTTATCGTTCGGACGAAAAAAGAAATCCGTCGTGCCGACGGCTCCTATATCCGCTTCGACGATAATGCTTGCGTTTTGCTGAACGGTGCCGGCGAAATCAGAGGCAGCCGTATCTTCGGTCCCGTTGCCCGCGAATTGCGCGCCTCCAACATGAAAATCGTTTCATTGGCGCCGGAAGTACTTTAATCAGTAAAAAAAACGTAATGAATAAGCTACATATAAAAAAGGGCGATACCGTATATGTAAACACCGGTGAAGACAAAGGCAAAACCGGTCGCGTGCTGCGTGTACTCGTAAAAGAACAACGCGCCGTAGTAGAAGGTATCAACATGGTGTCGAAGCACACCAAACCCAATGCAAAACACCCGCAGGGAGGCATCATCAAAATGGAAGCCCCCGTTCATGTGTCCAATCTCAACCTGCTCGACCCCAAAACCAACAAACCTACCCGCGTGGGTCATCGTATCGACGAAACGACAGGCAAGAAAGTACGTTATTCCAAAAAATCAGGAGAGGAGATTAAGTAATGAACACAGCAACCCTTAAAACCGATTATAAAGAACGCATCGTTCCTGCTTTGATGAAAGAATTCAAATACAGTACCGTCATGCAGGTGCCCGTATTGAAGAAAATCGTCATCAATCAAGGTCTGGGACGTGCCACCGACGATAAGAAAATAATCGAAACGGCAATCAACGAGCTTACAGCCATTACCGGACAAAAGGCTGTTGCCACCCTGTCGCGCAAAGATATTTCCAACTTCAAACTGCGTAAAAAAATGCCCATCGGAGTCATGGTAACCTTGCGTCGCGAGAGAATGTACGAATTTCTGGAACGACTCATTCGCGTGGCGCTGCCCCGTATCCGCGACTTCAAAGGCATCGAAAGCAAGCTCGACGGAAGAGGAAACTATACGCTCGGCATTCAGGAGCAAATCATCTTTCCCGAAATAAATATCGATACGATAACCAATCTTTTGGGAATGAATATTACCTTTGTAACCTCAGCCCGTACCGACGAAGAAGGCTATGCCCTTCTGCGGGAATTCGGACTCCCTTTCAAAAACGCTAAAAAGAACTAAGATATGGCAAAAGAATCGATGAAAGCACGCGAAGTGAAGCGCGCAAAATTGGTAGCCAAATATGCCGCCAAACGCGCTCAACTCAAAGCCGAAGGAAACTACGAGGCTTTGCAGGCACTTCCCAAAAATGCTTCGCCCGTACGTCTGCACAACCGTTGCAGCCTTACCGGTCGTCCCAAAGGATATATCCGCCAGTTCGGCATTTCGCGTATTCAATTCCGCGAAATGGCATCTGTCGGACTCATACCCGGCGTGAAGAAAGCAAGCTGGTAAAAGAACAAACAGAATGTTAAATATTGTCCGGAAAGTCCGGATCAATTTAAGAAAAAAACAAAATGACAGATCCTATTGCAGATTATCTCACAAGATTGAGAAATGCTATCAGCGCTCACCACAGAGTAGTGGAAGTGCCTGCCTCAAACTTGAAAAAAGAGATTACCAAAATCCTTTTTGAAAAAGGCTACATCTTGAATTACAAGTTTGTAGAAGAAGGTCCGCGAGGAACGATAAAAATCGCCTTGAAGTATGACCCCGTAAACAAAGTGAACGCGATCAAAAAACTGATCAGAGTTTCCTCCCCCGGTCTTCGCCGATACACCGGCTACAAAGATATGCCGCGCGTACTCAACGGACTGGGCATCGCTATTCTCTCCACCTCGAAAGGTGTGATGACCGACAAAGAAGCCCGCGCTCAAATGGTTGGCGGTGAAGTATTATGTTATATCTACTAATCGGGAAGGAGGCTTTATCATGTCAAGAATAGGAAATTTACCCATACATATCCCCGCAGGCGTAACCGTTACGATCGCCGGCGAGCAAGTTACCGTAAAAGGCCCCAAAGGCGAGCTTTCGCAGAAAGTTTCCGGCGGTATCACCGTAGAACAAGCCGAGGGTCAGATTTTGGTAAAACGTCCCACCGACGATATAGAACATCGTGCATTGCACGGACTCTACCGCGCATTGGTACACAACATGGTAGTGGGCGTATCTACCGGCTACAAAAAAGAAATGGAGCTTGTAGGTGTAGGTTATCGTGCCGAAAGCAACGGTCAAGTGCTCAATCTTACACTCGGCTATTCGCACAGCATCTATCTGAAACTTCCCAAAGAAGTGAAAGTGGAAACCAAATCGGAAAGAAACAAAAATCCGTTGATTATCCTCGAATCGTGCGATAAACAACTTCTCGGTCAGATTTGCGCCAAAATACGTACATTCCGCAAACCCGAACCTTACAAAGGCAAAGGTATTCGCTTCGTCGACGAAGTCGTACGTCGCAAGTCCGGTAAATCGGCTGGTGCTAAGTAAAACCGTTAAAACGCCATTATCATGATAACGAAAATAGAAAGAAGATTAAAAATCAAAACCCGCATACGCGGTAAAATTTCGGGAACGGCAGCGTGCCCCCGAATGACCGTATTCAGAAGCAACAAGCAGATATATGTGCAACTGGTCAATGACGCCGAGGGCAAAACCCTCGTGGCAGCCTCTTCGCTCGGACTTGAAAAAGCCCCCAAAAAAGAACTCGCTGCCAAAGTCGGCACACTGATCGCCCAAAAAGCACAAGAAGCAGGAATAACAACCGTCGTATTCGACCGTAACGGCTACCTTTACCATGGTCGCATCAAAGAACTTGCCGATGCAGCCCGTAACGGAGGACTTAAATTTTAAACAACATGGCAAAAGATAATAGAGTAAAATCGACAAACGACTTGGAATTGAAAGACCGGTTGGTCGCAATCAACCGCGTAACCAAAGTTACCAAAGGCGGACGCACATTCAGCTTTTCCGCCATCGTCGTTGTAGGAAACGAAGACGGCATCGTAGGCTGGGGACTCGGCAAAGCCGGTGAAGTAACCGCCGCCATATCCAAAGGAGTGGAAGCCGCCAAAAAGAATCTCATCAAAGTACCCGTGCGCAAAGGTACCATACCCCACGAGCAAGTCGCCAAATTCGGCGGCGCTCAGGTATATCTCAAACCCGCTACTCACGGTACCGGTGTGAAAGCCGGCGGTGCCATGCGTGCCGTACTCGAAAGCGTTGGCGTTACCGACGTGTTGGCAAAATCGAAAGGTTCGTCCAACCCTCACAACCTCGTGAAAGCCACCATGGCTGCACTCGGGGAAATGAGAGATGCCTACATGGTTGCCCAAAATCGCGGAATCGCCCTCGAAAAAGTATTCAACGGATAAAGAACGGAGGACAAGATATGGAAACCATTAAAATCAAACAAGTAAGAAGCAGAATCAAATGTCCCGCTGTTCAAAAAAGAACGCTTGACGCGCTGGGATTGAGAAAAATCGGTCAGGTGGTAGAACATCAGGCTACCCCGCAAATACTCGGTATGGTAACCAAAGTGAGACACTTAGTGAGTATTGTAGATTAATTCCTAACGAATAAAAAAACAAAAGATATGAATTTAAGCAATTTGAAACCCGCAGCAGGCTCGACCAAGTCGAAAAAGAGAATCGGGCGCGGTCCCGGTTCGGGATTGGGCGGAACCTCTACGCGCGGACACAAGGGAGCCAAATCGAGATCGGGCTATAAAAACAAAATCGGTTTTGAAGGCGGTCAGATGCCGTTGCAGCGCCGTCTGCCCAAATTCGGCTTCAAAAACATAAACCGGGTAGAGTATAAAGCCATCAACCTCGATACCATTCAGGCATTGGCTGAAAACAAAAAACTCGAAAAGGTAGATATCGCCGCATTGGTAGATGCCGGCTACATCTCCGGAAAACAACTGGTGAAAATACTTGGAAAAGGAACTCTTACGGTAAAACTCGAAGTAGAAGCCCACGCTTTCTCGAAAAGCGCAGAAGCAGCTATCACAGCCGCAGGCGGTACCGTAGTAAAACTTTGACGTAAGACTATGAGAGCAATAGAAACGATAAAAAATATCTGGAAAATCGAAGACCTGAGAAAACGCATTATCACGACGATACTGCTGGTTTTGGTATATCGTGCAGGCACTTACGTGGTATTGCCGGGTATCGACCCTCAGGCTCTCGCCCAGTTGCGCGCACAGACAAGCGGCGGACTCATGCAACTGCTCGATATGTTTTCGGGCGGTGCATTCTCCAACGCTTCTATCTTCGCGTTGGGTATCATGCCTTACATTACGGCATCTATCGTCATACAGTTGCTCGGCATGGCATTGCCCTATTTCCAGAAATTACAGCGCGAAGGCGAAAGCGGACGCCGCAAGCTCAATCAGTACACCCGTTATCTCACCGTATTGATACTCTTGATACAGGGGCCCACCTATCTGGTGAACCTCCGTGTGCAGATGGGCAGCGCATTCCCCACCGACCTCATGTTTACCATTTCCTCGACGATAATCCTTACCGCAGGAAGTATGTTCATCATGTGGCTGGGTGAGCGCATCACCGACAGAGGCATCGGCAACGGTATATCGTTCATCATTTTGGTCGGTATCATCGCCCGTCTGCCCAAGTCGCTCGTACAAGAGTTTGTCATGCGTACTGCAACTACCGCCGGCGGATTGGTTATGTTCCTTGCCGAAATCGTATTCCTGCTGTTTGTCATAGCAGCCGCAATACTCTTGGTGCAAGGCACGCGCAAAATCCCCGTACAATACGCCAAACGTGTGGTAGGTAACAAGCAATATGGCGGAGCAAGACAGTACATTCCTCTGAAAGTGAATACGGCCGGGGTGATGCCCATCATCTTCGCACAAGCCATCATGTTCATACCTATCGCCATTGTCGGATTTTCTGCCGACAATGCCAGCAGCCCGTTCTGGCAGTCGTTCATGCGCAGCACGAGCTTCACGTACAACTTCGTATTTGCCATACTGATAATTTTGTTCACCTATTTCTATACGGCAATTACGATACAGCCCAACCAGATGGCTGAGGATATGAAACGCAACAACGGTTTCATTCCCGGCGTAAAACCCGGAAAGAAGACGGCAGCATACATCGACTCCATTATGTCGCGTATCACCCTGCCCGGCTCCATATTCCTCGCAATCGTAGCTATCATGCCCGCATTCGCGCAGATAGCAGGAATCAGCGCAGAGTTCTCCCAGTTCTTCGGCGGAACATCGCTGCTCATTCTCGTGGGTGTCGTACTCGATACGCTGCAACAGATAGAAAGCCATTTGATGATGCGTCATTACGACGGATTGCTCAAATCGGGCAGAATAAAAGGACGTTCCGGTTCGATAGCCGCCTATTAAATCATAGCGATGATTTATCTGAAAACCGATGAAGAAATAGAGCTGTTGCGCCAAAGCAACCTTTTGGTGGGGCAGACTCTCGGCGAATTGGCAAAATGGGTCGCACCCGGAATCACCACCCTGCGACTCGACAAAATAGCCGAAGAGTTCATTCGCGACCATCAGGCGATACCCGGTTTCTTGGGATATGCGGGATACCCGAATACGTTGTGCGTTTCGGTCAATGAACAGATCGTACACGGCATTCCCTCGAACTACGCCTTGAAAGAGGGCGACGTCGTATCTATCGACTGCGGGGTCGTGAAAAACGGTTTCAACGGCGACTCGGCCTATACTTTCGAGGTGGGCGAAGTGGCTCCGGAAGTGAAGATGTTGTTGAAGACGACCAAAGAATCGCTTTACATCGGCATCGAACAAGCCGTCGAAGGAAAGCGCATCGGCGATATAAGCAACGCTATACAGACCTATTGCGAGCATCGCAACTACTCGGTTGTCCGCGAACTTTGCGGACACGGAGTCGGAAAGCATCTGCACGAAGACCCCGAAGTGCCTAACTACGGGCGTCGCGGTTGCGGCCCGCTGCTCAAAAACGGTATGGTCATTGCCATAGAGCCGATGATAAATCTCGGTTCGCGCAATATCGTCATCGAAAAAGATGGTTGGACGACCCGCACCAAAGATCGCAAACCGTCGGCGCATTTCGAGCACACGATAGCCGTCAGAGAAAACGGTCCCGATGTATTGTCGTCGTTCCGTTACGTCGAAGAAGCATTAGGAATACCAACCACAAAGTAACCCCAGATATATGGCAAAACAGGCTGCAATAGAGCAAGACGGAGTTATCGTAGAAGCATTGTCGAATGCAATGTTCAAAGTCGAATTGGAGAACGGGCATGAAATCACGGCTCACATCTCCGGCAAGATGAGAATGCATTACATCAAAATCCTTCCGGGCGATAAGGTAAAAGTGGAAATGTCCCCTTACGACCTGTCCAAAGGAAGAATCTCTTTCAGATACAAATAAAAAAACACAGATATGAAAGTAAAAGCATCATTGAAAAAGCGCACTCCCGATTGCAAAATCGTGAGAAGAAAAGGCCGCTTGTACGTTATCAACAAGAAAAATCCGAAGTATAAACAACGTCAAGGATAATTTTTATTATTTTTGCACAATAATTCAATGACTATATGGCAGTAAGAATAGTAGGTGTTGACCTGCCTCAAAACAAAAGAGGCGAAATCGCTTTGACTTATATCTACGGTATAGGTCGTAGCGCCGCGAATACCATATTGGCAAAAGCCGGTATCGACAAAGATATAAAAATCAAAGATTGGAACGATGAGCAGGCTGCGAAAGTCCGTGAAATCATCGGCGCCGAATACAAAGTAGAAGGCGACCTTCGTTCAGAAGTCCAACTCAATATCAAACGCCTTATGGATATAGGCTGCTATCGCGGTGTGCGTCATCGCAACGGACTTCCCGTGCGCGGACAAAGCACCAAAAACAACGCCCGTACCCGTAAAGGTAAAAAGAAAACCGTCGCAAACAAGAAAAAAGCTACTAAATAATAACTAAGTATGGCAAAAAAGACAGTCGCAACCAAGAAGAGAAACGTTAAAGTCGATGCCATGGGCGAACTTCACGTACACTCTTCCTTTAACAACATCATCGTGTCCCTTGCCAATTCCGAAGGTCAAATCATTTCGTGGTCGTCGGCAGGCAAAATGGGATTCAGAGGGTCGAAAAAAAATACGCCTTATGCTGCTCAGATGGCAGCGCAGGATTGCGCCAAAGTCGCTTACGACCTCGGTCTGAGAAAAGTGAAGGCTTATGTCAAAGGTCCCGGAAACGGACGTGAATCGGCTATCCGCACCGTACACGGCGCTGGTATCGAAGTAACCGAAATCATCGACGTTACGCCATTGCCCCACAATGGCTGCCGTCCTCCGAAAAGACGTAGAGTATAAATTTTTGCAGAATCACAACCGGTGATAAGATTGCATACCGACTCCTCTCTGCAATCGCGGCTGCACCTATTGCGATTCATATAAGTATAAAAATTAAAATATAAAACAATGGCAAGATATACCGGACCTAAAACAAAAATCGCCCGTAAATTCGGAGAACCGATTTTCGGCGCAGACAAGGTACTTTCCAAAAAAAATTACCCTCCCGGACAGCAAGGCGCCAATAAGAGAAGAAAAACTTCGGAATATGGAATCCAGCTGCGGGAAAAACAAAAAGCCAAATACACCTACGGCGTACTCGAACGTCAGTTCCGTATTCTCTTTGAAAAAGCCTCGCGCACCAAAGGTATTACGGGTGAAGTGCTCTTGCAGCTTCTCGAAGCCCGTCTCGACAATGTCGTATATCGCATGGGCATCGCACCCTCGCGTGCCGCAGCCCGTCAGTTGGTACTCCATCGTCATATCACGGTCGATGGCAAGGTAGTGAACGTTCCTTCCTATTCGGTAAAAGCCGGCGAAATTGTCGCCGTTCGCGAAAAATCGAAATCGCTGGAAGTCATCGGCGATGCCCTTGCCGGATTCAACCACAGCAAATATCCGTGGATTGAATGGGACGAAAATCTCAAAGGCGGCAAACTCCTCCACATGCCCGAGCGTGCCGACATTCCTGAAAATATTAAAGAGCAGTTGATCGTTGAGTTGTATTCTAAATAATAATTGATTCATGGCGATATTAGCATTTCAAAAACCCGATAAAGTCCTCATGCTTGAGGCTGACGCTTTTTTCGGCAGATTTGAATTCCGTCCGTTGGAACCGGGCTATGCCGTTACTATCGGTAACGCTTTGCGCCGGATTCTTCTCAACTCTCTCGAAGGATTTGCAATCACGTCTATTCGCATCAGCGGCGTAGAACATGAGTTCTCGACCATACCGGGCGTCATCGAAGATGTAACCAATATCATTCTCAACCTCAAAAAGGTGAGACTCAAACAAATCGTAGAAGAAATCGAAACCGAAAAAGTATCGATTTCCGTGTCGGGAACCGATGTGTTCAAAGCCGGTGATATAGGCAAACACCTGACCGGATTTGAAGTGCTTAATCCCGAATTGGTCATCTGCAACATGGATACCAGCGCGAACTTCCAGATCGAAATCAACATCAACAAAGGGCGCGGCTACGTTCCGGCAGAAGAAAACCAGAACCCGGGCGACCCCGTCGATTTGATTGCTATCGACTCCATCTTCACGCCTATCCGCAATGTGAAATATATTTCGGAAAATTTCCGTGTAGAGCAGAAAACCGACTACGAGAAATTGATTCTCGAAATCACGACCGACGGCTCTATCCACCCCAAAGACGCTTTGAAAGAAGCTGCCAAAATCTTGATTTACCATTTCATGCTTTTCTCTGACGAGAAAATCGCGCTCGAAACGACCGATGCCGACGGCAACGAAGAATTCGACGAAGAAGTATTGCACATGCGCCAGCTGCTCAAAACCAAGCTGGTGGATATGGACCTCTCCGTGCGCGCTCTCAACTGCCTCAAATCGGCAGACGTCGAAACGCTCGGCGAACTGGTGGTATTCAACAAGACCGACCTGCTGAAATTCCGCAACTTCGGTCGCAAATCGCTCACCGAACTCGATGAATTGTTGGCAAGCCTCAATCTCTCGTTTGGAATGGATATTTCAAAGTATAAATTAGAAAAAGAGTAAAAGATGAGACACAATAAGAAATTCAACCACTTGGGACGCTCCAAAGCGCATAGAGATGCCCTGCTGTCCAATATGGCGACTTCGTTGATTCTCCACAAAAGAATCTTTACCACGTTGGCAAAAGCCAAAGCCCTGCGGGTATATGTAGAGCCGCTGATCAATCGTTCCAAAGAAGATTCGACCGCATCGCGCCGTGTCGTATTCAGCTATTTGCGGAGCAAAGAAGCCGTAACCGAGCTTTTCAAAAACATCGCAGAAAAAGTTGCCGATCGTCCGGGCGGATACACCCGCATTCTCAAAACGGGCAATCGCCTCGGCGACAACGCTAAAACCTGCTTTATAGAGCTTGTCGATTACAATGAAAACATGCTCAAAGAAAAAGCTCCCAAGAAAACGCGCACCCGCCGCTCGAAAAAGAGCACGGCTGCCGAAACTGCTGCTCCTGCCGAAGCTCCCGCAGCTCCTGCCGAAACCGCAGCACCTGCGGCAGAGCCTGCCGCTCCCGCCGAACCGGCAGAGAAACCGGCTGAAAACGCAGAAAAGTAAAAATCATAGCTTTGTGATAGAGCGAGGCATAGCCCGTAAGGGGTATGCCTCGCTTGCTTTTTGATGCCGGCAGAATACCCGAAAACAGGAAAGTATCTTACATAAATAAATATTTTCATAGCCGAAACAATGGAAAATACAGAAAACATTGTTTTATAGATAAAAAATATTACTTTTGCATTCGATAAAAGCAGAATCGCAATATGGAAAAACGAGCCTCTTTCAATACGAAATTAGGTGTCATTGCCGCGACAGCCGGTTCCTCTATCGGCTTAGGCAATATTTGGCGATTCCCCTACGAAACGGGGCAGAACGGAGGCGGCGCATTCATTCTCGTTTACATCGTGTGTGTGCTTGTACTTGCCATGCCGGTCATGCTGGCGGAGTTTATTGTCGGGCGCGGCGCCCGTACCAATGCTTCGCACGCATTCAGCAAACTCGCTCCCCACAGCTGGTGGAAAATCATCGGCTACATCTGCATCTCCGCACCGGTGATTATCGTCGGTTTTTACTTTGTCATTTCCGGCTGGTCGCTCGAATACGTCGTACAGTCGCTCATGCCGGGCGGTATGTCGTTCCGTTCCGCCGAAGAATTTACCGCCGGATTCAATCGCTTTATTACCTCGCCGTTGAAACCGTTGATATGGGTCGTGCTTTTTATTCTCATCAATCATGTCATTCTGGCGCGCGGAGTCAATAAGGGCATAGAAAAAGCCTCGAACATACTGATGCCGCTGCTTTTCGTCATCTTGATAATTTTCTGCATACGCTCCGTTTTCCTGCCCGGATTCGGCGACGGCATGCGTTTTCTTTTTCACCCAGACTTCTCCAAAATCACTGCCGACACGATATTGCGGGCAATGGGACAGGCGTTTTTCTCCATGAGCGTAGGCATGGGCATACTCCTTACGTATTCCTCTTACTACTCCTCCGATACGGGGTTAGGACGGGTTACCCTTACCGTCGGCGTGTTCGACACCCTCGTTGCCATACTGGCCGGAATACTCATCTTCCCCACCGTGTTTACTTTCGGCATCAGCCCTTCGCAGGGACCGGAACTGATATTCATCACTCTTCCCAATCTCTTTGTCCAGATGCCGTTGGGGTGGCTGTGGTCGTCGCTGTTTTTCGTGCTGGTGTCGCTGGCGGCGCTCACCTCCACTATCTCGTTGAGCGAAGTATCCGTTGCCTATCTGCAAGACACGTTCCGCTATTCGCGCCATAAAGCCACCACCGTCATGACGTGCATCTACCTCGTGCTGGCGACACTCTGTTCCCTCTCATTCGGCGTACTCAACGACATGCGCCTTTTCGGACTTACGATATTCGATTTCTGCGATTTTCTTTCGTCGAATATCCTGCTGCCCGCCGGCGGACTTTTCATCTCGATATTCGTGGGCTGGAAGCTCAATCGCCGCTTCGTCCTGCGGGAATTGTCGTCCGACGTAAAAGGTGCGACGCGCTATTATTATGCTCCGTTGATGTTTTGTCTGCGTTTCGTGGCTCCCGTTGCCATATTTTTGATATTTTTGTCGGGACTGAAAGTCTTTTGACATGATACACGATGACCGGCAGCGATTATGGTATTTTACGCGCGGCGAGCGCATCGCCGTCATCGTGCTGCTTGTCGCCATCGCAGCGACCCTTGCCGTTCGCACTTATGTGCGCCGGAGCGAGGTCGTAACGCTGAACGACACCGTATGGATAGAAAAAGAAGTCCCCGCTTTTGAACGGCAGCTCGAGCGTCCCGCTTCGACACCCGCCCCGAAAAAGGCGAAGACCTATATGCCGCGCCGGCAGAATTTGCAGCCGATAGAACGCGAAAACGATATTCCGAAATAAAATCTCCCTCTCGGAAGGTGTATTTTTCACTGAAAAAAAGTATCTTCGTCGAAAAATAGATTTCGACTCTTTTATCGAATGATACGACCCGAGTGTTTTTCATCTTTCGCCTTGAATATCAACGGTAAGTTGTTGCCGTTCGACCGACCTTTGGTCATGGGCATACTCAACGTTACGCCCGACTCTTTCTATGCCGGAAGCCGGTGCGGCGACGATGCCGCCATTGCGGCGCGCGCCCGTGCCATTATCGACGAAGGGGGCGATATGATAGACATCGGGGCGTACTCTTCGCGCCCGGGTGCGGAGCATATTTCTGCGGAGGAAGAGTGGCGGCGGCTCGACCGCGCCCTTTCGCTCGTGCGGAAAAATTGCCCCGACGCCGTTGTGTCGGTCGATACGTTCCGTGCGGAAATCGCCCGCCGGAGCATTCGGGAGTACGGCGTGCAAATAGTGAACGACATTTCCGGCGGGGAGCTGGACAGCGAGATGTTCTCTGTCGTTGCCGAATGCAAAGTGCCGTATATCCTCACGCACATGCGGGGCACACCCCAAGTCATGCAGCAACAGACCGATTATGCCGACCTCATGGCAGACATTACGGCATACTTCGTCGAACGGATAGACCGCCTGCATCGGCTCGGCGTGTGCGACATCATACTCGACCCGGGATTCGGATTCGGAAAATCCCTCGACGGAAACTATACCCTGCTGCA
This sequence comes from uncultured Bacteroidales bacterium, assembly GCA_947589325.1. Taxonomy (GTDB): domain Bacteria; phylum Bacteroidota; class Bacteroidia; order Bacteroidales; family UBA11471; genus Caccoplasma. Next base: position 15,219 of record CANQAM010000011.1, on the reverse strand, counting down.
CCGCCTCCCCGAACTGCACGCGCTGGGGCTGCCGCTGCTGGTAGGTGTGTCGCGCAAGTCGATGATATATAAGCTGTTGGGTTGTACGCCCGATGAGTCGCTCAACGGCACGAGCGTCCTCCACGCTCTCGCCCTTGCGGGCGGGGCTAAAATACTGCGTGTGCACGACGTGCGTGCGGCAGTCGAAACCGTCAAAATCGTAACCAAAACATTCATGGCATAATCATGTTCGCATATTTCGGCATCAAAGACATTCTCGACATTCTCATCGTCGCTGTGCTGCTGTACAGCCTTTACCGGCTGATGAAAGACTCCGGTTCGATAAACATATTCATCGGCGTGCTGATATTCATAGGCATCTGGATAGTCGTAACCCGCATTCTCGATATGCGGCTTATCGGGGCGATTATGGACAAACTCGTGAGCGTGGGCGTCATTATACTGGTCATACTTTTTCACGACGAGATACGGCAGTTTCTCGTCGGACTCGGCTCGCACAGGCGGTGGCGATTCCTTTTCGACTTCCTTCTGCCCGCAAGGGAGAAAGAGGAGAACCGCGCCTATATAGCCCCTATCGTATATGCCTGCATCAACCTTTCGCGGGGGAAAGTGGGCGCCCTTATCATCATCGAGCGAAATATGCCGCTGGCTGCCTATGAACGTACCGGCGACCGCATCAATGCCGACGTCAATCCCCGCCTTATCGAAAATATCTTCTTCAAAAACAGCCCGCTGCACGACGGAGCCATGATTATCGCCGACAACCGCATTGTTTCTGCCGGCTGCATATTGCCCGTATCGCACAGCCTCGACATTCCCAAATCGCTGGGCTTGCGGCATCGCGCGGCGCTGGGTGTTTCGCAGGAAACCGACGCCATATCCATCGTTGTTTCCGAAGAGACGGGCAACATTTCGGTCGCTATGGACGGCCGCTTCAAATTGCGTCTTTCGACCAAAGAATTGGAACAGATACTCACCACCGCCCGATAAATGAAAGTACGCAGCATAAAAACGGCAGACAGTTATGTACTCGGAGCTTTGCTCCTGTGGTGGCTCGTCAATCTGTGGCAGGCGGCATTCACCGAATTGGCGCACGACGAAGCCTATTATTACATGTTTGCCGCCCGACCCGACTGGGGCTATTTCGACCACCCGCCCATGACGGCATGGCTCATTGCCGCAGGGCGTTTTCTCGGCGATGAAATAGGAGTGCGCTTTTTCTTTACGCTGGCACAGCCTCTCTATCTGTGGATATTGTGGCGCATCATTCGCCCTGCCGAAGCCGACTGCCACGATGCGTGCCTATTTGTCATTCTCTCTGCGGCTCTTCCCATTTTGGAACTTTACGGATTTCTTGCCGTACCCGATGTGCCTCTGCTGCTTACCACAGCCCTCTTTTTACTCTGTTTCAAACGTTTTGCCGAACACGATACGTGGCTCGACACTCTTTTGCTCGGCATCTCCATGGCGCTGATGGCATACAGCAAATATCACGGGGCTTTGGTCGTACTCTTTTCCGTTGCCGTCAATCCGCGTTTGCTGCTGCGCCCCCGCTTGTATCTGGGCGGTATCATCGCTCTGCTTCTTATCCTGCCGCATCTCTTTTGGCAGGACGCCAACGGGTGGGTATCATTCTCCTATCACCTGCACGACCGTAACGGCATATTTCGCTTTTCCAACATCACGGAACACCTGCTTAATACCGTTGCCGTGTTCAATCCCCTTCTTTTCCCGCTCTATTTCATGGCGTGGAAACACGTCAAGCCGCAAAATGCCGTCGAGCGGGCGCTCTATTGGCTGCCGATACTCTTTTTCCTGTTTTTCACTGTTTCCACATTCAAAGGGCGTGTGCAGCCGCAGTGGCTCATCGTTGCCGCATTCGGGTTGATATCCGTGCTATTCCGTTATCTGTCACAGCAGGAGCGGACGGCCCGCGTGAGGAAATATGCCATGACCGTAGGCTGGATAACCATTGCACTTGCTCTGTTGATGCGGATAGAGATGGTATGGAATCCGCTGCATATCCGCTTCGAGATATTCGACAACCGACCGTCGTTTGAATCCGTCGCCGCAGTTGCCGACGGGCGTCCCGTCGTGTTTGGCGGCAGTTATGCCATTGCATCGAAGTATATTTTCTATACGGGCGGAGAAGCCTATTGCCAGCCTGATTTCTTCTACCGCACCAGCCAATGGCAGTTTCGCGACGACGATACCCGTTTCATCGGTAAAGATATTTTAAGCGGCTCTTTGGAAAAAGCCGGCGGCGAACCGCTGAAAGAAAACGAAGTGCTGTTGGCGAACGGGCGTAAATTCGTATATACCCCTGTCGATGATTTTCAACCGGTGCGCCTTGTCGAGATGACTTATGCCGGCGGCGATACCCTTCTTCGTAGGGGCGACACACTGCGTTGCACGCTGACGTTTGTCAATCCTTATCCGTATGATATCACTGTCGGCGGAGAAGATACGGAACTGCTTTTCCTACTTTCCGCCAAGAAATTGAGATTTGCCCTGCCGGTGAATTTGTCGCTTTTGCTGCCGGCTGCTTCGTCGGCGGTGGCGACGGTAACGGTTCCCGTGCCCGACGATATTCCCTGCAAAACGTACGATTCGGGATTTGCCCTTCATCGTCGGCCCCTTGCGTTTTGGTACAATTCTTCGCGAAGAAAAGTGGAAATAAAATAACGACAACTATGATTTGGCAATTCATAAAATTCTGTGTCGTCGGCGGTTCCGGTGTTTTTGTCGATTTCGGCATTACGTGGTTTTTGAAAGAAATCTGCCGCCTGAACAAATATATCGCCAATTCCTCAGGGTTCATTTGCGCTGCCACGAGTAATTATCTGCTCAACCGTATCTGGACTTTTGAGAGCGACGACCCCGCCATAGCAGCGCAATACCTGCGTTTTATCGGCATATCGCTTATCGGACTGCTCATCAATAATGCCGTCATCTATCTGCTTAACGACCGCCTGCGTCTGAATTTTTATCTCTCCAAAATTTTTGCAATCGGCGTCGTTACGTTCTGGAATTTCTTTATGAATTATTTTTTTAATTTCTGAAGGGAAGAAACTTAACGGGTAAGACCGTATTCCCGACAGATTTTTGCATATTCCGCTGCGAGAGCCGTCTGCATTTCATCGACCAGCGGATAGTCGATAGCCACTCCTTCGGGCTGCATGATTTGTATTTTCCGATGCTCTTTTTTCGGCTGCTCCGCCGCATAGAGGAACGGGTGCATGATTTGTACCATATCGCTCTGCCGGTCGTAGATGCAGAGCGTGAAATCGACCAACAGTTTCAGCCCTTGCGCGCCGGCATTTGCGGCATTCAAAAAAATGCGGCTTATCATCGGAAACGAAACGAGGGTCGATAGATAGGCTTTTCCGATTCGCTCTTCATCAATCCAATAACCGTAAAACTGCCGGTTTACTTTTATGTAGGCGAGGTAGCGGCTGTCGCTCTGATAGATGCAGAGCGTGTCGGCATAAAGACCGTTTATCTCTTGCAGGCGGGAAAACAGCACTCCGCCAGCATTCAATTTGGCGGGTACGCCTTCGAGCAGAAACAAGTCGGTGCCGTCGGGGCATTCCGCACCGACAAACTCTATCGCAGCGCCTCCCGACCGTCCTGCCGGAACGGAACTCCCTCCCTGCGCCTGCAAGGCGGCTGTCCCCGGCAACAGGACAAGGAGTATTCCCAAGAGACGTTTCATGATTCTGTTTTTTAGGATTTTTCCAACAGCACGACGGCATAGGCGGCGATGCCCTCTTCCCGTCCCGTGAAGCCCAGTCGTTCGGTCGTCGTGGCTTTTATCGACACGTCGCCGGCATCGATGCCCATGACTTCGGACAGGCATTGCTGCATGGCGGGAATGTGGGGATTGAGTTTCGGGCGTTCGGCGCACACGGTGATATCGGCATTGCCTATTTCCCAACCTTTCGACCGCACGAGCTGCACGGTGTCGCGCAGCAGTATTTTGCTGTCGATGCCCTTGTATTCGTCGGCGGTGTCGGGAAAGTGAAATCCGATGTCGCGCATCGCCGCTGCGCCCAACAGGGCATCGCACAAGGCGTGTATCAGCACGTCGGCGTCGGAGTGTCCCAACAAACCGAGTGTATGTTCTATGCGTATGCCGCCTAACCACAGTTCCCGACCCTCGACCAATCGGTGAACATCAAAGCCGAATCCTACCCGCATTTTCATGTCCTGCCCTTTCTTTTACCGGCGGCGCCGGCGATTGACCAAACTTTTAATGCCGTCCATGTCGAAAGCCAGCGAGAAGCGCAGCGTCTGGTCGAGCGGGCTGCTTTGCGCCGTAGCCAGTACGTAGGCGACATCGAGCGAAAAGACGTTGAGCGAGAAGCCCGTACCGAAAGTGGCATATTGCCGGTTGCCCTTGTATTTGTTTTCGTAGTAGTAACCTGCCCGCAAGAAGAAGCGGCGGTTATAGGAGTATTCGAGACCCGCCGAAAAATAGATTTCCCGCATCTCTTCCTTGAATCCGCCCGGTGCATCGTGGAACGATTTGAAGATGCCGGCAATGGAACCCATGTTGTTGAAATCCTCTTTGGCTTGTTCGTATTTTTCCATATCGTACTGCGTGTTGCCCTCTTCGTCGATATAGGAGTAGTCGCTCTGACGGGGAGCCGCAGGCACTAACAGTTTGTTGGCGTCGAAGTTTATCGCTATGGTATTGTAGTCGTATATCGGGAACAGGAACGAAAAGCCGAGTCGCAGGTTGGTCGGGAGGAATGCGCTGTTCGTACCGCCGTCGTACGACACTTTCGAGCCGATGTTCGAGATGTTGAATCCCCACGAGAACTGGCATTCGTTGCGACCGATGACGGGATATACCGTCTGGTAGCCGGATATGTCGGCGGCGAAAGCCGCTGCTCCCGACATATCCTCTGCCGAAGAGATGCCGCCGAATCCCATATCGGAATAGATGAATCGGAATACGACACCCATCGAAAACGACGATGCCAGCTTACGCGAGTAGCCTACGTCGATAGCCATTTCATACGGATTCACCGTATTTTGGAGATTGTTGTTCGAGTCGTACAGCGGCACCGAGCCCAGCGAGAAGTAGCGCAGCGATGCGCTCAATGCCTGCAAGTCGTTGCCGCCGAATTTCCAATAGCCTGCCGCATATACCAAATTGATGTCGTTTACCAATTTCCGCAGCCACGGCGTATAGGAAAAAGCCACTCCGGCACTGCTGAATGCAAAGGCATATTTCGCCGGATTCCAGTATTGCGAATTGACGTCGGGGTCGGTGGCAGCACCCAAATCGCCCATACCGCCGCCGCGTGCGTCGGGGGCGATGCTCAGTGTCGTTACGCCCGTCGTGATGGGGTTGAACATATTTTTCCCCTCGTCGTCATCGGCATACGCCGGCAGGGCGAGCATATATGACAACGCACACAACAGGGAAATTTTCAGTATATCTTTCATTGTCCGTATATCTTTCATAGAATATAAACTTCCTTTTTTACCCTTTTATTGTGGAGTAACCATGATTTTTTGTGTCTTCGTGGCTTCGCTGCCGCCGTTTACCGATATGACTGCCCGATAGAGATAGATGCCTCCCGGAACGCGCCTTCCCGCTTTGTCGGTGAGCTGCCATTCGATGGGTACGGACTTCCAGAGGTCTGACATACCGGTTACTTCCGTGGTCCACACTTCGCTGCCCAACCAGTTGAATATGGAGAGTTTTATCGTCATCAACATATTCGGGCGGTCGTGCCGCAAGTGGAATTGCGCGACATCGCTTACCGGACTTTGCGACGGGTACAGCTCGTAGATGCGCGGTTTCAATCCTTTCTTCACGGTAAAGCGCAGCGATTGGCGCGCGGAATTTTCGTCGGTGTCCCACACCGTGAACGAAAGCGTGTGTTTGCCTTCCGAAAGCTCCGGCAGTTCGTAATAGACGTCGCCTAATCCGAACTGTCCTGCAACCGGCACGAAATAGTCGTTTATCACATATTCCTGCTTCGGGTCGTCGTCGATGCGCACGGTCATGTCGTGTCCTAATCCGATGCCGGAAATGTTGATGCCCGATTTGTCTTCCACCTGCGCGATGAATACCGGCGTTTCGTTCACTTCGTCGCCCGAGTTGAAATCTGCCGTATTCAGGTACATGGCGTGTATCTGCGGGCCCTCCGTATCGGCTTCGGCCTCCGTGTCCATGCCGCCGACAATGAAGCGGTCGTTCATACCCTGAGCCTCCCGTCCGGCATCGTCGTACGCATAAAGGTTGAACAACCCCGATAAATCGGAATAGTTCAGTTCGCGCGGCATTTTGAAAGTAAATTCGAACTGTCCGTTCCGTATCGAGTCGCGTCCCGTATAGAGTATATTGTCCCGACGGGAAAATGTGAAAGGCACACGCTCCCCGTCGTTGCCGTTTCCGGCAGTAACGATTTCTCTTTCGGAGTCGTACAGGCGCGGGTAAATCATGCCGTTGAAATCTTCTATGCGTTCGCCGTCGGCGGACTGTGCCTCGCCTTTCACCGTAACCCATGCGCGGGCGTTCAATTCGATGTTTTCTTCATTTTCGGTCGGCTGCAAGTCGTTTATTTCCGTTATTTTCATCTGGTACGACGGCACAGCCAGACGCAGAGCCGGGTCGCCGAGCAGCAGGTAGGAGAGTTTGTTCATCAATATGTCATCGGCATTGCTGGCTACGGCGTTTTTCCCTCTGCGCACGACATCGCCCAGACGTATGGTCTGACCGTCGGGTTCTCGGTCGAAAAGATGTTCGGCTATCGCTTTGTTGATAAGCCCGTTGGCATGGATATATACCACCCGTGAGGTCGAGATAAGAGCTATTCCGCCTCCTTGCGGATTCAAAAAAAGTTCCTCTCCGCCGGAATTGGTCAGGTCGTCGAAACGGCTGAAACTGCACGTTGCCGTAATCCATAGCGGCAGGCGCGAAACGTACATATTCGAGATGTCGCTCCATTCGAGAATCTTTTCGCCCGTCCATTCTCTCGGGCTGCCGTGTCCCACGTAGTCGATGACCAGCACGCCGTCTTTTTTCAACAGGTCGAGCATTTGCATTTTTGCGTCGGGGTAGGTGGCTCCGGTTGCCACACTTACCCGATTGTAGGCATCGATGTAGATTTTGTGAATAAAAGAAGCGGGATTCTTTTGTTGGAGAACGGCTGCCACTTCTTCGCATTGTTCCATGTGGTCGCCGTTGTTGCCGTCGTCGGCTACCAGACAGATGTCGTTTTTCCAGTATCCGTAATCGGTATTGGCGGCGTAGGCGATTATTTTATCCACGACGTTGGCGGCTTCGTTTTTTGTCCGTACAGGAAAACGCCCGATGCCTATGTCGAGCGAAGCGCGACGCAGGTCGGAGCCCTCGTTGTCGTGCAGAAATCCGAAATAGTCGTCGGTAACGAAACTGTTGCGCTCGTCTGCGCTTTCATCGGCCTGAAATGTCAGCAGGAGGGGATAGGTGAGCGATGCCCATTCTGCCGTAACGCGCGGATTGTCGTATGTGCCGTCGCCGAAGAGCAAAAGGTATTGCGGTCGCTGCGACTCGTCGTTGCCGGCGCGGTCGTACAGCATTTTCATGAAGCGGCGTATGGCGGTGGCATCGGGTGTGCCCGAAGAAAATTCGTTGTAAATCGCGGTCGGCTGTACGATGAGGTACGAAAGCGAATCTTTTTGAAGGTGAAATTCACCCAACCGGCGGGCTTCATCAACGAATGCCGGCGGCGATAAGATGATGAAATCGGTTTGCGGTGCGGCGTGCAGGTTTTGCGGTGATATCGTGCCGACGAATGCAGGTGAAGGAAAAGTCGCTCCCGCGTCGAATGCCACGTATTCGCGCAGCGCCGTCTCCGCCGGAACGAAAGAGTAAGTACCGTCGCCGGAGGTTTTTGCCGCTATTTCGCAGGGAGCCGACGGCTGCGTCACGTCCCATAGGTGAAATGCCGAAGCTCCTGTTGCCGATACTACATAGCGCAGCCGTTTGGCAGAGGCGTCTTTGCGGCGGAAGGCCACTTTCCCGTCGTACAGCCGCAATTCCCGCTCTATATCCAACAGAATGTAATCGAGATAGGCTGCCGAAGCGTTGGCGCAGGAGTATGAAATCCGCACGACGTCGGCATCGTTGGCATTCGGGTGGAACGTACTCTGTATCGACGACTCTGTCCCGCTTTTGTATTCGGCATCGCTGAGTATCGGGGCGACAGAAACCTCCCGCAGCAGATTCTGATTGACGTTTATGCGCCACGTTGCCGTCGAAGTAGTCGATTTCGAGAGGAGGTTCATTTGCAGATTTACGGGCGTATCGGTTATGCCGGCAGCGTCGAACGTGAAATTTTGTACGCTTGTGTAGAGGAAATTTTCTCCGTAAAAATTTCTCCCTGTATGTCCGGGATTTGTCGCCTCCGTTTCGTGCAGTATGTGGTCGTGAAAAGTCGTAACCGTCGTTGCCGCTGCATCGTCGGCAGAGGGTATCGTTGCCGGCGCCGCCGGCGTTTCGTCGAGCTGCGTCAAAAAGTAATACCCCGATGTGGAATAGGGGTTGCGCGTGCGCGCGAAAAGTCCGTTTCGCACGCTCCACGACACGACACCCTGCGCGTAGAAAATCAATTTGCTGCCCGTGTGCAGGGCAGGCACCTGCGGCAGGTCGTCGATGTAAGCCGTCGAAAAATCTTCCGAGAGCATGGCTCCGCCGTAGCCGAATACTGCCACACGGGCGGGGTCGGAAAATCCGTATTCCCGCAGCTCGTTGTATGATAGTTGGTAAATGCCCGATTCCTCCACACCTATTTTTACCCACGTGCCCGACGCCAGCACCGAGTTCTCGGCATAGCGCGCCGTTGCTGCCCGCAGGAGGGACGGCGCGCCCGCTTCTGCCGACAGAAAGACGATGAGGGTTAAAAACAGGAGTTTGTATTTTTTCATACGATTCGCATTTCGGAAGGGAAAGCTATCGCACGTGAAAATCGAGCAATTTGCGCTCTCCCAAAAATCCTTGCAGCCGGTTTCCTATCGATACGGGACCCACCCCTTGCGGCGTTCCCGTGAACAGCAGGTCGCCTGTGCGCAGGGTATAAAACCGACTGATGTAGGCGATGATTTCGTCGATAGGGAAAATCATGTCGGCGGTATGCCCTTGCTGCACCGTCGTGCCGTCGATTTGCAGAGAGAAATGCAGGTCTTGCAAATCATTGCCCGCTTCGGCGACAGGCACGAATTCGCCCACCACGGCCGACCCGTCGAAGCCTTTGGAGATTTCCCACGGGGAGCCTTCGGCCCGCAGGCGGGACTGCAAGTCCCGCGCGGTGAAGTCGATGCCCACCGTTACGGCATCGTAGTACCGGCGGGCGAAGCGGGTGGCGACGTTTTTTCCCAACCGCGAAATGCGGACGACCAACTCGGTTTCGTATTCGATTCTTTCCGAAAACGACGGCAGAAAAAACGGTTTCCCGTCTTTCAGTATCGCCGTGTCGGGTTTCAGAAAGAGAACCGGCTCCTTTGGTAATAACGCATGATTCATCTCTTTATTGTGGTCGAGGTAATTCCACCCCACTGCAAAAATTTTCATAACGGCTTTTTTCGATTTTATGAACAAAAGTAGCGTTTTTTTTGGCAAACTGCATATTCCGTGCTAAATTTGGAAAATCATTGATAGTTCGACAACACTTTTGAGATATGGGCAAAGACAACGATTGGAAAAGCCGTTTGAACATCGTCTATTCCACCAACCCCGATTTCGCGTTTCAAACCGAATCTTCCGACGGGCCGCAGACGCTTGCGCCGGAAAAACAGCAGCTGCGCATCGAACTCGACAAGCGCGGCAACGGAAAGCAGGCGACGCTCATTACCGGATTCGTCGGCAGCGACGACGATTTGAAAGCGTTGGCGAAACTTTTGAAAACCCGCTGCGGCGTGGGCGGCTCCTCTCGCGACGGCGAGATATTGATACAGGGCGACCTGCGCCGCAAAGTAAAAGAAATTTTGGATAAGGAGGGATACACCCGAAGCCGCATCATCTGAATCGTAAAGCCATGTTGAACGTTTACCGCGCCTCCGCCGGATCGGGAAAAACTTTCCGGCTCACGCTCGAATACATCAAGCTGTTGCTCGCTCCTCCCAACGAGGGCGAAAAGCTGTTTCAAGACGAACGGAACCGCCGCTATCGCCGCATTCTTGCCGTAACGTTCACCAACAAGGCGACCGACGAGATGAAAAAACGCATCGTCAAGGAACTCTTTTGCCTCTCGTCCGAGCCGGAAAAATCGCCTCTTATACACTATCTCTTAGGAAAAGACGGCATCACCGGAAACATCGACGACTTGCGGCGGCAGGCGTCGGAGCAGCTGTTCACGCTCCTGCACGATTTTTCGGGATTCAACATCAGCACCATCGACCGCTTTTTCCAGCAGATAGCCCGCTCTTTTATGTACGAAGCGGGATTGTCGAATCGCTACAACATCGAACTCGACAGCGCGTCCATGCTTACCGAAGCCGTCGATCAGATGTTTTTCGAGTTGGAGAAAAGTGAAAACAAAGAGCTGTTGAAGTGGCTCGTCGGTTACGCCCGACAGCAAATCGAAGAAGATTCTTACAAAAAATTCCGGACGAAAATCGAAGAGCTTGCCGGCGAAATTTTCAAGGAGCAGTACAAGTCGCACCGCGACAAGATACAGGAGGCCCTGCAAGACCGCAAGTCGCTCGAAAACTATATCGGCACAATTGAAAGCCTCAAACGCGATTTCGAGAAACAGGTAAAGGAGTGTGCCGACGAAGCTCTTGCGCTGATGCAGCAAAACGGCATCGCACCCGACGATTTCAAAAACGGAAGCCGGTCGGGCGCCCAGCAATTCCGAAAGTGGGCGAACGGCGATTATACCCTTCTGCCGAATAGCTATCTGACCGCCCTTTCGGAAAATGAAGTCGATAAGTGGTACACTTCCAAAAATGTCGATGCGGCAACCATCGACGCCATACACCGCATAAGCGAACCGCTGCGCGCCTGCATGCAGCGCATCGTCGCCCTCTACGGAAAGCCTTACACCGAATACCTTTCGGCGGTACACACCGGCAGGCACCTCTATACGCTCGGCATTCTCAACGACGTCGTGGAGTATCTGCAAACTTGTAAAAACGAGCGCGGAACGCTGCTCCTTTCCGACACCAACGACTTGCTCCGCCATGTCATCAGCGACACCGACACGCCTTTCGTTTACGAAAAGATAGGTACGTATATCAACCACTTTTTCATCGATGAATTTCAAGATACTTCGGTTACGCAATGGAACAATTTTTACCCGCTCGTCAAGGAGAGCAACGACCGCGCTTTGAGCAATCTTGTCGTGGGCGACGTGAAGCAGAGCGTCTATCGCTGGCGCAATTCCGATTGGGAGCTGCTCAACGAGCGGCTGCCGGAGTATTTCCCTAAAAACGAACTGAAAGAGTGGTCGCTCGACACCAACTGGCGCAGCGCCGCCAACGTGGTGCGTTTCAACAATTCGTTTTTCGACCGTGCCGCCGCCTGCCTGCAACAAAAACTCGATGAACGCCTGCCTGCTGCTCTTGCCGATGATTTTTCCGACAAAATAGAATCGGTCTATCGCAACTCCGCCCAGAAAACGGGTGAAGGCGTCGCGCCCGACGGCGGGTATGTGGAGGTCGCTTTTTTCGAGGACGACAAAGAGAATAAAGACGAGGGCGGCGCCCGTGCGCAGGTCTTGGCGAAACTTTCCGATACGCTGCGCGACTTGCAGGAGCGCGGCGTCGCCCTGCGCGATACGGCCATATTGGTGCGCACCAAAGAGGAGGGCAACTGCATCGTACAGCACCTTTTGCAGGAGCAGGCGGCTGCGCTGGACAGCCGTTACCGTTACGATGTGATTTCCGACGAAGCACTCTACATCGGCAATTCGCCGACCGTGCGCCTGATTATTTCCCTGCTCGACTACCTGAATGCCCCGCAAGAGGCGTTGAGGCGATTTTTTGCCTTGTATGCCATCGCGGTCTTTTGCCGAAAAATTCCGGAAGATGCTGCTATTGCTCGGATATGCGCGGATATGGAGGCGGGGCGCGATTCCGAAGAACTGGCTCGTGTGGAGACTTTGCGCGGCGAACCGCTCTATGAAATCTGCGAAAAAATCATCGACCTTTTTCCCGTCGATACCGTCGGCAACGAAAACGTATTCGTTCAGGCGTTTCTCGACCTCGTATTGCAATATGCCGACCGGCATTCCTCCGACCTCGATTCGTTCCTGCTCTGGTGGCACGACAAGGGGTGCACCCGCTCCCTCTCCACGCCGGGCGAGCAAGATGCCATACGCATCATGACCATACACAAGGCGAAGGGATTGGAGTTCGATGCAGTTCTCGTTCCTTTCTGCAACTGGCTCGTCGATCACTCGTCCAACCATGCGCCGATATTGTGGGCGGAGACCGAAGGCGTGTTCGGCCGCTTGCCCGTCGTACCGCTTACCTATCGGAAAGACCTTGCCGATACGATATACAGCCGGACGTATTTTTCGGAGCGCCTGCATACCTACATCGACAATCTCAATCTGGCTTACGTGGCGTTTACGCGGGCGCGGGAGGAGTTGTACGTTTTTGTACCGAAAGGAACGAAAGATAACCATATCGGTACGATTTTGCAAAAATGTATCGAGGAGGGCAGCGCCGCCTTTCCCGACGGACAACCGGCTTATATCGACCTCCGTGCCGGTTACGACCCCGACAGTGCCCGATACGTTCTCGGCACGAAAAAATCGTACTCGGCAGCTCCGGTTGAAAGCGGCGGGGAGTATGCGCCGTCGCCCTATCGCTCCATCGCTCCGAGCGGACGTCTGCGGCTGCGCCTGTTGGGAAAAGGCTATTTCGACCTCACCGACGGCCGTCATCGCGGCACGGTGTATCACGACGTACTCAGCGCCATTCGCACCCCCGACGACCTCGACGAGGCGATACGCTCCCATATCCGCAGCGGCGAAATTACGCGGGACGAGGCACAGGAAATCGCGGCGCTGCTGCGTACACGCCTTGCCGACCCCGAAGTGCAGGCGTGGTTTGCCGCCGGCAGTCGCGTACTCAACGAAAACGAAATACTCGTCCCCCGACAAGGCGCCTATCGCCCCGATCGCATCGTCCTCGACGGAAACCGTGCGACGGTGGTCGATTACAAATTCGGCGCCGAGCGGCGGTCGCACCACCGGCAGGTAGCCCGCTACATGAAGTTTTTGCAGGAAATGGGCTTCGCCGTGCAGGGCTTTTTGTGGTATGTAACGTCGGGAACCGTCGTGCCGGTACGTCCACTCCAAGATGAAGAATAAATGTTAAATCCCTTAATTATCTATAAATTTGATAGATATAAAACCTTTTTGCTTATATATTTGTTCAATATTCACTAAAAGTTTTGACAATGAAAAGATTGGGAATTTTATTTGCTGTCGCCGTTGTATTGAATATGACGGCGTGCGCCGAGAAAAAAACGGCTATCACGGTAAATCAGCTGCCGCAGCCGGCACAGACGCTGCTTACCACCTATTTCTCCGATTTGCAGGTGGCAATGGCTGTAAAGGAAACCGAAATGGGCGAGACGGAGTACATCGTTTCTTATACCGATGCCACCCAAGTAAAATTCAATAAAAAAGGCGAATGGAAAGAGGTCGATCGTCCGATGGGAAAAACCGTTCCCGACGGCATCGTTCCCGCACAGATACTTACTTATGTAACAACGACTTTCCCGAACACGACCATTCAGGAAATCGATAAAGACCGGCGGGGATACGATGTCAAGCTGTCGAACCGCATGGAGATAGAATTTAACAACCAATTTTTGCCTATCGAAATGGACGACTAATCGCCGGAAAAAATACGTGATGCGGCACGATGCGGGGTAACAGCAGTATCGTGCCGCATTTTTTTTCGGTAGAGGATAAAAATAAAAGAGAGAATGTGCGATGCGCATTCTCTCTTTCTTGTGTTGCGGGAGCCGGACTCGAACCAGCGACCTTTGGGTTATGAGCCCAACGAGCTACCAACTGCTCCACCCCGCGATGTTTTCGATTGCAAAGGTACGACCTTTTGCCGAATATGCAAGATATAAAATGTTAAAAATGAAAAGCCCGTCGAACGCAGAGTATGATGTATGCTGTAAGTTATTATGTACGAGCGTGTTATTCGAAATAAATACTCAATACCACTAAACGGGAGAGCGCTTTTTTCACGGCTTGCGTATATTTGTAGTCGAGCGGGTCGATGAGGTCGTCCCGTTTGTGTTGCAGTATGTCGCCCAGACCGAAGCAGAATTTCAGTTCCGGAATTAGTTTGAAGAAAGGCAGATAGATGTTGCAGCCCAAGCCCACTTCCAAATAGGTGTCGTAGGTTTTCATGCGCAGCAGGTCGTTTTTCTTTTTGGAAATATCCACCGTCGGCGCCACCCCCGCCACGATGTAGGGGCAATAGTTGTTCAGTCGTTTGGAGCTGAATTTCAGACTGACGGGCATCATGATGTAGGTCGATTTCAAATCGACGGTGCGGCGGGCGTCGGAATGTTCCTCGCGCAATTCCACCGTCTTGTTGCCGAACAGCAATGTCGGCGTGAACCGTACATTCAGGTAGGGGCAGATGTAGAGGTCGCCCACCAGACCCACGTTGAATCCGGGCGAAAAAGCCGGCACGTCGGCATACCACGTTTCGCCGCCGTCGGTGGTAAATCCCGTGTTGCGTATAGCCAAGTCCTGCACGTGTGTGCCCACCGAGAAACCGAAGTGTATTCGTTTCTGGTCGATGTAGGGCATACGCTGCACCTTTTGCCGCTGCGCCCATACGGGTGCCGCGACAAGCAGGAGGGAGAATATGTATAACCACTTTTTCAATACGGTATGTGTCGGGTATGATTAAAACGCCGAAACGGTGGAAATATTGCCGATACGCCGGAAAATGCCGCCAAAAAAAATTTATATGAAATTTTTATCGCTTTTTAATTGCTTGGGAAAAAGAAAAGGTTTACTTTTGTCGGACACACTCAATATTAGTACTAATTAAAAACTCAAAATCATGGCTTACGTAATCAGTGACGATTGTGTTGCTTGCGGAACGTGTATGGGCGAATGTCCTGCCGGCGCTATTTCGGAAGGCGATATCTACAAAATCGATCCCGAAAAATGCCTCGACTGCGGCACTTGCGCCGACGCTTGCCCCACCGGTGCTATTCACCCGGGCGAATAA
>CANQAM010000010.1 GCA_947589325.1 uncultured Bacteroidales bacterium | reverse complement strand
CCGATAGAAGTAACACTCTCGGGTATCGTTACCGATGCCAAACTCGTGCAACCGGAAAAAGCATAGCTGCCGATAGTAGTAACACTCTCGGGTATCGTTATTTCCGTTAAGCCCGTACAACCGGAAAAAGCATAATTGTCGATAGTTTTAACGCCATTTCCTATTGTTACCTCCGTCAAGCCCGTACAGTTGGAAAAAGCATCGCTACCGATAGAAGTAACACTCTCGGGTATCGTTACCGATGCCAAACTCGTGCAACCGGAAAAAGCATAGCTGCCGATAGTGGTAACACTCTCGGGTATAATTATTTCCGTTAATCCCGAACAACCGGAAAAAGCATAATTGTCAATAGTTTTAACGCCATTTCCTATTGTTACCTCCGTCAAGCCCGTACAGTCGGAAAAAGCTTTGTTGCCGATAGAGGTAACTTGGTTACCGATAGTCAATGAAACAAGGCTTGTTTTATCCTTGAACGGCGAATTAATATAGTCATAAGACACATTCCGCCCCAAATATACCATGTCCAACGGACAATCGTCAAACGATGATATACTTAACGACAATGTTTTCGTACCGTCCTCTATTCGTAAATTCTTTAAGCCCGAGCATCCTAAAAAAGCCTCGTAGCCAATAGAGGTAACTTGATTACCGATGATCAATGAAATAATCTTCGCTTTATTTTTGAACGGTGTATAAGTATCATAAGAAATATTCCGCCCCAGATACACCGTATCCAACGGGCAATCGTCAAATGGCGTCGACGAAGATGATGTACTTAACGACAATGTTTTCGTACCGTCCTCTATCCGTAAATTTCTCAATGCCGTACAGCCGGAAAAAACATGAGAGCGAATCTGCGTTACATTTTCTCCGATATATACCGTCGTCAATGCCGTACAACCCGAAAAGGAATAATCTTCTATATTTTCTACGGTTTTGGGCAAAACTATTTTCTCCAAATTCGTTTTCTCCCTGAAAAAATATGTTCCGACGGTATTTTGGGAGGTAATATAGTCTTCGTAATACGAAAGCCCGCCGTTTACAATATTGGCGTTTTCCATATCCAAGCAGCGAAGATTCGTCATTTTCCGTATGGTAAGAATATCCGTGCCGTTGAGGTCGCCGCTTACTTTCAAACCATACACTTTCTCGATATTTTCAATCCCGATTTGGTCGAGCAATGTTCCTGCATTCATTAACGAAATATCGTATTCGCCTTCATCTGCCCATGCTGCGGGGGAGAACAGCCATGCGGACAACAACATAAAAAACAGCGTGCGTTTCATTTTGTCGTAATTTAATGGGTTAATAAATACGCTACAAATGTAATCTTAAAATACAAATTTACAAAACTTTCCGCTAAAAATTTTTGGCTTTATTCGCGGAAAAACTCTCCTGCTTTTCCCGTAAGGCAGCAGGCAGATTCGAGGCGCAGGCGCGCATCGCGGTACTAATAGATAATTTATTTATATACCCACATGATCACCGGTTTTCGGGCGTGGTGGAGAATGTCTGCCGTTTCACGGTATTTATCGGACGGAACCGTAATGCAGCCTTCGCTGTACGGTCGTACAACCGCCCGTCCCGATATACGCAGGACTTTCGAGGGTATAGGGAAAGGATATATGGCAAATGAGGGCAGGCGCACAGGGTGCAGCAATATTCCCCGAACGACGGCATTGCTGTTCGTCGCGTCCAGTCCGACCAGCGTAAATGCCGGTCGTCCTCCCAATCTCGATATGGTTCGCTCCCGTCCTATTTTATAATGTCCCAATGAGGTGCACAAAGAGCCTATCTCATTGCTGAACACATTTTTTCCTTCCATATCGCCTTTTCCGCAACCCTGAGCGCATATACTTTTCAATAACGGACGGCTTTCGTTGAAATCCCAAACGAAAAACCGGACACGACCGGAGTGCCTGCCGTAATCGACCAATATGGCAACATCGGTATTGTAACCTTTCTTTTTACAATACGCATACAGTTCTGCGGCTTTCGATTCAAGCGTATCGGGTGTACGCGCACCTCTTATGATGCACAGCACCGCAAGAAGCAGCGCCACCGATACAGCAATCGATATGACCATGAGCGGTCTGCCAAACGTTCTCCACATACTATTCGATATTGAAACTTTTGTCGGAAACAGACGAACCGCAGCGGGAGTGCGCTGCATCGGAGGTTGCGGGGCGGGAGTCGGCATAGATGCGCATTTCGCAGCAGGCGCAGTCGAATTCGAGGCGCAGGCGCGCATCGCGGTATTGCAGGTAAAGCGGGGCTTTCCACTTTCGGGCGGCGGACTTTTCTTTGAGGCAGCAACCCCACTGCCGTCTGAGGCAGAAACGGGTGTACATCAAGGGCACGTCGGCGGGCGGGGCACATTCGTAGGCAGGGGCGACAACGGAGACGCCATGCTCCCGATAGAAGCGGCGCGCGGCTTCGTTGGCGACATTTTCCGTGTAAGCGAGTTCGGCGGCGGGGAAAGGGGTCGGCTGCTCCTCCCGCCGGCGGGGCGGACGGCAGGCGAGCCGGCGCGAACGGTCGAGTGCGGCAACGGCATCGCGCCGCAGCGCCGCGAGCTGCGAAACGGGAATGAAGCGTTCGCCGGAAAGCGCAAGGGTTACGGTGCGGGCGGCAAAACAGGTGTCGCCCAGACGGGAGAGCATGGCGCGCTGTCCGTCGGACTGCGGCGTGCGTGCCGGCACCTTGTCGGCGGCAAGGGCGGCAATCGCCATGCAGCCGTCGGCATCGAGAAGTTTCAGGGCGTAGCCCTGCGGGATTTCGTAAAGCGTAAGGTCGAGCGGTATGCGGCGCTGCGCGCTCCGGTGCTGCAAGAGCTGCTCGAAACGGCAGTCGCTGTTGCGGTAGAGTAGCGCGCCGGCAGGTATATGCGGCATTTCGGCAGGATAGATGCGGCAGCCTTCCGCCCGATTGACCCGAAAGCCCTCGAAACGGCGGTCGCCGTCGAAAAAGCAAAGACCGTCGCCATTGCCCACCGCGCCGGCGCGGTCGATAATCCATGCCGCTCCCTGCCGCCGCAGCGCGTGCGCCACCGGTTCGCCGAGCGACTTCGGCGTGTGGGGCGACCCGATGGGCTCGGCATCGACACCATCGAGAAAATAGTGCGTAAACCCGCGATTGAAACTTTTGAAGGGGTCGGGTTCGAAAGTATATTCCACCCTACCCGACGAGGCGGCGCAATACTCCGGTCGGCGGGCAAAAATCTCGTCGAGCCGGCGGCGGTACCACGCCGTGATATTTTTTACATAAGAGAGTTCTTTGAGGCGTCCCTCGATTTTAAGCGAGGTAACGCCGGCATCGAGCAGGGTTTCCAACCGGTCGGAGCGGTTCATGTCTTTGAGCGAAAGCAAGTGTTTTTCACGCAGCAGGGGCGTACCGTCGGCATCGAGCAAAGTGTAGGGAAGGCGGCAGTACTGGGCGCACTCGCCCCGATTGGCGCTGCGTCCCGACAGGCAGCGGCTCAGGTAACACTGCCCGCTGTAACTCACGCAGAGAGCGCCGTGCACGAACACTTCCAAATCGACCGGCACGGCTGCGGCGATTTCGCGGATTTCGGACGCCGAAAGCTCCCGCGCCAGAACGACGCGCGAAAAACCCGCTTCGTATAGGAAGCGCACTTTCTCGACGGTGCGGTTGTCGCACTGCGTACTCGCGTGCAGCGCCACCGGCGGAATGTCGAGGCGCAAAATGCCCATATCCTGCACGATGAGCGCATCGACACCGGCGCGGCACAGGTCGGTAATCAGCCGTTCGGCCTGCCGAAGTTCGTTATCGTAGAGTATCGTATTGACGGCGGCATAGACCCGTGCGTGATAGGTGTGGGCAAAATCGGCAAGCCGCGCGATGTCGGCGATGCTGTTGCCCGCAGCCGCCCGCGCACCGAAAGCCGGTCCGCCGATATACACGGCATCGGCTCCGTGCACGATCGCCTCCCGCCCTATATCGGCAGTTTTGGCAGGTGCCAAGAGTTCGATGCGGCGGGGTGCGGTCATCGTATGGCGTCGATGTCGTAAGGGGTTTCCTGATAAACGTAGTAATTGAGCCAGTTGGAAAAGAGCAAGTTGGCATGGGAGCGCCAGCGCACCACGACACCGGCGGCGGGGTCGTCGTTGCGAAAATAATTCTGCGGCATATCGATGGGCAGCCCTTTGCCCAAGTCGCGGTAATATTCGTTGGCGAGGGTGTCGGGGGCATACTCGGAGTGTCCCGTCAGGTAGACTTCGCGCCCGTTGCGGGCAATCATCACGGCAACGCCCGACTGCTCGCCCTCTGCCATGAGCGTGATGTCGGGACAGCGGCGCACGCTGTCGGCATCGACAGCCGTGTGGCGGCTGTGGGGAATGTAAAATTCGTCGTCGAATCCGCGAAAAAGCGGCGCCTTGCGGCACTCCTCGCGAATCGTGTGGCGAAAGACCCCGAAGAGCTTCCGTTCCAACGGGTATTTGGGTATGCCGTAGTGGTGGTAAAGTCCGGCCTGCGCCGCCCAGCAGATATACATGGTGGAGGTAACATGCGTGCGCGACCAGTCGAATATGCGGACTACCTCGTCCCAGTACGACACCTCTTCGAACGACATCTGCTCGACCGGCGCACCGGTGATAATCATGCCGTCGTAACGGTTGTCGCATATCGCAGCGAAGTCTTTGTAAAAAGCCATCATGTGCTCCACCGGCGTGTTCTTGGAAACGTGTCCCGTGATTTTCAGAAAGTCGATTTCGATTTGCAGCGGCGTGTTCGAGAGCAGGCGCAACAGGTCGGTTTCCGTCGTGATTTTCAACGGCATAAGGTTGAGAATGATGATGCGCAGCGGGCGTATGTCCTGCGACGAGGCGCGCCGCGAATCCATCACGAATATGTTTTCGGATTTCAAAATCCCTACGGCAGGCAGTTCCGCCGGAATGGTCAATGGCATGGCAAACGTTCTTTTATCCGCACAAAGGTAATGGAAAAAATACGGAAGGACAAATTTTTCTTTCCGTGCGAAAAACGATTCGCATAAGAAAATGAACAAAATTCCCGAAAAGCGTTGTTTTGTCTGGCAAAATGATTATATTTGCAACCGAAATGAAACAGATATATCGCGACAAAACGAATTATACTTTTCATTTGCAACGAAATATTTTGAAACGAAAACAAACAGGCACTCCGGTATGGCGCTGATCATTCCCAAACATTATACGCCCAAGCTCCTGCCCGAAACGACCGAGCAGGCCATCAAAAAGTTAAAAGACGGATTCCAGCGGGCACTGGCACAGAACCTCAACCTGCGGCGGGTTACGGCGCCGCTGTTCGTACTCTCGGGCACGGGCATCAACGACGACCTCAACGGCGTGGAGCGACCCGTGAAATTTCCTATCAAAAGCATGGGCGACCGGCAAGCCGAAGTGGTGCACTCCCTCGCCAAATGGAAACGCATGAAGCTCGGCGCCTACCGCATCGCTCCGGGTTACGGACTGTACACCGACATGAACGCCATACGCCCCGACGAGGAATTGGACAACCTGCATTCGCTCTACGTCGATCAGTGGGACTGGGAAAAAACCATCACCGCCGACGACCGCACGCTCGACTACCTGAAAGACACCGTGCGCAAAATATACCGCGCGCTGAAAGATACGGAAGCCGACCTGTATGCGATACACCCGCATATCACCCCTACCCTGCCCGACGACATCGCCTTCATTCACGCCGAAGAGCTGTTGCAGATGTATCCGGGACTTCCGCCCAAAGCGCGGGAATATGAAGCCGCCCGCAAATACGGGGCGCTGTTCATCATAGGCATCGGCGGGAAACTCTCCGACGGCGAACCGCACGACGGCCGCGCTCCCGACTACGACGACTGGACAACTCGGAACTCCGACGGGTATCAAGGGCTCAATGGCGACATCATTTTATGGAACCCCGTACTGGAATGTTCGTTTGAAATTTCGTCGATGGGTATCCGCGTCGATAAAAGCGCGCTGTTGAAACAGTTGGAAATATGCGGCTGCACCGACCGACTCAATCTCGATTTTCACAAAATGCTCGTAAACGGGGAGCTGCCGCTCTCTATCGGCGGCGGTATAGGGCAGTCGCGACTCTGTATGTACCTGCTGCAAAAAGCCCACATCGGCGAAGTGCAGGCAAGCATCTGGCCCGAAGCGCAAATAGCCGAGTGCGCCCGACACGGCATACAACTCCTATAAATTTACCGCAATTTTCGCAAAACAGGCAGCCCGCAAACGGTGTACGTTTGCGGGCTGCTGCGTAACCGGCTGCCGAACCGCTATTTCAGATACTCGGTGAAGAAAGCGGTAATCTTGTCGAAAGGAATGATGTCGGTGCGGTCGTAGAGGTCGGTGTGGCTTGCGCCCGGAATAATCATCAGTTCCTTGTTGTCGCCCTGCAATTTCTTGAAGGCATCTTCGCTGAAATAGCGGGAATGGGCTTTCTCGCCGTGAATCACCAGCACGGCGCTGCGTATCTCGTTGCTGTACGCCAGTATCGGCATATTGATAAAGGAGAGCGCCGACGTCTTGTTCCAACCGTTGTTGGAGTTGAGCGAACGCTCGTGGTAGCCGCGCGGCGTTTTATAGTAGGCATAATAATCTTTGACAAACTGCGGGGCATCGTCGGGGAGCGGGTCTACCACTCCACCGGCAAGCGCATACGTGCCGCTCTTGGCGTCGGCGGTGCGCTGGGCGTTGAGCTGCTTGCGAAGTTCGTAGCGCTGGTCGGCGTCCATGGCGTCGAAATAGCCGTTGGCACTTACGCGGCTCATATCGTACATGGTCGAAGCCACCGCCGCCTTGATGCGGGTGTCGATGGCGGCGGCATTGAGCGCCATACCTCCCCAGCCGCAAATGCCGATGATGCCTATCCGTTCGGCATCGACGTCGTCGCGCGTCGAGAGGTAATCGACAGCGGCGCAGAAGTCTTCGGTATTGATGTCGGGCGAAGCGACGTAACGCGGGGTGCCGCTGCTCTCGCCCGTATAGGAGGGGTCGAAAGCGATAGTCAAAAATCCGCGCTCCGCCATGGTCTGCGCATACAAGCCCGACGCCTGTTCTTTCACCGCGCCGAAAGGTCCGCACACGGCGATTGCCGAGAGTTTTCCGGCGGCATTTTTCGGCACGTAGAGGTCGGCAGCAAGCGTGATGCCGTAACGGTTTTTGAAGGTTACTTTACTGTGATTCACCTTATCGCTCTGCGGAAACGTCTTGTCCCATTTCTGTGTCAGATACAGCTTTTCCATATTCGTATTCGATTGATTAGACGATTCTTTCGGCGTGCAAGCCGCGAGCAGCAAACCCGCAACCATTGCCGGAAGAAAAATTTTTATGCTTTTCATTTTTTTTTTGTTTTTTACCGTTTTCTATCGGGCGCATCAACGCACCTGCAAGCCCATTTCATAGGCTTCGCGCATGGCGGGATTGCCCTGTATTTCGCCTTTGTGCCATACGCCCAAGCCGAATACGGTGCCTTTGACAACGGGATTTTCCAAACAGTCGAGGAAGCCTTGAAAGGTATCGATGGTGCGCAACATCAAATTCTTTTCGGTTTCGGCAGCCGTTACGATGAAATAAAACTCCTTGCCGTTCATCTCCGTATAGCGGCCGCAGCAGCGGTCGATGAGCGTCTTCATCTGCGCACTCATGGTATAGAAATAGACCGGCGTCGCCATGACGATGACGTCGGCTGCCACCATTTTTTCGATGATTTCGGCGGCATCGTCTTTTTGCGGACAGGGCTTTTGCAGATAGCTGCACGTGCTGCACCCCGTGCAATAATGCACGGTCTTGTCGCCCAAAAAGATTTTTTCGACTTCGTTTCCCGCCTCTGCGGCACCGCGCAAAAATTCATCGCACAAGGTGTCCGAGTTTCCGCCCTTACGCGGACTCGATGAGAGTATCAATACTTTTTTGCTCATGTCCTCTTTTTTTGAATCCCCAAAGATAGTGAAAAATCTCTGTTCCGAAAAGCACCCCGATTACCGAATTGCATACCCGAATTACGGATTCTCGCTTTCCAAAATCTCACGACCGCTTTTTGTAGGCGGCGACGGCAATCAGGTCGAAAACGACGGCAAAGACTCCCAGTGCGGCAAAATCGTGCCACAGGTCGCCGAAGGTCGCGCCTTTCAGGTATATCGACCGCATGATTTCGATGAAATAACGGGGCGGCAAAAAGAGGGTTATCTTCTGCGCCCATGCGGGCATCGAATCTATCGGCGTCAGCAGTCCGCTCATCAAAATAAAGATTATCACGATGAAAAACATGACGAACATCGCCTGCTGCATCGTGTCGGACTTGTTGGCTATCGCCACGCCCAGCCCCGACATCGTGAAAACGAACAGCAGGGCTGCCGCGTATATGCCGGCAACCGAACCCGCCGGCGACAGCGCATAAACGCCCCACGCCAACAGCATGGCTATCGACAGCACCACCAGCCCCACGAGCCAAAACGGTATCAGCTTCGCCAGCGTGAACGTGAATCTGCCTACCGGCGTAACATTTATCTGCTCGATAGTACCCGTTTCTTTTTCGCCGACTAAATTGAGTGCGGGCAGGAATCCGCAAATCATAACCAGCAGCATAATCATCAACGCGGGCACCATGTAGTTGCGGTATTCGAGTGTCGGGTTGTAGAAGTTGCGCACCACCGTCGGCTCGACCGATGCCGGCAGACCTTTTTCCGCCTGCACCTCCGCCAGCGTCTGGGCAATGGCGCCCATGAGATAGCGGCTGCCCAGCGAGCCTTTCATGGCGTTTACGCCGTTGGCTGAAATGTTCATTTTCTTCAAACGCCCTTCTAAAAGAGAGCTTTCGCAATCGTCCGGAATTTCGAGAATGGCATCTGTTTCACCGGCTTCGAGGAGGGCAAGCGCCGCCGCATAATCGTCGCACACGGCTATCACCGACAAGTATTCCGAAGCATCGATGTTATCGACAAGGCGCCGCGAGAGCGTCGAGCGGTCGTCGTCCACCACCGTAACGCCGACATTCCGCACGTCCATCGTCGTTACCCACGGAATGACCAACATCACCATAATCGGAAAGAGTACGATGACTTTCGGTACGAACTTGTTTCGCGACAGCTGGCGAAACTCTTTTTGCAGAAGAACGGAAAGGGTGCGCATCGCTATTCGAGTTTATCGTTAAACTTCTTGACGGAAACGACGATGAACACGACGGTCATCGCCAGCAGGATAAGCACTTCGCGCCACACGGCAGCGAAAGGCAGTCCCTCGATCATCAACTTCCGTATGGCTTCAATATACCACCGTGCGGGAACGATGCAGGAAATGGCTTGCAGCACGGCAGGCATATTCTCCACCGGAAAGAGCATGCCCGACAGCATCACGATGGGCATCATCAGCAGCATCGCCGAAATGATAAGAGCGACAATCTGCTTCTCGGCAATGGTGGAAATAAGCAGCCCGAGCGCCAGCGCAAGCACCAAATAAAGCAGCGAAACGGCAATGATGGCTCCCGCACTGCCCGACAGCGGCACGTCCAAAGCGTAAGCGGCAAGCAGGAGTATGGTCGCCAGATTGATGCACGAAAGCATGAAATAGGGAACGAGTTTGGCAAGGACGATGCGCATGGGGCGCACGGGCGAAACGAGTAGCACCTCCATCGTGCCGTTCTCTTTTTCGCGGACAATGGAAACGGAAGTCATCAAAGCGCAAATCAAAATGAATATCATGCCCATGATACCCGGCACGAAATTATAGGCGCTCCGCATCTGCGGATTGTAAAGCAGACGCATTTCGACGGGCGACGCCTGCGTCGAAGCGCCGGTCAAGATGCTTTGCAGATAAGCGGCGCCCGACATCGCCGTGTTGGTATTCGAAGCATCGAAAATCAACTGCACCGCCGGCTCGGCAGGCGCCGGCATAGCGGCGATACGGTCATAGTCGGCAGCAAACACGGCAACAGCCGCCGCTTCGCCCCTGCGCAGCACCCTATCGATTTCGTCGGAGGGTATGTAGCCTTTGAACGTACAATACGGATTGGAAGCCATACGCTCCACCGCCTGCCGCACGCTTTCGGTGCGGTGCGGCGCCACGACAGCCACATCGATGTTGTTGATTTCGGTGGAAATGGCGAATCCGAACAGCGTCATCAACACGACGGGAATCAGCAGCACGACCAGCATCGTGCGTCTGTCGCGCAAAATATGCAGCGTTTCCTTTTCTATAAATGAACCGAAATTTCCCATTTTTTCAATCTCCCCGTTTTGCCTCGCGCGCCAAGAGGCGGAACACTTCGTCCATCGATTCCGCGCAGAAGCGGCGTTTGAGGGCGGCAGGCGTGTCGAGGGCGCGTATCTGTCCGTCCACCATGACGGAGACACGCGAACAATACTCCGCCTCGTCCATATAGTGCGTGGTAACGAATACGGTCGTACCCGCAGCCGCCGTTTCGTAAATCAACTCCCAAAACTGCCGGCGCGTCAGCGGATCGACACCGCCGGTAGGTTCGTCGAGAAAAACGATTTCGGGGCTGTGCAGCGTCGCCACCGAAAAAGCGAGCTTTTGTTTGTATCCGAGCGGCAGCGCTCCCACCAACTGGCTGCGCTCCTTCCGGAAGTCGAGCCGCGCAAACAGCTCTGCCGTGCGGCGTAGGGTCTGCCGGTGCGACAATCCGTAAATTCCGGCATAGAGGCGGATATTCTCCAACACCGTCAAGTCGTCGTAAAGCGAAAAGCGCTGGCTCATATAGCCGATATGCCGTTTGATGCGCTCGCCTTCCCGCAGCACGTCGAAGCCTGCCACCGTGCCGCTGCCGGAGGTCGGACAGCTCAATCCGCACAACATGCGCATGGCGGTGGTTTTCCCTGCGCCGTTCGCGCCCAAAAAGCCGAATATCTCGCCGCGTCCGACATCGAAAGTGATGCCGTCCACCGCCCGAAAGTTGCCGAAGCATTTGGTCAAATTCCGTACCGATATAACCGTTTCATTCATGGTTCATCAGTTTTATGAAAACATCTTCGATGCCGCTCTCCGCCGGTTGCAATGCAACATCGGCGAACCCCTCGTCCATCAGCTGCCGACGGCAGGCAGCTGCGTCGAAATCCGCATCGACTGAAAGGTGGTGCGCCGCGCCGAAAGGACAGCACCGCCGTACATGGGGCAGCCGGCGCGCCGCCAGCAGCAGGGCGTACATATCGCCGCCCGACAGGGTGTAAATCCGTTCTCCGTAAGCCGACACGATGCCGCGCGGCGAATCGACGGCAAGCAAATGCCCTTCGTTTATCAGGGCGATGCGGTCGCAGCGGTCGGCTTCGTCCATATAGGGCGTGGAAACCAAAATTGAAATCTCTTTGGCTTTCAGCTCGGCAAGCATATCCCAAAACTCGCTGCGCGACACGGCATCAACGCCCGTTGTCGGTTCGTCCAAAAAGAGGACGGAGGGGCGGTGTATCAAGGCGCAGCACAAGGCGAGTTTCTGTTTCATGCCACCCGAGAGTTTGCCCGCCCGACGGGTGCGGAAAGGCTCTATCTGCCTGTAAATCGGCGCTATCAGGTCGTAGTTGTCGGCAACCCGCACGCCGAACAGGGCGGCAAAGAAAGCGAGGTTCTCCTCCACCGACAGGTCGGCATAGAGCGAAAAGCGTCCGGGCATATAACCGACGCGGCTGCGTATCTGTCGATAGGAGGCGACGCAATCGAGTCCGTCCACCGCCGCCGTACCCTCGTCGGGATTCATCAGCGTCGTCAGCAAGCGGAAAAGCGTCGTCTTGCCGGCGCCGTCGGGACCTATCAGTCCGAACAGTTCGCCGCGCTCCACCCGAAACGATACGCGGTCGAGCGCCGTCATGCTGCCGTAACGCTTTGTCAATCCGTCGATTTCTATGGCATACCGTGCGTTCATCGCGTTACAATTTCACTTCGCCGTACAAGCCGATTTTCAACCGGCCGTCGTTTTCGACGGCAATTTTCACGGCATACACCAGATTCGCCCGCGAGTCGCGCGTCTGTATGGTCTTGGGAGTAAATTCGCTCTCGGAGGCTATCCACACGATGCGCCCCTCGTAATCGAAACGCTCCCCGCCGCCGAAGTCGGCGGTAACCGTTACCGGCTGTCCGAGCCGCAGCGCAGCGAGTTGGTCGGAGGTAAAATACGCCCGCAGGAAAATATGCTCCATGTCGGCGACCTTCATCAGCGGACGACCCACCGACGCCAGTTCTCCCGCTTCGGCATATTTCGCCAGCACGGTACCCGAAACGGGCGAGGCGATGCGGCATTTTGCCAGCCGGTCTTCGACTTGGGCTATCTGCAACTGTATGGCGGAAGAATTTTCGTCGATAGCCGCCGTATTGTTGTGCAGGGTCGAAAGCAGGGCTTCCAGCTGTCCGTCGAGAATTTTCAGCTGCGCTTCGGTGTCGTCGCGCTGTTTGGTCGTCGCCGCGCCGTCTTTCAGCAGGTTTTCCACACGGCGGAGTTCGGTTTGCTGTTTGGCAATCTGTTCGCGCAGCGAGGCAATCTGTTTCGTTATGTCGGGACGGCTGCTGCGCACCGACGCCTCCTGCCGCTCCAGCTGCAATTTCTGCAAATAGAGCTGCACGCTGTCGATAGCGCCCACCTGTACGCCGGCCGACACGTTGTCGCCCTCCTCGATGCCGAACGAGAGTATGCGTCCGGCGGCTTCTGCCGACACGACCACCTCCGTAGCCTCGAAGGTGCCCGCCGCATCGAAATCGTCGCGGCTGCCGCACCCCGCTGCCACCAGCAAGAGTGCGCTGTAAATCGTCATCTTTTTCATCGTCTATCTGTTTATCGTATGTTTCAGTTCACAAATCGTTTTCAACAGTTCTATTTCGTGCGTGGTGCGCGAAATGGCGGCAGTGGTTTCGTCGGTAATTTTTTGCAGCAGTTCATCGGTGTCGATGACGCCGTTGCGCAATTTCGACTCCGCCGCCTCGCGCACCGAGCGGCGCAAGGCGACTATCCGACCGTCGTCGGCAATGATTCTGCGCAAGCGGGTTATCTCGCCCTGCTCGCGCGTCAATTGCAATTCGTTGTTAAAGAGGAATATATCGCGCTGTATATCCACCGCCTGCCGTGCCGCCTGCAACTTTTCGAGATTGTTTTTCTGCGTATAGAATGCGCCGAAGTTCCACGACATACGCACGCCCGCCATGAAATTCCACTGTCCGTCGCGCGACGTCATGCTCTTGAACAGGTCGTAGCCCGGATAGCCGAAAGAGCCTGCGGCAAAGAGTTTGAACTGCGGCATCGCCGCCGACTTTATCGTCCGTTCGCGCGCCGAAAGTCCCGACGAACGGGCGGCAAACATCGCCAGCTCGGGACGTTCCGAGTCGCGTGCGAGCGGCTCGGCAGCCTCGGGCAGCGGCAGGTCGCCCTCGCCCAACGGTTCGCCGATAAAGAGTTCCAGCATCTGCCGATAGCTCTGGCGTGCCATTTCCGTCTGGGCGAGCTGCTGTCCGACCGTGAGCAGCTCCGCTTCGAGGGCATCGGCATCGGACGCCATCGCCACGCCGTTGCGCACGAGCGAGCGCATCTTCTCCAAATTGCTGCGCAGCAAATCGCAGGTGAGGCGTATGCACGCCCGCCGGCCGTCGAGCAGCAGAATGCCGAAATAGAGGTCATCGACTCTGCCCTCGACAGCATAGAGTTCGACATCGGCAGCCCGCCGCTGTTCATCGGCATCGGTTTTGGCGATGCGGTGGTCGGCGCGGCTCTTGCCGCCGTCCCAAATGTTCTGCGACACCTCGATGCCGACATTGTACTGCGTCTTGGCAACACCCTGAATCGACAGTCCGGATTGCCGCCATATCTCCGTCAAGGCGTCGGGAAATTTCGCCGTGGCGTTCTGCCACGTCGCCTGCGCCGAGAGCGACACCTGCGGAATCCACGCGCGAGCAGCATTCGACAGGTCGTACCCCTCCGTGAGGGCTACCACGTCGTACTGCCGTATCTCCGGATAGTGCTCCCGCGCCATGCGGCGGCATTCGTCGAGCGTCGGCTGCGCAAACGCCGCTGCCGACACGAGCCAGCCTATTCCATAAACCAATATACGTTTCATATCGTATGTTTTTTGATCCTTCGTAAAATAATCTCCACACTCTCCGCCTTGCGCAGGGCAAGGAAGCGGGCGCGGTCGGCGGCAAAATCGCCGAACACCGACTCGACAAGCGGATAGGCGATGAATACAAAAATATTCACCGACATAAGGTCGAGCACCAACATACGCACGTCGATGCGCTCGGTTTCGCCCCGCTCCGCCGACTCGTCGAGCTGCCGCTGCAATTTGGCGAACAGCGGCGCGGCTATCTTCTCGATATTGTGCCGGAAGAGATTCAACCGGTCGGGGCGAACGTAAATTTCGTTGATGAAAAAGCGGGGCAAATCGGGATTGGCGACAACGAAATCGAAATGTCGCTCCACACCGTTGCGTATGCGGTCGAGCAGCGGCAGCCGCTCGTCGCCGAAAGCCGCCAGCAGCATTTTGCCCATCGTCTGCATCTTGGAATCGACGATGCAATTGAACAGCCGCTCTTTCGTGCGGAAATAGTAGTGCAGCATGGCGTGCGTTACGCCTGCCGCTTCGGCTATCGCCATCGTCCGTGCGCCGTCATAGCCTTTGAGCAGAAACTCCCGCTCGGCAGCCTCCAAAATCAACTGCTCTTTCGTCGGCTCCCGTTTATCATCGGACATCTGCCAGTCGTGCAGCATGGCGTGCGTTACGCCCGCCGCTTCGGCCATCGCCATCGTCCGCGCACCGGCATAGTCCGGCATCGGGCGGTCGTCTTTCCTTTCGCTTTTGTCGTTCTTTGCATCAATTGTTTGTTTCATAGCGTTTTATCGTTATAAACAAATTTATCTAACAATTTTGTTAAGACAAAAGTAAGAGCAAAAATATTCGCGTGCAAATTTTTTGTGTTAAAATCTTGTAAAAACTTTTTCCGGCGAAAATACCCCGATTACTGATTCGGCACCAAAATTACAGATTCTCAGCCGGAAATATCCGTCTTTCGACAAAAAAACATTATTTTTGTCTGTACAAGGAGGATTGTCATGGGTGAAATCGTGAAACTGAATACGGTAAAGGATTATAACGACTTTCTCGGCGTGGAAACGCTGCACCCGCTCGTGAACGTCGTCGATATGTCGCAGCTCGCAGAGATAAGCCACGGTTTGAAAAATTTCGGCTTTTACTGCATCTACCTCAAACAGTTGGAATGCGGCACGCTGCTCTACGGGCGCAACCGCTACGACTACGAAGCGGGGACGCTCGTGTTCATAGCACCCGGACAGGTGGCAGGCATCGACGACGGCGGCGTATCGCGCCACCCGCAGGGCTGGATTCTGATGTTTCACCCCGACCTGCTGCGGGGCACTTCACTCGCACGGCAGATTGCCGACTACTCTTTCTTCTCCTACGAATCGAACGAGGCGCTGCACGTGTCGGAAGAGGAACGAACGATTGTCCGGAACCTGCTGGTGAGTATCCGCGACGAACTGAAACAGCCGGCTGACCGCCACTCCCGAAAAATCGTCATCGCCAATATCGAAGTGCTGCTGAACCACTGCCTGCGCTTCTACGACCGGCAATTCGACAACCGCAAAGTGCTCAACCGCGACATACTCACCCGCTTCGAAGGGCTGCTACGCAGCTATTTCGCAGAAGAAACCCGACAGCAGGGACTGCCGTCGGTCGCATGGTGCGCCAATCAACTGAACCTCTCTCCCAACTATTTCGGCGACCTGATAAAAAAGGAGACGGGCATATCGGCGCAGGAGCACATACAGAACGTCATCATCGAAAAAGCGAAAGAGATGCTCGTGGCACACGACAAGTCGGTGAGCGAAGTGGCGTATGCACTCGGATTCAAATACCCGCACCACCTGAGCCGTCTGTTCAAAAAATACACGGGCGAAAGCCCCAAAGAATACCGCACCCGCCGCTGACGGCTCCCACCCCTACCAGACTCTGCCCTGCTACTGTATTTTGAAAAATTTTTTATGAATTTGTTATTGCCAGATTAAATATTTTATAATTTTGCGAGCGGGTAAATAATAAATTACAGAATATTCTCGAAATAAAAAAGTAAGCATGTATCGAGAAAATCTGTCGATTGACTTAAAATTTGGCAATAAATGGATAGCAAGAATTTGGGAAGGATTTCCGTAATAGTTTCCACGTACAACCGTTGCGATGCGCTGCAAGTCTGCTTAACCAGTTTGTTCAAACAAACAATCCTGCCCGATGAAGTTATCGTAGGAGACGACGGCTCGACGGAAGAAACCGCTTTGTTAATAACAAAGTTGCAAAAACAGGCGCCGTTTCCGATTATCCATATATGGCATGAAGATAAAGGGTTTCGATTGGCGATGATGCGCAACAAGTGTGTAGCGCGGAGTACGGGAAACTATATCATCGAGATAGACGGCGATGTATTCCTGCACCCAAAGTTCATAGCAGACCATATTCGGGAAGCCGGTCATGGCATTTATGTAAAAGGCGGAAGAGTGAATTTGGGCAAAGAACTGACGGAAAAAATTTGCAAGGCAGGTTCGGCGCGTCCGATACATTTTTGGACAAAGGGCATCGAAAGCAAACCCGAGAATGCTATACATTGCATCTGGGTGGCGCGCTTTTTGGCTCCAAGATACCGAAAGAAACGTTCGAGCGCATTGGGCTGCAATATGTCTTTCTTTCGTGATGATTTCATCAAAATAAACGGTTACGATGAATTTTATGAAGGTTGGGGCGGTGAAGACATCGATTTAGGCGAACGTTTGCAAAACAGCGGGCTGTCAAAACGATACTTAAAATTCGCCGGTATTGTTTATCATCTTTGGCACGAAGACAAGTTCATGTATAATAAAGATAAGAATATGCAGCACATGAGAATGCAGAGCGAACGGAAAATCGTGCGCTGCACCGACGGCGTAGATAAATATTTATAATCTATCGAGCAAAAACAATCGAAATCGCATGAATACACAAAGACCTTGCACGGATCGACCGTGCAAGGTCTTTTGTTTTCGCAGCGCAGCAAGCTACGTGCCTGCAACTATTCCACTTCCAGCGCCACGATAGCGTGGGCGGGAAGGGTTACCTCTACGACACCGCCGGCGA
This sequence comes from uncultured Bacteroidales bacterium, assembly GCA_947589325.1. GTDB lineage: Bacteria > Bacteroidota > Bacteroidia > Bacteroidales > UBA11471 > Caccoplasma. The sequence continues at coordinate 48,415 of CANQAM010000010.1, read as the reverse complement.
GTTTCGCGCCTTTGAACGGTTCGGGTTTTACGCGATTGGGCTTTTCAAAAGTATTGAGGTCAGTGATTTTCTTCGACGTCAGTATCGTGCCCGATATGCGGACGGGCTTCACCTCATCGAGCGATATGCGCACTCGTTGCGCCTTATCGACGTCGATATTCACGAGCGAAAGGTGTATGCGCCCGTCGGCATCGCGCGAGGCGGTGGCGTCGACCACCGGCACCACGCGGTCGTCGCGCACGGTGCGGGTAGGCGTATCGATGTCGAGCGGCAGGAACGTGGCGTCCTGATGCGGACGGTACATTTCAAAAACGTAATAGGTGGGCGTCAGCACCATTTTGTCGCCGCGCGTGAGAATCATCGATTGCAACACATTGACGATTTGCGCGATATTCGCCATGCGTATGCGGTCGGTGTATTTGTGAAAAACATTCAACGAAAGGGCTGCCACGAAAGCGTCGCGCAGAGTGTTCTGCTGGAAAAGCTGCGTACCCGGCTCCGGTTCCCACCACGTGCCCCATTCATCGACCATCAACCCCACGCGCTTCGCCTTGTCGTACTTGTCCATGACGGCAATGTGTTGGCGAATGACGTTTTCGATGTCGAGGCACTTGCCTATCGTCCAATAGAAATCTTCGGCATCGAAGTCGGTGGCTGAACCTTTGGGGCCGTGCCAGCCGGTTACGGTGTAGTAGTGCAGCGAAATGCCGTTCATGCGGGTGCCGACCTGCTGCATCAGGGTCTCCGTCCAATGGAGGTCGTAGTCGCCGGCACCGCTGGCGATTTTGAACAGGCGGTTTCCATCGTAGTTGCGGCAATAGGTGGAATAGCGGCGGTAGAGGTCGGCATAATATTCGGGACGCATGTTGCCCCCGCAGCCCCAGCTCTCGTTGCCCACGCCGATGAAATGCACTTTCCAAGCCTTGTCGCGGCCGTTTTGGCGGCGCAGGTTAGCCATCGGGGTGTCGCCGTCGGAGGTCATGTACTCGACCCACTTCGCCAGTTCCTCGACCGTGCCGCTGCCCACATTGGCGCTGACGTAAGGCTCGCAGCCGAGAATTTCGCAGAGGTTGAGAAATTCGTGCGTGCCGAAGCTGTTGTCTTCTATCAGTCCGCCCCAATTGTTGTTGCTCATCTTCGGACGGTTTTCGCGGGGTCCGATACCGTCCATCCAGTGGTATTCGTCGGCAAAGCAGCCGCCGGGCCAGCGGAGGTTGGGAATGCGGAGGCGTTTGAGCGCCTCGAGCACATCGGTGCGATAGCCTTGCGTATTCGGAATTTCCGAATCTTCACCGACCCACAAGCCGCCATAGATGCAGGTGCCCAGATGTTCGGCAAACTGCCCGTAGATATGGCGGCTGATTTTCTGCGTGCCCTGCGAGGGGTGCACGGCGATGTTCACGGTTTGCGCGCCCGCAGCGACAGCGCAAACGAGGAATGAAAACAGAAACAGATGTTTTTTCATATAACGGATATTAGATTATTTGCGTATAAGAGGTATCGTAACGATTTGAAAGGAGTACGGCATCGCGGTGAACGTACAGCCGTCGGCGGAGAGAGCTATCGCTTCCGTATGCGGAACGACTGCCGCCGGATTGTCGAACGTATTGACTGCCGACCCGTCATCGCTCTGCATATATACCACCGTGCCTTCGGCAGCCGGCGCCTGCTTGCGGCTCAAGCCGTTAAGGCGCACGACGAGCGGCATCTCGCGGTCGGAAGCATTGACCGCTTTCACCACCACGCAGCTGCGTTCCTTGTCGAGCACCGCAGAGGCATACAGCCCCTCCTGTCCCGTCGGCGGCACGCCGTTTTCGGTAAGTGCGAGCGTGTGCGTGCCCTTGTTCAGCGAATAGAGTTGCTGCACGTAGTAATTCGGGGTGAGCAGCACCCGCGTGTTGTCGAACCATATCAGGTCGGGGCGCCACTGCCATGCCTCCGCGTGGGCGAAAAGCGGCGCATACGTAGCCAGCCGCACCACGTCGGCGTTGCGCTCCACGCCCGTGAGGAAAGCCGCTTCGGAGAGCGCCGCCTCGAAATTGTTGGCACGTGTCTTATGGTGCGAGGCATACTCGCCGGCATAGACTTTCGGAGCTTTGCGGTCGTAGGCGTCGTAACGGTCGGCATTGGCGAAGAACCACTCGGGCGGACGGTAATAATGCTCATCGACCAAATCGACGCGAAGGCGCTTCATTTCCTGCCACAGGTAATCGAACTGCTCGCCGTCGGAAAGAGGGCCCGCCGAACCGACCACGAGAATTTCGGGACAACGACGGCGCAAGGCCTCGACAAAAAGGGCTTCACGTTTCACAAACTCTTCGCCCCACTGTTCGTTGCCCACAGCAATGTATTTCAGACCGAAAGGCGCAGGGTGCCCCATGTCGGCGCGCAGCCTGCCCCACACGGTGGAGGTGTCGCCGTTGGCAAACTCCACGAGGTCGATAGCATCTTGAATATAAGGTTGCAGCGAATCGAGCGGCACTAACTCGCACGACTGGTACTGGCACGCCATGCCGCAATTGAGTACGGGCAGCGGCTGTGCGCCGATGTCCTCGCACAAGAGCATATATTCATAGAAGCCGAGCCCGCAGCTTTGAAAATAATCGGGATAGAGACGATCCCGAAACGAATAATGCCAACGGTTGTCGTTGCAGGGACGGTTCTCGACCGCGCCCACCGTATTTTTCCATTGGTAGCGGTTTGCAATGGTCGTTCCCTCGACAATGCAGCCGCCCGGGAAGCGCAGCACGCCCGGGTGCAGGTCGCAGAGGGCTTGCGCCAAATCTTTCCGCAACCCGTTTTCGCGCCCCTTCCACGTATCGACAGGAAAGAGCGATATATGCTCGACATCGACCGTACCCGACGAAAGCAGGGTCATGCGCAGACGGGCATGGGCATCGTCCTTGCGGGCTTTCAGCAGCAAAGTCTGCTTTTCCCATTCAGGCGAAGAAACTTCGATTTCTTTCGCCGTCATAATATTATTGTCATTCGTAATCAACTCGAAACGCAGCTTCACCGGTGCTCCGCTTTGCACACGGGCATAGAAAGAGAGGCGATACTCCGCACCGGATTTCACGCCCATGCCATCGACGAATCCGTCGTTCTGCAAGCCCGACTTTTTATAGCCGTCGCCTCCGGTAAGACGTACGTAATGCGGATTGCGCTCAAATGCCGGATGCTCGGTTTCGACCGACACCCGACCGAAAGGCGTCCACCCCATCAGCGGGTAGTCGAACTCGAAAGAGCGGTTTTTCACCAACTCGGCATACAAGCCTCCATCGGCGCCGAAATTGATGTCTTCAAAAAAGATGCCGTACATTTCGGGATTGATTTCCGCACGCGGCTTCATCGAAATGTCGAGTACGCGCTGTGCCGACGCACCGAGTGTCGTCGCGGCAAGAGCAAGAGCGAGGATTAAAACTTTCGATTTCATATTCTGTCTTTTTATTCGTTTATTTTGAGAGGAGTTGTCTCGGCAGCATAGCGCAGCAGCGAATCGACCGCCGTCGCAGCCACCCGCTGCACGGCACCGTGCGCGGCGCCCGACGGCATGGAAAGTTTGCACGGGGCTTCGCGCCAGTGTATGAAGTCGCGCGTGGTCATCGCGCTGTAAACGTGCCTGCGATAATTGTCCATATAGCAGATGTAACTGCTGTCGGGCAGCTGTATGAACGACGGACCTTCGACCCACGCCGGCGTAAAAGGCTCGCCGGTAAGAGGCAGGTAGGGTCCCGTCGCCGCCGGCGCTGTTGCCACCAACAGGTATTTGTGCGGCTCGGGCAGTTCGCGTTCATCTTTATATATCATATAATAGGTGTCGCCGATGCGACGCACGGTCGCGTCAATGACGTTGTAGCCGTAATCGAACAGCAGGCGGGCAGGCGTAAAATGCTCGAAGTCGCGCGTGGTCGTATAATAGATGCGGTTGTCGTATTTCTTTCCTTTTTCGACGCGCCATTCGCCGCCGACCTTTATCGTGCTTGCCCAGAAAATCAGGTATGAATCGTTCGCCTCGTCGTAGAGCATCTCCGGCGCCCAACAGTTACGCGGCTCATAGCCCGCGCTCTCCATCACCCGCAGAAAACGCGGCGCGCTCCAATGCAGCAGGTCGGGCGAGGCGGCATATCCGATATGGGGCGTTTCCCAGCCGGTAGTCCACACGCAGTGCCACGTACCGTCTTTGCCCTGCATGATGAACGGGTCGCGCAGACGCGGCGCATCGCTTTCGGGGTCGGGGCGCAAAAATCCGAGCGGCGCGCCCACTGTGTGCCATTCGTACCCGTCGCGGCTCCACGCATAGTGCATACCGTGCGTGTTGGCATCGCGGTTGGTGAAGTACGAAAACAGATATAGGCTGTCGGGTTCGCTGCCGGCACAAAGAGCCGAAATACTCCACAAGACGATACAAAACAGAGAACAAAGAAATTTTTTCATGGCACCATTAAGTGTAATTTTTACACTTGTGAAGCCAAATATACGGACTTATAACCGATTATCCAAATTATTTTTTCATTTTCTGCGGAAGCACGCGCAAAACAGCCTCCGCCCAGAAGCGGCCCAAATCGTCGGCACCCGCTTTGTTGGGGTGAAGATAGAACGTGCCCGCCTGTCCCTGCTCGGGTTTGAAGCGGGAATAATTCTCCCGAAAATAGCCGAAAGCCGTCGTATCGCCCGCAAAAACGCGGTCGGGACAGCGCTCGGCATAGCGGACGACCAACTTGTCGAGCATGGGCGCATACGATTGCAGCCGCTTCAAGCCACCCGCCAGATAGGTCGCCGTGTTGTAGGTATTGGGGCTATACCATATCGGACGGTGCAGCACGACGATGCTTTTCGGATATTTTTCGAGCAGGGCATCGATGATAGCTTGCAGATTGGTATAATAGACCGACGGGTGCACCGGCGCACCGAGCGGACCGCGCTCGGCGCTGTCGTTCGTACCCAGCATAATCGAAAAGAGCAGCACGCCTTTTTCGGTAGAAAGCGCATCGGCAGCCGCCAGCACTTTCCGAAACTCGGTATTGTTCACCGGCAGGAAATTGAGTGTCGTGCGCCCGCTGAATCCGCAGTTCCGGAAATCGACCTTTCCCCGCAGATGTTCCGCCAGATATGCTGCCGCCCGCGCAGGCGGCGCCTCTGTCCCCACGTCGGCAAGCTGGGCGCCCTGCGTAATGCTGTTGCCGATGAACACGATATGCAAGTCTTGCGCGGAAAGGCGACCCGCCGCAACGAAGGCGATAAAAAGGAACAAGAGTTTTTTCATGATTTATTTTTGAGAAAGATTATCCGATTTCGTTTCGAGGGTAAGCCGTGCCGTCTTCAATCCCTTTCCCGAAACGGAAAGGGTTATTTCGCCGGCTTCTTCGCCCGCCTGCACGAGTACGACCAGCTGCCCGTTGAACAGGTGCATGACCGGCCGGTGGAATATCTCGACAGAGGTGGCATCGCCGTTGCAGGCAGCGCGATACGTGCCGGCGCCTTTCACGGCGAAACGGAGTTCGTTGTCGGCCAACGGACAGGGATTCCCCTCCTTATCGACCGCCTGCACGGTAACGAAAGCCATATCGCTGCCGTCGGCTGTCAAGACCTTGCGGTCGGGCGTCAAGGCCAAATGATGCGGACGTCCGGCGGTACGCACCTCTTTCTCGGCGACGGCGCGACCGTCGGCATCGTAGGCAACGACCTTTATCGCACCCGGTGCGTAGACGACATCGTTCCAGCGAATGCGGTAGCGGTCGTAAGGCTGCGAAGGTTCTTTGTAACGGCGCCCTTGCGACACGCCGTTTACGAACAATTCAGCCGACGGACAGTCGGTGTAGCAATAGACGGGAGTTATCTCGCCTTCCCGCCCCTCCCAATTCCAATGGGGCAGGATATGCAAAGTAGGCTCGGCTGTGTTCCAGTGGCTGCGGTAGAGGTAGTAGCGGTCTTTCGGCAAGCCAGCCAAATCGCAAATACCGAAGTAAGAACTGCGCGAAGGCCATACTTCATCGTAAGGGGTCGGCTCGCCGAGGTAGTCGAATCCTGTCCAGACAAATTCGCCGATGACCCACGCCGAGTCGTCTTGGAAAGCCCAATCGTCGTCGGGCAGATTCGACCACCAGCAAGCGCCCAAATCATACGACGAACACTGCGCATCATCATACTCCTTACTTTTCGTCAGCTCTACCGGAAATTTGTATACTCCTCTCGAACTGACGGTCGATGCGGTTTCCGAACCGAGAATAACCCGCTGCGGCATACGCCTGTAACTCTCCACGTAACGGGGCAGACGATAATTCAGTCCGGGTACGTCGAACACGGCGGCGAACTGGTTTTTCATCGCGTTGTCGGGTTGATCCATGCCTGCCGTTACCGGGCGGGTGGGGTCTTCCCTATGACAAATATCCTGCAAATATTTGGCCACTTTTCCGCCGTCGATGCGTCCCTGCTCGCCCACTTCGTTGCCGATACTCCACATCACAATCGACGGGTGGTTGCGGTGGCAGCATATCAGGTTGGTCAAATCCTTGTCCGCCCATTCATCGAAAAAGAGGTGGTATCCGTTTTTGCATTTGGGACGCCGCCACTCGTCGAACGACTCCGCCATGACCATCAGTCCCATTTCATCGCAAAGTTCCATTTGCCACGACGAAGGCATATTGTGCGACGTGCGTATGGCATCGCAACCCATTTCTTTGAGTATCGCCAGCTGACGGCGCAATGCCGCTTTGTTCACCGCTGCTCCCAAGGGGCCCAAATCGTGATGCAGACACACACCTTTGAATTTACGGGGAACGCCGTTCAACAGAAAACCGTATTCGGGCGTAACGGCGATGCTGCGCACCCCGAAACGGGTGGCATATTCGTCTTTCAACACGCCGTTTTCACGGATAGAGACGACGGCGGTATAAAGCGCCGGCGACTCCGGCGACCACAAGCGGGGATTTTTCAGCGTAAGCCGCGCCGTCGTCGTACCGTCGAACAGCAGTTCCTGCGAGCGGACGACAGCGACCGAAACGCCGTCGGCATCGAACACTTCGGTCGAAATATCGAGCTGTTTACCCTCGCCCCCTTCTATTTCGGCATCGACCTGCACCAAGGCGTTTTCGACAGTAACGACGGGCGTCGTAACCCGCGTGCCCCACATACGCACGGCAACGTCTTCTGTAAGTATCAGATGTACAGGGCGGTAAAGTCCTGCACCCGGGTACCAGCGGGAGCTTTCCCCAAAATTTTCAAGCCGCACGGCAAGCGTGTTGCGCCCTTCCGTGAGATAGGGCGTGATGTCGATATAAAACGGGGTATATCCGTATGCCCAATGTCCGACCTCTCTGCCGTTGAGAAAAACGTGCGGACGGCTCATCGCGCCGTCGAACAGCAGTGTCGCCCGCTTTCCTGCCGGCACTTCAAACGAGGTGCGATACCACCCCACGCCGATATAGGGCAGCGCCCCCGTGCGACCGGTTTTCTCGGCGGGTACCGTTTCACCGTTTTGCTCGATAGCGACGACCTGTCGGTCGATATCCTTGTCGAACGGGCCGTATATCGCCCAGTCGTGCGGCACTTTTACGTTTTGCCAGCCGGAATCGTCGAACGACGGATTGGCAGCTTCGGGCACATCGCCCCGCATAAACCGCCACCCCTTTTCCAAGAGAATCTCCTGACGGGGCTGCGCCACAGCCAGCACGGCAACACACAACAGCGGAAACATGATAAACTTTTTCATATCTCTATAAAATTACAAAGTACTCATCGCAAGGATTTTTCGCAAATATAAAAAATTATTCGATACACTTTCAAGATTTTACGCTCTTGGTTAAAAAATCCGACCTTTCAACATTTCGTTTTTTTTCCTACATTTGTATCGGATAAAACACACGACGATGTACAAACTCGGAAAATACAAAAAGAGCGACCCGATGAGCGTGCTGGTGTGCGAAAACTATTCCGTACTGCTGGTAATGAGCCGCTTCGGTATAGCATTGGGATTCGGCGACAAGACGATAGAAGAAGTATGCTACGACAGCGGCGTCGATGTCGATACTTTTCTGGCGGTCATCAACCTGCTGCTCGATGCCGACGAGGTGGAAGCGACCGACACGCCGTTTTCCATAGAGTCGCTGGTGCAATACCTGCACAAGTCGCACGACTATTTTCTCAACTTCCGTCTGCCCGCCATACGGCGCAGCCTGCTCAACGCCATAGACTGCCGGCAAAAAGACGTATCGTTCGCCATACTCTGTTTCTTCGACGAATATGTGGCCGAGGTGCAGAAACACATGCTGTACGAGGAACAGACGGTATTCCCTTACGTCCGTGCGCTGCTGGCAGGAAAAACCGTACCGAAAAACTACAACATCGAAGTATTCAGCCGGCAGCACGATGCCGTCGAAGCCAAACTCGTGGAATTGAAAAACATTCTTATCAAATATTATCCGGCAGCCGGCAGCAATGAACTGAATGCCGTACTGTTCGACATTTTCAACTGCGAAAAAGATTTGGCATCGCACAATTCCATCGAAGACCGCCTGTTCGTTCCCGCCATCAGAGAAATCGAGAAAACGCGCAAAGCCCAATGAAAACGCTGTTGAAAATCGCAGTCGCCGAACCGTCGCTCATACTCCGCTGCGGCATGGTGGCTGTGCTGCGCCGCCTATCGACATTGCACATCGAAATCATCGAAATCGCCGAGCTGTCGCAATTGCAGACGGCCCTGTCGCGACACTCGCCCGATATACTCATCGTCAATCCCTCCGTGCTCGGCTTCTTCCCTTTGCAGCAGATACGGAAAGAGGTCGAGGGATTGAAGTGCATCGCCCTGCAAAACACGCTGGCCGACACCGCCACGCTCAAAGGGTACGACGAAATCGTATCGGTATATGACTCCGCCGACGAAATACAGCGGAAAATAGAAAAGACATGCGCGCCCGACAACGAGCAAAATCTGCGGGAACCGCTGACCGAACGCGAAAAAGAAATCATCGTCGGCGTAGTGAAAGGACTGACCAACAAACAAATGGCGGAACAGCTCTGTCTATCGACCCACACCGTGATAACGCACCGCCGCAACATTTCGCAAAAGTTGCAGATACACAGCGCCGCCGGTCTGACGATTTACGCCATTGTCAATAAATTCGTCGATATAAACGACGTGAAAGATACCATACACCGCAAAGAAGAATAAGCGACGCGGCGTCGTTTCCGATTTTACTTTTTATCCTTTATCTCCTCGAAATCCACATATTCGCCGTCGGTGCGGTCGAACACTTTTTTGCGTCGGCGGGCGGGTTCTTCGGGTTCGGACGGCCGGTCGTCTTCACGGCTGCCGGCAGAGCCGAAAGGTGCAGCCGGACGGCGTCCGCCGAAAATGCTCAATACGCGGAACACGAAACCGAGTACCGCCAGCAGTATAATGAATCCTATGAAAATTATCAACTGAAAGAAGAACATACTTTTTTGATTTTTATTTGCCCCGAAAGGGTGTTAAACGATAACGTCCGCCCGATGATTCGGTTTGCCGTCTGCCGGAAAAATCATTTTTCCAACAGGGCGACCAGCGAGAGCAGCACATAGACGGCTATCGCCGCCGACAAGCCTACCAACCCCAGCCACACCAACAATCCCACCGAAGCGGCTATCAGGAGGTAGCGCAGCTTGTTTTCCCGCCACGAAAGGGTGGTAACTTTCAAAGAGAACATGGGCAGCGGCGAAACCATCAGATAAGAAACGACGACTATCAATGCCGGCAAAATCAGCGGGTGCCAATTCTGCGTGCCGGCAAATGCGATGCCTATCCAGAACAGGGCGTTGGCGGGAATGGGCAAGCCGATAAACGAAGTTTTCTGACGGTCATCGACATTGAAGCGCGCCAACCGCAACGCTCCGGCAACGGGAATCAGCAGAGCGACATACGCCACATATTCGTACCCGCCGTAAGGCAGGAGCAAAAAGTGCGCCAGCAGGGCATACATCATCAGCGCTGGCGCCAAACCGAAACTTACCAAATCCGACAGCGAATCCAACTCTTTGCCCAACGGCGAATAGGCGTCGAGCACGCGGGCTGCCAGACCGTCGAGAAAGTCGCACACGGCAGCGACGATGATAGCTGCCGCCGCGACCTCGAAATTGTCCTGCAAGGCAAATATCGAAGCCACGCAGCCTGCCAGCAGGTTGCAGCAGGTAATGGCGTCGGGTATGTAAGCGGTGATGCGTTTCATGATTTTTTCGGATAGGCAGCGGGCGTCTGCACCCGTGCATTCAAGATTTCAATCGGGCGAGCGGGGTAATATTGCCCGTCGTCTTATCATCGAGCTTTACCAAAATTTCGGCATCGAGCGGCAAATAGAGATCGACGCGCGAACCGAATTTTATGAATCCGATATGTTCGTCGATATGGCACGGTTCGTTGGCTTCGGCATAGGTAACGATGCGCCGTGCCATGGCACCGGCGACCTGCCGCATAAGTATCTCTTGTCCGTTCTCGGCTTTGATGACAATGGTGGAGCGTTCGTTTTCGGTACTCGACTTCGGAAGCCAAGCCGCCTGATAACGACCGTTCTGATGCTCGACCCGCGTGATGAATCCGTTTACCGGCGTCCAATTGGCATGGACATTGAAAAGATTCATGAATATCGACACCTGCAAGCGTTTGTCGTGGAAGTATTCGGGTTCCAAAACCTCTTCTTTGACCACCACCGTACCGTCTGCCGGAGCCACGACCATATTTTCCCGTTCACCAGCGAAATGACGGCGCGGCGAGCGAAAGAAATTAAGAATCAAGGAGAAGAATACTACGGAAGCTACAAGGAGAAGAATATTGAGCCACTGAACGGGACAAAAGTAAAAAAGTGCCCCGTCGATGATGCCCAGAAGCAAAAACAATGCTATCAGAATGTGCCGCCCTTCTCTATGTATCTTCACTCTCATTTCTTTGCCGAAATTATCGTAGCGGAATATTTTGCAAAGGTAAAGAGTTTTTATGGAATTGCAAAATAACTTTGTTCAAAATGAGTTGAAAAAATTTTCGACTTCTGTTTCGGTGTACCCGCATTCTTTTATATTTTTGTCTGCGAAAAAGTTATTCACCTTTACAAACGAATTTTATGGAAATCATTTCGGGCAGACAGCAAAATCAGCGCAGCAAGAAAAGCGGCTCGACTCCGCTTATCGATATGGGAAAACTGCAACCGCAAGCCCGCGACCTCGAAGAAGCCGTACTGGGAGCACTGATGCTCGAAAAAGATGCTTACCCCGTAATAAGCGACATTCTGAAACCGGAGAGTTTCTACGAATACAAACACCAGCTGATATACAAAGCCATCGTCGACCTTGCCATGAAGCAGGAGCCGATAGACATGCTTACCGTGTGCGAACAGCTGCGCCGCAACAACACGCTCGACGAAGTGGGCGGCGAATACACGATTACCGACCTGACGGGGCGCGTGTCGTCGGCTGCCAACGTGGAGTTCCATGCCCGCATCGTGGCGCAGAAATATTTGGCACGGGAGTTGATACGCTTCTGCGGCGAGATACAAGCCAAAGCCTTCGACGAGACCTACGACGTCGATGACCTGATGCAGGACGCCGAAGGCGAACTGTTCGAGATTTCCCAAAACAACGTCAAAAAAGATGTGGTGCAAATCAATCCCGTCATCAACGAAGCCCTGCACATTCTCGAAATAGCCTCCAACCGCAAGGACGGATTGAGCGGACTGCAATCGGGATTTACCGACCTCGACAAAATCACTTCGGGGTGGCAAAACTCCGACCTCATCATCATCGCCGCCCGTCCGGCAATGGGGAAAACCGCTTTCGTACTCTCCATGGCGAAAAACATGGCGCTCAACTACAATACGCCGGTGGCGATATTCTCGCTCGAAATGTCGAATGTGCAGCTCGTGAACCGGCTCATCATCAACGCCTGCGAAATCGAAGGCGACAAAATAAAAAGCGGACGGCTCTCGACGGCGGAGTGGGAACAGCTCAACGCCAAAATCAAAGACCTATACGATGCGCCCATCTACATCGACGACACGCCGAGCCTCTCGATTTTCGAGCTGCGCACCAAAGCCCGCCGGCTGGTGCGCGAACACGGCATCAAAATCATCATCATCGACTACCTGCAACTGATGAACGCCAGCGGCATGAAATTCGGCAGCCGCGAACAAGAGGTCAGCACCATATCGCGCTCGCTCAAAGCGCTTGCCAAAGAGTTGAACATTCCCATCATCGCGCTGTCGCAGCTCAACCGCGGCGTCGAAGTGCGCACCGGTGAAGAGGGAAAACGTCCGCAGCTCGCCGACCTCCGCGAATCGGGCGCCATCGAACAAGATGCCGACATGGTGTGCTTCATACACCGTCCCGAATATTATAAAATGACGGAAGACAAACAGGGCAACTCGCTGCTGGGCGTCGCCGAAATCATCATCGCCAAGCACCGCAACGGCGCCGTAGGCGATGTGCGCCTGCGCTTCCGCAGCGAATTGGCACGCTTCCAGAATTACCGCGACGAAATCACCATTCCCTCCCGAATCAACCAAAACAGAAGGGCTGCCAAAAAAGCCGATGACATAACGAATATTCCTCCTAACGAAGGGTTTACCGACGAACAGCCTAACGAAGTGCCCTTCTGACCCGACAACCCGCCCCACATGAATACGACCGACGAACAGATACGCGCCATAAAACGGCAGTTCCGCAAGGCGATGAACGGCATCGTGGCTGCCAGTATGCGGGAGAAAGGGCTGGACTACCGTGTGAATTTCGGACTTACGCTGCCGCTGCTGAAACGCATCGCCGCCGCATACCCACCCGACAAGATGCTCGCCGAACGGCTGTGGAGCGAGCCGGTGCGGGAATCGAAGATGCTGGCGACATGGCTCTACCCTCCCGCCGAAATGGACAGGACGACCTCCTGCCGCTGGGTGGCTGAAATACCCTACCCCGAAATTGCCGACATCTGCTGCCTGAATCTTTTTTCACGCCTCCCGTATGCCGCCGAGCTGGCGGCATACTGCCTCGAACGCCCCGACGACCTCGCCCGATATACCGGCTTTCGCTTGTGGAACAGGCTGCTCGTTGCCGGTTGCAAGCCGTCGGAAACCGAAATCGCCACGCTATTGACGGCAAGCCAAAAGCTGCTTGCCTCCGAGAGTAATCGCCCGACGCTCACCGTCGCCATCGACGCCCTGCGCCGCCTCGCCGAGCAAGACGAAGCAACCCGTAAACAAATCGAAAATTTCTTCTCGGCTGCCGAATCCGACTTGCCGGTAGGAAACAAAAATCTGCTGCGGGAAATTTTGGGATAATAAAGTGTATGCCTATTTTCCGTAATAATGGTTGCCGGCAATTTTCCGTTTCAGCGACAGCAGACGATACACCGGACGATAAAATCCGAGACAGGAAAAATAAAGCAGCGTCCGGACTCTGACGGTCCGGGTTTTCATTTTCCAAATCAACTTCCGATACTTTCCGTACCGCCGACGAAATTCCCGACTCGTAAGGGCATCGGTTTCAAATATCCGGAAAAGAGGGGAACCTATCGAATTTATATATTCTTTCCTATATTCCGGTTCTTGTAAAAACGTTCTTGCAGCCTCGAGGTATCTGTCATTTTGCTCTATAATGAACGCCAAATTTTTCGTAATAGAGTTTTCGTTCGTTTTTTTATCGTAATGATACAGGGCAACCCCGCAATATGACACCTTTATTCCGCACTTCAACAATTGGGTACAAAAAAACAAATCTTCCGCGAAATTCAATCCTTTGAAAAAACGGATATTCTGCGTTTCGTATGCGCTGCGCCGTATAAGTTTAGACCACAATCCGCCATGCAATTTACCGGTAAACAAATCCCATAATACCTCCCGAGCATCAAGCGAAGAGGGCTCTTGCCGACGAAGTATTGTTTCCTCCGCCGATTCTTCATAATAATCGCAGATTACCATATCGGCATCATCGGCGACGGCTTTTTCGTAAAGAAGTTTCAACATATCCGGCTCCACCCTGTCATCGGGGTCGGCATGTATCGTATATTCGCCGGAAGCCCGTTCTATTCCGTACTGGCGAGCAGAAGCCACGCCGCCGTTTTCTTTGTGAAAGACTTTGATACGGGCATCTCTTCGGGCATATTCTTCACACATCTCGCCCGAACGGTCGGGGCTGCCGTCGTCGATTGCCAAGACCTCAAAATCCGTAAAAGTCTGCGACAAAAGTGTATCGAAAAAACGCGACAGGTATTTTTCGGCTTTATATACGGCTACGATTACCGATATTGCCGGATTTTTTTGTACCATAATGCAATCTGTGTTTCAAAATCGACCAAAATTTAATTCGTTCCGCACGCTCGAATCCGAATATTCCGATACACACCGCCATATAGCACACCGCTGCAGCCACATAGAGGAATAATCGCCCCCACGAAATCGCGGCGGGAATATCAAAAAAATACAACGGTACGGCAAAGCACAAAAGCGGCAAAAAGATTTTCAGTATGATCCTTCGGAAATAAACGGAATAAGGCATTCGTATTTGGGGCAAGACTATCCAAATGCGGATTCCCTGCGCCAACAAATAAATAAAAAAATAGACCAGCATCACTGCCTCCGGCGATATGTGCCATATTTTCAACAACACATAGGCTATCGGCACGATGGTCAATAAGGTGGTCGCTTCGTAAAGTTGGAATTTCTTTATATCGCCTGTCGCATGAATGGCATTAATCATGGAGAAACGGAAAGGTTCTATCAAAGCGACGAACAACATGATGCGCACAAAATCCGCCGTGTATTCGGGAACGGCGCCGAGCCAAATCCGCAATATCGGTTCCACACACAAGACAAGGGGAAAAACAAGCAATATGATCAAGAAAAAGCCATACTTCGAAGCTCCGATGACCAACGTGTGCATATAAGGAAAATCGCTGACGGAATAGGATTTGATAATCTGCGGACGGACTGCGGTTTGAAAATTCTGAACGAACTGCATCGTTACCGTCTGCACCTGTACGGCTATTCCACGCGCCGCATTGACCGCCGGTCCGAAAAACAGATTCAAAAGCACATTGATGCCTTGCGTATATCCGACTACCGCCAAATCGCCGTTCAGCGTCCACCCTGCATACGCGGCAATTTTCCGTACTATCGGCTTATCCCATTTCAAGGGTGTCCGGCTCTCCGGGAAATGACGGGAACAATAGCAGCCGTATAGCACGCGAATCAATACCTGAACAAGCATAATCAGTACGGCATACACAATCAACTTGTCATACGACGTATAAAGCAGCGCCCACGCAATAAGGAGCTTAAATACCACTTCAACGATGGAAACATAAGCAAATGCCGCCATACGTTCATGGGCTATAATCAACGCATTGTAAGGAACACTGACAATGGCTATCACCGCAGTGAGCACCGAACAGTGGTAAACCCACAAAGCTGCCGTCATACGCTCCGGCGGAATAACCAGCTTGTGGCATACGAACCACAACCCGACCGTCTCGCCCAACACCACCACGATCGCTGCAAACAGCCAAAGAACACAACAGATTGTGGAAAAATATTTTCTTACCTCCGCTTCATCGCCTTTGCCGAGTACAAATGTAATAAAGCGGGAACAAGCGCTGCCCAATGAACCGGAAAAGAATCCCAACATCACGATGATACCGCCCACTACGTTGTAAATGCCGTAATTTTCTTCACCCAACGCATGAAGAACGATACGCGAAGTGTATAGCGATACCGCCATGACAAACAGCATACGGATATAGAGCATCGCCGTATTTTTGACGATACGCTTGCTTTTCGCGGCAGTGGTAAGTTCTTTTTCCGATTGCATCGATGTAATCAAGTGAGCAAAATTCGACACAAAAATAATATATTCCTCCCGATTTTACAAAAAGATGTATGTTATCCTAAACGGGCACTAAATCCTTTTTTTCAAGAGAGAAAACAATATTTCGCAAAAAACGGAGTTTTATGAATGAAAGCTCAAAAACGAACATTATGATACGGATTCTCTATAAATGCGCCGTTGCTGCAGCACTGTTGCTTCTCCTCTCCGCCTGCTCCGCCGGACGCGGCTGCGGCTGCGCCCTGCCCGACTATGCGCCCTCCGACCTCGCCATGAACGAGTGAACGGGTCGATAAATCATTTTTTCCATTACGGCGCACTATTCAGCAGATGTATGCGCCGCTTTTTCCCGTTTGTTTTTTATCCAGAGCTGGGTGCTGTTCACGATATTCTGCCACACGACATACGAGGCAGGACCTATCGAGGCGAGCGGGTGTACGTAGGTAAGCGCCATCCATATCGCCAGCACGGTGTTTTTCTGCCCCAACGCCTGCCCGCCGGCAATGCGGTTGGCGTAACGCTGTCCGATAACTTTTCCTAAAATGAATTGCAAGCCGCAGACAATCAGCGAGAACAATGCCAGCAGCAACTCTTCGCGCAGGTTGTCGCCGCCTTGTGCCATAATGAACGAGGCGGTGCGTCCCATGACGAAAGTGAGCGACACCGCCCACAAATAGAACGACAGACTTTGGCTCCGACTCAACGCCTCGTGCGCTCGCGGCAGGAATTTTCCCATGAGAATGGCAACGACGAACGGCAGAATGAGTAGCGGCAGCACCTGCCGGCAAATGATAAGAAACGACGTGAGAAAATCGATGTCGGTATGGACGCCGATAAACGAAAAGATAATCGGCGAAAGAACCGCTACCGCCATATTGCTTACCAAACTGTATGTCGCCAATGAAGCAAGACTGCCGCCCAGCATCTGCGTGATGACGGCTGCTGCCGTCGCCGTCGGGGCAAATACGCATATCAGCGTGCCTTCCGCCACCAATGGGTCGATGCCGCACAACAAAAAATAGATGCCCAGCCCGCCGACAACCTGTATCGCCAGCAGCCAACCGTGCAGCCGTTCGATATGCAGGTGGCGCAGCGACAGGCGGCAGTAAGTTATCAGCAACATGGCGAAAATAAGCAGCTGCGTAATGAAGGGAAACATATCGTTAAGGTACGTGATAGGGCGGTAGAGCAGCGCACCGAGTATCATCGCCACCGGCAGCATATACACTTTCAACTTTTGCAACATCGGAAAAAATCGTAAAAATCGGCTGCAAAGATAGCGAAACTTTCATTATGACGTTTCGTTCGGAAAAGAATTATTGTCGAAATTACACTTGATTATTTTTCGTCACATTCAAAATGAAAGCATAAAACAACTTACGGTTACAATTTATTATCATTACAAGTTTTAATATTACAATATGAAAGTATGATAACTATTTCAAAATATTTTCTTGCAAATTTTGCTTCGTGTTTACATTATGTATATTTTTGTCGAAAATAATTAGCAAAACGAAAGATAAATACAACTTTCGATTTCAAAATGAAAATTTGCTTATGAGATTCACCAAGATGCACGGAGCCGGAAACGATTACGTTTATATAAACGGTATGGCAGAAGCAGTTGCCGCACCGGAGAAGCTCGCCGTGCGCATGAGTGATCGGCATTTCGGAATAGGCTCGGACGGACTGGTGTTGATACTGCCGTCGGAACGGGCGGACTTCCGTATGCGCATGTTCAACGCCGACGGCTCCGAAGCGCAAATGTGCGGCAATGCCTCGCGCTGCATCGGCAAATATGTATATGACAACGGATTGACAGACAAAGAGGAGATAACGCTCGAAACGGCAGCGGGCATCAAAGTGCTGCGGCTGACGGTGAAAGCGGGAAAAGTCGTTTCGGTGCGTGTGGATATGGGCGAACCCGTTTTGGAACCGCGCCGCATACCGGTAGCCCTGTCGGGCGAGCGGGCGATAAACGTGCCTCTGACCGTCGGGACGACGACCTATCGCATGACGTGCGTATCGATGGGCAATCCGCACGCCGTGATATTCGTTCCCCGTCTGGACGACATCGATATACACGCCGTCGGCGCAGCTGCCGAACGGCACGAGCTTTTTCCCGAACGCTGCAACATCGAGTTTGCCGAAATCGTATCGCCTGAAGCAATACGCATGAGGGTGTGGGAACGCGGCGCCGGCGAGACGCTCGCCTGCGGCACGGGTGCGTGTGCCACCCTCGTGGCTGCCGTACTCAACGGACTTACCGCCCGTCGGGCGGTCTTACGGCTCTTGGGCGGAGACCTCGACATCGAATGGAACGCCGCCGACAATCATGTATATATGAGCGGCGGCGCCGAAACGGTTTTCGAAGGAGAATGGCTCTTGGGGCAATAAAAATTTATGCAACGAAAAAGATAGAAGCATTATGGCATTAGTAAACGAACAATTTTTGAAGCTCACCGAAAGCTACCTTTTCACGGAGATAGCACGGAAAGTGAACGCTTATAAAATCATACACCCCGAAGCCCGCATCATACGATTGGGAATCGGCGATGTAACCCGTCCGCTGCCGCCGACCGTCATCGCCGCCCTGCACAAAGCCGTCGATGAAATGGGCGATGCAGCCACTTTTCACGGATACGGTCCCGAACAGGGCTACCGGTTTCTCATCGACGCCATCATCAAACACGACTTCGAAACGCGCGGCGTACACATCGACCCGACGGAAGTGTTCATCAGCGACGGTGCCAAAAGCGACACGGGAAACATCGGCGACATATTGAGCAAAGAAAACCGCGTGGCGATAACCGACCCCGTGTATCCCGTTTACGTCGATACCAACGTGATGGGCTGCCGCGCCGGCAACCTGCTGCCCGACGGACGGTGGAGCGACATCGCCTACATACCTTGCTGCGCCGAAAACAAGTTCATTCCGGAGCTGCCGAAAGAAACTCCCGACATCATTTATCTCTGCTACCCCAACAACCCGACGGGAACGACTCTCACCAAAAAAGAGTTGAAAAAGTGGGTCGATTACGCTTTGAAAAACGATGTACTGATTCTTTTCGATGCCGCCTACGAAGCCTTCATCAGCGAGAGCGACGTGCCGCACAGCATATACGAAATACGGGGAGCCAAACAGGTTGCCATCGAATTTCGCAGCTTCTCGAAAACGGCAGGATTCACGGGACTGCGCTGCGGCTACACGGTCGTACCCAAAGAGCTGCGGGCATTCCGCCTCAACGGCGAGCGTGCCGACCTCAACCGCTTGTGGAACCGCCGGCAAAGCACGAAATTCAACGGCACTGCCTATATCGTACAACGGGCGGCAGAATCGATATACACCCCGCAGGGACAGAAAGAGATACGCGCCAACATCGCCTACTACATGGAGAACGCCCGCATCATACGCGAAGGGCTTGCCTCAGCAGGGCTCGAAGTGTATGGCGGCATCAACGCCCCCTACATCTGGTTGAAGACGCCCGGCGGCATCGACTCGTGGAAATTCTTTGACAGGCTGCTTTACGAATGCCACGTCGTGGGTACGCCCGGCGTAGGATTCGGTCCGGGCGGAGAGGGCTATCTGCGACTGACGGCATTCGGCGAACGCAGCGAAGTCGAAGAAGCGGTGGAACGGATAAAAAATTGGAAGATATAATATAGGTAAAAAGGTAAAAGGTTAGGTAAAAAAGATTGGTTATGAAAACGAAAGAAGATTGCTTTTTTAAGTATTTGAATACACAGAGCCCCTTCGCGGGGACAACAGAGAGAACTATCGGATAATCGGGTGCCGCACCGGCACCTTATCACAAACAGGTTTTCAAACAGGATATTCAAATACACAAAAAAGAGAATCATGAAAGCAAAAACAATTTCATTAACGCTTATGGCATCGCTGCTGCTCGGTATGGCAAACGCAAAAGCCGAAGACATAACCCTGAATGCGGACAAAGGCTTTACCCTGTCGGTAGGAGCCGACCTCGTAAGTACCTACGTATGGCGCGGCACTTATCAGACGGGAGCGAGCATTCAACCCTATCTGTCGTTCGACGCCGCCGGCTTTTCGGTAGGCGTATGGGGCAGCACCTCGTTTGCCGGACTGGTCGATGCACCCAAAGAGTTCGACCTCTCGGTTTCCTATGCGATAAAAGGCTTTTCGATAGGGCTTACCGATTATTGGTGGACCGGCGAGGGTAATGCCTATTTCAGCGCATGGAAAAAAGAGAAAGGCGAAACCGGAAACTGCCACTACCTCGAAGCCTCCGCCGGCTACGACTTCGGCGAGAGCTGTTCGTTCCCGCTGACGATAGGGTGGAACACGGTGGTATATTGTCCGTTCGACAAAAACGATTCCGGCAAACAGCATTTCTCGACCTACATCGACTTGGATTACGGCTTCGACATCAAGGGAGTCGTCGATTGCAGCGTAGGCTTGGGCATCACCCCGTGGAAAGGTATGTATGCAAGCAGTTTCAATGTGATGGACGTTTCGGCGAAAGTGGCGAAAACGTTCACCCTTTTCAAAAACTTCGGCACGACGCTGTCGGTCGAAGCCATCTTCTCCCCTGCCAACGACGATGTATTCTTGGTATTCGGAGTTTCGTTCTAAAATCATGCAGAAATAAATTTAAGGTAAAATGAAAAAGATTGAAGCAATTATCCGCAAGACAAAATTTGAAGACGTGAAAGATGCTCTGCTCGCAGCCGACATCGAGTGGTTTTCGTACTACGATGTGCGGGGCGTGGGCAAAGCCCGTCAGGGGCGCATCTACCGCGGTGTGGTCTATGACACGAGCTATATCGAGCGCACGATGATTTCCATCGTGGTGCGCGACAAAAACGTGGAAAAGACGGTGCAAGCCATCATGAAAGCCGCCTACACAGGCGAGATAGGCGACGGACGCATCTTCATCGTCCCTATCGACGATGCCGTGCGCATACGCACCGCCGACCGAGGCGACATCGCCCTCTACAACGCGGAACAAGAGAAATAGGTATCACTTTCAAGTATTATTTTTAAGAAGAAAAAGGTTATGAAAAAAATAGGTATGTTCATCGTTTTGATGACGATTACGCTCTTTACTTCCGGAGCCGCCGCACAAGAAGAGGCGGTCGCCGCTGCGGAAGAAACGGCGGCTGCTCCGCTGTCGATTGCCGAGCTGGCAACGTCGCTCGACGTGGTATGGATGCTGCTCGCCGCCATGCTGGTGTTTTTCATGCAACCCGGATTCGCCTTGGTGGAAGCCGGCTTCACCCGCACGAAAAACACGGCGAACATTTTGATGAAAAACTTTATAGATTTCATGCTCGGTTCACTGCTCTACTGGCTTATCGGATTCAGCCTGATGTTCGGCATCGGAGCTTTCGTGGGCATGCCTCACTTCTTCGACTTGGCGAAGATGGAGGAAATCATCGACAACGGTCTGCCCATCGAGGGATTCCTCATTTTCCAGACCGTGTTCTGCGCCACCTCCGCCACGATTGTTTCGGGAGCTATGGCAGAACGCACCAAATTTTCGATGTACTTGATTTACACCGTATGTATCAGCGTGTTGATTTATCCCGTTTCCGGACACTGGACGTGGGGCGGCGGCTGGTTGATGAACGGCGATGAAGGGAGCTTCATGATGCGCACTTTCGGCATCACGTTTCACGACTTCGCCGGTTCCACCGTCGTACACTTGGTAGGCGGCGCCATCGCTTTCGTGGGGGCAGCCATTCTCGGGCCCCGTCTCGGCAAATACAAAGAGGGCAAGTCGCACGCCATACCCGGACACAACCTCACGCTCGGCGCACTCGGCGTGTTCATTCTCTGGTTCGGGTGGTTCGGATTCAACCCTGGTTCGCAGCTGGCAGCTTCGGGCGAAGGTAACTATACCGCCATTTCGCACGTATTCCTGACAACCAATCTGGCAGCCTGTGCCGGCGGATTCGCCTCGTTGGTTACCAGCTGGATAAAATACGGCAAACCCTCCCTGTCGCTGACGCTTAACGGCATCTTGGCAGGACTGGTGGGCATCACGGCTGGGTGCGACCTCGTATCGCCGGGCGGTGCCGTAATCATCGGCATCATTTGCGGCGTCGTAATGATACTCGCCGTCGATTTCATCGACCACGTACTCAAAATCGACGACCCTGTGGGCGCATCGTCGGTACACGGCGTATGCGGATTTCTCGGCACGATTCTCACCGGTCTTTTCTGCACGACGAACGGACTTTTCTACTGCGGAAGCTGGAATTTCTTTCTTGCCCAAACATTCGGTGCAGTCGTCGTAGGAGCTTGGGCTGCCGGCATGGGATTCGTCATTTTCAAGGTTCTCGACCTCATTCACGGTCTGCGCGTTCCCAAACGCATCGAAGAAGAGGGACTCGACATCTACGAACACGGCGAATCGGCTTACAACTGATTTTACGGGGAGGGGTACTACCCTCTCCCCTCTTTATATGAAATAAACAACTCTCAAACATAAAGTAAAAAAGAAATGAGTACACTTAGATTCAAATTGCTGGACGAGGCTTTCAAACGCAAAGCCGTCGTACTCGAACCGGAAGAAAAACGTCCGTCGGAATTTTTCGGCGAACACGTTTTCAACCGCGCCGCCATGGCGAAGTATCTTTCCAAAAGAACTTACAATGCCATCATCGACGCTATCGACAACGGCACGCCGCTGAGCCGCGAATATGCCGACGGCGTGGCTACCGGCATGAAACAATGGGCTATGGAACAAGGCGCGACCCACTATACCCACTGGTTCCAACCTCTTACGGGCGGCACCGCCGAAAAACACGACTCGTTCATCGAGTTTGAAAAAGGCGCCGTCATCGAGGAATTTTCCGGTAAAATTCTTATCCAACAGGAACCGGACGCATCGAGCTTCCCGAGCGGCGGAATCCGCAACACGTTCGAGGCTCGCGGATATTCGGCATGGGACCCCTCGTCGCCCGCATTCGTGGTAGGCGACACCCTCTGTATTCCCACCGTGTTCATCTCCTACACCGGCGAAGCGCTCGACTACAAAACCCCGCTGCTGAAAGCTATCTCCGCCATGAGCGAAGCTGCCGTGAAAGTATGCCATTTCTTCGACGAAAACGTAACCAAAGTATTCTCCTATCTCGGGTGGGAACAGGAATACTTCTTGGTCGATGAGGCTCTGTATGCCGCCCGTCCCGACCTCGTGCTCACCGGTCGTACCCTCATGGGACACGACAGCGCGAAAAACCAGCAGCTCGAAGACCACTATTTCGGCTCCATTCCCACCCGCGTGCTCGCGTTCATGTCCGACCTCGAAAGAGAGTGTCTGAAACTCGGCATTCCCGTGAAGACCCGCCACAACGAAGTGGCACCCAACCAGTTCGAGGTAGCTCCCATTTTCGAGGAAACCAACTTGGCAAACGACCATAACCTCCTGCTCATGTCGCTGATGAAGAAAGTGGCCCGCCGCCACAACTTCCGCGTGCTTCTGCACGAAAAGCCTTTCAAGGGCATCAACGGCTCGGGAAAACACAACAACTGGTCGATGGGCACCAACACCGGCGTAAACCTTCTCGCTCCGGGCAAGAACGGTATGGAAAACCTGCAATTCGTTACCTTCCTCGTAAACGTGCTCATGGCGGTTTACAAACACAACGACCTGCTGAAAGCCTCTATCTGCTCGGCTACCAACGCCCACCGTCTGGGTGCGAACGAGGCGCCTCCCGCCATCGTTTCGGTATTTCTCGGAAAACAGATTTCGGAAGTGCTCGACAAACTCGAATCGGCAACGACCGATGAAGCTATCAAGATGGACCCGAAAGCCGGCATCAAAATCGGCGTAGCCCATATTCCCGAAATATTCATCGACAACACCGACCGCAACCGCACGTCGCCCTTCGCCTTCACGGGCAACCGCTTCGAATTCCGCGCTGTCGGCTCGTCGGCAAACTGCGGCGCCGCCATGATTGTGCTCAACACCGCCGTAGCCGCCCAGCTCAACGACTTCTATGCCGAAGTCGAAAGCCTCATCGCAGCGGGTACGCAGAAAGAAAAAGCTATCTTCACCGTGATACGCAAACTGATAAAAGAGTGTAAAGCCATACGCTTCGACGGCAACGGTTACAGCGAGGAATGGAAAGCCGAAGCCGCCCGCCGCGGTCTCGACTGCGAAACGAGCGTACCTCTGAATTTCGATGCCTACCTGCGTCCCAAGAATGTAAAAATCTTCACCGACACGAAGGTGATGAGCGAAGTGGAATTGCAGTCGCGCTGCGAGGTGAAATGGGAAACCTACACCAAAAAGATACAAATCGAAGCCCGCGTACTCGGCGATTTGGCAATGAACCACATCGTGCCCGTAGCCTCGCGCTACCAGTCGATACTGCTCGACAACATCGCCAAATTCAACGCCCTCTTCCCCGCCGATGAAGCCAAAACGCTTTCGGAAGAAGATACGAAGGTGGTGCGCAAGGTATCGAAACATATTTCTACGGTAATCACCAAAGTCGATGCATTGGTCGATGCCCGCAAAGTGGCGAACAAAATCACCGACGAACGCGAAAAAGCCATTGCCTACCACGACACGGTGGTGCCCTTGATGGACGAGATACGCTACCACATCGACAAACTCGAACTTATCGTCGATAACGAGATGTGGCCTCTCCCCAAATACAGAGAACTGTTATTCATTCGTTAAATTCAATTCTTACCAACTCCTTGCATAAGGAGACGACCTGTTCCGGCAAACCGAATTTTTTGGGCATTCATTCGGTTTGTCGGGCAGGTTTCAAAAAAACAATATCATCATGCAACAAAGTAAAAGATTACAAGAACAAGGTCTGTACAGCCCCGATTACGAACACGACGCCTGCGGTGTCGGTCTGCTGGTGAACATTCACGGCGGCAAGTCGCATCAAATCGTCGAAAACGCTTTGCAGGTGCTCGAACACATGAATCACCGCGGGGCGGAAGGCGCCGACCCCAAAACGGGCGACGGCGCGGGCATCATGGTGCAGATTCCGCACGAGTTCATTCTCCTGCAAGGAATCCCCGTACCCGAAAAAGGTCATTACGGTACAGGGCTTGTCTTTCTCCCCAAAGAGACCGCCGACCAAGAAGCCCTCATCGCTATCATCGAAAGCGAAATTTCCGGCGCCGGACTGCAACTGCTCACCATACGCGACGTGCCGGTGAACAGCGAAATACTCGGCGAAGGCTCGGCAGCCACCGAACCCGCCATAAAGCAGCTTTTCATCACCGCCCCGAACGAAATGGACGAAACGGCGTTGAGCCGCGCCCTGTACGTTCTGCGCAAAAAAATAGAGGCAAAAGTGTTGCACTCGGATATCGCCTTGAAAAAAGATTTCTACATCGTTTCGCTCTCGAACCGGAACCTTGTATATAAAGGTATGCTTACGTCGCTGCAACTACGCTACTACTACCTCGACCTGATAAATCCCTATTTCACCAGCGGCATGGCGCTGGTACACTCGCGTTTCAGCACCAACACGTTCCCCACGTGGAGTCTGGCGCAGCCGTTCCGCCTGCTGGGGCACAACGGCGAAATAAATACCATACGGGGCAACCGCAAATGGATGGAGGCGCGCGAAAGCGTGTTGCAGCCCGACGTGCTCGGCGTAGGCATCGACGCACTGAAACCTATCGTGCAACCCGAAATGAGCGACAGCGCGTCGTTAGACAACGTACTCGAATTTTTCATGATGTCGGGCATGAGCCTGCCCCATGTACTCTCCATGATGATTCCCGAAAGTTTCAACGAGAAAAACCCCATTTCCGAGAATCTGAAAGCGTTTTACGAATACCACAGTATTCTCATGGAGCCGTGGGACGGTCCCGCCACGTTGCTCTTTTCCGACGGTCGCTACGCCGGCGGTATGCTCGACCGCAACGGTCTGCGCCCCGCCCGCTACCTCATCACGCAAAACGATATGATGGTCATTGCTTCGGAGGCGGGCGTTCTGCCGTTCGACGGCGCCGACATCAAAGAAAAAGGACGTCTGCAACCCGGCAAACTGATTCTCATCGACACCGAGAAAGGTAAAATCTATCGCGACGAAGAGTTGAAAGAGCAGCTGGCTTCGGCATACCCCTATCGGGAGTGGCTATCCAAAAACCGCGTGAAACTCGACACCATCAGTTCGGGTCGCACCGTGCGCTACGACGTGCCCGACTATGCGGCTCACCTGCATACATTCGGTTACCACAAAGAAGATGTGGAGCGCATCATCATACCCATGACCACCGAAAGCAAAGAGCCTATCGCCTCTATGGGCAACGACACGCCGCTGGCTCTCTTTTCGCAGAAGCCGCAGCTGCTGTTCCACTACTTCCGGCAACAGTTCGCGCAGGTAACCAACCCGCCTATCGACCCCATTCGCGAAGAGTTGGTGATGTCGCTCGGCAACTACATCGGCGTCATCAACAAAAATCTGTTAGTGCAGTCGCCGGAGCTGTGCAAGATGGTCAATATCAAATCGCCCGTCATCACCAACGCCGACCTCGATATTCTGCGCAACCTGCGCTACAAGGGCTTCCGCACCAAAACGCTGTCGATGACGTTCGACCTCAATTCCGGCGCACAAGGGTTGGCAGAGGGTATCGACCGCCTCTGCGCCGAAGCCGAACAGGCGGTGAAAGCCGACTTCAACTACATCATACTCTCCGACAAGGAGGCTGACGAAACGCAGGTGCCCATACCGTCGCTGCTCGCCGTCTCCGCCGTACACAACCACCTTATCGCCAAGCGTATGCGTGTGCAGACAGCTATCGTCGTAGAGACCGGCGAGGTTCGTGAAGTAATGCACTTCGCCCTGCTGATAGGCTATGGCGCCAGCGCGGTAAACCCCTACATGGCTTTTGCCGTCATCAACCAGTTGGTAAACGACAAACAGATACAGCTCGACTACCACACCGCCGAAAAAAATTACGTGAAAGCGGTGAACAAAGGATTGTTGAAAGTCATCTCCAAAATGGGCATCTCCACGATAGGCAGCTATTGGGGCGCCCAGCTGTTCGAGGCTGTCGGCATTTCACAGGAATTGATAGACCGTTATTTCTGCGGCACGACTTCCAAAATAGGCGGCGTAACGCTCGAAGAGATTTACCGCGACATCGTCAAATTCCATGCGGAGGCTTACATCGACAAAGAACAGTACCTCAACCACAACGGCATTTACAGCTTCCGCAAAAACGGCGAATTCCACGCATGGAATCCCGAAACCATATCAACCCTGCAACTGGCGACCCGTCTGGGCAGCTACAAGAAATTCAAAGAATTTACCGCCATGGTCGATGGCAAGGAGCAGCCGGTATTCCTACGCGACCGCCTCGACTTCAAACGCAACCCCATCGATATTTCGCTGGTAGAGCCTGTCGAAGCCATAACGCGCCGTTTCGTAACGGGCGCCATGTCGTTCGGTTCTATCAGCAAGGAGGCGCACGAAGCTATGGCTATCGCCATGAACAAACTGGGCGGCAAGAGCAACACGGGCGAAGGCGGCGAAGATGCCGAACGCTTCGTTCCGCGCGAAGACGGTACGTCGGCTCGCAGCGCCATCAAGCAGGTAGCATCGGGACGCTTCGGCGTAACGACCGAATATTTGGTGAATGCCGACGAAATACAAATCAAGGTGGCGCAGGGCGCAAAACCCGGAGAAGGCGGGCAGCTGCCCGGATTCAAAGTCGATGAAGTGATTGCGCGCACCCGCCACTCCATACCGGGCATTTCGCTCATCTCGCCTCCCCCGCACCACGACATTTACTCTATCGAAGACTTGGCACAGCTCATTTTCGATTTGAAAAACGTGAATCCCCGCGCCCGCATCAGCGTGAAGCTGGTATCAGAGAGCGGCGTGGGCACCATTGCCGCCGGCGTAGCCAAAGCCAAAGCCGACATGATTGTCATCAGCGGCTGCGAAGGCGGCACGGGAGCAAGTCCCGCCAGCTCGATAAAGCACGCCGGACTGCCGTCGGAAATAGGTCTTTCCGAAACGCAGCAGACGCTCGTACTCAACAACTTGCGCGGGCAGGTAACGCTGCAAGTGGACGGACAGCTGAAAACCGGACGCGACATCATCATACAAGCGCTGCTCGGCGCCGAAGAATTCGGATTTGCCACCAGCGCACTCATCGTCTTGGGCTGTGTGATGATGCGCAAATGCCACATGAACACCTGTCCGGTGGGCGTCGCCACGCAGAATGCAGAGCTGCGCAAACGCTTCCTCGGACGGTCGGAATACCTCGTCAATTTCTTCACCTTCCTCGCGCAGGAAGTGCGGGAGTGGCTGGCGGAAATGGGCTTCACCAAAATGGACGACATCATCGGCCGCTCCGACCTGCTTTTCCCGAAACCTCCCGTAGGCGACCACACGATAGACAAACTCGACCTTTCGCGCATACTCTACCGTCCGGCAGAGGCTGAAAAACATGCCTGCCGCAAAATCAAGGAGCAGGCGCACCAAATCGAAGACGTGATAGACCAGCGGCTGATAAAGGCAGCGCTTCCGTCGCTTAAATCGCTGATGCCCATCGAGCTGCATCTGCCGATATGCAACACCGACCGCTCGACGGGCGCCATGCTTTCGGGCGAGATAGCCACGCGGTTCGGAAACGCCGGTCTGCCCGACGACACGATACGGTGCAACTTCATCGGCTCGGCAGGTCAGAGCTTCGCCGCATTCCTCGCACACGGCGTAACCTTCTGCCTCTCGGGCGAAGCCAACGACTATTTGGGCAAAGGACTCTCGGGCGGCAAAATCATCGTCATTCCGCCGAAAGGCTCGTCGTTCGCACCCGAAGAAAACATCATCGCCGGCAACACGCTGCTCTATGGCGCCACGTCGGGCGAAGTCTATATCAACGGCATCGTGGGCGAACGTTTCTGCGTGCGCAACAGCGGCGCGACAGCCGTCGTCGAAGGCGTGGGCGACCACTGCTGCGAATACATGACGGGCGGTCGCACGGTGGTACTCGGCAAAGTGGGTCGCAACTTCGCCGCCGGCATGAGCGGCGGTATCGCCTACGTGTGGAACAAGAACGACGATTTCGACTTCTTCTGCAATATGGAGATGGTGGAACTTTCGCTCATCGAAGATGCCGCCGACAACAAAGAGCTGCACGGCCTCATCGCCAACCACTACGAGAACACGCACAGTCCCCTCGCCAAACGTATGCTCGAAAACTGGGACGAATACGTATCGCAATTTATCAAAGTGATGCCTATCGAGTACAAGAAAGTGCTGCAAGAAGAGAAAATAAAATCGCTGCAACAGAAAATCGAGAAAGTGGAACGGGACTATTAATCATGCAACAAAGTAAAAAGTAAAAGAATCATGGGAAATCCGAAAGCATTTCTTACCATAGGAAGAAAAGAAGCGGGATACCGTCCCGTTCAACAACGAAAAACCGATTTTGCCGAAGTGGAGCTTACCTTCCACGACGAAGAGTGCCGCACGCAAGCCTCGCGCTGCATGGACTGCGGCGTGCCCTTCTGCCACTGGAACTGCCCGCTGGGCAACCGCCAGCCCGAATGGCAGGACGCCGTGTATAAAGGAAACTGGCGGGAGGCTTACCGCCTCTTGCAGGAAACCGACGACTTTCCCGAATTTACGGGACGTGTCTGTCCGGCGCTCTGTGAAAAAGGGTGCGTGCTGGGGCTCTCGGCAAATGCGCCGGTAACCGTGCGCAACAACGAAGCCGCCATTATCGAAAAAGCCTTTTCCGAAGGGTATGTCGTGGCGTGTCCGCCTCACACCCGCACGGGCAAGAAGGTGGCAGTCATCGGCTCGGGACCGGCAGGGCTCGCCTGCGCCAACCAGCTCAACCGCAAGGGGCACACCGTCGAAGTTTTTGAAAAAGACGAACGCATCGGCGGACTGCTGCGGCTCGGCATACCCGATTTCAAACTCAACAAAAACGTTATCGACCGCCGTCAGGCGCTGCTCGAAACAGAGGGCATCTCTTTCTTCTGCAACGCACCGGTAGGCGCTGACAAGAAGGCATTGAAAAAAATGCTCGACGAATACGATGCCGTATGCGTGGCTATCGGGGCGGGCGAGCCGCGCGACCTCCGCGTCGAAGGGCGCGACCTCAAAGGCGTTTACTTCGCGCTCGAACTGCTGAAGCAGCAAAACCGCGTCAATGCCGGCACAGAGGTCGCACCGGAAGAACGCATCTCCGCCAAAGGCAAACGGGTGCTGGTAATCGGCGGCGGCGACACGGGTTCGGACTGCGTGGGCACCGCCATACGACAGGGCGCCGCAAGCGTGCTGCAAATAGAAATCATGCCCAAACCGCCGGTCGATAAAAATCCGGCGACGCCGTGGCCGCAATACCCGCAGATACTCAAAACATCGTCGTCGCACCAAGAGGGCTGCGAACGGCGGTGGAGCCTCGATACCGTGCGCTTCATCGGCGAAAACGGCGTATTGAAACAGGTCGAAGTGGCTCCGGTAACTTGGACGACCGACGAAAACGGCCGCATGACGCCGCAGCGGGCTGCCGAGACCGAAATTCTCGACGTCGATATGGTGTTCTTGGCAATGGGATTCGTACACCCCGTTTACGAAGGGTTGCTCGAAAATCTCGGCGTTACGCTCGACGGACGTAAAAACGTGGCAGTCGATAGCGACAACAAAAGTTCCGTCGCAAAGGTATTCGCCGCCGGCGATGCCTCCTACGGTGCGGGTCTCGTGGTGCGCGCCATCGCTTCGGGGCGCAAAACCGCCGCAGCTATCGACCGTTATTTATCGACCTTAAAATAAGAAAGCCATGTGCGGAATCGTAGGCATATTCGATATAAAAGAGAATGCGGCGCAGCTGCGTGCGCAGGCATTGGAAATGTCAAAAAAAATCCGTCATCGGGGGCCCGACTGGTCGGGCATATACGTGGGGAAATCAGCGATTCTGGCGCATGAGCGTCTCTCTATCGTCGATCCCGCCTCAGGCGGGCAGCCGCTGAAAAGCCCCGACGGCAAACTGATACTCTCCGTAAACGGCGAAATATACAACCACCGCGACCTGCGCGAGGGCATCTGCAAGGACTATTCTTTCCGGACGGGTTCCGACTGCGAAGTCATCTTGGCGCTTTACCGGAAAAAGGGCATCGACTTTTTCGAAGACCTCAACGGCATTTTCGCTTTCGCGCTGTACGATGAAGAAAACGACCGCTACCTCATCGCCCGCGACTCCATAGGCGTGATACCCCTCTACATGGGGCACGACAGCGAGGGTCGCACCTATGTGGCATCGGAATTGAAAGCGCTCGAAGGGTGGTGTACCGACTACGCACCTTTCCTACCCGGACACTACTACGACAGCCGGAGCGGCAAAATGGTGCGCTGGTACAAACGCGACTGGGAGCAGTACGACGCCGTAAAAGACAACGGCGCCGACGGCGAGGCGCTGCGTGCCGCACTATGCGATGCGGTGCGCCGCCAGCTGATGAGCGACGTACCCTACGGCGTACTGCTGTCGGGCGGGCTGGACTCGTCTATCGTGTCGGCTGTCGCCAAACAGTATGCCGCCAAGCGTATCGAATCGGGCAGCCGCTCCGACGCTTGGTGGCCGCAGCTGCACTCTTTTGCCGTAGGGCTGAAAGGGGCGCCCGACCTCGAAGCTGCCCGTCAGGTCGCCGCGCACATCGGTACGGTGCATCACGAAATCAACTTCACCATAGAGGAGGGTCTCGACGCCCTGCGCGACGTCATCTACTACATCGAGACTTACGATGTAACGACGGTGCGCGCCTCCACGCCGATGTACCTGCTGGCGCGCGTCATCAAGTCGATGGGCATAAAAATGGTACTCTCGGGCGAAGGCGCCGACGAGATATTCGGCGGCTACCTCTACTTCCACAAAGCGCCCGACGCGCGGGCGTTTCACGAAGAGTGCGTGCGCAAAATCAGCAAGCTCTACCTCTACGACTGCCTGCGTGCCAACAAATCGCTCTCGGCATGGGGCGTCGAAGGGCGCGTGCCGTTTCTCGACAAGACTTTCATGGACACAGCCATGCGCCTCAACCCCGAAGCCAAAATGGCGAAAGACGGGAAAATGGAGAAATGGATACTGCGCAAAGCCTTCGAGGACATTTTGCCCGCGAGCGTGGCATGGCGTCAGAAAGAGCAGTTCTCCGACGGTGTGGGGTACAGTTGGATCGACGTACTCAAACAGATTACCTCCGAGCGGGTGTCGGACGAAGAAATGGCGCACGCCGCCGAACGCTTCCCCATCAATCCGCCGATGAACAAAGAGGAGTATTACTACCGCTCCATCTTTGCCGAACACTTCCCCTCCGATGCCGCCGCACGCAGCGTGCCGTCCGAACGGTCGGTCGCTTGCAGCACCGCCACGGCACTGGAATGGGACGAGTCGTTCAAGAAACTCAACGACCCGTCGGGACGCGCTGTAAAGAACGTCCATAAACAAAGTTATTGATGCTTTTTTACTCTGTTGCATAGAGAGAGGATTTTGCCGCCGCCATACGGCAAATCCGGAGCAAGCCTTGTTTGTGTAAACAGGGCTTGCTTTTTTATTGCCTGCTTCCTTCCATGCCGGCAACAGCAGCACGTTAAAATCATAATATTTGTTAATACAGAATCCGCCTACGTTTTTATTTTTCCTACCTTTGTCGCCTGAACGGGATATACAGTCCCGCCGGACAATGAGAAAAAATCGCACTTTCGCTTACACCGCACTTATTCAAAAAATCTTTTTTCGCTTAGCCGACTTCCACCGGTGGGGTCGTGAAAATTCCGATTAGGAAAGCGCGTTTCACCCCTGTTTCATTATTCACATCTTATCACCTACACATGAACAAATATATTTTGCTCACGGTATGCACGTGCATACTGTACAACGGGGCATACGCCCAAGAATCCGTACAAAAAAGGCTATCCATAGACGAAATGTTCGCGTTAGCCGAAGAAAACAGCAAGTCGCTGCGCGCCGACAAAACCGGCGTGGAAGAGAGTCTGCGCGCCATAAAAGAGGCAAAGAACGCACGTCTGCCCGAAATCAGCGCCGAAGTATCGGTAAACTACATCGGCGACGGTCGTATGTGGGAGCGCGATTTTTCCGATAAAATGAATATCGATATGCCCCATTTCGGAAACAATCTTGCCGTAGAGGCGTCGCAGGTCATCTACTCCGGCGGAGCGATACGGAGCAGCATCGACCTCGCCCGCCTGCAAAGCGAAAGCGCCCGATGGACGCTCGAAGATACCCGCG
Source organism: uncultured Bacteroidales bacterium (assembly GCA_947589325.1). Taxonomy (GTDB): domain Bacteria; phylum Bacteroidota; class Bacteroidia; order Bacteroidales; family UBA11471; genus Caccoplasma. The sequence continues at coordinate 15,363 of CANQAM010000010.1, read as the reverse complement.
ACAAAACGCGGCTGAGGCTGGTAGGGTATTATCTCGACCTGTTCAAGCAGCAGAACCTCAGCGGCGTCTACGATGCCAACATCGCCCAAACCCGACAGGTGCTCGACGAGTTGCGCGCCAAAGAGCGCGAGGGCGTCGTGCTGCACAACGACATCACGCGCTACGAACTGCAACTGTCGAACCTCGAACTGCAACGCACCCGCATCGAAAACAACCGGACGATACTCAACAACCATTTGGTCGTGCTGCTCGGACTGCCTGCCGGCACGGCAATCGTGCCCGATACCGCCCTCCTGACGCAAGAGATTCCCGTCGGGGACGAGTCGTACTGGACGAAATCGGGCATCGAACAGTCGCCCGCCCTGAAACAGTGCGACATCGCCATAAAAATGGAGCAGCAGCAAAACAAAATCATTCGCTCGACCCGGATTCCGAAAATCGCCCTTTTCGCGGGCAACAACCTCAACGGTCCGATACTCATCGAAGTGCCGGCAATCGACAAAAATTTCAACTACTGGTATGTGGGCGTGGGCATCAAATACAATTTCGATGCGCTGTTCAAGTCGCCGCGCGAGCTGTCGCGCAGCCGCCTGTCGATACGGCGCGCGCAGCAGACCCGCGAACACGCAGCCGAAGAAACCGTGCTGTCCGTCCAAGCCGAATACGTAAAATACCTCGAAAGCTACCTGACGGTGCAGACGCAGGAAAAGAGCGCGGAACTTGCCAACCGCAACTACGCCGTCGTACACAATCGCTACCAAAACGACATGGCGCTCATCACCGATATGCTCGACGCAAGCAACGCCAAGCTCGCGGCGGAAGCGGAATTGGTGAATGCCCGCATCGACGTGATTTTCAGTTATTACAAACTTCTTTATATTTCTGGTACTCTCTAAAAACATTCCGATGAAAAGACAAACGAAAAAAATAATTTTCAACGTCGCCGTGCTTGCGGCGCTGCTATACGCCCTCGTCTACGTATGCGACAAATTCGTGCATCTGGGCAGAGTGGAATTTACAGACAACGCGCAGGTGCGCCAGCACATCGTGCCGGTAAACAGCAAGATACAGGGATTCATCAAGCACATTTATTTCACCGAATACCGGCATGTGCACAAGGGCGATACGCTGGCGGTCATCGAAGATGCCGAGTTTCGCTTCCGGCTCGCCCAAGCCGAAGCCGACTACCAAAACGCCCTTTCGGGGAAAGCCGTCGTGTCGTCGTCGATACACACGACCGAAAACAACCTGTCGGTGTCCGACGCCGGAATTTTGGAAGCGAAAATCCGACTCGAAAACGACGAGCGCGAATATCACCGGTATCAAAAGCTGTTGGAGCAGGAAGCCGTAACCCGCCAGCAGTACGACGCCGTAAAGACCGCTTACGAAAGCTCCAAAGCCCGTTACGCGCTGCTCTCCCGCCAAAAGCAATCGACCGCGCTCGTGAAGCAGGAGCAGTCGCAGCGTCTGGAACAGACCGAAGCCGTCGTGAAGTTGGCGGAAGCTGCCGTAGAGCTGGCGAAACTGAATCTCTCGTACACGGTAATCCTCGCACCGTGCGACGGCATCACCGGACGCAAAACGGTGCAGGAAGGGCAGCTCGTGCAGCCCGGACAAACGCTTGTCGAAGTGGTCGATGAACAGGAAAAGTGGGTCGTCGCCAACTACAAGGAAACGCAGACCGCCCATATCGCCGAAGGACTGCCCGTCGAAATAACCGTCGATGCCGTGCCCGAGTGCGTATATGAAGGAGTGGTAAAATCGATTTCGCAGGCGACGGGTGCCAGCTTCTCGCTGCTTCCGCAAGACAACTCGGCGGGCAATTTCGTGAAAGTGGAACAGCGCATTCCTGTGCGCATCGAGTTTACCGAAAACAATCGGGCGGAAGATATGAAGCGGCTGCGCGCCGGCATGAACGTGGAGTGTACCGTAAAATATTGATTCCATGCACGAAATACCACCCTTCTCGCTGCCGATGCTGCGCGATTTCGTGCCGAAAAAAATCCGTCCGTGGATTTTGGTCGCGTTCGTCATCGTCTTTCAATTTTCCGGCGGAGTGTATCTGGCAGCCGTCAGTCAAATGGTCGGTTCCACCTCGTTGATGCAGGAAGATATCATGATGGCGGGCTATGCCTCGCTGGCAGGTCTGGCGCTGACGTTCGCCATCATTTTCCGGCTGAAATTCCGCTTCTGCACCAAAACGGCATTTCAAATCTGCACGACAGCCATCATCGCCGGCAACCTGATATGTATGTACACGCGCAGCGTGCCCGTGTTGGTGGCGGTATGCTTCTTCACCGGATTTTTCCGCATGTGGGCGACTTTCGAGTGCAACTCGCTCATACAGCTTTGGATTACGCCGAAACGCGACCTGTCGGTATTTTTCTGTTACATTCACCTGTTAGTGCAGGGCAGCCTGCAACTGTCGGGACTGCTGACCGTTTACACGACTGTATGGGCGACGTGGGAATACGTGCACTGGCTGATTATCGGACTGCTGCTGGCGGTGTTGATTGCCAACCAAATTCTTTTCAGTACGTTCCATACCATGCGCAAACTCCCGCTTTACGGCATCGACTGGTTGGGCGGCATCATGTGGGGCGTGAGCCTGCTTTGCACGATTTTCATCTGCGTATATGGCGAACACTACGACTGGTGGAACGGGTCGGAAATACGCTGTGCCACCGTCGGCGGCATCGCCGTTACGGCACTGAACGTCTGGCGCTCCACGTTTGTGCGCCACCCCTATATCAGTCCCGATGTCTGGCGGCAGCGCCCGCTTTACACGACCCTCGCCCTGCTGTCGGTAATCGAAATATTCGTTGCCACCGGTCATGTATTCGACCACGCCTATATGGAGGGTATTCTCGGCTACGACGCCGAACACGTGATTTCGCTCAACTGGGCGGGAACAGCGGGCATCGTCATGGGGAGCCTGTTCATGTACCTCACTTTCGCCCGACGGAAGTGGGCATACCGGCGCATGACAGCCATTGCATTCGGGTGTTTAGCGCTCCATCTGGCGCTCTTTTACTTCTACATCGACTACAACGTCGATAAGACGATGCTGATACTGCCGGTATTTCTTCGGAATGCCGGTTTGGTGATGATTGTCATTACTTTCCTGACAGCGCTTTCCCGCATTCCGTTTCCTATCTTTTTCCAGTCGGTTACGGCGCAATCGTTTGCCAGCGCATGTCTCGGAGGAGCATTCGGCAGCGCGGTTTTAGGACGGATACTGAAAGTCGTCATGCAGAAAAACAGTATGCTGCTGGGTGCCGGCATCGACGGCGTGCAGCCGCTTGCCGGAGAGCTGCCTCTTTCCGAAATATACGGAGCCGTGCAGCGGCAAGCATTGGCTGTCAGTCTGAAAGAGATATACGGGTGGCTGTTGTGGGCTTGCCTTCTGTGCCTCGTGATATTCCTGTTGAAAGAAAACAGCGCGCGACCTTTCCATGCCCTGCACCCGACATACCGCTCGATACGGCGGTACATCAAACACAACCTGCGCATGGACGCCGCCCTGAAACGTGCCGAAACGCTCCGCAGACCTTCGGCATAAAATTTCGGGATTTTGCCTTCATATCATTTTATTATCGTATCTTTGAGGTCGAATTTCAATCGTAAAAGCCATGTTTCGCACCTATTTGAAACCCCTGCTGCCGCACCTCTATGCGATAATCGCATTTGTCGTCATCTCGTTCGCCTACTTCTCTCCCGAAATTTTCGAAGGGAAAACCGTTCTCGGACACGACAGCCGACAAGGATTCGGGCAGGAAATCAAGGCATACAGTACCGATTCCGGCAATCCTATCCGCTGGACAAACGCCCAATTCTCGGGTATGCCCACCTACCAAATAGCGCCGTCGTATGCAACAGGCCGCTTTCTGCACAAAGTATGCAACCTCTATTCGCTGTACCTTCCCGTACCGGTGGTGTATGTATATCTGCTGATGATAGGTTTCTACATACTGCTGTGCGTATGGGGCGCCCGCAGCGACATCGCCGTACTCGGCGCTATCGGATATGCTTTCTCGTCGTACTTCTTTATCATCATCATGGCGGGGCATATCTGGAAAGTCTTGGCACTCGCTTACATTCCGCCTACCATCGCGGGGTTGATACTTATTTATCGGGGCAGATACATCGCCGGCGGTTTGACGACCGCCCTGTTCTTTACTTTCCAAATAATGTCGAACCACATACAAATGACCTACTACTCCTTCTTCATCATAGGGGCTTACGTATTGTGGCGGCTGGTGGAAAGCATACGGGAACATAAACTTCCGGACTTCGCCAAAGCGACGGGCGTGGCATTTGCCGCCCTGCTGCTTGCGGTGTCGGTGAACATCTCGAACCTGTACCACACATGGGAATACAGCAAGGAAAGTATGCGCGGAAAATCGGAACTGACTCTCGGCAATGCCGGAGTGAAAACCGACGGTCTCGACCGCGACTACATGACGCAATGGAGCTACGGCATAGGCGAAACATGGAGCTTGCTGGTGCCCGACGTAAAGGGCGGAGCCACAGGCGCTATCGGAAAAGAGGCTTCGTCGGTGCCGGCTCAATACCGGCAAATCATCGCCCAACAAAACCGCTACTGGGGCGACCAGCCTTTCACCTCCGGTCCCGTATATGCGGGGGCTTTCTTCATGACGCTCTTCGTCCTCGCCTTTTTCATTCTGCCCGGACGGCTCAAATGGTATCTGTTAGGGGCAACGGTCATCACGGTATTCCTGTCGTGGGGACACAACATGATGTGGTTCACCAACCTGTTTGCCGACTACTTCCCGATGTACTCCAAATTCCGCTCGGTATCGTCGATTCTCGTAGTGGCGGAGTTGATAATCCCGCTGTTGGCGGCGTTGGCGGTTGCCGAAATCGTGAAAAATCCCGATACGCTCCGCAAGAACCGAAAAGGGGTATGTATCTCTTTTGCCCTGACGGGCGGCATCGCCCTGCTGTTCGCCCTGCTGCCGCGACTCTTTTTCGACTTTTTGAGCGCGCAGGAAGTACAGGCATTTTTGCCGCAAGCCGCACGAAACGCCCAAGTGGCGGCAGTCATCGATGCGCTTGAAGATGTGCGCGTCGCCATTTTCCGCAGCGATGCGTGGCGGTCGTTCTTCGTCATCGCACTCGGCGGCGTGCTGCTGTTCCTTTTCGCCCGCAAGAAATTCAACGCCCGCGTATTCGTCATTGCCGTGATAGTGCTCTGCATCGGCGATATGTGGCTCGTCGATAAACGCTACCTCAACAGCGGGCATTTCATCGAACGGCAGGAAACCAAAGATTTCGCTTCGTTCTACCCGAAAAGTCCGGCCGACAAAACGATACTGCAAGACAAAGACCTCTACTATCGGGTGTATAACAGCGCGACAAGCACGTTCAACGACGGGGCTACACCGTTCTACCACAAATGTATCGGCGGGTATCACGCCGCCAAATTGGGTCGGTATCAAGAGCTTATCGAGCATCAGATAAGCAAGGGCAACATGCAGGTGCTGAATATGTTGAATACGAAATACTTTATCGAACCCGACGAAAACGGCACTCCGCAAGCCTACCTCAACGACGGGGCTTTGGGCAACGGTTGGTTCGTAGACGAAATAAAATGGGTGAACAGCGCCAACGAAGAAATGGAGGCTTTGACCGACTTCGACCCGACGACTACCGCCGTCATCGACAAGCGTTTCGCTTCGGTATTCGAGGGTGTAAATGCCGTCGCCGACTCGACTGCCACCCTGAAACTTACCTCGTACCACCCCGAAGAGCTGCACTACGCCGTATCGTCGCAGCGAGGAGGCGTGGCCGTGTTCTCCGAAATTTTCTACCCGCACGGCTGGACAGCGACCATCGACGGCAAGAAAACGCCTATCGCCCGCGCCGATTACGTGCTGCGCGCACTGTATATCCCCGCCGGCGAACACGAAGTGGTCATGGCGTTCCGCCCGACCTCGATACGCATCACCGAAACGATAGCGTGGTGTGGTATGGGGCTGTTCGCCGTCATTGTCGCAGGAGCCGCCGTCATCACCTGCCGGAGAAAGAGAAAAGTTCAAGAATAGAGCACTTTACGACCCTGTTTTACAAAATACGCAGTGCATTGAGTATTTTTACACGATGCACTGCGTAATTTTTTAATGCGTTGAAAATAAAGAATAAAAGCGGCGCTATTTTCGGGTGGCGAGCAGGTCGTCGTACAGGCGGAGATACTCCATATAGCGGTCTCGCTTGTCGAAGCACGTCAATGCACGGCTTCGGCAAAATTCGGTGTAAGGCTGCTTGCCGGTCGCTTTCATGTCTGCCACGATAGCAGCTATACAGGCAGTATCGCCCTGCTCCACAATAAATCCGGTGCGGTCGTCTACCGCCTCCACGCTCCCGCCTGTGCGATACGTGATGACCGGCGTACCGCAAGCAAGCGCCTCCAAATTGGTCGTCGGGAAATTGTCCTCCCACGTAGGATTCACGAAAACGTCAGCCAGCGAATAATACTCCGCCAACTCCCGCAGGCTGCTCGTGCGGGGAATGCCGACGATGCCTTCGGGAAGCTCGCTTATCTGCTTCGGTGTGAGTCCGACCAAGACGATGGCAAACTCCTCCGGCAGCAGCGTCCGCAGACGCACGAAATCATCGAGACCTTTCCGGAACACCCAAAGGTTCGACACGCCCAATACGACGAATTTGTTTTCCAAACCGAAATTCTTTTTGTTTACCGGCTGCGGCGAAAAGGCGTCCGTATCTATCCCGTTATGTATCTGCCGTATCGGATATTTTCCCAAAAACGAATTTTTCACCTCGCCCGCCAGCCACGCCGACACCGGTACTATCGTCGTGTCGTTCAAGGAAGTGAACCACCTTTTTTTATCGCGGAAATTCCGTGCCGAACGGTCGGCAAACCACGAGGGCGGATAAGCGTTTTTCTGCGGACAGTCGTGGCAGCCGGTCTTCCACCGGTCGCAGCGGGCATAGTCGTAATATGCGCAATGCCCCGTAAAAGCCCAACAGTCGTGCAACGTCCACACCACCGGCACATCGAGCTGCGACAGGCAGCGGAACAGTATGGGGTAATTCAGGTAAAAGCCGTGCAGGTTGTGCAGATGAACGATGTCGGGCGACACCGATTCGATATAAGCGATAAGCTCCCGTGTGGCGCGTTTCGAGGCAAGCCCGTGCCGGTCGAGCAGAAAAGAGTACAGCTTGTGGACATAGACATCGCGCTGCGTCCCGATTTTGAACACGTGGGAGCGGCTGCCGTTGGAGAAGCGCCCGTAAGCGATATGACTCTCCCAACCGTGCGCCATGGCGGTCTGCCCGATTTCTTCGGCGATGCGTCCCGTCGCCTCGTAATTGACGGTCGTATTGATTTGCAACAGTTTCATAAAACGTCGGTTTCTTTTTCCGTCCACACGAACGAATATACAAATATACCATAAATTCTTCACGCGCAAAAACGCACGGCACAAATTCGGGAAAAAGAGAGATGAAATATCGGCATCGAAAGCGGGGCGTTTTCTTTTTTTTCGTATTTTTGCAAGTCAATAATTTTCAGAATCGAAAAACATGGATATTGCAACGAAGTACAACCCTGCCGACGTAGAGGGCAAATGGTACGAATACTGGATAAAAAACGGATTTTTCAAATCGAAACCCGACGGTCGCGAGCCTTACACCATCGTCATTCCGCCGCCCAATGTAACCGGCGTGCTGCACATGGGGCACATGCTCAACAACACCATACAGGATATACTCGTGCGCCGCGCCCGCATGACGGGGAAAAACGCCTGCTGGGTGCCGGGCACCGACCACGCCTCTATCGCCACCGAAGCCAAGGTGGTGAACAAACTGGCTGCCGAAGGCATCAAAAAAACCGACCTTTCGCGCGAGGAGTTTTTGCGCCACGTGTGGGAATGGACTGACACGCACGGAGGCATCATACTGAAACAGCTGCGCCGGCTGGGCGCGTCGTGCGACTGGGACCGCACGGCATTCACCATGGACGAAACCCGCAGCCGCAGCGTCATCAAAGTCTTTGTCGATCTCTATAAAAAAGGTCTTATCTATCGGGGCGTGCGCATGGTGAACTGGGACCCGAAAGCGCTCACCGCCCTGTCGGACGAGGAGGTAATCTACAAGGAGGAACATAGCAAACTCTTCTACCTGCGCTATATGATAGAAGGGGAGAACGGAAAATACATCGTCGTGGCGACGACCCGCCCCGAAACGATTTTGGGCGATACCGCCGTGTGCGTGAACCCCAACGACCCGCGCTACGCCTACCTCAAAGGCAAACGTGTCATCGTGCCGCTGGTAAACCGCTCCATACCCATCATCATGGACGACTACGTGGATATGGAATTCGGTACGGGCTGCCTCAAAGTTACGCCCGCCCACGACGTAAACGACTATATGCTGGGCGAGAAATACAACCTGCCCGTCATCGACATATTCAACGACAACGGTACGATAAGCGAAGCGGGCAGTATGTACGTGGGGCAAGACCGCTTCGACGTGCGCAGGCAAATCACTGCCGACCTCGACAAGGCGGGTCTGCTCGAAAAGACGGAGGACTACGACAACAAAGTGGGACACTCGGAACGCACCGACGCCGTAATAGAGCCGAAACTCTCGATGCAGTGGTTCCTCAAAATGGAGCACCTCGCCCAAATAGCCCTCGCCCCCGTGCTGAACGATGAAATAAAATTCTATCCGCCGAAATACAAAAACACCTACCGCCATTGGATGGAAAACATCAAAGACTGGTGCATCTCGCGCCAACTGTGGTGGGGGCACCGCATTCCCGCCTACTTCCTGCCCGAAGGGGGCTACGTGGTGGCCGAAACGCCCGAAGAGGCGCTGGCTGCCGCCCGCGAAAAGAGCGGAAACGCCGCTCTTACGCTCAGCGACCTGCGGCAGGACGACGACTGCCTCGACACGTGGTTCTCGTCGTGGTTGTGGCCTATCTCGCTGTTCGACGGCATCAACCGTCCGGGCAACGAGGAGATACGCTACTACTACCCCACGAGCGACTTGGTAACGGGTCCCGACATCATCTTCTTCTGGGTGGCGCGCATGATTATGGCGGGCTACGAATACGAAGGAAAAATGCCTTTCCGCAACGTATATTTCACGGGCATCGTGCGCGATAAAATCGGCCGCAAGATGTCGAAAACGCTCGGCAACTCGCCCGACCCGCTCGACCTCATCGACCGTTACGGCGCCGACGGCGTGCGCATGGGCATGATGCTCTCGGCGCCTGCCGGCAACGACATACTTTTCGACGATGCGCTGTGCGAACAGGGCCGCAACTTCAACAACAAAATATGGAACGCTTTCCGACTGGTAAAGAGCTGGCAGGTCGATGACCGTGCAGCACAACCCGAATCGGCGCGCATCGCCGTCGAATGGTTCGCCTCGATATTCCAAAAGACGAATGCCGAAGTGGCCGACCTCTTTACCAAATACCGCCTCTCGGAAGCGCTCATGACGGTATATAAACTTTTCTGGGACGAATTTTCTTCGTGGTACCTCGAAATGGTGAAACCGGCTTACGGACAGCCTATCGACCGCCGCACCTACGACGCCACGCTCGAATTTTTCGACGAGCTGCTGCGGCTGCTCCACCCCTTCATGCCCTTCATTACCGAAGAGTTGTGGCAGCACCTCTGCGACCGCCAAGAGGGCGAAAGCATCATGGTGCAGCCGGTTCCCGCCCTCGCACCCTACGACGAGCGCCTGCTCGCCGACGTGGAGCGGGCGAAAGAAATCATCGCCGGCGTACGCACCGTGCGCTTGCAGAAAAACATCGCCAACAAAGAGCCGCTCGCACTGCAATACATCGGCACGCACGACGGAGGCTGCGACGCCGTCGTCGCCAAACTCGCCAACCTGTCGGGCATCGAACGGGTCGCCGGCAAAGAGGCGACCGCCGCATCGTTCCTCGTGGGCACGACCGAATATGCCGTGCCGTTGGGCAACAACATAGACAAAGCTGCCGAATTGCAAAAACTCGAAGACGAATTGAAATATATGCAAGGCTTCCTGAAATCGGTTCTCGCCAAGTTGGGCAACGAACGTTTCGTAAACAACGCCCCCGCCCAAGTGGTGGAAACCGAACGCAAGAAACAAGCCGACGCCGAAAGCAAAATCAAGTCGCTCGAAGAGAGTATCGCCGCGCTGAAAAAATAACGGATTGAACAATTCCACCAGCTTTACAGTTTACAGGGATATGAAAAAGTTTTTGTTTCTCCTCCTGTCCGCCAGCCTGCTGGCAAGTTCGCTGTCTGCGCGACAGCTTTCGCCGACAGAAGCACTCGCAAGAGTGAAAACGCATCATTCCGCACCGACAAGGTCGGCAGAGGCCGCGCCGGAATTGGCATACACCGGTGTGCACGGCGTCCTCAACACGCTATACGTTTTCAACAACGAAGGCGGCGGATTCTTAGTCGTTTCCGCCGACGATGCCGCCACTCCGCTGCTCGGCTATTCCGACACGGGAAGTTTCGATGCCGATGCCGTGCCGTCCGCCATGCAATACTGGTTCGACTGTTACGGCGCCGAGATAGAGCAGGCTGTCGCCGGAGCTATCGAAAAAACGACGGCATACACAGCCGCCGAAGCGCGGGCGGATATAGAGCCCCTCGTTCACACCAAGTGGAACCAACTTGCTCCCTACAACGATTTGTGTCCCACAATCGACGGCAAGCACTGTCCCAGCGGCTGTATGGCTACCGCTATGGCGCAAATCATGAAATACCATAACTACCCGCTGCATGGGACGGGGTCGTATTCGTACAAACAAGAAAACATAAAAAAAACTATCTCCGCCGACTTCGGCGCCACGACCTACAATTGGGAGGCGATGCTCGACGAATACAATGCAAACAGTCCCGCTGCGTCGCGAACAGCCGTAGCCACACTGATGTATCATGCAGGGGTGTCGGTAGATATGGAGTATGCTCTTGATGGAAGTGGGGCAGTGGATTTTAATGCGGCAACCGCCCTTATCCATTATTTCAACTACGACAAAGGAATAATGTATTTGGAACGGGGCTATTATTCTCTGCCGGAATGGAAAAACATCATTTACAATGAATTGTGCGCCCAACGTCCCGTCTTGTATGGCGGGGTATCCGAAGACGGAGGAGGACATGAGTTCGTATGCGACGGCTACCAATACCGCGACGGCGAAGACTATTTCCATATCAATTGGGGCTGGAGCGGAATGAGCGACGGCTATTTCCTGCTCACGGCACTCGACCCCGATTCACAGGGAGCCGGAGGCTCAACCGGAGGATACAATTTCATTCAATCCATAGTTACCGGAATACAACCGCCTGTCGAAGGCTCGACTATCCGTCCACAACTTGTTTTGACAAAAAATCTTACCACCGCTCAATCGACCTACAACCGTCTGACGGAAGAGGTCGTTACCATAAACGGATTTATAGTTTCCTACGCCATCGATACGGTTAACTACAAACCGTTGCTGAAACTCACCCGTACTGACGGCGAGTTTTTTTATTTGTCGGGAAGAAGCTGGTATCGACTTTCTCCGTTGTATGGCTATCCGTCTTGTCATTTCAATATAACGGAATTTCCAGAGAAAGGTACCTACACCGTTACTCCTGCTTATATGGTACTCAACGAGAACGGTAAAAACCTATATGATAAGTATTTCGATGTATTGGTTCCGCTCGACAGTATCGGAAGCCTGACCCTCACGGCAACCCCTACCTCACTGACGTTCTCACCGAATCCCGCCGGCATTTCCGAAACAAAGGCGGAGAATGCAGCCGTCTATCCCAATCCTGCCGCCGACTATGTAACCGTTTCTGCATCGGGCGCGATAGAGCGGATAACGGTCATCGACCTCTCGGGCAGAGTGCTGCTGTCGGTTGCCGGCAACAGCACCACACGGCAAACGGTGGATATCTCGCGGCTGCCGGCAGGGCACTACCTCGTGCGCACCGCGACAGCACAAAATACGATAACCGATAAACTGATTGTGCAATGAGGCTTATGAAAATAGCGGGTGTCCTTGCTCTGTCGGCATCGCTGCTTGCCTGCCGCTCCGCGCGTGAAACGACGCCCGCCGCCGGTGCCGTGCCTGTGGAGGCAGCGCCGGCTGTCGTCGGAAATCCGGTCGGCGCCCTGCCGCCGGCTCTCATCTATAAAACGTCGGGCGACTATCGCGACAACGTGCCCATAACGCTTGACGCCGCCCGCACCGGCATCGTGTCGTACCCCGACCCGACCGACATATCGCCGGAAATGAAACCGATACCCCTTGCCGACGGCTATCTGCTCGACCGGCGGGGCATCGCACCGACTTCGGCGTTCACCACCTACACCTATGAACAATATGCGGCACTCGAAAAAGCGCCTGCCTCCGCCCGGCTGCGGGCAAGCATCATTCCCGACGCGGCAGTAACCGAGGTACGGAAGCTGCCGTTCCCTCTGTCGGAAGCCGTTGCCGACACGGCGCTGTGCAACCGGCTGATACGCGAATCGCTCGCGTCGTGCCCGCTCGTGTATAAAAAATAGCGGAGTGCTTCTCTAAAAAATGCAGGGAGCCGCGATGAGTCGCGGCTCCCTGCATTTTACGGCACCGGCTTAGAATCCGACGCCTATGCGCAAAGAAAGCCCATGCCGGAGCAAATAATAATTACCATAATGATAATGATAGCTTTCATTGGAATAGTATTCATAATATTCTTCTCCGTAAACCTGCTGCTGCATATTATACCCCAACATAACCACCAGCGAAGCACGATGATTGAGCCCAAAACGCACCCCGAAAGAAGGATTGAAATAGACTCCGGGATTGACCGTTTCAGACGTTTTAGAACCTAAGGCATACCCGATTTTCACGTCAAAAACAGGGGAAATGTTCCTATCCAAAAAATCTGTCCGGAAATCGACAAACACGGGAATGAAAAGGCGGGCGCCGGCACTATGATAATCGAGCGCCAAACCGCCTCCCAAAAACAGATGCGGATTGAACCGGTAGCCGTGCGAAGTATTTACGGAAAATCCGCCTCTGGCTATGATGATTCCGCTTGCCCGGAAATTGACAATCGTTCCGACTTCGACAAAACCGCAATAGCCGTGCATATCATCGGTATACGTTCTCTTTTTGTATGGACGCGGCGAATCGTACAGGAAAGCATCGCTGTTTCGATAACGACGACCCGCTATCTCCTCTTTCGTCATTTTCTCGACCTCTGCCATTTGAAAAACGAAAAGGCTGCCGTCGCCTGTTTTTACTTTCAGCAAAACATTCGGCTGCTGCTCCACAATCACACCCCGTATGATGCTCCCGTTTTTCAGATAGACGACATCTTGATAATTCTGCGCCTGCACGGCTGCCGCAATGCAGCACAACCAAACCAATAATCCTAAACGCTTTTTCATACAATCCAATTTTTTAGGTTTTACATTTGTTGGCAAAGATAGAAAATAATACAATCAAAAGATATTTTTTTGATAATATTCTCATAAAAAAACCGATTCCCGTCCATTCGGTCGGAAATCGGTTTATCAATCTATATCCTTTACAATATCTGCGTTACAGACTTATACACAAACGGAATATCTGAAAAATGTATTCTAAATTTAGTACCATGATTATGTCCTGTTCGCGCATCAAAATCAACATATATTTTCCCTTGTTCTATTGCTTCAATAAATTTATCTATATCAAGATTCGCAAGCATCAGAACTTTATTATAATAAAAATATTCTTTGCCATTTTCTTTTTTGACGTCGGCTTGTACATAAAAACAATTCAGCAACTTCGTACCTGCTTTCGTATATAAATCATTGAATCCCCAATATGGAGTAACCGGCAATGTCGTCCCCGCAGTTGCTTCTATCTCTCGCAACCATTCCGAATGAACAGCTTGGCATTTAGTACGATCGAAAACGATCTCCACCCGTTGTTCTTTATGATTTACCTCAACCTTGAATCCACGATCGGTAAACGTTTTGCCATTCAAAGTTTGTCGAAAAGAACGTTCACTTTCCGCATATTTGATTCCCGCTTGTTTGTGGCGCCAGCCATACAATGGCAACAGCATCTCCGAAACAAGTTTTGCTGCACGAGGAGAAGGTTCTGTATGGAATAACGTCAGCAATGAAGTTGTAGTCGATCGTTGAGCTTTTAATTCCCATTCAGCAGCATTCGGAATAGGGAGGTTATTTTCAGGGATACCCAATAAATCTTCCAACGTATTTCCAACCGCTCCGTCATTACGTCCCCGTTTATTTTCTATCCAGCCGGCTTTCTCTATTTTCCGAAATCCTGCTATGAGTTCCTCTTTTGTTATCAATTTCAATGTCGCATTCATAATTAAAACAATTTAAGCGGGTGCAATTTTGCAATTTCCGGATACAGTTTGTTCCGTTCCAATCTCTCATTGGCAATCTTACAATACTGTTCACTTATCTCAAATCCGACAAATTGTCTATTTAATCCCTGTGCAACGACAGCCGTCGTTCCACTCCCCATAAAAGGATCCATTATTATCTGCGCCGTTGTAGAAGTTATGATTCTGTCTATCAAAGATACGGGAAAAGGTGCAGGGTGAGAATTATTAAGTTCCTGCCCAAATTCCCATACATCACCATAAGAATTGGCTTTCGGTGCCAGTTTGAAATTTTTTTTTGCAATTAAGTATATAACCTCATATGTGGGGAGAAAATATCCTGCATTGAAATTTATACCCCCTTTGCGCTTCCAGATAATAATCTGACGAATAGGGAAATCTTGTACAATTTCATGGCGATCTTGGATTCTCCCTGCCTGCACTCTCCATTTATGATTATAGAATATTGCCCCATCATCTTTTATTACACGGAACATCTCTGAAAGACAGGCTTTCTGCCATTGACAATATTCATCATAAGGCATACAATCATCATAAGTTGCATATCCATTGATAAGAGCCGCATTCGACCATTTTCCTCCTTTTCCACATTTCATTCCATTTCCCGTAGAATTTTTCAAATTATACGGAGGGGAGGTAACGACAAGATCAATACTCTCGTCGGGAAGTTTCTTCATACCTTCCAAACAATCGCCACATATTATTTTATTCAAATATTCTTGCAACATGATACAAATATACGACATCTATATGTATTATCCTAATATTTCGATTCCAGAAATAAATAAGCCCTTTACGAATATACGTAAAGGGCTTACAAAGGACGGAAAGGATTTTAATCTTTCCGGTAGTAGGTCATGTCGTTGAGGTCGAAAGAATCGATGAACGCGGCGTTCTTGCGCACTTCGGCATCGGCATAGCGCATATACACTTCGGCAGAGGTGCGGAACGACTCGGTGCGTTCGGTGTC